>NZ_JABXWR010000001.1:739309-1478618 GCF_013377755.1 Methanofollis tationis
CAACGCGATCTTCACGGCGATCTTCTTGAGGATCTGGACCTTCTGGATCTCGGGGTAGGTGTGGAGGGCGGTGACCAGGTGTTTTCTGAACCCGGAGAATTCTCCCCAGGCGTAGTCTGCGTCAGATCCCTCGATGACCCGCTCTGAGAGCACGGCAGCAGCAGTCTCTGCGACATAATCCTCCAGGAGCTGGTAGTCGGGCCCGGCGGTGTCGAGCCTGGGAAAGAAGAGGGTGCGATGAAAATTGCGGTGGTGGTATTCGTTATCGTAATGGTTGAGGAGCTCCTCATCGGCCAGACTGAGGGCGACCGGGAGGGGATGGGGGTCGAGCGTCTGCTCCCTGAAATGGTCATAGGTGAAACGCTCCGGGTGTTCGAGATATTCCAGTTCATATGCCGAGAGGTGTTTCATGTGCAGTCTCCATGAAATCGGGGATCAGGACATGGTCTGTTATCTCTTCACGATTAATGCCGTTTTCGGTATTGTTCTGCACATCTGAGATCAGGAAATGAGGACATAGAGGAGAAGAGCCTCTCGCTCCATCAAACGAGTACGAAATGAGCTCTGCCCGCCTCTTCACCGCCACGGTGCACCGGAGGGAGGGGGAAGGTTCGGAGAAAAGTTCGGAGAAAATTATTGATCTGCTCAAGGCCGAGCCCGGACTGCCGGCCAGAGAAGTGGCAGAAAGGCTGGGTATCTCCCGGAGAGCGGTTGAAAAGCAGATCGCCAGAATGCGCGAAGAGGGCAGGATCCGGCGCATCAGTCTGGCCAGGGGCGGTCACCCGGAGGTGATCGAGTGAGGGCTCCCCTGCCCCATAATAGAGGCCTCACCCCAACCGAACGGACCGCCCTCGAACTGCTCGATGCAGAGGCACAGGAAAGCGCCTGACCTCCTGGCCCGGCACTGAACCGGCATTTTTCATAGTTTTTTCACCGTGTATCTGGCAGAGCCCCTCACCATCGACGCCGCCAGGGGAGCCACCGAACAAGTAACCGAACAAGTAACCGAACAGGTCAGGCGGTTCCTCCTCTGCCTCACGTCGGGGCCACTGGGGCGGCAGGAGGCCATGCACTGTCCTGGCCTGAGCCATCGGCCCACGTTCCTGTATGATTATCTGCAGCCGGCAATACGGGCGGGATTCGCCGGGATGACCCGGCCGGATGCGCCCACCAGCCCGACCCAGAAGTACCGGCTGACGGCGAAGGGCCGGGCGGTGATTGCCGCAGAGGGAGAGAAATAATGGCTCCCCCGCCCCGTAAAAAAAGGCACCTTCACTTCTTCCGGTACACATTCACCCCGATCGTGATCTCCTCATGCCCCGGCACCGACACATTCCCCTCAGTCGAGGCGATCGTGATCGACTTCCCGGTCTTCGACACCCCGAACTCCTGCGCGAGATCGACCGTGATCACCAGCCTATCCCCCTCCACCTTCATATCGACATTTTTCATCGTCGCACACTCCTGCAGCACATTTCAACGACGCCCCCGATGAACCTGCCGGGACCTGGAGCACCTCCTCCACTCCCTCCCGCACAAAAATCTCCCGCGTCCGCCCCTTCTCATGCCGCACCTTCAGGTCCAGCAGCCTGAGAAACTCCAGCTTCCCCAGCCGCTCATGGAACGTCGAATAACTGATCCGCTCCCTCTCGCCGAGACGCTTATACACCGCCCCCGCCGTCGCCGGCCCATCGCCCTCCACCCAGGCCGCCAGCACCGCATCGAGCACCGCCCGCTCACTCGAAGAGAGCGTGCGCACCACCGTCGCCACCTCCAGGTGCCGGGAGACCTCGAACGCCGCCGCCAGGTCCCCCACCGTCACCTCGGTCCGCGCCTCCCGCTCGGCCGTCGTGGCCGCCCGCCTCACCAGGTCCAGACCCATCCGGAGATCGCCGCAGGCATATGTCCGCTCCACCAGATACTCCAGCGCCGCCGGCGGCACCACCCCCGGGTACAGCCCCATCCTGATCCGGTCGAGGAGGATCTCCCGGATCTCCGCCGCTCCATAGGGCATGAAATAGACGTTCGCGGCGTGGAGCACCGAGAGCGTCGCCGGGTTGAGCGTGCGGGAGAAATCGGTCGCCAGGTCGGATATCGTCAGAAACACCCCGGTGTGGGTGCCCGGCCACGCCTCGTACATCCTGAGGATCGCCGAGAGCACACGGTTCAGCGTCCCGTCCGGGATCAGGTAGTGGGCGTCGTCCAGGCAGACCACGAGCGCCGCCTTGCGCTCGATCAGGCGCAGGGCGACCTTCTCCAGGATCCGCTCGTTCGCAACCCCTGACCTGGGCGGCATATGGCCGAAGACGGCGAAAAAGATCTGGCTGTAGATCGTGTTGGGCGCCCGTTCGGTCTGGCAGGAGACGAGCACCGGCACGACCCGCTGCGTCACCTCCCGCACCTCGGCAAAGATCCGGCGCACGGCGGTGGTCTTGCCCGTGCCCGGCGGCCCCCGGAGCACGGTGTTCAACGGCGAAAAGCCCTGGACGGCCGGCCGCAGGGCGAAGGCGAGGTCGTTCATCTGGGCGTCGCGGTAGTTGAAGACCTCGGGGAGGTGGGTGGTCTCGAAGATCGCCGGGTCGCGAAAGAGCGTCTGGTCGCTCATAAGGGAGGGATGTCTCATGGTGAAGGGGTGAACGGGAGGGTATATAGGGGCGGGCGGGAACAACTGGAAAAAGCGCTCATGCCCGACCAGCTGGTGGGCAGGGTGCTGGACATGGGGCAGCTCACCGTCAAGATACGCAAGATCGACATAGCCTCTCACCCCTTACAGGAGTGGGACCAGATCAAGGCCTCCGAAGGTCAGGAGAATACGATGTATATCATCTTCCTCGTGGTCATCATGTCCGCGATCCGGGAGGTCGTCGTCGACCGGTATGATATGAAGACCGCAAAGGTGCTTATTGTCGACAATCCCTTCGGTTCGACGGGGGCACATTATCTCTGGGAGAAGATCGGGTCGATCCTTGAGCGCAACAACGTCCAGATCATCTGCTCGGGACATAATATCGGTACAGAAGTGAGAGAGTTCTTCCCGGTCAACCATATTCTCACCGAGGAGAGGTCGGCGTCGGGGAGGACCAGGATCGGGATCAGGTTTGAAGGGGTGGGAAAGGAACGGGATCGGCTTGAGCGGCAGAAGCGAGAAGATGTCAGGGCCTGGCTCGGATCATGATAGGTGCCACCACTGCCGAATCATACGGTGAGGTCATAGAACTGTTTCAGTCGAACCGACAAGTCTAAAGAGAGGCTGAGCGAGATTATATCCATCAAATCGAATAAAGAAGTCATCGATTGGGTGTTCAGTAAGTATTTCCTGGCAATCACAACAGAGGAGAAAATCTGCTCAAAGAACTGTCTCGCTTGAAAACCAGGCAAGGCATCATCATTATAACCAGAAAAAAGTCTGCCCGGGGGGTTAGACATCGGATATGTTCGTGACGTGGCCGAATGATCAGGGAAATTTCAGAAAGGCTTTAATTTTCTTTCTCCGAACTGGATCGATCAGAGCAGGACTCAACTGAGGAAAGATGAAGAGCAACAAAAAACTCACGATCATGGTTTCATCTACAGTCTATGGCATCGAAGAGCTTCTGGACCGGATCTACACGCTTTTAACTGAATTCGGGTATGAAGTCTGGATGTCGCACAAGGGAACCATGCCGGTCTTTTCACAACACTCAGCGTTTGAGAATTGTATAGCGGGGGTAACAAACTGCGACCTCTTTCTCGGATTGATCACCCCTCATTACGGTAGTGGAAAAGATGCAGACGGACTTTCCATCACCCACCTTGAACTGAGAAAAGCCATCGAACTCAATAAACCGCGCTGGCTTCTGGCCCATGATCATGTAATTTTCGCCAGATCGCTGCTGAACCATCTGGGTTATAAAGGAGAGAGCGGCCGAGAAAAACTTTCACTGGAGAAAAACCAGATCCTGGATGATCTCCGTGTCATTGACATGTACGAAGAGGCCATTCTCTCTCAGAAACCCCTGCAGGACCGACAGGGGAACTGGGTCCAGAAGTTCGGTTCTGATGATGACGCTGCTCTTTTCGCTATGGCACAGTTCTCTCGCTATCAGGAAGTCGAGGCGTTTGTGCACGAGAACTTACGAGATAGTGCCCGTGTTTCTCGAATCATCCAGGACAGGGGAGGGCGGCTATGAAACCGGAGAATATAGATGAGGCTCTGCTGCCTGGAGATGACCAGAGCATTGAATTTCTGCCGGAGTGCCAGGATCTTGAGGTCGTCGGTTCTGTGGTCTGCGGTTTTCTCAATACGTCCGGTGGCTCTCTCGTCTGTGGTGTGAATGGCAGGGGGGATATCATCGGCATCGACGACGCCGATACTGTAGCGAAGAATCTCGAACAAGGACTGCTCCACGGTGTTTCTCCTGGGGCACTGGTATCTGTTCAGGTCCATCCGGTCGGAGAAAAGAGGGTGCTGATCGTCGAGGTGCCGGCCGGCAAAGATCTACCGTACGCCTTTGAGCATGTGATCTATATCCGTGACGGTCAGACCACAAAAAAAGCCGATATCGATACGATCCGCGATATGGTGCTCCGGAAACAGGTGGAACCCGAACGATGGGAGCGCCGTTTTTCTTCTGCAGACATGAAGGAGGATATGGATGAAGATGAAGTCCGCTCCACCGTGAATGCAGTGACCGAAAGGGCCAGGCTCCAGTTTAGAGAGAGCAAAAATCCGATCAGGGTTCTTGAAGACCTCGGAGTGTGTCGCTATGGGCGCCTGACCAATGGCGGCGATGTCCTTTTTGGAGCCAATCCAGCCATGCGTTATCCGCAGGTACGGGTCCGTGCTGCCTGTTTTACGACAAACAGGGCAGATGACACGTACCGGGATCTGAAATCCTATGAAGGCCCACTGGTACCGGTTTTAGAGGAAGTTTACCGTTTTATTCAACGAAATACACCCACAATCTCACGTTTTGACAGGGAGAGCCTGAACCGGCAGGACGAGCCTCTCTACCCTATAGCCGCGATCAGGGAAGGGTTGGTAAATGCGTTTGTCCACCGGGATTACAGCGATTTTTCCGGGGGGATTAGCATTCACATCTATCCGGACCGTCTGGAGATCAGGAACGCCGGCAGGTTTCCTGAAGGTGTGACGCCCGATAACCTCATGTCCGGGCATATCTCGGTGCTGCGCAATCCGGACATTGCCCATGTGCTTTATCTGCGAGGATTAATGGAGATGATAGGCCGTGGCAGTGTGATGATCAGGAAGGCCTGTGACGAACGCGGTTTACCTCCGCCGAAGTGGTCGGAAGACGATCGTGGTGTCACATTAACCTTCTATGCCCCGGAAGTCACCCCGGAAGTCACCCCGGAAGTCACCCCGGAAGTCACCCCGGAAGTCACCCCGGAAGTCAGAAAGATGCTCGGTGTCCTTGAGGGAGAAATGTCGCGGCAGGATCTTCAGGACGCTCTCGGTCTGAAGGACAAAGAACACTTCAGGAAAGCCTATCTGCTGCCGTCCCTCCGGGAAAACCTGATCGAAATGACGCTCCCCGATAAACCACAGAGCAGCAAGCAAAAATATCGGCTCACAGGAAAAGGACGCACCCTGTCAGAAAAGTTTTGATGGTCTTTGCTTATGCGGCATTGACAGGATCATTGGTCAATTGCCCCCACCTTCAGACCGAGACGATCCACGAATAGGGATCCCGATATACCGAACCCAAACATTAAAGGCAGACTGATACGAGGACGACGATGTTTGCATCGAGCGAATGATATCGCTGAACCTCCAGCACCCCATCAGGATGCTCCATCACCCTGTCTATACCCTTTGAAATATTCTGGCTCATCGATCAGCCTCAAATCCCCTTTTTCTACCATGACAAGGGCCACTGCCTTGTTGATCGTAGGGAGCTGGTCGAAGACGTCCCTCCTCAGCGTTTTAACCGGTTTCATGCCCTCACTCCTCTCCCTGAAAGAAGGTGTAGGGGGCCGTCCCCGATCCTTCTGTTCACGTCATACAGGCAGGCTTCTCCGCCAGATTCATGGTTCCATCCTCTGGATGATGAGTTGTCTTCTTTCTGGGTCATCAAGGGAGAGTCGGAGGGAGCAGCATATAAACAAAAGTCCATAATGTCACATTAAAATGGCCATTATCACGATCGAAGCAAAATAAGCGGCTTGAATATTCCTCTGAAGAACCCCGGCGTTCTCCAGGGGGCACCGCGCTCCCCTGTTGGGGTGAGAAGGTCTACTGCCAGAAATTTATCCAGAAAAAATGTCACGTTCTCAAATAGGGGAGAGGTTCAGGTCCTCGTCGACCCCGATGCCTCTGTAATATTCTGCAAGGTTCTGGTCAGTTTTTCGAGCATGGCAGGATTGGTCAGGATCTTTTTGATATAATACTCGTCGGTGGCCTCCTGTGCCCCCCTCAGTTCAATCTCTGCGTCCTGGTCCAGCGCAAGTCCGCAGGTCGCACAGAAGTGATAGGTCGGGCCGTTTACCGAGTGGCACCGCGGGCACTGTTTGGCCTCCAGAGCCACGCTCCTCTCTTCCTCCTCGGTCGTCACACCGGTGAGCTTGGCCATGGCCGTGTCGATATCCCGGTTGGTGAGATGGGCATAGGTCTGGAACATACCGGTGTTGAGACTCCCCCACATCATCAGTTTGATCACCGACTCAGGCATCCCCTGCTGGATCAGGTGCGTGATCCTGGAATGTCTGAAGAGATGGGGATTGATATGCTTCTTGACCCCGGCCCGTTGTGCGATGACCCTGAACTGCTTGACAACGCCTGCATATTGCAGGGGCTGCTGGGTGGTTGCGGTCAGGAAGACGTGTGCTTCCGGGGTAATTTTCTTCGGATACGCTGCCTTCCATGCGGCAAGATACGGGCGGGCAATGACAAGAGGGACATATCGCGGTTTCTGGGTCTTGCCGTCCACATTCAGGGTGACATTCCAGTTGGTGAACTTCACCTGTCCCCAGGTGAGCGTGCCGAGTTCGCCGATCCGGCAGCCCGACTCATAGAGGGTGGCAAGCAGCGCCCGGTCTTTCGGGGTGCGGGCCGCCTCAAGCATTGCCCTGATCTCGTCCTCGGTCAGGAGTTCCTCGGCGGTCTTGGTCATCCGCTGATAGGCCGGCGGTTTGATCTTCTTCACCTTCGCTTCAGGAATGGCGCTATAGCCGTTCTCGATCATCCAGAGATAAAAACGGCGGAGAAACCGGACCATATCGGAGACCGTGTTCTGCTTGAAGAGGGGTGCACTGTCTTCTCCGGTGGCGGCCCTGATCTTGTTGACGGCGGTATACAGGTCGCCAGCGGTCGCCCCGGCAAACGGTGGGAGGAAACGGCGGAGACCGACGATCTGGATGGCGATCTTGTACTGGCGTACGGCGCTTATTCCGCTCTCGGCGGTGATCTCGGCGAGATACTCCCTGAGAAGACCCGCATCCTGCGGTGTAATCTCGCCGTTATGTGTCTTCCGTGCAATCATCTCCTGGGTGTTCCTGAGATAGGTTGCATCAGACTTATGGAACGATGTTCCTGTCCGTACTCCTTTTGCCATAGATCTCCGTTGACCTATCCTTTATAAAAACATTGTTGGATTTCAAACATTCTATTTGAAAGCCCCCTCGCAGCATCTTTTGTGGAGTTTTTTTGAGTTCGAATTTTGAAGAGAACGGTTTTTTCCTTCGAGATCGCGCATTCGTGATCTGCCGCATCTTTCGAGGGTCCAGATCACCATTGTGCCCGCCACTTTCTGATTGCGATAGTGGTCTCATGAGGAGATACGCGTTTTTCCCGGTTCACTGATTGTCGCGCCTCTGTACGGCGGTTTCCGTCTGCATCGCGCCGGTTACCTGCCATGCCTGCGGGCCTTACCTGCCATGCCGATGAGGCCGCGCCGGGGTGTCGGGTACATACATCAGTCACAAAAAAGAGGGTTAGAAGGATGTGGCGGTCGGTTCCCCGGCGGCGTCTCCGATGAGAGCCCTCACAGACGCCGGCGAGATCCCGTACGCCTCTGAGATCTCCTGGAGCGCCTCATCGCGCGGCACGCCATTGTGAATCATGCCGGCAAACGAGCGCCTGACCATGCTCGAGACCTGCTCGTCGGTATAGGTCCCCCGGACGTGGGCGTATTTCAGGATGTATTTTGCGAGGGTATGTTGAGAGTCGGCATGAACCTCGCACGAGACGGCCAGGTCGATCCAGATCCGCTGGCGATCAGGGAGGTCAACGGGTATCAGCATGCTCCTGCCCCTGCGATCACGCGGACCTGCCCGGTCTCGGTCCAGCGGGTGGCTGTGAGGGTCTCGGCGAGTACCGTCTTCTGCTCTGCATTGCGGGAGATTGTTTTCATACCTGCATCATCTCCATGGTGTGTCGGTGCTCCCTCGGGCCGATCGCCTTCATAGGGGGCAGGGGGATCAGATGAGAGGTGTTGCATGGTTCGTCCTTCTGTCTGTGCACCGGTGTGAGCCCTGTGAAGAGCGCTATGAGATCGAGACGCCCCGGAGGGCGATCGAATGCAGCGGCGCCCGAAGAGCACCGAATAACAGGATATATTTCAGTTCTGGCCATCGTCTCGCACTGCGCAGATGATGGGTCCGCCGACCATATCACTGATTGGATCAGGTGTCACCGGCAGCCCGAACTCCAGCGTGGTGCCGGGGGCATCGCCGCTCGAACCATGTATCACCTCCCGCTCCAACATCTACTCAAAGTTGAAAGTCGCCTATGCCGGATGATCTGATAGCAATCGTGGAAGAATCTCAGGATGTGAACAGCACCCTCATCTCCCGTGTGCGCCTGGAGATACTCTGGGCGCTCTCCGATCTCGGCGAGGACGGGCCACTGCACGGCAGCTCGAGGCCGCGCTGAACCTGAGCGACGGCGTGCTCTATGCAAACCTCAAGAAACTCGTTGAGATGGGGTACCTCCGCTCCGAGAAAGTGACGCTTGAGGGGAAGGACCTCGAACTCTATGCGATCACCCCGGAAGGACTTCTTGAGTGGCGGCGTGTCCGGGGCTGGCTCTGCAAACTCCCGGGCTGCGAAGGTGATGCCTGTGAACGATAGAAGCAGGGTTCCGGATGGATAAGGACCGGTTCGAGCACCGGTTCATCGCCCAGAAGCTCGTCTACCTGCTGAAGCTGAAGGGTGTTGATATAGCGGTTCGTTGACTCTATCTGTGCTCCCTGGTGTTGATTAGGTCATTAACTCAAGGAGCAACGATTCTCATAGATCTTTGCTATATCCCGGGATCAGTCTATCAGATGGTTTCAACTAACTCCGCAAGGAGTCCCCGGACTTCAGGCCGGGGAGGAATTGCGGTTCACAAGCACAACGCTAAATACTGTTGAGTGAAATAGGCCTCTGTGCTCACCACAAAGACGATCATCCTCAAGATGGACTGCTCTGACCCTGATCCCCTTGATCAGACGGTGCAGACCTACACTGATGGGATGAACTACGTCTCTGCGGTCGTGTACAATCTCGGGAAACCGAAGGGTTCTGCCGCCCTCCAGAAGATCGTCTATTCCGCTCTCCGGGAAGAGATCGGCCTCAAGTCCCAGATGTCCTGCAATGTCGTCAGGCAGGTCACGGGAACCTACCGGACACTTCAGGAGCAGGTCAGGGCGAAAAAGACGGTGTGGCAACAGATCATGTACGCTCCCACCTCCATGACCTTCTCCTTCGGGCGGGACTTCTCCCTCGACGGAGACGAGATCGGCCTTACAACTCTCGAAGGCCGGAGAAGGTATCGGTTCTTCCGATACCCTCACATGGAGCAGTATCTCGACGGAACATGGAAGTTTGGAGCGTCAAAACTGGTAAAACATCACGACGGCACATACTACTTCCACCTCTGTTGCGAGAGGGAGACAGAAACCCGCGAGGTCACGAAGTCTTCGACTTTCATGGGTGTGGATATCGGCCAGAACTTCCTTGCCGTTGCATCGACGACCGACAGGAAATGTCGGTTCTTCTGTGGCGGGAAAGCAAAGGATCTCCGAAACATCTATTCTACCATGCGGAAACGGTTACAGTCTAAGGGCACCCGGTCGGCAAAGAGGATGCTGAAGCATCTTTCTGGCCGGGAGAGACGGCTGATGACTGATATGAACCACCGCGTCTCGAAGGAGATCGTTTCTTTTGCCGTTCAGAACAACGTGGATGTGATCGGGCTGGAGGATCTCTCCGGGATCAGAGATCGGACACAGACCTCGAAGAAGCAGCGATACACCCATCATTCCTGGGCGTTCTTTGAACTCCAGACGTTCATCGAGTACAAGGCACGAGAGAAGGGTATATCGACGATCTATCTCGATCCGGCCTATACCTCGCAGACCTGTCCCCGGTGCAACCATATCAGCAAGAACAATCGGAATGGAAGGTCGTTTGTCTGCGAATGTTGTGGGCATTCGCTTCATGCCGATCTGATCGGTGCTCAAAACATCGAATCCAGAGCACGCACCTATAGGTATACCTTAGAGGTGCAGGGGTGCGGTCAGCCACCCATACGAGAACTATCGATAAGATAGAGTCTCAAGCCCCGCCCTTCAGGGCGGGGTAGTTGACCAGGGCCCATAATACTATAATTTTGCCTTATTCTCCCAGCGCTGCTCGCCATTATAACATCCGGACTCCTCCTCTCTCCCGGTGCAGTGTCGCCCGTCCTCCCCAACCATCTTCTGACGAGCAGCGGCCTGCACAGGAGAAAACAGACCCTGAGAGGATTATCTCTGGAGATATTCGACCGCATGCCCGGCCCTATCTGAAAGCCGGTCTGGCGGACGCGGATCAAGGATGGCACAGAGAGCGTGAAGATAGAGAACAAGGGGTTACAGAAATGCCAGGCATCGGCCTGATGAACGGCAGCCCCCGGATTGAATCGTGCGCCAACACAAGTTCAGGGAGGACCGCCAACACGACATCAGCACGCAAAGAGATAAACCCCTCGGTCCGCCGCTTCGTCGGGGCGATCTCCGGGGTGCATGCGCGCCAGAAGGGCCGGCACCGTTCTGCAATCGCTGTGGTGACGCGGTGGGCTGAACGGCGTGCTCTGCCCCGGTCTGGCCGAAGCGATCCTCCTCATCGTCCGGGCTCTGGCTGACGGGGGAGGCGCCATCCCCACTCCTCCTCCGCGGATAAATGTGGCCCCTTTAAGCGTTATTTCAGATGTAGCGTGATCAAGATCCGATGTTTTGGGCCGCGTTACAGATCTGGATAGTATGGCCTTTGCGGGGAGAATAGAGTGGAAATAACATCGATTCCTGTGGATTTTCAGGTCGCCATTGCGGGTTCGAAGGGTTTTGGTCGGATGTATGGTGAAGAACAGGCGTACATGCTGTGAAAACAGGCGGAAAACGCGTGAATCCGGGGCGCTCTGCCGCCCATCCCGGACCATGCGCCGCACCTCTCGAGGGCCTGCAGTCCTGCCGCCCAGAGATGCGCCGAACCCGGACAAATGTCTGGGCGCTCCACGCGGGGTTATAACCTCCGGCCCCCCTTTTTTGCCGGGAGCCGTCACACTGATGCTCGAGAAGAGCAGAAAAGAATAGAGAACCTGAACAGGCAGATACCGTGAAATCCCCCTTCAATGTAACAGACCCACGCTACCACCTCTGCGCCCTCGTCGTCCTGAGCGCCGTCGTCGTCACCGTCATGTTCACCGAGGCAATGCTCACGCCGGCCCTCCCCCTGATCCAGGAGGAATTCGGGATCTCGGGCGTCTGGACCTCCCTGATCCTCACGGCCGTCCTCCTCGTCGGGGCGATCATCACGCCGGTCATCGGTAAATGCGGCGACATCTTCGGGAAGAAACGGATGATGCTCATCTGCATCGCCATCTACGCCGCCGGCGTCGTCGCCAGCGGGTGGGCCACCGACATCGGAAGCCTCCTCCTCTTCCGGGCCCTCCAGGGCACCGGCCTCGGGATGTTTCCCCTCTGTTATGCCCTGATCAGGGAGCAGTTCCCGCCCGAGCGGGTGCCGGTCGCCGTCGGGACGATCGCCGCCATGTTCGGGGCCGGGACCCTCCTCGGGATCTTTGTCGGATCCTGGATCGTCGGGCTGTATGGCTGGCGGATGACCTTCCACCTCGTCGCACCGGCCGTATTCATCCTCCTGGCGCTGACGGCGATCGTGATCATCCCCTCCCCGCCCAGGGCAGGCGCACCGATCGACCGTGCCGGGATGGCGGCCTTCACGCTCACCCTCCTCTCCTTCGTCCTCGCCCTCACCATGGGAGGGACTGCGGGATGGTCGTCACCGGGCATTCTGCTCCTCCTCCTCATGACGGCCGTGTTCGGCGCACTCTTCGTACGGGTCGAGGCCGTGGCCGAGGAGCCGATGCTCGACCTCTCCATGGTGCAAAAACTTCCGGTGCTCATCGCCCTCGTGATCGGGCTCATCGTCGTCATGGCGACCTTCATGCTCATCCAGACCCTCCCCTACCTGATCGAGAGCCCGACCGGCCTCGGCCTCCCGGCACTGGCTGTCGGGCTGATCCTGATGCCGGGCTCGGTCGCCGATATGATCTCGGGCCCTGCGACCGGGGCGATGATCGGCAGGTGGGGGGTGCGCCCGGCGATGGTCCTGGGATCGGCCCTCCTTCTCGTCGGCGCCCTCCTCTATCTCTTCGCCAGCCCATCGGTTGCAGTCCTGGTGATTGCCGGAGTCCTCTTCAACGCCGGCATGTCGGTCACCCTCACCGGCAACACGATCATCGTCATCAGGGCGGCGGATGCAGCCGATACCGGGGCGTGGACAGCGGTCTACCACACCTCGCAGAACATCGGCGGAATGACCGGGCCGGTGATCGCCGGCGCATTCCTCACCAGTTTTGCGGTGAATGTGCCCGGGTGGACGGCGGCGATGCCCTCGACGGAGGCGTTCCACCTCGTGTTCGCGGCGATCTCGGTCCTATCTCTCGCCACGCTCCTCCTCTCCCTGCGGGTGAGGGACAGCGAGATCTGATGGCGGTCGCTCAGGGCCGGACACTTTTTGTGCGCAGGCGCCAGAGTGAGGAGCATGGTCCAGCCCGAACGCATCAGCGCCGGAAACGGCCGCGAGGCCGTTGCAGGGGATTACGTGCTCTACTGGATGCAATCCTCGCAGCGGGCGGGGGAAAACCCTGCGCTCGAATATGCCATCGAACGGGCGAACAGCATCAATAAGCCGGTTTATGTCTGCTTCGGCCTGGACGTCTCGTATCCCGAGGCGAACCGCCGTTCCTTTGCGTTCATGCTCGAAGGTCTCCGGGAGACCGGCGAGGACCTGAAGGTGCGGGGCATCCCCTTCTTCGTACGCGAGGGGCCGCCGTACGAGGTGGCGGCGGCGTTCGGCGAGGCGGCCTGCCTGGTCGTCACCGACCGCGGTTACCTTCGCCACCTCAATGCGTGGCGGGAGCGGGTTGCAGCGGCGGTCACCTGCCCGGTCATCACCGTCGAATCCGGTGTCGTCGTCCCGGTGGAGGTGGCGTCGGGGAAGGAGGAGTGGTCGGCGGCGACGTTCAGGCCGAAGATCCTGCGCCACCTCGATCGCTTCCTCGTCCCGGTGAAAGAGCGGCGGGTGCGGGTGCCTCTCCAGCCAGACGATGTTGCGGATGCAGGCGTGCCGGCGGTCGATCGCCTTCTCGTCGACGGAAGCGTCCCTGCAGGCATGTTTGGCGGCGGGACGGCAGAGGCACGCCGTCACCTGGGGATCTTCTGCTCCGAGCGCCTCTCCGCGTATGAAGACGGGCGAAACGATCCAAACAGGGATGTGCTCTCAGATATGAGCCCGTATCTCCATTTTGGGCAGATATCCCCGGTGGAGATCGCCCTCGCCGTCAGGGCGACCGGGATGCCGGCGGCCCGGGCCTATCTTGAGGAGGTGATCGTCCGCCGGGAGCTTGCGGTGAATTTAGTCAGGTACAATCCCGGATATGACACCTACGAGGGGTTGCCGCAGTGGGCAAAAAAAACTCTCGCAGAGCATGCCCGCGACCGCAGGGAGTACATCTACACACCCCGGGAGCTTGAAGAGGGGCGGACCCATGACCCCTACTGGAATGCGGCCCAGCGGCAGATGGTGGTCACCGGCAAAATGCACGGCTACATGCGAATGTACTGGGGAAAAAAGATCCTGGAATGGTCGGAGACGCCCGAAGACGCATACAGGGCGGCGCTCTCCCTGAACAACCGCTACGAGATCGACGGGCGGGACCCGAACGGTTATGCCGGCGTCGCATGGTGCTTCGGGAAGCACGACCGTCCGTGGAAAGAGCGTGCAATCTTCGGAAAAATCCGGTACATGAATGCGAACGGGCTGAAGAGAAAGTTTGACGCTGACCTTTATGTGCAGGCGTTCCCGCCTGGCTGAGAAAAAATGAATGCAGGAATCCCCCGGAACTCTACCAGGACTCGGGGAAGGCCATCTCGGTATAGAGATCTTCAAGCTGCGCCTTGTGGGCCCGCTCCATCTTCGCCAGTTCCAGAAAGACATTTCTCTGGTCGGCGTCGATGCAGAGGTCGGCGAACTGCTCGTACATTTCCATGGCGTCCTCTTCCCGCTTTATCGCGAGCTCGATCCCCTCGATCGGCTTCATGTTGACGGTCGGTTTTGGTCTCTCGATCGTCTCCGAGACCTTGTAATCCCTGGCCTCATTGAATTTCAGCTTCTTTGCTCCGCCTGCGAGAGAGTCTTCGAGCAGTTTTCTGTGGCTTTTCTCTTCCTCGGCAAGTTCCTGAAAGATTTTCTTAACATTTGGGTCTTTCACTTTTTCATGGACCGACTGATAAAACACATAGGCTTCGACCTCTTTGTCGATCGCCTGCTCAATGATCTGTTTGTACTCTTCCATGTCCATATGACAATCCCCCCGTACGGGCAGAGAGACTGGCAACAGTCCAGCATATATAAGTTTCCCCAGAGTCCGGGCATGCGGCCACCTCAACCTATTTTACAGCGCTCTGCCCTGATCATGAGGGAGGGTACCATGCCGTTTTCTGATACGCATGCCGACTACATCAGGCAGTTCGAGCGGGCGCTTGCGGTGCACGGGCGGGGCCCTGAGGCCTGTGCCGCCCTCCGCCAGGTGATCTGCCACTATTTTGGGCATCATGGACGGCAGATGGCATGGCGGGAGACGGAGAATCCCTATCATATTTTTGTGTCAGAGGTGATGCTCCAGCAGACACAGGTGGAAAGGGTGCAGGTGAAGTATCCCCTCTTCATCGAGCGGTTCCCTGACTTTGCCTCGCTTGCGGCGGCCAGGACAGAAGACCTCCTGGCGGTATGGCAGGGCATGGGCTACAACAGGAGGGCGCTCTCCCTCAGGAAGGCGGCAGAGATGGTCGTCGATATCTTTGGCGGCGCACTCCCCCGCACCGTCGCGGACCTCCAGACCCTGCCCGGCATCGGACGGGCCACGGCCTCCTCCATCGCCGCCTTCGCCTTCAACGCCCCGACGGTCTTCATCGAGACGAACATCCGCCGCGTCTGCATCCACTTCTTCTTCAGGGACAGCACGGACGTCACCGACGCCGAGATCCTCCCGCTTGTGGCGATGACCCTCGACCAGAAGCACCCGAGAGAGTTTTACTGGGGCATGATGGACTACGGGACGATGCTCAAGAAACGGTATCCAAACCCGAACCGGCGGAGCGCCTCCTATGCAAAGCAGACGAAGTTCGAGGGATCTGACCGGCAGATCCGGGGGAAGGTGCTCAGGATCCTTCTTGAAAAAGGCCGCCACGATCCCCGCTCCCTCTTCAGGGAGGCGGGGGTGGAGCCGGAAAAAGGAGGGGCTATCCTCCAGAAGCTGATCGCGGAGGGGTTTGTGGCAGAGGAAGACGGAAAATACCGTCTCCGGTGATCAGGGGAACGAGGCCGCCGCCCGGCGTCCTCCCCTCCTCCTTTTCAGACGCCGCAATGATCCCGTAGGCCGTCAGGGCATAGGGGGACCTACCCTCAAAGACCAGGCGGCCTTCGGGGTCGTAGCCGACAAACGAGGTGGGGATCGTCTCGACCAGAGAGGGGACGCTGTCGAGGGAGTCCGGGCGTGCCGCCACGATCACCACGCCCTCCTGACCGCCGTGTGCGGCCGTCCACTCGGGCCCGACGGTCAGCCGAACCGTGACCGGCGTCGCCGGGTCGGCCTCTTCACGCACGATCCCGGCGATCGAAACGCCGTCGAAGTCGTGGGCGATGGTCGGGACCTCGCCGGTATCGGCCATGATAAACGCCCGCATGAGATAGGGATCAGAGGCGGCCCTCAGGCTCCAGGCGTCCGGAGATTCAGAACCTTCTGCCAGGTCAGGCACATCTGCTCCCTCAAGGAAATGAACGGCCGGGGCGCCGGAACCGACGCCGAGGGCGATCCTCCTCCCGTCCGGGGTGATCGCCGCTCCCTGGACGGTGTTCCCGGCGTCATAGCGCCAGACCAGGTTCCCCTCCCGGTCCAGGAGGAGCAGGCCGGTGCCGGCGGCGGCCGCCACATACTTGCCCCCGGCCGATACCGAGACATCGAATACCCGCTCGCCGACGATGTAGCGCCAGAGCAGGACACCCTCCTGATCGAGGAAGTAGATCACCTTGTCGAGCGAACCGGCCGCCACATACTCGCCTTCAGGTGAGACCGAGACCCCCATCACCGTCTTTCCGGTCTCGTACGACCAGAGGGGGACGCCCCGGTTGTCGAAGAAATACAGGCGCTCGTCCTTGGACCCGGCGGCCAGGTACGACCCGTCCGATGAGAGCGACAGGGAAACGGCATCGTCGTCGAGTTCCGCGGTCCAGAACTCCTGACCTCCTGCGGTATAGAGGGCGATCGTGCTGTCGTCATACCCGGCGGCAAGATAGTTTCCATCGGCAGAGAGGGCGGTGCTGTAGGCAAAAAAACCCGTATCAAAGTTTGATATGATCTGTCCGTTTCTGTCAAAAAGGCGGACTTTATCAGATGCGGCGGCGACAAAACGGCCGTCGCCCGATATCGAGACCTGATAGACCGGGCATCCGGTCGGATAGTTCCAGACCTCAGTGCCGTTCTCGTCAAAGATCCTGACGCTTCCTGCATCACGGGTTCCCGCGACGGTCAGGCTGCCGTCTGTCGTCACTGCTGTCGATGTCACACCCCCGCCGACGGCAATGCTCCAGAGAGGGCCGGCCATTTCTTCTCCCGAGGCCGCCGGGACGATCAGAAGGGTCAGAACGCCAAGAACCATGAATATTTTTTTCAGATTACCACCCCGCGTACACCTGCTGCAGAGCAGGCGAACATGCAGTATTTTTTGCGATGCGGGAAGCATTAACCCCACATTCCGCACCACTTTTTTCATGAGTAGTAATTTTCATACTCCTTCCCAAGCAACCGGAGTATCTTCCACAATTCCGGGGTCATATTGGTAACAAGCACTTTTACCCCATCTATTGCCCCAAACCTCAGTTCCCTGACTCCCCGAAAGAGGAAGAAGGTCCATTTCAGGGTTGGGTTCTGGGTCTGCTTCTTCGTCTGTCCGGTCACCGTTTCGCTGGCGTTCTGCAGTTCCCTGCGCAGCCGAAACTCTGTCATCGCATAGATGAACAGGCAGAGCACCATGATCATCGCCAGTGCCTGGATCCTGGACGGCTTCTTCAGAAAGATCTCCGCCACCCTGAACGAGGGATCCTTGAGAAACCGGAACCCCCGCTCCACCGCGCCCTGCTCCTTGTAGTTCGTCAGGAGTTCATCGGGAGAGAGATCCCGGTCATTCGTCGCCAGGATAAACCTCCCGAGTTTCTGCCGCTTCTCTTCAACAGCACGGGGGTCGTGCTCAATCTCTGCAACGACCGTATAGGCCAACTCCACCGGCTCATCTGCCTTCGGCCTACCCGGTTTCTTCTCTTTCTTCCGGGTGATCGTCCTGATGTCCAGAGAGCTGAAGCAGAATTGTTGGTGCTCCTGCAGCCACTTCTCGGCGGCCATGCGGGCGTCCGGTTCGCAGGCGAACTCCCGTGCACCGAGTTTCCGCAGCGACGTTTCTGCCTGTTTCTTCTCTTTTTCCAGCCGTTTTTCAAACGTCTTCTCCTGCCGTTCCTGCATCGGTGCCGAGTGATATACCACCCACTTCTGAGGGATGCCGGCATATTCGGATGTATGCTCCGCATATTGGTAGCGCTCGTCCGCGCACGGCTGCAGGGCGAGGTCCTCTGCGGCAACAAGCTCCTTGACCTCGTTCAGGGTCGCCGGAACCCGACTGATCCAGAAGGTATGGGTGCCGAGGGTGGTGAGATTCTCGGCGGTATAGAACGCTGCGTCAGCGATATGGTAGACCTTGCCCGGATGCTGCAGGTTTTCGGTGAGCTGGGTGATGATCGCCATCAGCGTTTTCTTATCCGACTCGTTCCCGGAGAACGTCTGCACGAAGAGGGGAATGCCATGCTGATCGGTTGCCATCCCGAGAACGAACTGTTTGAGGTCCCACCGGCCGTCCTTTGGACGGCCGTAGGTGATATTCATGTCACGGGAATCGAAATCAACGTCATAGTCGCCGCTGACGCTGAACGCGGTGGTATCGACGTGGATGCAGTGCGTACCGTAATCGCTGGCAAGCAGGCACTCCGCGACGATTTGGTTGAAGAGTTCGGTCGGGCCAAATAAGGCGATCGCGTCGAGCGTCCGGCCCAGGACGTCATCGTTAAGATGCGCGGTGGTCACGCCTTCGCCAAGAAGACGTTCAATGGCGATATCCGAGAAGAATGCCGGATAGAGATAGAGGCGCCGTTCGACGAACCCGAGACCGTTGAGCACCATGGCCTTGACGATATCTCCATGGGTGAGATGATGCTGCCGCGTTTTGGGGATGGCACGGTCGATAACCGGGGCGATGCCGAGGGTGTCGAAGGCACCGGCAACGAGCCCGAGATGGCCGATCGAGATGTTGGAGCCTTCGATGAAGTCAGCAGAGGAGGGCACAGGAGAGGTTTTTCCTGAAAGTACAAGGATCTTGCGGTTTGATAATTAGGGGAAGTGGATGGGCTCCTGCGAAAGGTGGGACGAAGAGATGATTTTTCGGTTTTGTAGAGATCCTATTCTGGTATGCTTGAACCGGGGGACTGCTGCCCCCGGACCCCCGCACAGGATAGGTGGGGATACGGCCCGCTCCCCCCCGGGCGTCCTGCTCGCTCTTCCCGGGGCCCATCGCAATTGGGGTCCGGGGGTGATGGGGAAGGCGGGGGATCCGCACCCCCTCCCTGCGATTACAGGAAATACATCAAACTCGGTATGAGGGTCTCAACAAAGCCGATATCTGTGTCTTATTTTTGATGAAGCCTGGCATTCTATGTCATTTGCCTCTAATGTCCTGCTGAAACAAGAGTATGATGAAGTAAGATAATTTGAAAAAAATATGGCTTCGTTGAAACCCTCCAGTAGTCCGGTTCCGCGCTAAAGCAAAGATCTATAAGAATCGTTGCTCCTTGAGTTAATGACCAAACCAACACCAAGGAGCAGAGATAGTGTCAACGAACCGGTATATCAACCTTATCGAAAGCATCTGTTCAGTACTCCGATCTTCCCATCTGCCTCTTTATTCCTGCAAATACTCCCGGAAAATGTATACTCAGCATCAACTCATGGCTATTCTTCTCTTTCGTGAAGCTCTTCGCACTGACTATCGCTCGACCGTTGAGCTCATCGATCTAATGGACGGAGTCAAAGAGATCCTTCAGCTTGATCAGGTCCCCCACTACTCAACCATCCAAAAAATATATCTGAGAATTTCGAACAACCCCACCTCACCCAAAGTACTTTATAGTCCCGGATCGAC
Source organism: Methanofollis tationis (assembly GCF_013377755.1). NCBI lineage: Archaea > Methanobacteriati > Methanobacteriota > Methanomicrobia > Methanomicrobiales > Methanomicrobiaceae > Methanofollis > Methanofollis tationis. Next base: position 759,094 of record NZ_JABXWR010000001.1, read on the forward strand.
CTTTTTCCCATGAGCACGTTTACCAATTTCGCGATCCACCACGAATATGCCAGCCTTGCAGCTCTGGGTGATCGGCTGGGTGAGGTCAGCGGTCTGATCGACTGGGATGCCTTCCGCCCTCTCCTTGCTGACCTCTACACCAACGCCGAGGGGCGAGGCGGCCGTCCGAACTATGACGTCGTTCTGATGATCCGGCTGCTGGTGCTTCAGCAGTGGTATGGCCTGTCTGACCCCGAACTGGAGCGTCAGGCGACCGACCGGATCTCGTTCCGTCACTTCCTGGGATATCCGGAAACCATTCCGGATCGGTCGACGGTCTGGCTGTTCCGGGAACGCTTGGCGCAAACCGGGAAGGATACCGCGATCTGGGATGAGTTCCAGCGGCAACTCGAAGTACAAGGGCTCGCCATCAAACGCGGTGTCATGCAGGACGCGACGTTCATCACCGCCGATCCCGGGCATGCTCCTGCCGGCACGCCCCGGGGAGATCAGGCAGAGACGCGGCGCAGCCGCGACGGCACCTGGGCCAAGAAGGGCTCGAAGTCACAGTTCGGGTACAAACTTCACATCCTGCTCGACAAGGACAGTCAGCTGATCCGCCGGATTGAGACCACCACGGCGTCACTCCATGACAGCAGGATCGATCTCTCCCGGGAAGGTGAGACGGTCTATCGCGATAAAGGCTATTTTGGGGTGAAACCGCAGGCATCTATGGACAAGACCATGCACCGGGCCGTTCGCAACCATCCCCTCTCCATCAAGGAGAACCGGCGGAACAAGGCCATCAGCAGAACACGATCGCTGGTGGAACGACCGTTTGCCGTGATCAAGCGGGTGTTCCATGCAGGCCACCTCATGGTCACGACGGTTGCCAGAGTGCACGTCAAGAACATCTTCTCCTGCATGAATTTCAACTTCAGGCAACTTCTTACCCTCAAAGCGCAAGCTGCCGAGCGATAGCTCTCGAGAAAATCCAAAAAACCCTCTAAATGCAGGGGTTCAGGAAGGAAACGGCTGAACAGCGAGGGGAAGAGGGCAGTCGGGAGCGAGTATCTGATGGCAGGGAGGAGTTAATCGCAATTCTCATCTTTATGTCGCTCTACGCTGGCATCAGCGCCCTCCCGGGTTCAAGTCATAAAAATTAAATTAACCTTGTGCTTAATTACACACGAATGAATGCGAAAAGTGTTGGTGTTCTCCTTGGATGCATGATCGTGCTGGTCGTCGGCATCGCCGGCTGTACAGGCAATGATCAGACAGATGTGACCGGAACGAAGGTCTACATCGTTGGTGTCGACGGCAACTACGCGCCCTACTCCTACATCGAGACTGACGGAAGCGTCACCGGTTTCGATGTCGAGTCGGTGAAATGGATCGCGGAGAAGATGGGTTTTGAGGTGAAGATCCAGCCGATGGACTGGGACTCTATGATCCCGTCGCTCAACGCGAAAAAGATCGACATGGTCTACTCAGGCATGACCATCACCCCTGAGCGGGCCGAGCAGGTCACCTTCTCGATGCCGTACCTGCGGATCAACCAGAGTGTCGCCGTCCACAATGACTCTGCGATCACGATGGCAGACATCATGGCCGGAACGGTCGTCATCGGAGCCCAGAGAGGGACGACCGGTCAGATCTGGGTCGAAGAGAACCTGATCGCGAACGGGACCATGCCGAAAGACACCTTAAAGCTCTACGACAACTTCCCGCTGGTCATCACCGATCTCCAGAACAAGCGGATCGAGGCGTCCATCTATGACCGCCCGTCGCACCTTGCAGCGATCGAAGGCAAGCCCATCCACATCATTGGCGAGATCAATACCGGTGAGGAGTACGGTGTTGCGATGCGCAAGGACGATGTTGAACTGCACGAAAAGATCAACACCGGTCTTGACGAACTCATGAAGGACCCGTACTGGCAGGAGCTTCTCGAAAAGTACAACCTTGCATGAGCGCCCTGCCGCTCTGCCGGGCAAAAACCCAAACTATTTTTAAAATGTGTGAGCATTAAGATTATTTGCACCATCCCTGTCAGAGGGGAAGGCTGCATGGGTGTATTTGTATAGGATCTGAAACATGGAGATCACATCAATCCTGGTGGAATGGTTCCCTTACCTCTTCTCAGGTATCGTCGCCACCCTCGGTCTTGTCGCCGCCTCCCTCGGCCTCGGGCTTCTCTTCGGCCTTCCGATGGCCCTGGGCCAGATATACGGTTCAAAACCGGTCAGAAGTCTGATCGGGGTGTATGTCTGGTTTTTCCGCGGCCTTCCCGTGCTCGTCCTCCTGTTTCTCTTCTTCTTCGGCATCTTCCCCCAGCTCGGCATGGGCGACCTTCCCCCCTTTTTCGTCGCCGTCGTCGTGCTCGGCCTGAGAGGCGCCGCCTACCAGTCGCAGATCTTCAGGGGGGCGATCCAGTCGATCAGCGAGGGGCAGATGACCGCGGCGCGGTCCCTGGGCATGACCCGGTTTCAGGCGATCAGATATATCATCCTGCCCCAGGCGGTCAGGATCGCCCTGCCTGGCTGGTCGAACGAGTACCCCACGGTGCTGACCGACACGGCGATCTGCTATGCGATCGGGGTGGCCGAGATCCTGACCAGGACGACCCAGATCGTGGCGCAGACCTATGTGACCATGCCGCTCTATCTGGCTGCAGCCTGTCTCTATATCGTCCTCAATTACGCAGGGATGAGGGCCCTGCACTATATCGAGCAGCGGATCAGCATCCCGGGGTTCGGGCAGGGGGGTCTGTAGACCGATGGAAATCCTGCGGGTCGAAGATATCCACAAGGCGTATGGCGACCGTGAGGTGCTCCGCGGTGTCTCTTTTTCTGTGCGCAAAGGTGAGACAAAGGTGTTCATCGGCCCCTCGGGCACCGGGAAGAGCACCCTCCTGCGGTGCATCAACCAGCTGACGGTCCCAGACCAGGGCCGCGTCTTCCTGCACGGTGAGGAGGTGACGAACTCGGGTTCCCGTATCAATTATTTCCGGCAGCGCATGGGTATGGTCTTCCAGAACTTCTATCTCTTCGATCACCTGACGGCGGTGCGGAACGTCGAGGTCGCCCTGCTGAAGGTGAAGCGGATGGATCCGAAGGCCGCCCGTGAAAAGGCGCTGTATGAGTTGCGGCAGGTCGGGATGGAGGACTGGGCCGACCATTACCCTGCCGAACTCTCCGGCGGTCAGGCGCAGCGGGTCTCGATCGCCCGTGCGCTTGCGATGGACCCTGACGTGATCCTCTTCGACGAACCGACCTCTGCGCTCGACCCCGAGCTGACGCGCGAGGTGCTCGAGGTGATGAAGAAACTCTCGAACGAGGGGATGACGATGCTGGTGGTGACGCACGAGATGGGGTTTGCCCTTTCGGCGGCGAGCGAGGTGCTGTTCATGGAGCACGGGCTGATCGTGGAGAGAGGACCCCCCTCGGAGATCCCGGCGAGCCCGGCCTTCGAGCGGACGAGGAAATTCGTGGGGAAATTCAGGGATATATAACCGGTGATGGTGGAGAATGGATCAGGTCGCATTTATCATACAGGTTCTTGTTCCGGCCCTTGCCGACGGACTCGTGCTGACGCTGGCCCTGATCGCGGTCTCGGCCCCGTTCGGCTTTCTTCTCGGGGCCGGACTGGCGGTGGGGCGCACCTACGGCAGCCGTCCGCTCTCCTTTACGGCCCGGGCATTTGTCACCTTTGTCAAGGGTTGCCCCCTGCTTCTCCTGCTTTTCATCCTCTACTTCGGTCTTCCGGCCGTCGGGGTCAGGTTCTCACCCTTTGAGGCGGCGGCGATCGGTTTTATCTTCTGCAACGGGGCGTATAACTCCGAATATATCAGGGGCGCCCTCCTCTCGATCAAGGAGGGGCAGATGACCGCCGCCTTTGCCCTCGGCATGACCCGCAACCAGGGTATCAGGTACATCCTCCTGCCGCAGGCCCTCCGCCGTGCGATCCCCGGGATGACAAACGAGTTCATCTACCTGATCAAGTACTCTTCCCTTGCCTACATGATCACGGTCGTGGAGCTCACCGGGGCCGGAAAACTCGTCGCCACCAAATATTTCACCTTCACCGAGACCTTCATGGTGGTCGGCGCGGTCTATCTGGTGCTCGTCACCTTCACCACCATCGCCGCAAACTACCTGGAGAAGCGGTACGCCGTGCCGGTCTGACCGCCGTCAGGTTTATCCCCGCGGCCCCCGCAGGTGAGGGCGTGAGGACGAGCCAGGCACTCCTTCTGCGCTACCGGCACGACCCGGCCTTCGAGTTCTCCCGGGTGCTGGTCACCTACGTGGACCGCGGCGCGCCGGGCGATCTCTCTTCGGTCGGCGGCGGGGAGATTGTGCGGCTCGGACCCGGCTTTTTTGACGTCCTCAGGGAGGAGCGGGCGGTGACGGTGCCGTACCACCGGATAAGAAGGATCGCCTACGACGGTGTGGTGGTCTGGGAGAAGGAGTGAGGGGTGCGCAATGCATATCCTGAAAGGGGGCCAGATACATCCCCATGAAATGGATGCCGCTTCTCGCGCTTGCCGCATGCTGCGCTGTCTTTGCCGGGTGCGTGCACTCGCCCGCTGCCGATTCCGAAATGACCGTGATCCTTGACTCGATGCAGGGGGAGATCAACGGCGCCCTGACGGCGATCGATCGGTCTGCTGAAATGACCGCCGCAAACCTGAGCCAGACCGGTCTTGCCGGCCCTGATGTCGATGCCCTCCTCTCAGAGGCCCTCGAAACCGACCCTTCGGTGATCACCGCCACGGTGATCGCCAGGAACGGGACGGTCGCCGCGGTGCAGCCTTATATCGATGAACTCGCCGGCGCAGACCTCAGCGACCAGGCGGTGGTGCAGGAGGTCTTCACCCGGGAGGCCCCGGTGATGTCAGACCTCTTCGCCCTCAGGGAGGGCGGGTATGCGGCGACGATCGAGCACCCGGTCTTCTCCTCAGACGGCGAGGTCATAGGGGCGGTGAGCCTTGCCTTCCAGCCGGAGGTGCTCGTCAGGAGATATGCGGAGCCCGCGGTTGCCGGCACCCCGTATACGGTGATGGCCCTTCAGCCCGGCGGTCTGGTGCTGTATGACGCAGACCCCGGAGAGATCGGGAAAGAGACGCTCAACGATACCCTGTATGCCGACTTCCCTGAGGTGCTCGATGCCGCCCGCAAGTATGCAGAGAACCGTTCTGGCCATACGACGTACTCGTTCTATGCCGCAGGTTACGGGACGGTCGTGCGAAAAGAGGCGTACTGGACGACTGTCGGATTGCACCGCACAGAATGGCGTTTGTCCATCATCAGGGAGATCGGCGCCTGATCGACCGGCACCCTGATGAACCTGAACGTTCAACCGATCTTGCGATGCAGCAACCAGCCTGTTACAGCATTGTCGACCTCATGGAAATGATGGCCGAGCGGATCGGTGAGGCCGCCCGCTCCTTAAACGGGGACGACGCCGCGGCATTCGTCGACGAACTCCTTGTAGCCCGGCGCGTCTATGTCGCCGGCGCCGGAAGGTCCGGGCTTGTTGCACGGGCGTTTGCCATGCGTCTGCGGCATCTCGGGGTGGAGTCGTTTGTGGTCGGCGAGACGATCACCCCGGCGCTGCAGGAGGGCGATACCCTTGTCGCCTTCTCAGGCTCGGGCGAGACGAACTCGATCGTCGATTACTGCGAGATGGTGAGGGAGATCGGCGGGCGGATCTGCCTGATCACTGCCACGCCCGCCTCAAGGATAGGACGGATGGCGAACTGCACCGTGAACCTCGGAAACCACGCCCCGCGGATCGGCGGGATGCCGGGCAGGTATGAGGTCCGCCAGCTCACCGGGCAATATCGGTCTGTTGCTCCCGCCTTTGCCCCCTTCGGCACCCTCTTTGAGATGACTGCCCTCGTCTTCTCCGACGCCGTGCTCTCGGCCATGATGGAGTTGAAGCACTGCAGCCTTGAGGAGATCAAGGGAAGGCTTGCAAATATCCAGTGAGGGCCTCCCCTTCCCTTTTCCCGGTGCCAGATTCTCTCTCGATTTCATGATATCCCGGGCAACAAAAGGATATTTATCCTCTCAGGATGGAAAATCTCTGATTGCTATGACCGACGAGAAGGGACACTATGAGAAGGGGCGCTGGGTTCTGGACCCCGAGCCGGTGGAAGAGGAGAGCGCATCCGGGGCAGAGAACGAAGCGCCTGAAGAGGAGCAGAGTGCGCCCCAGGTCGAGGAACTCGCCAGAGAAGCCTCGAAGTCCGTGAAGAAGGCGATCGACGACGTGGTCGTGCTCGGCAGGAACCTGTTCGGGACGAAGGAGGGCCGGGAGCATATCGAGAAGAAGGCTCGCGCCGCAGGTGCTGAACTGGAGCGGGCGATCAACGAGGTCGCCGAGGCAGCAAAAAAGACGATCAAAAACAGATAATCTTTTTTTCTCTCCCCTGATTTCATCGCTCAACCGGACCTGGGCGCCTTTTTTCGTTAACCTCGCCCTCCCACTATCACGCACCCGGGGTTTCACCCCCGTCTGTGCGGATCGACCCTGTAGGGGTGACGAGGCTGAGGGCGCCGCTCAGCAGCGCCGGGCATCTCACGCATCGAGCATCTCGCGGGCGGCGTCGATCATCGCCCGTGCCGCCCTGAGTTTCGTCCGCACCGCGGTATATTTCCCCTCGTCACAGGCGTCTTCGGCCTCGTGATAGAGTTTCTCGGCGCGTTCGGCACGGTTCTTTGCCCGGCCCACCTCCTGCCCCTCGCTCTCCAGGAGGTCGATCTCCTCCTGCACGGCGAGCAGGTCGCCGAGGACGTCTTCGAGTTCGCCGCGGGCTTCCTCCTCTTTCCCGTCGTCTTCGGCTTTTTTCTGCCGCCCCCGCTCCCTCAGTGCTTCTCTCGCCTCCTCCTGCGCACGCATGATCTCCTGGAGTTCGTCCTCGACCTCTTTGACGCAGGATGCAAGAAGGGCTGCAAACGCCGTCCGGTCTTCTCTCGACTCCTCCCATCCGCCGTATGCGCCGTAGGCCCCTCCGGCCGCCGCGCCGCCAAGGGCGTCTCCGATCCGGTCCCCGATCTCGCCGGTGTCCCGTCTCAGGATCCCGCCGAGGATGCTCCCGACGCCTGCCCCGGCAATAGCGCCCATCACGCCCCTGCCGACCTCTTTTTTCTCCCGGGCGACGGTATAGGCGACCTTTACGTTCTTCCCTGACACCGTCACTTCCAGTTTCCCCCCCTCTCCGGTGTGGCGCACGTCCATCGTCGTCTTCCCGTCCTGTCGCTGCTCGCCGGTGATCTCGGTCCCTTCCAGTGCGAGGCGCGACATCAGGCGCTCAAGGAAATCGTCATAATAATCGGCCACGCCCTGGCCATAATAGATAAACGGCAGAGAATTGCGATTAACTCCTCCCTGCCATCAGATACTCGCTCCCGACTGCCCTCTTCCCCTCGCTGTTCAGCCGTTTCCTTCCTGAACCCCTGCATTTAGAGGGTTTTTTGGATTTTCTCGAGAGCTATCGCTCGGCAGCTTGCGCTTTGAGGGTAAGAAGTTGCCTGAAGTTGAAATTCATGCAGGAGAAGATGTTCTTGACGTGCACTCTGGCAACCGTCGTGACCATGAGGTGGCCTGCATGGAACACCCGCTTGATCACGGCAAACGGTCGTTCCACCAGCGATCGTGTTCTGCTGATGGCCTTGTTCCGCCGGTTCTCCTTGATGGAGAGGGGATGGTTGCGAACGGCCCGGTGCATGGTCTTGTCCATAGATGCCTGCGGTTTCACCCCAAAATAGCCTTTATCGCGATAGACCGTCTCACCTTCCCGGGAGAGATCGATCCTGCTGTCATGGAGTGACGCCGTGGTGGTCTCAATCCGGCGGATCAGCTGACTGTCCTTGTCGAGCAGGATGTGAAGTTTGTACCCGAACTGTGACTTCGAGCCCTTCTTGGCCCAGGTGCCGTCGCGGCTGCGCCGCGTCTCTGCCTGATCTCCCCGGGGCGTGCCGGCAGGAGCATGCCCGGGATCGGCGGTGATGAACGTCGCGTCCTGCATGACACCGCGTTTGATGGCGAGCCCTTGTACTTCGAGTTGCCGCTGGAACTCATCCCAGATCGCGGTATCCTTCCCGGTTTGCGCCAAGCGTTCCCGGAACAGCCAGACCGTCGACCGATCCGGAATGGTTTCCGGATATCCCAGGAAGTGACGGAACGAGATCCGGTCGGTCGCCTGACGCTCCAGTTCGGGGTCAGACAGGCCATACCACTGCTGAAGCACCAGCAGCCGGATCATCAGAACGACGTCATAGTTCGGACGGCCGCCTCGCCCCTCGGCGTTGGTGTAGAGGTCAGCAAGGAGAGGGCGGAAGGCATCCCAGTCGATCAGACCGCTGACCTCACCCAGCCGATCACCCAGAGCTGCAAGGCTGGCATATTCGTGGTGGATCGCGAAATTGGTAAACGTGCTCATGGGAAAAAGGTCGATCCGGGACTATAAAGTACTTTGGGTGAGGTGGGGTTGTTCGAAATTCTCATGAGTCTCAAACGGCCGCGACATCGTCGCCGGCGTCTGCAGGGGATCCATGGGGATCACCCCGCCCCCCTCCCCACACCAGGTACAGCGCCAGAGATCGGTCATCGCCCGCGAAAACTCCTGGTGGTCCAGAACGCCCGGGAGGATCAGCGGCACATGTGCACCTGTGCACCTGTTTGCACTGGCGTGCACTTCGGAAGTGCAAACAAACGGACGACCCATAGGGGATGGATACTCGATCCCGCCCCGATAACCCCCATATTCCCGGCCATGTGCACTCTGGCACGGATCGCACACACACCCCCCCGCAGACCCGGGGGGATCGGGTGGGGTGTGTGTTTCTCTTTTCTGGTGCAAACTACTATTATAGGAGAGAGAGAGATCTCTCTCTTCTCTTTAGAATATACAGTCCGGGCTCGATCCTCCGTTCCCGATCTTTGCACTTTTTCGGTGCAACTTCGGTGCAAACGAGGTGCAAAAGTGCCATCGCAACCACACCGCCCGGCCGTCCCCCGCAGATCCGGGGCAATTCGCGGTGCAGGGGTCCGGGGGGTACGAGCCCCCGGACAGAGGCGAACTTCGCCATTCTTTATATCTTCTCTTCACGTTGAGAGCGTGAGGGTTTAGAATATTTTGAGGATGCCCTGGGCAGAAGACCAAAAATACTACTCATAGAAAAAAATTGGTTGCGGAATATCGACTCACCCATCCCCCGACGGAAAGAGGAGACGGATCACCCCGACGCCTCCCCGATCTCGGGCGGCACTGGCACATCGACCACCGATTCGGTATAATCGTCGAACCACAGGGCATCAGGGTTCCGCCTGAAGGCCATGAACGTCCCGATCTTCTCAGGATCGGCCGCCTGATGGTACTTGAAGAAGACATACTCGTCGGTGAGGCCGGCGACCTCGATCTTCCCGGTCGCATGGGAGATCACAAACCGCGCCCTCTTCGCGAGCCCCGAGACCTGCGCCTTCGCCGCCTCGATGATCGCATAACTCTCCTCCACCGGCACCTGGAACATCCGGTTCCCCAGGGTCGGGCGGCACTGGAAGACATAGTACGGCGGCACCCCGATGAACGAGAGTTTCCTGAACAGATCGGCGAGCACCGCCGGATCGTCGTTCACCCCGCGCAGGATGGGCGTCTGGTTCACCACGATCGCACCCGCAGAGAGCAGGAGGCCGAGCGCCTCCACCGCCTGCGGCGTGAGCTCACGCGGGTGGTTGAACTGCGCCATGATGTAGATCCGCTTCTCGGGCGTCGAGTATTTCCTGATCATCTCGGACAGAGAGGGATCGTCCAGGACCCGGTACGGGTTGAAGGCCGGCATCTTCGACCCGATCCTGATGATCCCCACATGCTCGATCCCCCTGATCGCCGCCACGATCGGTTCGAGCTTCGCGGTCGCCATGATCAGGGGATCCCCGCCGGTCAGGAGCACATTCGTGATCTCGGGGTGATGCCTGATATACTCGATCTCTTCTGTGACGTCCCGCGTCACCTCGGCGCCCCGGTCCATGAACAGGCGTTTTCTGAAGCAGAAGCGGCAGAACGTCCCGCACATGTCCGATACCAGTAAGAGGGCGGTCTCCCGGTACTTGTGCTGGAGACCCGGAGCAACCGTATAGTTCGACTCCCTGGAGGGGTCAAGGACACCCGACTCCTCCAGCTCCATCGGGTCAGGCACGGCGATCCGCCTGATTGGGTCGGCCGGATCGTCCCAATCGATGAGGGAAACATAATAATCGTTCGAGCGGAAAGCGAATTTCTCCTCCACCTTCTGCAGCATGATCTTCTCTTCAGGGCTCAATGCATCGATCTGGTCGACGCCTGTCAGGTATCGCAGTTTCATCCTATTTTCACCTCCTCTTAAACCCGGGTCCCTCAAATTCCAGAAGGGGGGGTAAGACCTATTGACCGGGCATGCCAGCAGCGCCCCCGTACGAAGAAGGGCACTGCCAGAGGATAACAGGTTACACTATAGCGGTACCAACATAAAAAAATTAGGACGAGAGGGGAAAAAGGGGATCACTACTTCTTCGAAGACTTTTTATTGTCCTTTTTATGCATCGAGAGGATATCCACCATATATTTCCCCTCTCTGCCCAGGCTGACGACCATCTCCTCGCTCTGTGCGAGTTTCTCGATGTTCAGTTCATACGAACCAGGCCCGACGATACGGATCGACTCGACGCGGTCATAGCACTCGACACGCTTCGGGGCCTCCTCCTCCTCCCTGACCTCGAGTTCCTCCTCACCGGTCTCCTCGGCGATCTCCTCGATCGTCTTCTCCTCGAGCACATCCTCGTGCCGCGTCGATTCCCTGATGTAGAGGAACTTCTTCCCCCCGCAGCTCGGGCAGCCCTTCAGGATCCCGGTCGAACCGTCCTCGAACTCTCTTCCACATCTGGTGCACTTATGCGGCATTGCCTCTCACCGTGACGAAACCCAGGCACTGATCAGATCCTGGTCCTTCTTGAGGGTCTTGAGCTGGTTTGCAGGCCCGATCACCGTCAGCCGCGACTCGGACTTTTTCCCGATCAGACGTGAAAGTAAACCGCCAAACCCTTCGTTTCCGCCCTTTGCAGGATAGGTCTCCAGCTCGATCCCGGAAAAGCCGTCAGGCTTGATCTCCATCATCGTCAGCTCGATGAGTTTGCTCTGCTCCTCGGGCAACAGCCCCTTCTCAAGCACGACAATGGTGCCTGAACGCACATCGTCGAGGATCAGCCTGATCTTCTCCATCATGGTCAGCCGATCAAGCCGTTCTGCCGAGAGGAAATCGATCTGAACTCCCTGGATCATCCTGTTCACCCAAACATCTCGGTCATCTTCTCGTAGAGCTGCTCAACATTGCTCCCCTCCATCCCAGATATAGGGATCACCGGGTGCTGCGGGAAGGCGCTCCTGATGCGCTGAGGGGTGGCGTCAGGGAGGTCAATCTTGTTGGCAACGATGATCACCGGGAGTTTCCGGCTCTCGATGATCCCGATCATCATAATATTGACCTGCATGAAGGGATCCTGGGTGGAGTCGAGCATGTAGATGACGCCGTCGATATCATCGCGGAGCCAGTGCATCGCCTCGGCGACACCCTCAGTCGCCTCCCGTGCCCGCTTGATCGCCTCCTCCTTCTCAAGGCCGTACTCGAGGAACTCGTTGTAATCGATCTTCGTCGTCACGCCGGGTGTATCGACGATATCGATGATCACCGAGCTGCCGTTCGTGCCCGTGATCGTGATGTCTTCCTTCCTTCGGGCCCGCCGCGTCTCATGCGGAATCTCGGAAACCGGACCGACGGCGTCGCCGGTCCAGTCCCTCACGATCCTATTGGCAAGTGTGGTCTTACCAGCATTGGGAGGACCATAAATACCAATTCTTGACCGCTTTCTTCTAAAAAACGCATTGAGAAATGTAGATACCCGTTGTCTTGCCCGAACCAGAAAATTCATCGTTCATCCCCTATTCCAGAGTATACAGCTACTCAGTAGAAGATTGCCCCACCCGGTATAAATACTCCCCCATATTGTCCCGGATATAACCCCGGCGCATACAGGCAGGAATTCATGAATTTCCTACAGTATTCTTTTATAGGGGAATCTCATAGGTAGAGGTATCTGGATTAAATCCGGAGTAAAGCGACCCTCTTGGGGTGAACTCATGTCCGGCACACGAGAAACAATGTACGTAGAAACCAGGGTTCCGCTGAAGGAAGTGATGAGGGTCAACCCTACCACCATCGAGGCTGAAGCAACGGTCGCAAAAGCCGCGGCTCACATGTGCCGAGATGAAGTCGGGAGCTGCATCGTCCTTTCGGGGAACGTACCCATTGGCATCGTTTCCGAACAGGATATGAACTGCAAGGTCGTTGCACGGGATCTCAAACCGAGCTCGGTCTATGTCAGAGACATCATGAGCACTCCCCTCATCACCATCGAGTTGGACAAAACCGTGGGGGAGGCGGCACAGATGATGATCAAACACCGGGTGCGCAGACTTCCGGTGGTTGAGAACGGGAAAGTCCTGGGCATGGTCACGGTCAGAGATCTTCTCGGCGTTGCAAACGAACTCAACGAAATCATGTCGGATCTCATCGTCATCAACCGGGAGGAAAACTATGCCATGGGCATCTGCGACCGGTGTGGAAAGATGAGCGATGACCTTACTCCTATGGACGCGGTCATGCTGTGTAAAGAATGCAGGGAGGAGGAGCGTTTGAGATGAAAAGGGCCGAAGACGTAATGGTGAGGATCCCCGTCCTTACCACAGACGAACACATGACCCGGGCACGCCAGGTGCTACGGGACGACATATTTCGCGAAATCGCGGTCACCGATCCAAAGGGACGGTATGTCGGCTACATCGACATAACCGATGCCCTGCGGGTCACTGATACAAAGTCCGACATCCTCATCAAAGGCTTTGTCAGAGCGGGCTCAACCGTGCCGCCCGGCGCATCGCTGATCGCCGTATCACAGGCGATCATGGAGAAAAATACCGACATCGCCGTCGTCGTCGACGATGAAAACCATGTGCTCGGCGGCGTCCTGCTCTCAGAGATCTTCCCGATCCTCTGCACGCGTGAGGACCTGCGGGGAATGGTCAGAGACTGCATGGAGAACCGGCCGCCGGTATGCAATGCAGAGGACAATCTGGGCAAGATATATTCGAAAATGATAGAAACCGGCATTTCGGCCTTTGCAGTCATAAAAGAAAAGAGCCTGATCGGAATGCTGTCACGGAGGGATATCTTAAATAACGGAAGGGTGAGAAAGAGCCTGGAGAGCGGGGGGAAAGTGCCGGTCGAAAGCGTCATGACGACACCGGTCATCACCATCGAAAAGGACGAGAGCATCAGCGCCGCTGCAGAGCTGATGGTCAGCCACGATCTTTCCCAGCTGCCTGTAGTCGACGGCGATCTCCTTGTTGGAATGATCGACAGACATGGCGTGCTGAACGGGCTTCATACAAAGGAATGATGGTATGCATAAGAACAACCAGAATATGAAACAGGGAGACAAGCTCCTGAAAATGCCCGGCAAACTTGACCGCGGCCCGATCGAGTTCAAGTCCAGAATCGTCGAGTCCGAAGGCGAGGTGATGGCGATCGCCACGCGTGAGGTCATATCGGTACCGCCGACGATGAGCATCATCAGCGCCATCGAGACGATGACCGAGTACGGCTTCCGCCGGCTTCCGATCACCGACGCAGGGACAAAACGGCTCCTCGGCATCGTCACGGCACGGGACAGCATTGACTTCCTGGGCGGCGGCGATCATTTCAATCTGGTCAGGGTCAAGCACAACGGCAACCTGCTTGCAGCCATCAACGAGAGTGTCAGAGAGATCATGACCCAGCGGGTGACGACCATCCCGCACACCGCATCGATCGCCGACGTCACCGAGATCATCGTCACAAAAAAGATTGGCGGCCTGCCCATCGTTGACGAGGAGGAAGTCCTCACCGGGATCGTCACCGAGCGGGACGTGATGAAGGCGCTTGCCACTGAAGAGACCGATATCATGGTCGAAGAGATCATGAGCACGGGGCTGCGGGTCACCGGCCCGGAGGCACCGATCGGAACGGTGACGCGGGAGATGATCACGCACGGGTTCAGGCGTCTCCCTCTGGTCATGGACGACGTCCTCTACGGGATCGTTTCGGCATCGGATATCATGAAGTATCTCGGCACCGGCGAAGTGTTCAAGCGCCTCTCGACCGGCGACGTTGCCGAGGTAATGGCCCTCCCGGTGAGGAGCCTCACGTCAGGAGAACTCATCACCACCGTCCCTGACGCAAATATCAACGATGCAGCACTGAAGATGCTGCAGAGGAAGGTCGGTGCGCTTCCGGTCATCGAAGACGGGAGACTGATCGGCCTGGTAACCGAATTTGACCTTGTGAAAGCATTTTCCGGGAAGTGATACAGATGAAAGCAGAGGATGTGATGTCATCACCGGTCAGAGTGGTAGCGCCTGAAGACACCGTTGCGTATGCGAGAAACCAGATGATCAAGCACAAGATCTCGCGCGTCCTGGTGATGGAGGGAGACCGCCTTGCCGGCATCATTACCAAGAAGGATCTTGCCTACCGCCTCAGAAATACCGATCCGGTCTGGCGGAGACGGCCAATCGACCGCATCCCTGTTTCCTTACTGATGACGCCGGCCCCGATTGTCGTGGACCCCGAGACGAGCATCAGGGATCTCGCTGCCCTCATGCTCGACCGGATGATCAGCGGCATCCCCGTCGTCAACAGCGACGAAGTGATCGGCATCGTTACGAAATCAGACATCCTGAGGTCAGCATCGGTTCAAAAACTCGACGTCCCGGTCACCGCCCTCATGGAGGAGGCGATCACGGTCAGCCGGTATCATTCGCTTGACCACGTCGTCGATCTCTTCTCTGAGAGCGGAGGAAAACTGATCGTCGTCAACAATGACGGAACGCTCGCCGGAATCATCACCGAAACAAACCTCGCCTTTTACGAGTATGCAAACGAAGCCGGAGAGATACCCGAAAAAGATATTAAAATGCTGAGAAAAGAAACATCTGGCGGCAGGAAGTCATTCAGATATATTCTGGAGGTCTCTGCGGTCGCCGAAGACGTAATGACCCATCCTGTCGTGACCACCGGCCCCGAGACCACCGCCGCAGCAGCGGTGAAGATGATGATCGACCACCACATCAACAGTATGGTCATCGCGCGAGGATCCGAGATCCTCGGGATCGTAAAGAGAGACAACATCTTACAGGAAGTGGCAAAATGAGCGAAGAGATGTACATCTATATCAGAGACGTGATGGCAAAACCCCTCACCATCTCAAAGTCTGCACCAATCACCGACGCCCTCGACAAAATGCTCTCCGAGAACATCGACCCCCTGATCGTCACCGACAACGGGGCGGTCGTCGGCACCATCTCCAGACAGGCGATAGCGGAGACGCTCGGCAAAAAGAGGAACGCCGACATGCCGCCGACACAGATCCATGTTTCAAACAGTGTCTCAGAAGAATTTACCGCGGCCTACCCGGATCAGGGCGTCGAGATCCTTCCCGACCTCCTCCAGCACGCAAAGATCGTTGTGGTCTTCGATCAGGAGCACAATTTGATCGGCCAGGTCACCTATGGTGACCTGCTGAAGATCATGCAGCCGTCAGCGGCGGTAAAAGATGTTATGGAACCGGCATACACCATCAACGCCGAGGAGAGAGTGGTTCACCTCCGCCGCAGGATGGTCGACGAGGGGATCTCCCGCTTCATCGTCGCTGCCGATAACGGTGCGGTCGGGATTGTCACCGAAACCGATGTTGCCAGATCCATGCGGGCCTTCCGCGAGGTGGTCGAAGGGAAGCACCAGGATCACCGGATCAGAAACCTCATCGTCCGCGACATCATGTCGACCCCGCTGATCTCGGTCGATGCAGAGAAACCGCTCGCCGAGATCATCGACCTGATGATCGCAAAGAAGATCAGTTCCCTCCCGGTCGCCAGCGGCAACGGAAAGATCGCCGGCATCATCACCAGGTCGTCGCTGATCAAAGCGATGTGAGAAAACAGACTAATTTAACTTTTTTTAACTTGCGGGGGTAAAGGGGGCGGAGCGGGAAGTCCCCGGTCTTCAGGCCGGGGATGAAAACGGAGCCGCCCTTTTTCCTTGCGATAGATAGATCTTATTGGGTGACGTATTATGGAATACCCAACATGAAGTATAAACTTGATAGGTCAGCGCATTCAGTCTTTGCTCTCTACTATCATCTAGTGATAGTAGTGAAGTATCGCCGGAAAGCGATGTATTCTGACGATATTCGGGAACGTCTGAAAGATATTGTGTGGAACCTATCTGACGAGTTGGGTATAGAGGTTGTTGCTCATGAGCCCGCCGAAGATCACTATCATCTTCTCTTCAAGGCGACTCCAAAAACCAACCTCGTCAATGTTGTCAATGTGATCAAGGGGGTATCAGCGCGGAGACTGCGGCAGGAGTTTCCTGCAACAAAGAATTTACTGTGGGGAGATTCCTTGTGGTCTCCGTCATATTTCCTTGCAACATCGGGGTAGGTAAGCCTTGACGCCCTGAAAGAGTACGTCGATTCTCAATTGGAGAAGTGAATGATCATTTCCTACAAGTATCGGGCGTATCCGGATGCAACCGTGGAAACACGATTGCACGAGACACTTGATACCTGTAGGTGGCTCTACAACAAACTCCTCGAAGAATGCACCACAGCAAGGGAGGGTGGGATCTCCCCGACGATGCGAGGAATGCAGGCGCGGATCGTCACGCTGAAGGATGAGAATCCGTCTCTGAAGAGCGTGTATTCCAGGGTGCTTCAGATGGTGAACTATACCCTCTGGAGTAACATCGCTGCACTCTCGCAGACGAAGAGGAGAGGACGGAAAATCGGCAAACTCAGGTTCAAGAGTGCATTCCGATACCGGACGCTCAACTACAACCAGTCCGGGTTCAAGATCGACCGCGAACAGAGCACGATCACGTTCTCAAAGATCGGGGCAATTCCGTTCACGATGCACCGACCATACACGGGAAAGGTGAAGGGTGTTCTGATCACTCGTTCCGGTGATGGATGGTACGTGATCATTCAGGCAGAGCAGGAGGCTTCCGCGTCAAAGCGGGAAGGACGGTCTGTCGGGATCGATGTCGGTCTGAACTCGTTTGCCGTCGATAGCGAGGGTGCGGTGATTGAGAATCCAAGGTTCTATGAGCACTCGCTGAACCAGATCAGAAAGTTACAGCAGAGCATTGCCCGAAAGAAGCGATTTTCACAGAACTGGAAGAAGGCAAAAAGCAGGCTGGAGAAGGTCTATGATCATATCACGAACCAGAAAAAAGATTTCCTGCACAAACTCTCCCGTCAGTATGTTGATACCTATGCGGCGATCTGCGTCGAAGACCTGAATATCAAAAGTCTGAAGGAGAAAGGCAACGCTACAGGATTGCACAGGAGCATCCATGATGCTTCGTGGGGTCGATTCTATTCTTATCTTTCGTACAAGGCTGAAAGTGCTGGTACGAAACTCGTCAAAGTTGATCCCCGGAATACGTCGCAGATGTGCTCAAACTGTGGTAGCATCGTGAAAAAGACGCTCTCCGAGAGAGTCCACGAATGTCCATAGAGAATTGCGATTAACTCCTCCCTGCCATCAGATACTCGCTCCCGACTGCCCTCTTCCCCTCGCTGTTCAGCCGTTTCCTTCCTGAACCCCTGCATTTAGAGGGTTTTTTGGATTTTCTCGAGAGCTATCGCTCGGCAGCTTGCGCTTTGAGGGTAAGAAGTTGCCTGAAGTTGAAATTCATGCAGGAGAAGATGTTCTTGACGTGCACTCTGGCAACCGTCGTGACCATGAGGTGGCCTGCATGGAACACCCGCTTGATCACGGCAAACGGTCGTTCCACCAGCGATCGTGTTCTGCTGATGGCCTTGTTCCGCCGGTTCTCCTTGATGGAGAGGGGATGGTTGCGAACGGCCCGGTGCATGGTCTTGTCCATAGATGCCTGCGGTTTCACCCCAAAATAGCCTTTATCGCGATAGACCGTCTCACCTTCCCGGGAGAGATCGATCCTGCTGTCATGGAGTGACGCCGTGGTGGTCTCAATCCGGCGGATCAGCTGACTGTCCTTGTCGAGCAGGATGTGAAGTTTGTACCCGAACTGTGACTTCGAGCCCTTCTTGGCCCAGGTGCCGTCGCGGCTGCGCCGCGTCTCTGCCTGATCTCCCCGGGGCGTGCCGGCAGGAGCATGCCCGGGATCGGCGGTGATGAACGTCGCGTCCTGCATGACACCGCGTTTGATGGCGAGCCCTTGTACTTCGAGTTGCCGCTGGAACTCATCCCAGATCGCGGTATCCTTCCCGGTTTGCGCCAAGCGTTCCCGGAACAGCCAGACCGTCGACCGATCCGGAATGGTTTCCGGATATCCCAGGAAGTGACGGAACGAGATCCGGTCGGTCGCCTGACGCTCCAGTTCGGGGTCAGACAGGCCATACCACTGCTGAAGCACCAGCAGCCGGATCATCAGAACGACGTCATAGTTCGGACGGCCGCCTCGCCCCTCGGCGTTGGTGTAGAGGTCAGCAAGGAGAGGGCGGAAGGCATCCCAGTCGATCAGACCGCTGACCTCACCCAGCCGATCACCCAGAGCTGCAAGGCTGGCATATTCGTGGTGGATCGCGAAATTGGTAAACGTGCTCATGGGAAAAAGGTCGATCCGGGACTATAAAGTACTTTGGGTGAGGTGGGGTTGTTCGAAATTCTCCATACTGTGGGTTTGTTGCCGATCGAGATTACAACGCAGCGGTGAATATTCACCGCGTGGGGATGGAACAGCCCTTTGAGCCTGTGGAGACGATACCTCTCCATCACATCTCTGTGATGCACGTGTTGTCCATGAAGCAGGAAGCCCCGCCCTTCAGGGCGCGGTAGTTCACTGTAATGCAAAGTGCCCCGACGACTATTCCCACGCCAGTATTACCATCCAGGGAGTGTCCGGCAAAACCGAAAGAACAGGCCAGGCGCTGCCCCGCCCTGACCGAAAAAACACGCCCACCCGCACAATAAACCAGACCAGTCAATTAATCACATCTCAGCCCAGATAACTATCGGGAGGAGAGTCATGCATATGAACCCACGCCGATCGGTCATGCCGACAAACGACGTATCGTCCCTCCTTGGCGAAATGAGCGAGAGCGGATTTCAGGGGAGAAAACTCGGGGAATCCGTAAAAATATGGTCTGAGATGGTCCAGGACCCCGGGTGCACCATCCTGCTCGGCCTCTCAGGCGCCATGATCCCGGCCGGCATGCAGGAGTGCATCATCGAGATCGTACGCCGGCGCTACGTGGATGCGATCGTCTCCACCGGCGCAAACATCTTCCACGACATCGTCGAACACCTGGGCATCCGCCATTATGCCGGCCACCATGTCGTCGATGACGCTGCCCTGTATACAAAAGGGATCGACCGCATCTACGATGTTTTTGCATACGAAGAAGAGTTCAGGAGCGTGGACTGGCGGGTCGCAGATTTCGCCGGGACGATCGCACCCTTCCACGCCTCTTCGGCCGAGTTCATACGCAGGCTCGCAGGCTTTATCACGGAAAAAGCCCCGGAAGGGCGATCGATCACCGCCACAGCCGCCGCCATGGGCGTGCCGATCTTCGTTCCCGCCCTCTGCGACTCATCCATCGGCATCGCCCTGACCGTGGCCCGTCGCAGGGGCGTCGATATCGGCATCGACCAGATCGCCGACGCCGACGAGTTGACGCGGATCGTCGAGAACTCGAAAAAGACCGGGGTCATCTATGTCGGCGGAGGGGTGCCGAAAAACTTCATCCAGCAGACGCAGGTGATCGCCTCGATGCACGACCTCGACCTCGGCGGGCATGCCTATGCCGTTCAGTACACCACCGACGCCCCGCACTGGGGCGGACTCTCCGGGTGCACCTTTGAAGAGGCGATCTCATGGGGCAAGGAATCGCCACGGACAAGGCAGGTCCAGTGTTTCTGCGACGCCACCATCGCCCTGCCCATCGTCACGTCGGCGCTGATCGGGAGCGGACTGGAACGGGCACAGCCCTTCAAGGGCTGACCACAACCCTTATTACAGATTCCCACATATAGAGTAGAACATCATTCATGGAGCAGCGCTGTGCGTTGCGAGTGTCAATGGATGCGAACATTATCGGTTGAGGTAGCCAAGCCTGGTATGGCGCAGGTTTGCTAAACCTGTGTCCCCCTGGGACTCGAGGGTTCAAATCCCTCCCTCAGCGCTTTGACCACATCTAATGAGGAGATTGGATGGATCAGGAAGAAGAGATCAAGTATTTCGTCCGGGTTAGAGAAACCGACCTTGACGGCACCAAGCAGGTGCAGATCGCCCTCACCGGCATCACGGGAGTAGGACGGCACGCTGCGAAGATTATCGCAGAGCAGGCCAGCGTAAATTCCCACGCCATCCTCGGCAAAATGTCAGACGAGGAGATCGAGCGGATCCGCGCAGCGGTCGAAAACTATGCTGAAAGCGTCCCCACCTGGATGCTGAACCGGCCAATAGACATCTACTCGGGCAAGTCCAGGCACCTCCTTGCAAGTGAGGTCCCGATGACCCTCGACGAGGATATCAACATCATGCGTAAGGTCCGTTCCTACAGCGGCATTCGTCATGAGACCGGCCAGAAGGTTCGCGGTCAGCGCACCAAGTCCACCGGCAGAACGGGAACGACCGTCGGCGTGAAGAGGAAGAAGAACTGATTGCAGCGGTGAGACCATGGGATATCCAGGAAAAAACCATAAGCAATACTCAACCCCCAAGCGCCGGTTCGAAAAAACGCGCATGGAGGACGAGGTAAAGATCGTTATCGAGTACGGTCTCCGGAACAAGCGCGAGCTCTGGAAAGCCGAGAGCGTGCTCCGCAAGTACCGTAAGGCCACCCGTGAGATCCTCGCCCTTGAGTCCGCGGGCACCGACCCGAAGCGTGCCGAAGCAAAGAGGGAGCAGTTGATCAACCACCTCGCCCGCTACGGCCTCGTTTCAGAAAGCGGCGACGTCGATATCGACGACATCCTCGCCCTGAAGGTCCAGCAGGAACTCGAGCGCCGACTCCAGACCCTTGTCTACCGCAAAGGCCTCGCCCGCTCGCCAAAGCAGGCCCGTCAGCTCATTACCCACGGGCACATCGCCCTGAACGGCCGCCGCGTCAACATCCCCGGCTATCTCGTTCCAAAGAGCGAAGAGGGCAGCATCGGCTACTACGGCCACTCGCCACTCGCCACCGTATCGCACGCTGAGCGCACCAGGATCACCGGGAGATAATCATGGCAGCAGAGAAGGAGAAATGGGGCGTGGCACACATCTTTGCCTCGTTCAACAACACCATCATCACCGTCACCGACCTCTCCGGGGCTGAGACAATCACCAAGAGCAGCGGCGGTATGGTCGTCAAGCAGGACCGCAACGAGAGCTCACCCTATGCAGCCATGCAGATGGCGATCAACGTCGCCAACGCGGCCAGAGAAAAGGGGATCTCAGGGCTCCACGTCAAGGTCCGCGCTCCCGGACAGGGCAAACAGCGCAGCCCCGGCCCCGGCGCCCAGGCAGCAATCCGCGCCCTTTCCCGCGCAGGCATGCGCATCGGTAAGATCGAGGATGTCACCCCGGTCCCCCATGACTCAATTCGCCAGAAGGGCGGGAGACGTGGAAGGAGAGTCTGATGCAGATCGAATTCGCCAGAATTGACAGCGACTCCGCACGTTTCGTGCTTTCCGGAGCCACGCCAGCGTTCGCCAACACCCTGCGCCGCGCCATGATCGGCGAGGTGCCGACGCTTGCCATCGAAGACCTGAGGATCTATGACAACTCCAGCGTACTCTTCGATGAGATTCTGGCACACAGGCTCGGACTCATCCCGATAAAGACCGACCTGACCCGTTTCGTAAAACAGGACAGATGCTCGTGCGAAGGCGCGGGCTGTCCCCTCTGCTCGGTGACCTTCACCATGAGCGTCGAGGGGCCGGGGATCGTCTATTCAGGCGACCTCATATCAGACGACCCCGAAACCAGACCGGTCCACGACGATATTCCTATCGTCAAACTCTTCGAGGGTCAGAAAGTCGTTCTCGAAGCGCGCGCCGTCCTGAACACAGGCACAGAACACGC
The DNA here is from genome assembly GCF_013377755.1 of Methanofollis tationis. Classification (NCBI taxonomy): domain Archaea; kingdom Methanobacteriati; phylum Methanobacteriota; class Methanomicrobia; order Methanomicrobiales; family Methanomicrobiaceae; genus Methanofollis; species Methanofollis tationis. The sequence goes on from NZ_JABXWR010000001.1 coordinate 781,266, forward strand.
AAAGTGGCAGGCCGTCACTGCCTGCGGTTACAAGACCTACCCGGTCATCACCATCACGGAGAACTGTGACGCCTGCGGCATGTGTATCGATGAATGCCCGCGCGGCGTGCTCGAACTCAAAGGCCGCAAAGCCCGGATAGTCGATGGGAAACTTGAGGAGTGCTCGCTCTGCAAGCTCTGTGAGAAGGCATGCCTGACCACCGGCATAGGCCTGGAGCCTGCGATATCAATCGGCTCCGACACCTCACGGTTCATATTTGTCGTGGAAAGCGACGGTTCGCTGCCTGTTCCGACGATCATAGAGAAAGGACTGGAATACATCAGGAATCAATCAACGGATCTGGCTGATACGTTGAGCGAGATAGCCGGAGTGAATTAGATGGCAAAGAGGACAAACCAGAAGACGAACCCCCGTCTCTCCAACCTCATCGCGATGCTGAAGGATACCGCTCGCGAGAACGATGCAAAGATATGGCGGGTCATCGCACAAAGTCTGGAAGCACCCAGCAACAATTATGCTGAGGTGAACATCGGAAAGATCAACCGCTACGCACAGGACGGAGAGACCGTCATTGTGCCCGGCAAGGTGCTCGGAAGTGGCGTGCTCGACCAGAAAGTATCGGTCGCCGCACTGAACTTCTCGGAGTCTGCGATCATCAAGATCACCGGTCTTGAGGGCAGCTGCCTGACCATTGAAGAACTGGTGGCAGCAAACCCGAAGGGCTCGGGTGTGAGGATACTGAGGTGAGATCATGGTGACGATAATTGATGCTGAGGGATTGCTGCTCGGTCGGCTTGCAAGCAACGTCGCAAAGCGCTCACTTCAGGGCGAAGAGTTCGCAATCTTAAACGCCGAGAAGGCAATCGTCTCAGGGCGCCGTGCCATGGTGATCGAGCACTACCAGACGAAGCGGGCACGCGGCTCTGTTGAGGGCGGCCCCTTCTTCCCGAGAAGACCCGACCACATTCTGAAGCGGACAATTCGCGGCATGCTCCCGTACAAACGCCAGCGCGGCGCGGATGCATTCAGGAATGTGAAGGTCTACGTCGGCGTGCCCTTTGAATTCCAGGGCAAAGCGTTCGAAACCATCGAGAAGGCAGGGATCGATAGGCTGAACAACCCCAGGTTCGTAACCCTTGGTGAGATCAGCACAAAACTCGGATCCAGGTTCTAGAGGTGAAGAGAGATGGTAAAGGTCGTAAATACTAGTGGAAAAAGAAAGACCGCAATCGCACGGGCGACCCTGAAGGAAGGGAAAGGACGGATCCGCATCAACTCCGTCCCTCTCGAGGTCTACGGCACCGAACTCGCCCGCATGAAGGTCTCCGAGCCCCTGCTCCTTGTTCCGGGTTCGGTTGACGGCGTGGACATTGCGATCGAGGTGAATGGCGGCGGTTATATGGGACAGGCCGAGGCCGTCAGGACCGCACTCGCCCGCGGCATCCTGAAGTGGCATAACGATCCAAGGGTCAAGGACGTCTTCATCACCTATGACCGCACCCTCCTGGTGAACGATTCTCGTCAGAAGGAAGCGAAGAAGCCGCACGGCCGCGGTGCACGCAAGAAGTTCCAGAAATCGTACCGTTAAGACAGAGAGATTACAGAGAGGTAAATCGAGATATGATCCCGGTTCGATGCGTTACATGCGGCAAAGTGATCTCCCCTGCATGGGAGGCGTTCAAACGGCGTCGGGAAGCCGGCGAGGATCCAAAAGAGATCCTCGACGATCTCGGTTTAAAACGCTACTGCTGCAGGCGGATGCTACTCACACACAAGGAGACTGTAGACGACGTCAATCCATACCAGTAAGGGGTCGTGGGGTAGCCTGGTATCCTAGGGCGTTCGGGATGCTCTGACCTGAGTTCGAATCTCAGCGACCCCATTATCTACTATTATGTGTTTTGATGATGTATGATGGACCCATATACTCGCTATGAAAAGGCACGGATTGTCGGAGCACGCGCACTTCAGATTTCCATGGGTGCACCGGTTCTCATTCCTACAGGCAATGTTGATCCTCTTAACATTGCGCTTGAGGAATTCGGACTGGATCAGATCCCCATCACCGTAAAAAAGAGGGCGTGATCAGATGACTGAGATTGAGAGAATCGTACTGAGAACGATCCTGGACAGCAGAGGCAACCCGACCGTTGAGGCCGAGGTGTACACCTGTTGCGGTTTCGGCCGGGCTGCAGCGCCGAGCGGTGCCTCCACCGGAACCTGGGAGGCAAAGGTTCGACCGCCGCGGGAGGCAATCGCCGCTGCACGCGAGAACCTTGTCCCCGAGCTCGTCGGGCTTGACGCCGCCGATCAGGTGGGTTTCGACTATGCCCTCCGCGATGCAGACGGCACCGCCGATTTCTCCGCCATCGGAGCGAACGTGGCGGTGGCGCTCTCCCTCGCCTGTGCAAAGGCAGCCGCGAACGCAACAGGAACAGAACTCTTCAGATATCTTGGCGGTGCATTCACGCAGCGGACACCCCTGCCCCTTGGAAATGTCATCGGGGGCGGGGCGCATGCAGCAAACGCCACAGACATCCAGGAGTTCCTGGTCATTCCGACCGGCGCCTCCTGTGCTGAGGAAGCGGTCTTTGCAAACGCGGCCGTACACAAAAAAGTGAAGGAACTCCTGATCGCAGAGGGCAGAGGCTGCGGAAAGGGCGACGAAGGGGCATGGGCCCCCAGGATCGCTGACACCGAAGCATTCGACCTGCTCTCCCGGGCGGTCGACGCCGTCTCCGACGAGTTGAAGATCTCCATCAGCATGGGGATCGACGTGGCCGCCACAGAGATGTGGGACGGGAGTGCCTACACGTACACCGGCATCAAGAGATCGACCGAGGATCAGATCGCATATATTGCCGAACTGGTCGACCGTTACGGCCTCGTCTATGTCGAAGACCCCCTCCAGGAGGAGGACTTCGAAGGCTTCGCCGAGATCACCGCGCAGGTCGGAGACCGTTGCATGATCTGCGGTGACGACCTCTATGTGACAAACGTCGAGCGGATCACGCAGGGCATCGAGACCGGAGCATCGAACTGCGTGCTCATCAAACCCAACCAGATCGGGACACTGACCGACACCTTCGAATCGGTGCACCTTGCAAAGTCCCAGGGCATGGACACGGTGATGAGCCACCGCTCGGGTGAGACGACCGACGAGACCATCGCCCACCTTGCCACTGCATTCGAGTGCAGACTCCTGAAGACCGGAGTCGTGGGCGGCGAAAGAATCGCAAAACTGAATGAACTCATACGCATTGAGGAGATGATCTAACAATGGCACAAGAGAGTGAGATGGAAATTGTGTTGAACGAGCCGCTCGTTCCTGTGGAAGAATACCTCGCAGCAGGCGTCCACATTGGTACCCAGCAGAAGAGCCAGGACATGAAAAAGTTCATCTACCGCGTGCGCGGGGACGGACTGTATATCCTTGACATCAAGGCAACCGACGAGCGGATCAAGATGGTGGCAAAGTTCCTCTCCGGATACGATGCCCCGAAGATCCTGGTCGTGGCCTCCCGGCAGTACGCCCAGTACCCGGCAAAGAAGTTTGCCGACGCCATCGGCGGCACCTCGGCGATCGGGAGATACATCCCGGGCCTTATGACCAACCCGAACTTCGAGCACTATATCGAACCCGAAGTCGTCATCGTCACCGACCCGATGGGAGACGCTCAGGCCGTCCGTGAAGCGGTTCAGAACGGTATCCCGGTCATCGGTCTTTGTGACACCAACAACATGACAAGTTATCTCGATCTTGTCATTCCGACAAACAACAAGGGTAGAAAGGCTCTTTCGCTCATCTACTACCTGCTGACCAGGGAGATGTTCCGTCTGCGCGGTGTTTCTACCTCGCTCACTCCCGAGGACTTCGAGACCGAACTGTAACCGGACAACCAGGAGGCAGGAAAGGATGGAGACCAGGCCATGCACCTTCGCAGGCATGTTCTATCCCGGCGAACCGGGCCATCTCGAGCAGTTCCTCGAAACGGTCACCCCCGTCGAGAGACCTGCTCCAGATGCACTCGGTATTGTCTCCCCCCATGCAGGTTACCCGTACTCAGGGACGGTCGGAGCCCGGGCATTCTCCGCGATCAGGCCGGATTTTGACGGGACATTCGTGGTGATCGGACCGAGCCACCGGGGATTTCTGACCTGCACCTCTGCAATACCCTGGGAGACGCCCCTCGGGATCGTCGATGTAGACGTCGATTTCGTGAGAGCGCTTGATATCAGGGTGGACGAGGTATCCATGGAGGATGAGCACTCCCTGGAGGTCCAGACCCCCTTTATCAAACATTTTTTCCCGCGCGCACAGATAGCGCCGATTATGATGGGCGACCAGAGCCCGGCAAGTGCAGAACTGGTTGCAGGGAAGATCATCCGCGCCATAAGGGCGACCGGGCGCGAGGTCAGGATCGTTGCATCCAGTGATTTTTCCCACTATATTCCTGAAAGTCAGGCACGCAAACGTGACGCCATGGCAATCAAGGCGATCGAACACCTCGATGTCGATGGACTCTACCGGAGCATCGAGGAGTACGATATTTCAGCATGTGGATACGGCCCGATTGCTGCAATGATCACCGTATGCAAAACATTAGGGGCGACCAGAGGACGCCTGCTCACCTATGCTACGAGCGGCGATGTGACCGGGGATCCCGAGGTAGTCGGCTACGCCGCCATCATGGTGGTGTAGCGTGGCCACCTGGAGCGCTCCCGGCAAAGTTTTTCTTTTCGGTGAACACGCCGTTGTTTATGGGAAACCAGGCGTTGCCATGGCGATCAAACCCAGGGTCGCCGTGACGGTCAGAAAAAGCCGGAACCCCCCGCATGCGCGCTCGCCCTATATCGAAGAGTGTTTCCGTTCGACCGGCGTGCAGGGAAGCGTTTATATCAGGTCCCAGCTCCCGAGTTCGTCTGGCCTTGGTTCGTCGGCAGCAGTGACGGCAGCCACCCTTGCAGCGATATCCGAGGAGTTCAATCTCGGGTTCACCAGAGAAGAGGTCGCCGAACGCGCCTACGCGATCGAGAAGAAGGTCCAGAAGGGACGGGCAAGCCCCACCGACACCTATGTAACGACCTTCGGGGGGATCGTGCTGATCACCGGCGATTCGAAACGGCGCCTTCCCCCCCAGAACTTTCATCTGATCATCGGCAACAGCCTGGTCTCCCACTCCACCTCAAAAATGGTTGAGCATGTGGCGCAGGAGCGGCAGCGCAACCCCGAGATCATCAACCCGATCCTGGACGCCATCGGCGCGGTGACGATGAAGGCGATAAAAAGCATGAACAAACCCCAGCAGCTTGGCCAGTGCATGGACGTGAACCACGCCCTGCTCGACGCCATCGGCGTTGGACACCCGGCCCTTTCAAAGCTCGTGCTCACCGCCAGGGCTACCGGGGCGTTCGGAGCAAAGATAACCGGCGCCGGCGGCGGCGGGTGCATGGTTGCACTCTGCCCCAAACACGCAAAGAGCAGGGTGGCAGGCGCAATGGACGCCACCGGGGCACGCTCGATCATCACCACCATCGACACCGAAGGAATACGCAGAGAGAAAAATGAATAGAGAGATTACACTGCTGAAACTCGGGGGAAGCGTCGTCACCGACAAGGGAGGGAGCGGGGCGATCGACCATGCGCGCCTCGCAGAGATCGCCGGCGTGATCGCACAGCGGCCCGAGCAGCGCCTCATCATCGTCCATGGGGCGGGTTCCTGCGGCCACCCCGAGGCAAAACACTACCGTATCCAGGAAGGGGTCGGCCCGGAGAACCGGGCAGGCGTCGCCGTCACCCATGAGGCGGTCGCAGTCCTGAACCGGGCCGTTGTTGCGGCTCTGAGAGCGAACGGCGTCGATGCCGTAGGGATCCACCCCCTCGCCGGGTGCCATGCAGACAACGGACAGCTCATATGCTGTGAGTGCATATCTATTACTCAACTGGTACGGCTCGGCATCACCCCGGTCCTTCACGGGGACGTGGTGACGGACATGAGCCGCGGTGCCTGCATCATTTCAGGCGATCAGATCATCCGGTACCTTGCCGTTGCCCTGAGGGCAGGGCGGGTCGGGCTTGCAACCGATGTCGCGGGCGTCCTCGACGGCGGCGCGGTGGTACCGGCGATCACAAGGGATACAGTCAGACATCTGTCTATCGGGTGTTCGGAGAACACCGACGTCACCGGCGGGATGAGAGGAAAGATCAACGAACTCCTTGCACTTGCGGACGAGGGGATCGAGTCGCATATATTTCACATCTCCCGCACCGCTGATTTCCTTGATGGGAAAGACCACAGCGGAACGATCGTCAGAAGATAACAGTATGACGGCCAGGCACACCAGCAAACAACAACGGAGGAATCTCTATCAGAAAGAATACGCAGACGTCCTCGCGGAAGCTGGACCACCTCCGGATCTGCTGCGAGCATGAGGTTGAGGCGGGCAGCGCAGGCTTCGAGGACGTCAGGCTGGTGCATGAGGCCCTGCCGGAGCAGGATCTCAAAGACATCAGACTGGAAACAGAATTCCTCGGCGCCTCTCTCGGGGCGCCTCTTTTTATCGCCGCCATGACCGGCGGTCACCCGGCAACGACCGAAGTGAACCGGAGACTCGCACGGGTTGCCAGAACGTTCGGTCTCGGCCTGGGGGTAGGATCCCAGCGCGCAGCGCTCGAACACCCCGAACTGGCCGGGAGTTTCTCGGTCGTCCGGGACGAAGCGCCCAACGCCTTTCTCTGCGCCAATCTCGGCGCGGTGCAGTTGCGCGATCATGGTGCCGGATGGGCTGAACAGGCGGTCGAGATGATCGATGCCGATGCCCTCTGCATCCACCTCAATTTCCTGCAGGAGGCGATCCAGCCTGAAGGCGATCACGATGCACGCGGCTGCCTTGCGGCCATCGCCGAACTCTGCGAAGATTTTAAAACGCCGGTGATCGTCAAAGAAACCGGGGCAGGCATATCCAGGGAGACGGGACGTCTCATCTGGGGTGCGGGCGCCGCGGCGATCGATCTCGGCGGCGCAGGCGGCACCTCATGGGTGGCAGTCGAGGTGGAGCGGACCGAAGACGAAGGCCTGCGGTCACTCGGAGAGCGCTTCCTCGACTGGGGCATCCCGACGGTGGTCAGCCTCGGCGAGGTGGGCGGCACCGGCCCGGTGATCGCCACCGGCGGCGTGCGGAGCGGAATCGATGTGGCAAAGGCGATTGCACTCGGTGCCAGCCTTGGGGGGATGGCGCTTCCCTTCCTGCGCCCTGCGATGCAGAGCGACGATGCTCTCGAAGCCGCGGTCGGCACCGTCCTGCGAGAGGTGCGCGCGGCGATGTTCCTGACAGGATCCGGCAGCATTACGGATCTTGCAAAGGCACGGACCTATATTACGGGCAAAACTCGCCAGATGCTTGAAATTTAAATAAATAGGAGATAAAAAATGGATATTGAGATTGTTACAGTGGGCGGCTACAACGAAGTCGGTCGAAACATGACCGCCGTCCGCTGCGGAAAGGAGATCGTCATCTTCGATATGGGCATCAGGCTCGACCAGATCATGATCCACGAGGATGCCGAACTCGAGAACATGCACTCCCTCGACCTGATCGAGATAAAGGCAATCCCCGACGACACGATGATGAACACCGTGGAGGGGAGCGTGAAGGCGATCGTCTGCACGCACGGCCACCTCGACCATATCGGGGCGATCCCGAAGCTCGCGCACCGGTACAACGCCCCGATCATCGGGACACCCTACACCGTCGAGCTGATCAAACAGCAGATCCAGGGCGAGCAGAAGTTCGGGGTGAACAACAAGGTGCAGGTCCTGCGGCCCGGCCAGCGCTTCCGCATCTCCCAGAACATCACCCTGGAATTTGTCAAGATGCAGCACTCGATCATCGATACGGTGATGGCTGTCCTCCACACAAAGGACGGGGCGATCGTCTATGCAAACGATTTCAAACTCGACCGGACGCCGGTGCTCGGCGACCCGCCCGACCTCGCCCGCCTCCGCCAGATCGGCAAGGAGGGTGTGATCGCCCTCGTTGTCGAGTCGACGAACATCGAAAAGAAGGGGAAATGCCCGAGCGAGCGGATCGCCCGCGACCTGGTGCGCGACACGATGACCAGTTATGAGGACGACAAAGGCGCCATGATCGTTTCGACCTTCTCGTCCCATATCTCGCGGATCAAGACGATCGCCGAGTGTGCTCATGAGATGGGAAGAAAGCCCGTCCTCCTCGGCCGCTCGATGGAGCGCTACTCCACGACCGCCGAGCAGTTAAAACTCGTCTCTTTCCCGCCGACGCTCTCGGTCTTCGGGAACAGGCGGACGGTAGACCGGACGCTTCGTCACATCTTAAAGACCGGCAAGGACAAGTTCGTCCCGATCGTCACCGGCCACCAGGGCGAGCCCGGGGCGATCCTGACCAGGATTGCACAGGGCGACACACCGTACAAGGTCGAGAAGGGTGACAAGATCCTCTTCTCGGCAAAGGTGATCCCGAACCCGATGAACTATGGCCAGCGCCACCTCGTCGAGACGCTCCTGCGGATGAAGGGCGCACGGATCCACGACGAACTCCACGTGAGCGGCCATGCCTACCGGGAGGATCACTACGAATTGATCCATCTCTTAAACCCCCAGCACATCATCCCGTCCCATGGGGACATCGACATGACCGGCGGCTACCTGAAGTTCGCCGAGGGGTGCGGATATACCCTGAACAACGATATCCACCTGATGAGGAACGGGCAGCGGCTCCTGCTCAAATAATGGAGGATTGACATGAACGATCTGGAGACCTATCTTGAGGCGACCGCCGGCACGGTCGATATGGCCCTTGACCGGTATTTTGGAGACGTGTTTGGCGAACTTTACAAGGCCGGAGCTCACCTGCTCCTTGCAGGCGGAAAACGCCTGCGTCCTGCGGTGCTGCTCCTCGCGGCCGAGACGGTGAGGCCGGGGAGTTCTGACGACCTGATGAGCGCCGCCCTCGCCCTTGAGATGACGCACACCTTCACCCTTGTCCATGACGATATCATGGACGGGGACGCCACCCGCCGGGGCGTGCCGACGGTCCATACAAAATGGGACATGCCGACGGCGATCCTGGCAGGCGACGTCCTCTACGCAAAGGCCTTTGAGTACCTCACCCATGCGCTTGCCGAGGACAAAGCGCGGGTGAAGGCGGTTGCGATGCTTGCACGGACCTGCGCGGAGATCTGCGAGGGGCAGCACCTGGACATGACCTTCGAGAACGCCGGGGATGCTGTGGAGGCCGCGGACTATATCGAGATGGCGGCAAAGAAGACCGGGGCACTCTACGCTGCCTCGGCAGGTATCGGCGCTATTCTTGCCGGCGGAAACGCCATGCAGGTGAGCGCCCTCTACCAGTACGGCATGAATGCCGGGATCGCCTTCCAGATCCAGGACGACCTCATCGATCTCCTGGCGCCTCCGGAGAAGAGCGGGAAGGACCGGGGCTCGGATCTCCGCGAGGGGAAGCAGACGCTCGTCGCCATCATCGCCCGCGAGCAGGGGCTTGACCTTACGAAGTACCGCCGCCCGCTCTCGCCCGCCGAAGTCGACGCCGCCATCGCCGAACTGGAGGAGGCCGGCGTGATCGCAGAGGTGCGCAAGATTGCCGCGGAGAAGGTGGCGAACGCCCGGCAGTCCCTGAAAGTGCTGCCCGACTCGAAACAGCGCAGGTATCTCGACGAACTCGTAGAGTTTTTCGTGACACGGAGTTTTTAGGATGGATGCAGGGGTCAGAAAGGTCCTGTATGTCTACGCACTCCAGAATGCCGTGAAACACGGCAATGTGCCGAATCCAAAGGCAGTCATGGGCAAGGTGCTCGGCGCCCACCCTGAGCTCCGCCCGCATGCAAAAGAGATCCCGGGGGTGCTCACAGAGGTGCTCGACGAGGTGGCAGGGATGCCGCCCGAGGCATGGAAGGCGCGGCTGGAGGAACTCGCTCCTGAACTCGCCGGCGAAACGAACAGCGGGAAGAAGGACCGGTCAAAGGAGCTCCCACCCCTTGAGGAGGCCGAGGACGGCGTGGTGATGCGCTTTGCCCCCAACCCGTCAGGGCCTCTTCACCTGGGCCACGCAAGGGCTGCCTTCCTGAACGACGCCTATGTGAAACGCTATGGCGGCCGCTACGTGCTGCGGATTGAGGACACCGACCCCAGGCGGGTCGATCCCGATGCCTACCAGATGGTGCAGGAGGATCTCAAGTGGATGGGACTCGGCATCACCGATATTGTCTATCAGAGCGACCGGATGGAGGTCTACTACGATCTGGGCAGGAAACTCATCGAGATCGGCGGTGCGTATGTCTGCACCTGCGACGCCGAATATTTCCGCGACCTGAAGATCAAACAGAAGGCCTGTCCATGCCGCTCCCATTCGATCGAGGATAACCTCGCCCTCTGGGACCGGATGCTCGGCGGCGATTTCGCCGAGGGGCAGGTGACGGTGAGGGTGAAGACCGATCTGGCCCACCCGGACCCGGCGATGCGGGATTTCTCCATCTTCAGGATCGTGGACACGCCCCACCACCCGCGGATCGAGGCGAGGGTCTATCCATTGATGAACTTCTCGGTCGTCGCTGACGATCACCTTCTCGGGATCACCCATGTGATCAGGGGGAAGGACCATATCGCCAACACCCGGCGCCAGCGGTATATCTACGATTATTTCGGCTGGAAGCCACCGGTGTACCGCCATTACGGGCGCATGGGCATCGAGGGAGTGGTGCTCTCCACATCGTCGATGCGCGAAGGGATCAACGCCGGGACCTATACCGGCTGGGACGACGTTCATCTCGGTACCCTGCGGGCGATCGGACGCCGCGGGATCAGGCCTGAGGCGGTGCGGGAGGCCGTTGTCGAGATCGGGATCGGAGAGACCGATATCTCCTTCTCCTGGGAGAACCTCTATGCCAAGAACAAGGCGGTCATCGATCATGTCTCTGACCGCTTCTTCTTCGTCCCTGAGCCGGTCTCGGTCAGGATCGAGGGGGCCCCGGAGCAGGTCGCCGAGATCCCGCTCTATCCCGGCGATGCCGCACGGGGTGTCAGAGAGATCACCTTTGAGGGCGCAGCCGTGCTGCCGCGGGCCGAGACCGAGGGCGCGGCCCTCGTCCGGATGAAGGATCTCTTCAACATCAGGATGACGGGCGCCGGTCAGGCCGAATACGCCGGCGACGATCTCGCGGCGGCGAGAGCGGCAAAGGCCCCGATCATACAGTGGCTCCCCGAAGGCTACGGCATCCCCTGCCGGGTGCTGACGCCCGAAGGCGAGGTGTTCGGGGTGTGCGAGCCCCAGGTTGCAGGGTATCAGGGCAGGACCGTCCAGTTCGAGCGGTTCGGATTTGTCAGGGTCGATCGCGCCGATGAGGCAGGCGTGCTCTGCTACTTCACCCACCGGTGAAGGAAATACTCCGTTCTTTTTTCTGCGATCTCATCCACAGCGATCTCCATCGGGCTCGCTGGCAGGGAGGGCCAGATTATTAATACCCATGAAGCGCCATCACCCTCCCCATGCGCACGATGGCACTCATGATTCTCATCCTCGCCTGCCTGCCCATATCGGTGGCGGCGGCCGGATGGGTGGAGATCTCGGCGGTTGCCGGCGGGGAGAACGGCACGGTGATCGTCAGGGGAACGACGAACCTGGCGGTAGAGAATATTCTGCAGGTGGAGATCCTCTCCGTCTCCTTCACCCCGACAGATAAGAGCGATCCCGGAGGGTTTTCCGGGGCGTCAGGCACCGTGACCGTGGAGGAGGGGAGCCCGTATAACATATGGACATTCACCGTCAAAACCCCCCTCCCGCCTGACACCTATCTGGTGACAGTCACCCACACGGAGAGCGGGACAGAGGCAGGGGGACAGTTCACCATCACCGAAGAGACGGTGAGCGAGATCACGACACCCGTGACAACTGCAGAAACAACAACCGCGGCGACCACGCCTGAGACCGCACCGGCACAGATGCCCTGCAGCCTGGTTGTCGCCGTCTTCGGGATTGTTGTCGGGGCGTTTCTGGTGCGCCGCATGTGAGCGACCCTGCACCTGCCGGGGGGACGTCCTGCTCCACCCCTTTCAACCCCCGCAAGATAAATAGGAGCATCCAGATACTCCCTTCCATGGCACAGCAAACTATCGTCAGGGCCTTCCTGATCGCTGCCGCGCTTGGCATCCTGTGCTGCACGGCAATGGCGGTCACGGTCTTTCCTGACTGGACCTATAAGAGCCAGGCAACCGTGCGGTCGGTCTCGATCTCCGGGGACGGGGCGCTGGTCGTTGTGGGCGGCGACGATGCAAAGACGACTCTGATAGGCGCCGGAGGCGCGGTCCAGTGGCAGAAAGGAGCAGCGGCAGCATTAGGCGCCGTTTCCATTGCACCGGACGGGAGCGCCGTGGGTGCAGGAGGGAGCGACAACAGGGTCTATCTCTATGACATCAACGGAGATCTGCGCTGGAGCACGGTCCTGCCCACCCGGATATACGGCGCGGGGGTGGCGGACGGCGGCGCCTATGTTGCCGTAGGGGGTTCAGACGACCGGGTCCATCTCTTTGACAGCACGGGCGCGTCGGTCTGGTCCTATATGACCGGGGACGATGTCCTCGCCGTTGCCATCACACCCGACGCCGGCCTGATCGCCGCCGGGTCCAACGACGACCGGGTCTATCTCTTCGATCAGACGGGAAAACTCCTCTGGTCGCGTGTCTTATTCGCCAACGTCCTCACCGTCGCCCTCTCGCCTGACGGAAAGTATGTCGCCGCAGGATCGGCCGACACAAAGGTCTATCTCTATAACCGGGACGGCACCCTCCTCTGGAGCACTCCGACGCGGGGATCGGTGAGTGCGGTCTCGGTGAGCGAGGGCGGCGAACGGATTGCTGCCGGTTCGCTCGACCAGAACGCCTATCTCTTCGACCGGAACGGACTGGTTATCTGGAGCCAGGTGATCGGGACGTCAGTCAGGGGTGCGGCGATCTCTGCAGACGGGACACATCTCGCCTTCGGCGGGGACGATAATCTGGTGCGGACCTTCACCGTCGAGTCGCCAGTCCAGACCACGACGGTGTCCACAACCGTGCCGACGACAACAGAGATCGAGACCGGGGCCCTTTCCATCGCCTCCTCACCTTCAGGGGCGGCGATCTACCTGGATAACAGGTATATGGGGATCACCCCGCTCACCCTTCAGGATCTGACGCCGGGGAACTATGCCGTTCTCCTGCAACGCCAGGGTTTTGAGCCATGGACAGGCAACGTTTCGGTCTCGGCCGGGGCAACGGTGACGGTGAACGCCACGCTGAACGAGACAGCACCAACAGCGGCGACACCGACAGAAGCCGCGGCCACGCCTTTTGCAGCCCTCGGGGCAGCGGCCATCGCTGCAGCAGTCCTGCTGCTGCGGCGGCGATAACTACCTTTTTTTCCAGTCAGCCCGACCTCAGGGGAAAAAAGAGGGGGCAGCCCGGCCCGGGATCGAACAGAGCAACCATTCAGACAATAGGGGTTCACCCCATGGTGCCGATTGGAACGGGAAGGTAGAGGCGGGATCGAAATGGGGCTGCACACATCTCTCCTCAATCAATAGAGAAGGAGCAGATTCACCTGAGCAGGGTCAGAAGAAGAACGACGCGTCAAAAAATAGGATTATCCGAGGAAGTGCCTGATATTCGCAGCCCTCAGAACGCCCTGTCTGATATCTACAGTTCTGTTCTCCTCAAGGGCCCGGCAGATGCCGGCAGTGATCTCCAGGTGGTCGGGATCAGGCTGCGCATCGGTGAGATCGGAGACTGCTTTTTTCAGCGCGGGAGAGACAAAGGAGGAGTCAGGATTGAAATAGCGGACGGCGTCGGCGATATCGGCATCGAAGTTGACATAGGCCCTCCTGAGAAATGCGATATCGTCTGATGCCAGGGCGTCGAGGCCGAGGAGTTCGGGAGGCAGACCGATCGAATAGAGCGCGGATGTGAAGGTGATCGCGCGGGGAAGGGTGACGCCGCCCATGCTCCGTGAATACCCGAAGAGCCCGATATGGAGTTTACGTTTTCTCCGGCTCGGAATGAATGCAGCGACCCTGTTGATCACGTCCGAGAGTCCGGTGACCTCGCGCATATAGGCCGCCGTGCAGGTCTGCACGACCTTTAAGGCCTCTTTTTCGTCAATCTCAGACGGCTTCTCGACCGTCCTTCCCTCAAGACCGGCAACGGCCTGCCTGACATCGTCGAGGGGGTAGTCGTACTTGAAGGCGGACTGGATCGTGAAGGTATGCACGCTGGGGTACTCGGCCGCGCACCTCTCCACGGTGTCGGGCCTCAGGTTGCCCCTGAACGGGGCCGAACCCACACCGATGATCGGATAGATCGGAACACCCGTCTCCTCGGCAAGGAGGTGAAGGCGGAAGAGGGCGATCTTGTTGAGGAGGATTGCCGGGATCATCCCGTAGTTCATCGCCGGGTCAGAGCGGGCAAGAAATACGCGCTGGTAGGAGAGGTCCTTGTCCTGCATATACCGGCCGACGATCCCGGCCGCATTGAGCATGCTCGCCTGGTCCTCAAAGAGGGGGATGACATCGATCTTCTGCGGCGCAAAACTGCCGATCCAGTCGGCGATGGTCAGGTCCCTCCCCCCGAGCCGCTTGTACTGCTGCCCGACCACGAAGTCGCAGTAATACTGATAGATATTGTCGATCCCGATATGCGACGAGGTCATCGGGAGGATGACCTGAAAGATCGGCGGGACCGCATTGCCGTAGAAGAGGTGCGCGATGTCGAACGAGCGCGGGATGCTCTCAAGGGCCTCGAGGAGGATCTTTGCCTCGGCCCGCTCGATATCAGGGTTGGGCACTCGCAGGGTAAGAAACACGTCAGAGCCGAGCTGGTGCTCTCTGAAAAACGGCTCATATCTGGAGAGAAGTTTCTTGACGACGAAGTTGTCGACTTCTTTTCCCTCGCAGTCCCACATCTGTTCCCTGCATCCCAGATGGGAGTAACTGTAATAGGCCTCCTGCACCTCGTCCTCCCCACCGAGTTCAGAACTTTCTGCAAAGAACGGAAGGTGGACGTTATCCGGGTGCTGGGTGCTCATGCATTTTGCTATCTTCGGAATATCATCCATAAAACTGCTCCACTATCGGATCGTCAGATAACAATCCCGAACAGAATAATAGAACGTGATTCAGGATATACTTTCGGTCAGGCGCATCCGCCTTTTATGGAGGACAGACAAATCAGGAGAGAAGAAACGAATGTTCAATGCATTTTCATAATAAGAGAGGGGATAGCAGCGTATCACTGTTCCCGAGTGCTCCCGCAACTCAGTACCGAGCGTTACGTGAGTGGGCTTAACTGCTGGGTTCGGAATGAGTCCAGGTGTTTCCCCACTGCTATGGCCGCTATCACCCAAAGCCAAGGCCCGGAATCGAACCGGGATGTAGTTGATCTGCAGTCAACCGCGTAGCCACTCCGCCACCTTGGCGACCGTGTATGCTCTATAATGTTATCGATTATAGATTTTAAAGGTATGCACAGCGGGTTTCGTCTGGGTTCAACGGAAAACTGGATTTGGACGTTAGTACTTGCGGACTGAACACGTCGTTGCCTTCGTGCGTACATCCCAAGCCTATTAAGCGGGTCTTTTACCCATGTCCTGTAACGGAGTCTCTTTTTGGGCCGGGTTTCAAGCTTAGATGCTTTCAGCTTTTACCCCTTATCGCGTAGCTGCTCGGCATTGCCCTGTCGGACAACCGATCGACCAGTGGCGACGAAAGAAAGTTCCTCTCGTACTATTTCTTTCTTACCCTCAGACTCCTGACACCCCAAATAGATAGTAACCGACCTGTCTCACGACGGTCTAAACCCAGCTCACGATCCCCTTTAATAGGCGAACAACCTCACCCTTGGCTGCTGCTGCACAGCCAGGATGGAAAGAACCGACATCGAGGTAGCAAGCCGCCGGGTCGATATGTGCTCTTGCCGGCGACGACTCTGTTATCCCCGGGGTAGCTTTTCTGTCGTCAATAGCCCTCACCAAAAGGGCGTATTGGTTCGTTAGACCCGAGTTTCCTCTCGCGATTATTTGCTATTCATAATCGCGTCAGGCCAACTTTTGCTCTTGACACTCTTCTGTGAGTTTCTGACTCACATGAGTTGACCTTAGGGCACCCTTGATATTTTTTCGAGGGTGTGGCGCCCCACCCAAACTGCCTACCTATCGGTGTCCTCGTAAGAGTGAGTAGTACAACAAACCAAGGATGGTGTCTCATCGACGGCTCCCCGTTCCCCAGAAGGAACGGATATAACGCCTCCCATCTACACTGCGCAAGGAATATCGTACTACAGCGACAGGCTGCAGTAAAGCTCCACGGGGTCTTCACTTCCCATTTGGGGTCCCTGGCCTCTGCACCAGGATAAAAGGTTCAACGGATTCGTGTTAGGGACAGTAGGACTCTCATTAATCCATTCATGCAAGTCGCCAATTAAGCGACAAGGTACTACGCTACCTTAAGAGGGTCATAGTTACCCCCGCCGTTTACGAGTCCTTCGTCCGGTTGGAACCGGTGTTCAGATACTCGCACTGGGCAGGAATCACCGACTATACTAGTCCTTACGGAGTTGCAGTCAGCTATGTTGTTATTAGACAGTTAGAGTCCCCTGGTCACTGCGACCTGCTTGATCACCAAGCAGGCACCCCTTCTTCCAAAGTTACGGGGCCATTTTGCCGAGTTCCCTTAACACGATTGATCCGACACGCCTTAGCCTATTCAGCTAGGGGCACCTGTGTCAGTTCTCGGTACGGACATTCAATCGCCTTTTCATGGGCTCCAGGAATTTACCAAGTTTCCCTATCACACTTTCACCCGGTTCTCACCATGACGGTACTCCCCGGACTTACATGCTTAGACGGGGCGACGACCCCGCCCGGTATATCCCGAAGCGTCAGCGCTTATTGCTAAGCAAAGATTGAATGGTACAGGAATATTAACCTGTTTCCCTGTTGACACACTCGCATTACGGTGTATCTTAGGACCGACTAACCCTCAGCTGACGAACATTGCTGAGGAAACCTAGCCCCTTCGGCGGATGGGATTCTCACCCATCTATGCTTCTACTACTGCCAGAATTCTCATTCCCGCACGGTCCACAGGAACTTACGACCCTGCTTCTACCCATGCGGGACGCCTTCCTACTAGATCACCTTACGGTGCTCCGTGGTCTCTGTAGTAGGCTTTAGCCCCGTCCATTTTCAGTGCCCTAAACCTAGACTGGTAAGCTGTTACGCACTTTTTGAAGGATAGCTGCTTCTGAGCTCACCTTCCAGTTGTTTTTGGCCTAGGACGCCTTTCAGTGTTGACACTGAGCCTACATTGAGGGACATTAACCACGGTCTGGGTTGTCTCCCTTACGCATTACAAGCTTACCCCGTAATGCGGACTTCCAGCCGTCTTAGATGTCGGGGAATTTGGAGTTTGACAGGAGGACGAGGAATTTCTCCCCCGCTACCCCCAATCAGTGCTCTACCTCACCGACGATCTCAGGCCAGGTCATGCTACGGCATGTTTCGGAAGGAACCAGCGGATGCCGGGTTCGATGAATCTTTCACTCCTATACGCAGGTCACGAGAATGATTTGCATATCAAAACCTCAGGCGGTCCTCCACGCAACTTTCGTCACGCTTCAACCTGCCCACGCATAGATCACCCGGCTTCGGGTCTTATCCCACTGACTTCGCGCACTTTTAATACGCCGTCCCATGCCCGAAGGCTACGGACTTGTTGCTTTCGCTCCGGCTCCCCTCTACGGTTAACCTTCGCCAATGAGATAAACTCTCTGGCCCGTTCTTCAAAACGTAAGTTACGACACTGGCAACCACACCCGTACTACCGCCTCGCGACGGGTTCCTTCGCATGGAAGATCCTTTGGCGCCGTAACACACTATAACCTGTCAATTTCAGGCGCTTTTAACCACCTTTTCAGGGTTACTTTTCAGCTTTCGCTCACGCTACTAATACGCTATCGGTTTCGAGGTGTATTTAGTTTTGGAGGTTGATGACCCCCGGATTCCCGCGAGAATTCCAACCCACGGTACTCAGGACTCTGCCAGGTCGCATTGACATACGTGTACGGGACTATCACCCCCTATGGTACCTCGTTCCAGAGGACTTCCACTTCGTCGCAACAACCACACGGCAGGCCTACCACACCACATCTCCCCGAAGGGATTCAGTTTGAACTCTGTCGCTTTCGATCGCCTTTACTTACGACATCTCGATTGATTTCTTTTCCTCCCCCTACTAAGATGTTTCAATTCGGGGGGTTCCCGATCCTTACGGATCAACACCGAAGTGTTAGGATGTCCTATTAGGGTATCTCCGGATCGTAGATTCCATGCCTCTCCCCGGAGCTTATCGCAGCTTGGCACGCCCTTCATCAGCACTCGAACCGAGCCATTCACTGACAGGCTTCTGTCCAGCTTTCCGCTGAACCCATTTGACGCCCGTTGTGCATACCTTTACACGGCCTCCTCAGGTCAGGGTATCTGACCTTCAGCCCTTCCCTGCAGATTCGCATCTCCAGGTGCATTGAAATGGACTCAGGGGGATTTGAACCCCCGGCCTCCGCCTCGCAAAGGCGGCGATCTCCCACTGATCTATGAGCCCGATTTCCCTTGGCTGGCATTGGCAACTTTACGGTCTGTTCAGTAACCGCATCAATCCCCTCGAGTTCATTAGGAGGTGATCCAGCCGCAGATTCCCCTACGGCTACCTTGTTACGACTTAACCCCCCTTGCGAAACCTAGATTCGACTACGGCAACAACCGCAGCCTCATCCAAACCTCACTCGGGTGGTTTGACGGGCGGTGTGTGCAAGGAGCAGGGACAGATTCACCGCGCTATTTTGAAACGCGATTACTACGGATTCCAGCTTCATGCGGGCGAGTTGCAGCCCGCAATCCGAACTAAGGGCAGGTTTAGGAGATTGCCTTCACCTTTCGGTGTCGATACCCATTGTCCTGTCCATTGTAGCCCGCGTGTAGCCCGGGTAATTCGGGGCATGCTGACCTACCGTTGCCCATTCCTTCCTCCTCTTTAGCAGAGGCGGTCCCAACAGTGTCCCCACCAGTCCGGAGACCGTGCTGGCAACTGTTGGCGTGGGTCTCGCTCGTTGCCTGACTTAACAGGATGCTTCACAGTACGAACTGACGACGGCCATGCACCTCCTCTCAGCTGATCAAGTAGAGTCTTCAGCCCGACTATCATATCGCTGTCCTACCCGGTGAGCTGTCCGGCGTTGAGTCCAATTAAACCGCAGGCTCCACCCGTTGTGGTGCTCCCCCGCCAATTCCTTTAAGTTTCAGCCTTGCGACCGTACTTCCCAGGCGGCGCGTTTCACGGTTTCCCTTCGGCACCTCGGTAACTCGTGGTCACCGATACACCTAACGCGCATCGTTTACGGCTGGGACTACCCGGGTATCTAATCCGGTTTGCTCCCCCAGCTTTCGTCCCTCACTGTCGGAGTCGTTCTGGTGAGACGCCTTCGCCACAGGTGGTCCCCTGAGGATTACAGGATTTCACTCCTACCCCCAGAGTACCTCTCACCTCTCCCGATCCCTAGGTCGCCAGTTCCCCTGAGACGCCTTCCGGTTGAGCCGGAAGATTTCCCCAGAGGCTTAACGACCAAGCTACGGACGCTTTAAGCCCAGTAATAGTGGCCACCACTCGAGCCGCCGGTATTACCGCGGCGGCTGGCACCGGTCTTGCCCGGCCCTTTCTCCAGGTGGTTTTTAAGCACCTGAACAGCCCGTCCATACGGGCACTCGGGGTTCCCTTATCACAGTTGCCTGCATTGTAAAGTTTTCGCGCCTGCTGCGCCCCGTAGGGCCTGGATTCGTGTCTCAGAATCCATCTCCGGGCTCTTGCTCCCACAACCCGTACCGATTACAGGCTTGTTGGGCCGTTACCCCAACAACTACCTAATCGGCCGCAGACCCATCCTAAGGCGGCGGACCTTTGGCTTACCAGGCATTCCAGCGATGGTAAACTATGAGGTATTATCTCCAGTTTCCCGGAGTTATCCCTCACCTTAGGGCAGGTTGTCCACGTGTTACTGAGCAGTATGCCGAGGGCTTGACCCCTCTCGACTCGCATGGCTTAATCGAACCCCGATAGCAGTGACCTCTGGCAGGATCAACCAGAATTTTGAAGTAGGCACACTATCGATTGTGTTTTAACTAAAGGAATTAGCGGTTACTAAACAGATTTCCGCATTGCCAATGCCAACGTCAGAATCAACACCGACCTTTTCGGTGATTTTGATTCTCCATCAAAACGCAGAACAAACTCTGCGTCCCTTGTGTGGAAGCGAACGCATTCGTCGCTTCCGAGTGATTTCGTGGGATTACAGTATTGAACGCACGAGGTTATTAACCCTTCGCAGCGCCCTGCATCAGGCGTATGAGGCCCGGTGCAGCCATCCCGTGAGGGAACGATATTTGTGCTCCGAGGATATAAACCCTTGCAGTCCCGGTCGGCTGCCGGGATTTCGCCCCATTACACATCGCCCCCTACCGATTCCGGTCTCGCCGGAGTGTTCGGCAGTCAGTCACTCGTGTGCCAGCAACATAGGACTCGGCAGGATATATACCTTCGCACCCCGGAAGGGGAGCGAGATAATCCGTCAGGGTCGTTGCTGACAGTGTGAGGTAACCATCTTGGACGGTGCAGGATATATACCTTGGCAGTCGACCCCCGAAGGGGACGTTAAAGAAAGGCATCACCCGCGTGTTCCCTCTGAAATCTCAGGCCCGATTCCGGTCTCGCCGGTGTCGTCGGGCCCGCATAGTGCAAGGCAACAATGTTGTTCTTTTCACGATATATACCTTCGCAGTCGACCCACGGAGGGGACGTTAAAGGAAGAGACAGATCCCGATAAAACATCTCAAGACCGATCGGTTCAGGACCGGTCCTGCCGCCGTTGCGTGCCAATAGAATCTGGCATTGACACATATATACCCTTCTTCGGTCATCCCCGGGGAGAAAAAAAGACCCCCACATAACACCACCTCAGAGAGAACAAAGAAACGCCATTTTCATCGCCGTACCAGCCGGGGAGGATCTTCATTCCCCGCCCTCGACAGATTTAATCGAGATCCAGGCGCCCCTGTCCCCCTACAAGGTCCGAGGTCTTGAAATAGCGGGAGAATTCAGGCGTCGTCTGGAGGAGATAACTTCGTCCGCTCCGGTAGCGCGCCACCAGATCGCGCTTGACCAGCTCCTCCACATGAGCATATGCCCCGCCCCCCCTGATCTCGATCAGGTCGCTCTGGAGAATCGGCTGGCGGTATGCGATCACCGAGAGGGTGCGCAGGACTGCACGCGATATCTCGGGACGCATGACCGGATAGACCAGAACGGCATACTCTTCCTTCAAGACCATGAACACGCTCTCGCCTGAATCGATCACTTCAAGCGGGGACGAGCGCGCCGAAAGCCTGGCCGAAAGATCCTCTGCGAGTGCCGGAACCTCTCCCGGTTTTATGCCGAAGATCTTCGCCAGGTCCCCGTAGTTCACCGGCGCGTCGGCAACGAAAAGGGCCGCTTCAAGCATCGCCGTTCTGTCCACCATCAATCCTCCTCACATAAAGGTCGCCAAAATACTCCTCCTGCCGGAGATCAACCTTTCCCTCAAGCATAAGAAAGAGCAGGGGGATATAGACCTCCATCGTCGCCTTCTTGAGAGAGGAGCAGATGTCACGCAGTTTCACCTCGCCACCGGAGGCGATGGCGTCGCAACAACCAAGCACCGCCGAAGCAGCAGCCTGATAATCCTCATCATGGGCCACCGAGACCACATCGGAGGCGCGGATCATCCGCTCGTCCACGCTCTCCGAACGCTGGCGCTGGCGTCTGCGCTCCTCCTTCTCTGCAGACTTCAACTCGGTGATCAACTCGTACAGGGTAACCGGCCGGCGGCGAACCTTTTTCCGCCCGATTCGCCGCTGGATCTCGCGCTCAAGCTGCTCGATCGGCTCGGCAAGATCAAAAGACCCAAAGCTCGCATCCTCTTCGTCAGGAACGGCCTCCTCCTCAGGGAGGTCGTCAGGGATCTCGGCAGCAAGATACGCGGACTTCATCCTCAACAGGGTTGCAGCAAAAAAAAGGGTCCTTCCTGAGATCCGCAGGTCCAGTTCCCGGCACCGTTCCAGCTCGGCAAAGAACCGATCGGTCACCTCGACGATATCGATGTTCCAGGGATCGATCTCGCCGCGCTCGGCGAGCTGGACCAGGATCTCGACTGGCTCTTCATGCATGATTTTCGACACCGGTCACAAGGGTGCTCTTGTCCGGCCTGATGGTCACGCCCATGATCCGATCGGCCCGGTCGATCATCGGTTTGCGCAAAGAAACCGAGATGAACTGCGCAGTGTGAGAAAGTTCTCTGATCATGGCCGCGACCTGCTCCACATTCGAACCATCCAGGAACATATCCACCTCGTCAAAGGCGTAAAACGGGGCAGGCAGATATTTCTGGATCGAGAAGAGGAATGCAAGAGTCGTCAGGGACTTCTCCCCGCCGGAAAGCGCCGAGAGCAGTTGCACCTTTTTATCGCGCGGCTGCACGGCAAAGGTGAGTCCGCCTGAGAACGGATCTTCGGGGTTTTCCAGCACAAGGTGCCCGCTCCCTGCCGTCAACCGCGCGAATGTTTCCCTGAAATGGGCATCGATCTCCCTGAAGGCCGTGGTAAAGGATTCAAACTTCATCTGGTCAAAACGCTCGATCCTCTCCAGGATCGAGGTCCGCTCGACCGAAAGCACCTCCTTTTTGGCGGTCCGGTCGCTGATCCGGTCGCAGACCCGCCCATACTCCTCGATCGCAAGCATGTTCACCGCCCCGATCGCCCGGAGTTCGCGATCGGCCGCGGCGATCCCTTCCTCGATCTCGGCCAGAGAGAGATCGGTCTCCTCACCGGCATGCCCGCGCAGGCCCTCGATCTCAGCCAGAAGCGCATCGGCCTTCTCCAGGAGGGAGGAGATCTGGAGGCGGAGGCGATCGGCCTGCGCGTTCAGTCCGGCCACCCGTTTTTCGGCCGCACCGATCGCCCCGGCAATCTCCTCCCGCTTCTTTCGGAGTTCATCGAGCTCTGCCGAGAACGACTTCTGCCGCTCTTCCAGTGCGGCGATCTCGGCACGGGCACCCTCAATTTCTTCGGCAGAGAGAGCGATCTCGGCATCGATCTCGACATTCTTCCTGACAAACCGCTCGCGCACTTCAGAGAGTTCTTCAACACGCTTTTCGAAGTACTGCCGCTCCCGCTGCGCGTCGGCGATATCAGCCTCCTTGTTTCGCAGGCGCCGCTCAACCCCCTCATGCTCCCGTCGTTTCCGTTCGAGTTCCTCGGTGAGACGCGGGATATCGGTGTCCTCGAGTTTCTTCTTGAGATCCCCGATATCGGCGTTCAGGAGGGAGAGGGCGTCAGCCACTCCGTCAAGCCCGGTTTCGATGGCGGCAAGATCGCCAGCACTCTGCTGCACCTCTGCCTTCAGCGCGGCAAGCGAGGAGGAAAGGGCCTCTTCCTCACCCTTCTGCGCAGTGATGCGCCCCCCGTAGTCCTCAATGATGAGCCCGTACCGGGCGATCCCCTGCTCGATCTCGGCCCGCCGCCGTCTGGCCTCATCAACCTCCCCGGAAAGACGCGCGATCGAGCGTTCGAAGCCGGCGGCTTCCTCCCGCTTCCCGGCAAGCGCGCTGGAAAGTCGGGCGATCCCGTCCTCGACCGCCGCCCCGAAACCCCCTTCCCCCTTCTTTTTCAGATAGCCGCCGGTCATCGCGCCGGACTTTTCGAGGAGATCGCCCTCAAGCGTGACCATCCGGTGCTGACCGATGAGCCTGCGGGCGTTTTCCATGGTGTCGACGACCAGCGTCGTCCCGAACACCTGCTGGAACGCAAGATCGTACTCAGGTCCAAACGCGAGAAGATCCTTTGCATACCCGATCACCCCACGCTCCCGGACGGTCGGGAACTCCCGCGGCCGCAACTTGTTCATGGGGAGGAAGGTAAGGCGGCCAAGCCGCTCCTCCTTGAGATAGCGGATCGCGTCGGCGGCGACGGCGTCGTCGTCGGCCACCACGTAGCGGAGTTTGCCCCCGGCGGCCACGTCCAGTGCCGTGGCGTACTCAGGCGGCGCCCTGCCCAGCTGCGCGATCGTGCCCCGAACGCCCTCCATAGCGAGCACTGCCTCAAGGGCGGCCCCCCCGGCACCGCCGCGGGACTGTTGCTGGGCTTCGAGGCGCATCAGGTCCCGTTCGTCGTTCTGGATCTCCTTTTTTATCCGTTCAAGCGAGGAGCGCCGCGCGAAGAGGGCACTTTCAGCCTCGGAAAGTTTTCGGTCGAGGGCGGTCTTCTCGACCGCAAGATCAGCAGACCCTTTCTTCGCCCCTGCGATCTCTTTCAGGAGGTCGTCATCCCCCTTCCTGATCGCGGCCAGGCGGGACTCGAGCCTCTCCATCTCCGAGGTCCGCATCCGGCTCTTTTCGATAAGGAGATCC
The DNA here is from genome assembly GCF_013377755.1 of Methanofollis tationis. Taxonomy (NCBI): domain Archaea; kingdom Methanobacteriati; phylum Methanobacteriota; class Methanomicrobia; order Methanomicrobiales; family Methanomicrobiaceae; genus Methanofollis; species Methanofollis tationis. The sequence goes on from NZ_JABXWR010000001.1 coordinate 805,833, forward strand.
TGCTCGCGGAGCAGCGCCGAACGCCGGGCCTTCTTCTCCTCGGCCTCCTGCATCAGGGCAAACAGACGATCCTTGAGGTCTTCCGCCGCTTTTCCTCCCCGAGAAATCTCTTTATCGAGATTTTCAATCACCGCTCTGGCAGCGGCGAGTTCCATCGAGAGGTTTGCCCGGTCGATCGAGAGGGTGCGGACCTGGCCTGTGCACTGCACCACCCGCTCCGCAGCCCTTTTCTCGTCGAGATACGCCCGGTTGATCCCCTCCAGATTACCTTCCTTATCCTTTTTCAGCCGCGCGATCGTGCCTTCGGCGACCTTTATCTTTCCTTTCGCCTCTTCAAGCGCCGATATCAGCCGCAGATACTCTGAGCCGCTCTTCTCGTTGATCTCGGCATCGGCGTCCACAAGGTCGTCCCGCAGGTACGCCAGATCGTTCTCCTCGATCCCGAGATCAGAGAGGGTGCGATCGAGGGCGATCCGCTCCTCCCCGATCGTCCCCAGGAGGCGCCCGTGCTCCCGCTCCATCTCGCGCAGGTGCGCCGCGGCCCGGCAGTTCTGAAAGTGATCGAGCTGCTCTTTCCAGTGCCGGTAGGCGAGCGCCTGCTCCCGCTCGTGCTTCAGTTCTTCCTGACGGGCATTCAGTTCGAAGAGCACCACCTCCTCGCGCTCGATCCGCTCCCTGACCACCTCCAGCTCTTCAAGAGCCCTGACCTTCTTGCCCTCGAACTCAGCGACTCCTGCGATCTCGTCGATGATCTTCCGCCGCTCGAAGTCGCTCATCTCCATGATCCTGGTGATGTCGCCCTGCATCACCACATTATAGCCCTCGGGTTTGATCCCATATTTTGCAAGGAGCTCAACGATATCGTTCTGCTTGACGAGGCGGCCGTTGAGATAGTTATACGAATAGTAACTCGATGCTGTTCGCTTGATCCGCCGCCTGATCTCGGTGCCGTCCGAGAAGGTGATCGCCACCTCGGCGGTGTTCCTGCCTGAATTGAGATTGATCAGGTCGGTGAGCTTCTCGGCGCGCAGACCGCGCGAGCTCGAGAGGGCAAGGGCAAAAAGCAGGCTGTCTATGATATTGCTTTTTCCTGACCCATTCGGACCCGATATGACGGTAAAACCATCTAAAAATGGAATTGAAGTCTTTTTTGAAAAAGACTTGAAATTATCAATCTCAATTCCGGTGATATACACCCGGCAGCCCCTTATTTAGTGATGGTATCGTCATCGTCCTCTGCATAGATGATACCGCCGGACTTCTTCTCCGAACTCCGCCGGCTACCCTTCCGTCCCTCGCTCATCAGACCGGCCGGGGCCTGGTACTTTGTGGGTGCGATGATATATGACGACTTCTCCCGCCGCTCACGCTTGAGCGTGCCGTCGGACTGCATGATCAGGTCCATATCGGCATCGTCCTCCTCGACAGGGGCAGGAACGGGGGCAGGGGCAACCTTCTGTCTCTGAGGCGCCGTGCGCTGTACCGGTTCTGGGGCCGGCGTCGCCGGCGGCTCAACCACGACAACCTTTGCTCTCGCCGCCTTCTCTGCCTCGGCACGCGCCTCAAATGCCCGATAGAGTTTCATGGTGATCGTCTTGAGATCGAGCACCTCCTCGGTGAGCCCTTTCACCAGCGCATCCATATCTTTCATGCGCTGCTCCATCCGATAGATGCGCTCGTCCTCCGGCGTCACAAAGGTCTTTTCAGAGTCCCGCATTGACACTATCTCCCTCTCCCTCTCTTCAAGTTGATGCTCAAGAAATTTCACTTTGGCATCCTTTTTGAGCATATTCTCCCTCAAAATAAAGATGTTTCTATTGCCCTATAAGGATTGTGCTCTTTTCACCGGGGTTTCCCGGAAGCGCACGGCATGGACACTGATTACAACCTCCCTCGCCACGCTCTGCCCCTCCAGCCTCTCCCCCAAACAGCCCCGGGGCAGGGCATGAGCCTTAAAAAGAGGCGATAGGAGAGCATGCCACACCTGCGCCGGCACGTTCAGGAGAGACCGGACGAACGGTTCGATACAGAGGCCGGTTCATTCGCGCCTTGCTGGCAGGAAGGACCAAAAACCTGACCGGCGCTGGAAAAAAAGCCATTACATCTCATCATGACTGGATTAAGCCCGAACACCGGCGAATCATTCCGACCGCAATACCGCCCTGATCCCTCCGGCAGATCGGTATCCCCGCGAGACGACGCCATTTATCTCCCGGCACCGAACGAAGACATAATACCGATCAAAGAGATGTTTCTGTACATGTCCAGTCTTGCCAACACAGATCCAGAAGTCGCAGATATTATTGAAATGGAGCGCCTCCGGCAGACCAACGGCCTTGAACTGATCGCATCGGAGAACATCGTTTCAAAGGCCGTCCTCGAGACCACCGGTTCGATCCTCACCAACAAGTATGCAGAAGGGTATCCTGGCAAGCGCTACTACGGCGGGTGCGAATATTATGATATCGCCGAGAACCTTGCACGCGACCGTCTCTGCCAGCTCTTCGGCGCCGAACATGCCAACGTCCAGGCCCACTCGGGTTCAGGCGCCAACATGGCGGTCTACTTCTCCACCATCAACTACGGCGACAAGATCATGTCGATGAAACTCTCCGAGGGCGGTCACCTCTCCCACGGTTCGCCGGTGAGTTTCTCGGGCAAGATGTACAAGGTCGTCCAGTACGGTGTCGACCATGAGACCGAGCGGCTCGACTATGCCGACATCGCCGCAATGGCCCGGAAAGAGAAGCCGCAGATGATCGTCTGCGGCGCCTCCGCATACCCCCGCGAGATCGACTTCAAGGCCTTCGGCGAGATCGCTGAAGAAGTAGGTGCGTACTGTGTCGCCGACATCGCCCATATCGCCGGCCTCGTCGCCGCGGGCCTGCACAATTCACCGATCGACGTTCTCCCCTTCACCACCACGACGACGCACAAGACTCTCCGCGGACCGCGCGGCGGCGCCATCATGTGCAAACAGGAGTACGCCCAGGTGATCGACAAGGCAATCTTCCCTGGTCTGCAGGGCGGCCCGCTCATGCACATCATCGCCGCAAAGGCGGTCTGTTTCGGGGAGGCGCTCAAGCCGTCCTATAAGGAATACTGCAAACAGATCATCAAAAACGCACAGACCCTCGCCGCAACCCTCGATGCAGAAGGGCTGCGCCTGGTCTCGGGCGGCACCGACAACCACCTGATGCTCCTCGACCTCTCTGACAAGGGGCTCACCGGCCTTCAGGCAGAGAACACCCTTCACGACGCCGGGATCACCGTGAACAAGAACACGATCCCGCGCGAGACCCTCTCGCCGTTCGTGACCAGCGGGCTTCGGATCGGCACCCCGGCCATCACCTCTCGCGGCATGAAAGAAGAGGAGATGAAGCAGATCGGCACCTTCATCGCCACCGTCCTCAACGACATCGAGAACAAGGAGAAGATTGCAGCGGTCAGGAAGGAGGTCGAGGCACTCGCGAGCAAATTCCCAATCTACGCGGTAACAGAATGATACTCGACGGCAAGGCGCTCTCTGAAAAGAGGCTCGAAATCCTGAAGGAGCAGATCGAGGACGCAGGCCTCTACCCCCACCTCGCCACGGTGCTGGTGGGGCAGGACCCGGCCTCGCAGATGTATGTCAGGATGAAACACCGGGCCTGCGAACGTGTCGGGATCGGATCGGTCGGGATCGAACTCCCGGCCGAGGCGACGACGCAGGAGGTGCTGGCGGCGGTGAACCGCCTGAACAATGACTGCGACATTGCCGGCATCCTGGTGCAGCTGCCGCTCCCCGACCGGGTGGACACCGAACGGGTGATCGAGGCCGTTCTCCCGGCAAAGGACGTCGACGGCTTCCACCCGACGAACCTCGGGAAACTCTTCTCAGGCCACCCGGCATTTGTTCCCTGCACGCCGCAGGGGATCATGACGATCCTGGCCGAATACGGGATCGAGACTGAGGGAAAAAATGCCGTCGTCGTCGGGCGCAGCGTGGACGTGGGAAGGCCGATGGCCGCCCTGCTCATAAACGCCAACGCAACGGTGACGATCTGCCACTCAAAGACGCAGAATCTCCCCGCGATCATGCGGCAGGCCGATATCCTGGTCTCCGCTATCGGAAGGGCAAACTTCGTGAGGGCAGAGATGGTGAAGGAAGGCGCGGTGGTCGTCGACGTCGGGATCAACCACGATGAAAACGGAAAACTCTGTGGCGACGTCGATTTCGAAGCGGTGAAAGAGAAGGCCTCCGCAATCACCCCGGTCCCCGGCGGTGTCGGGCCGATGACGATCGCAGCCCTGATGGAAAACACCTTCAGAGCGGCCCGGGCGAACTCATGCACCCGTGTACTGTAAACGGGATGGCGATCGGGGGCGGAGCCCCGGTCCGCCTGATGGGCGTGATCAACTGCAGCCCTGAATCCTTTTTTCCAGGTTCGTATGTCCCGAGGAGCGACGTGCTGGAGCGGGCGCTCTCGATGACAGGCGCGGGGGCCGACCTCGTGGACGTCGGGGCCCGCTCGACGGCGCCGGGGTCGCGGCCCATCAGCGTGCAGGAGGAGATCGAGCGGATCACGGCGGCCCTTGTCTGCATGGACGGGAGCGGCGTCACCGTCTCGGTGGACACGATGCACCCTGCAGTGCTGGAGGCATGCCTCCGCCACGATATCCATGCGATCAACGATATCGGCGGGCTTTCAAACCCTGAATACGCCGCCATCGCCGCCGATGCCGGCCTCCCGGTGATCGCAATGGCAGCGCAGCGCATCCCCGGAGATCCTCGCGGCACGGCCGCCACACTCGCCGCACTGTGTGAAGTGGCCGGACGGGCCGACGCCGCCGGGATCGAAGACCTGATCCTTGACCCGGGCGTCGGCAGGTGGACGCCCGAGCGGACCTTCGAGGACGACTGGGACCTCTGCAGAAATTTCAGGCGGTTTCGGGAACCGGGTTTTCCGGTGCTCCTCGCCATATCGAGAAAATCGTTCATCGGCGACCTCCTGGGAAGATCGTCTGAAGAGCGGCTTGCAGGGACGCTTGCCCTGACGGCACGCCTCCTCCCGTCAGCCGACATGGTGCGGGCCCATGATGTGGCCGAGACGCACGACGCTCTTTTTGTAGTCAGAAAGCTGGAGGATGGATCATGAGCGAGTGGTTCTGTGTCTACGCCCTGCATACCGGCCTGATCAGTGAGGGAGACGACATTGCGGCGGCGGTGCTTGCGGCCGCCGATGCGGCGCCGTGCGCCGGGGTGGCCGACGGCGATATCGTCCTTGTCGCTGAGTCGGCACTGGCGACCGCCGAGGGCCGCGCCGTCCGTCTGGACGACGTCGTCCCCTCGGAAGAGGCACTCCGCCTCGCCGACCGCCATGCGATCGAGCCCAGGATCGCCGAAGTGGTGCTCAGGGAGTCAGACCGCGTCGTCGGCGGTATTCCGGGCTATCTTCTCACCCTGAAAAACGGGACCCTGCTCCCGAACGCCGGTGTGGACCACTCCAACGCTCCCGAGGGAATGGTCGTTCCCCTGCCCGCAGACCCGAACGGGAGTGCTGCGCGCCTCAGGACGGCGATCAGGGAGCGGCGGGGCGTGAACGCCGGCGTGCTCATCATCGATTCACGGACCCACGCAATGCGCCTCGGCTGCAGCGGGGTCGCCATCGGGTGCGCCGGCCTCAGGGCAGTCGTCGACGAGGCCGGGCGCTCTGATCTCTTCGGCAGGAAGCTTGAGGTGACCAAGCGCGCCGTCGGAGACTGCCTGGCGTCGGCCGCGGAACTGCTGATGGGCGAGGCCGACGAGTGCGTCCCGGCCGTGCTGGTGCGCGGCACCGGTATCGAGATGGGAGAGGAGGCGGGCATCCCGACCATCGAGGCTTCAGCGTGTCTATTTATGGGCGCCGCGCTTCACGCCGACCCTTCCGCCTTCGATCGAGAGGGTAAAACCGAGTGATTCGAGGCAGCGGCGGGCCTCGCCCCGTCCGTGGATGAGCACCTCGACCAGATCCTCTTTTTCGTCCACGTCGGTATGGAGCCTGAACGAGTCCACAACGTCCACGGAGAGACCGGCGTCCATTGCGATCTGCATGTGCTTCAAGAAACTTGCACCATAGTAGTTGACCCGAAACCGCGAGGGCTCCCGCAGAAAGATTGCGTTCGTCCCGCCGCCCCGTCCGGGCACCACCGCCATATCGGCGGCGGTCGATACCAATCTGGAGACGGCGGCGCCGTCTGCGAGCGGGAGGTCGGCCATGATGATGAGGACCGGGCTCTTCGACGTCGCAAGGAGGCGGTTCAAGGATTCGTTCAGGCCGTCCGGGTCGAGCAGGATCCGCGCGTCCGGGCGGTCATAAGGTGCGGTGCAGAGGAGCAGGGGAGAGCACCCCCCGGCCTGCGCGGCGGCGATGACGTCAGAAAGCATGGCCCGTGCGAAGGCCTCGCGCTCCTCCTGCTCCATCACGCAGGAGAGGCGGGTCTTGGGATTTTTCGGTTTGAAGGGGATGACTGCGTCAATGGCCATTCCACCAGAGGTTGGCGGGATACCCAAAAAAGCCATGGGTTCTGCTATCGCCTGTACCGGTGACCTGACCTGTCCCCCGGTCGCCAGAAAATCCCCGCGCCGTTCAGCCGCGAAGGTTACATGAAGGTTGAGGGGGAATGGTACCTGCATGCACCGCAGGGTGATCACCTTTTCACGGAACGTCTTCCTCCCGCTCACCACCGTCTGCACAAACGCCTGCAGCTACTGCTGCTTTAAGACACCGGTGAGAGAGGGGTGCGTGATGACGCCGGCCGCGGCGCGCCTGACCATTGAGGCAGGTGTGAAGGCCGGATGCACCGAGGCGCTCTTTACCTTCGGGGAGCGTCCCGGCGAGGTTTCCGGTTTTTCAGATCACCTTGCAGCGCTCGGCTACGGCGACATTCTCGACTACTGCTATGATCTCTGCGAGTACGCCATATCGGCAGGGATCCTCCCGCACACCAACGCCGGGGTGCTCACCTACGGGGAACTCGATCGCCTCAGGGAGGTGAACGCCAGCATGGGGCTGATGCTCGAGACCACCGCAGATGTCCCGGCACACCGGAACTCTCCGGGAAAGGACCCGGCCGTACGGATCGCCATGATGGAGGACGCCGGCAAACTCCGGATCCCCTTCACGACCGGGCTCCTGATCGGGATCGGCGAGACCCCCGCAGACCGGGAGGAGTCCCTCCAGGTGATCGCAGGGCTGCACCGCCGCTACGGCCATATCCAGGAGGTCATCATCCAGAACTTCTGCCCGAAAGAAGGCACCGAGATGGGGGGGGCTGCAACCGTGCCGACGGCTGAATTTGCAGAGACGATCACCCTTGCGCGGGAGATCCTCCCATCAGATGTCGCCGTCCAGATCCCGCCGAACCTGGCCGACGCCGCCGCCCTGATCAGGTGTGGCGTCGACGATCTCGGCGGGGTCTCCCCGCTCACCATCGACTATGTGAACCCCGAGCATCCCTGGCCGCAGATCGAGGAGTTGAAAGGGCTGCTCGGGGACGCATGTTTGCGCGAGCGCCTCTGCATTTACCCGGGGTTCATCAGGAAAGGATGGTACCCGAAAGGGCTGGCGGCGCTGATCCGCCGCCTCCAGAACCAGATTGAGGAGAGGTCTTTGTGACTGAACAGGAACCCATTTACCGCGGAAAGGCAAAGTCCGTCTTCCGCTCGGACAACCCCGACGAACTGATCGTGAAGTTCAGGGACGACATCACCGCCTTCGACGGCGCAAAGAAGGACGAACTCGCCGAGAAAGGGATCTATAACGCCCGCGTTTCGGCATATCTCTTCGAATATCTCAGGGCAAACGGGGTTCCTTCCCACTTCGTGCGGATGGAGGACGAGCGGACGATGATCGTCCGACCCCTGAAGATGATCCCGGTCGAAGTGATCGTCAGAAACATCGCCGCGGGTTCCCTTGTCCGGAACTACCCCTTCGAGGAGGGCGCACCCCTGGATCCCCCGGTGATCGTCCTCGATTACAAAGACGATACCCGCCATGACCCGATGATCAACGAGGAGATCATCGTCGCCCTCGGGCTGATGACCGCCGACGAGATCGCAGGCGTGAAGCAGACCGCCCTGAGGATCAACGACCTCCTCAGAGAGCGTATCGACGAGATCGGCCTCGACCTCGTCGACTTCAAGCTGGAGTTCGGGCGGCACGGCGACGAGATCCTGCTCGGCGATGAGATCTCCATGGACTCGATGCGCCTGTGGGATAAGAAGACCCGCACCTCTATGGACAAGGACGTCTACCGCTTTGACAAAGGAGACGTAATGGCCACCTATGCCGCCGTTGCAGAACGGCTGACCGGAGCGTGAAAAGATGAAGTACACGGCAAAGATCACCATTGCACTGAAAGAAGGCATGCTCGACCCTGAAGCGCGGGCAATTCAGCACGCCCTTGCAAACCTCGGTTTCTCGACCGGATCCCTGAGCACCGCGAGGGTATTTTACATCACCCTCGATGCGGAGAACAAAGAGGCGGCGCAGGCCGTGGCAGAGCAGATGTGCGAACGGCTGCTTGCAAACCCGGTGATCCACCGCTACGAGGTCGAGGTCGGCGCATGAGGTTTGCGGTGGTCCAGTTCGGAGGGAGCAACTGCGACCGCGATGTGGTGCATGCCGTCTCCGATGTCTGCGGCGTCGACTGCGACCTCGTCTGGTATAAGGACGGGATCACAAAGGATTACGACGCCATCGTGATACCCGGCGGCTTTTCCTATGGCGACTACCTCAGGGCGGGAGCAATCGCCGCCCGGACGCCGGTGATGGATGGCATAAGGCGACACGCCGCGGCCGGCGGGCTTGTGCTGGGCATCTGCAACGGCGCCCAGATCGGAGCCGAGAGCGGGCTTGTGCCCGGCACCTTCACGACGAACGCCACCCCGAAGTTCATCTGCCGGCCGGTCTGCCTGCGGGTCGAGACAACGGCGTCCCCGTTCACCCGCCTGTACCGGGAGGGCGAGGTGATCAGGATCCCGATCGCGCATAAGGAGGGCAGGTATGTCGCATCTCCCGAGGAACTCGCCCGCCTGAATGCAGAGGGGCGGGTCGCCTTCCGCTTCTGTGACGCCGACGGGAATGTCACCCCGGCGGCCAACCCGAACGGCGCCGCGGAGAACATCACCGGGGTGCTCGGCGGCCCGGGGAAGAACGTGCTCTGCCTGATGCCCCACCCCGAGCGCGCCTCTGAGGAGGTGCTCGGTTCGGCCGACGGAAAACGGATCTTCCTTGGCATGATCAGGAGCATCGAAGAAGTGGGTCCCCGGGCGTAAAGGGGAAAGGTCAAGTCAGAAGGGGACAAGTGATGCACATGGCAGAGATCACGCAGGAAGAGCTCGAAGAGGAGATCCTGAAGTGGGCGGAGGAGTACGCCAGGCAGAACGGATGGACCCTCAACCCCAATGATAAACAACTCAAGACCGTCATCAGGGGGCTTGCACGGAACACTGTCCGTTTCGGCGAGCAGTACTGCCCCTGCCGGATCAGGAGCGGCGACCCCGACGAGGACAGAAAGATCATCTGCCCCTGCATCTACCACCGCGACGAGGTGGAGAAGGACGGGCAGTGTCACTGCCACCTCTATTTCAGAGAAAAAACGTCTGAAGAGTAGCGCCTGAAGCGCTCACATTTTTCCGTTCTTCGCCCTTTCACCAACTTTTTTCCCCACCGGCTCCCATCCCCCGGATGGGCCCCCTGCCCCTCCGGGGTTTGCCCCCGCGTGTGGGCTTGCCAATCAACTGCCTTCCCCGCACTGCCCGCCGGGGGTTATCACCCCCGAACCTCCCTACACGAACGGGCCGTGAGGAAGATCCAGACGGGGAACATTGCCACCGCTACCCGACACGCAAGAGCGAAGCGCTCATATTTTTTCACCGGGTTTCTCCGGTGCTCAGGTGCCCGAACCGTTTCCAGGGATAGGGCACCGCCACTGCCAGCGCCACCGCCGCAATCAGTGGGAGGGCGAGAGTGGAAAGGGCTGCTTCAAGGGAGAAGGCATCAGCGAGAACGCCGCTTACCGCGACCCCGATGCCACCGGCCCCGACGGCAAGGCCGAGCATGAGCCCGGAGGCGAAACCGACGTTGCCCGGCATCACTTCATGCGCCATCGCCACCGTGACCGAGAAGGTGGACCAGAGGAAGAAGCCGAAGACGAGAAGGGCGGCATAGGAGACCGGCCCCGAGGTGAGGAGGAAGAGCGCAAATGGGGGTATCGAGGCGGCAAGGCCGAGGACGGTCACTTCCTTGCGGCCGAAGATGTCAGAGAGGGCGCCACCGACGTACTGCCCGATCACGCCGGCGAGGAGGGTGAGGGAGACAAGGGTGTTTGCCATGAGGATGTCGACCCCGAGGTGGTCGTGGAAGTAGGCAGGAAGGAAGGCGATGGAGGCGAAGATCGCCCACGACCGCAGGGCCCCGACCCCGATCACCATGGCGATCGGGCGGAACTGGATGGGATCGCGCACTGCAGCCGAAACAACAGCCGTTCTCTCCATACCGTCAGGGGCCGGAAAAATCAGCCTGGAGAAGGCGGCGGTCAGGAGGCCGGGGATGACCAGGAAGATCAGACCGGGCAGGCCGAACGCCCCGACAGCAACCGCGGCGAAGACCGGGCCGACGGCAAAACCGAAGTTGCCGCCGATGACGAAGATCGACGTGAGTCTGCCGCGGTTCTCTGCCTCTGTCAGCCTGTTCACGGCAGAGAGAGCGCCGGGGTGGAAGATTGCGGCCCCGAAGGCAGCGCAGGCCGAGCAGACGAGGAGGACCGGGTAGTCGCCGATGAACCCGAAGACCCCGATGCAGACCGAGGTGAGCACGAAGGGGACGGCGAAGGGGACGGTGACGTCCCTCCGGTCTGAGAGCCATCCGACCGTGGGCTGGAGGAGGGAGGAGGTGATGTTAAAGGCAGCGACAAGGAGACCGGCAAGGAAGTACGAGTAGCCGTGCGTTGCGATGAGAACGGGCAGGACAGCAGGGATGACCGGCGAATAGATGTCGATGACGAAGTGGCCAAGCGAAAGGCCGAGGACTGACCTGAGCTCTTTCAGCATGGGCTCTCCCGCTCGATCTTCAGGATCTCCACCGGAATGTCCATCCGCTCGCGGCGGTGGAAGGCAAATGTTCTGGGGATGGTGAAGGCGCCGCCGACGGCGGCGGTGATCCCGGCCCGGCCCTCGATGTAACGCTCGACAAAGGGGCGCGAACCGGCATTGAAGATGCCGTAGATCACCGGGGCGGCAGTGATGGCGCAATCGATGAACGGCCGGTCGGCATGACGCTGCTGCGCGCCGAAAGGCGGGTTCATGACGACCGTGTCGAACGAGTCGGTCCGCAGGGGAAAAGCCGGGCCGACCTCGCCGCGGATCAGGGCCACCTCGATATCGAGGGAGCGCGCGTTCTCCTGCGCCACCCTGAGGGCCCCGCGGTCGCAATCGATCCCGGCGACCATGGCAGCGTCCAGAAGCCTCGCACCGCAGGCGAGGATGCCGGTGCCGCACCCGAGGTCGAGCACCCGTTTCCCCTCGATCGCCCCTTCACCCGCCGCATGAAAGAGCAGGCGGGCGGCGACCTCGGCCGGCGTTGCATACTGCTCCAGGGCCGGTTTGGGAGAGGGAAAACCGGAAAGTTTCTGGAGGGTCATCTCAAGGTGCCGCAGGCGCATGTCTGCAGAATACTTGGGAGGAGAGAGGGATGAACGTGCCGGAGAGATCAGCCCTGAGAGCACGCCAGCCGGCAGTATATCCCGTTATATTCGATGACCGCCGGAACGGCGGTGCCGTTCGCCTGCCGCACAAACATGTACGTCCACCACAGGGCCTGGTCCTCTTCCCCATTGAGGACGATTGCACTCCAGTCGTCTCCTGGAGGCGGGAGAAAGAAGAGAGAGGTGGGGCGGCGCACCTTCTTTTCCTCCACCACAAGGTCAAAGAGTGCAGGATGCGCGCCGAAATCCTCTGCGGTGAGGTGGACGAGAACATATTGGCCTCCAGGCGCAGAGGCGCCGGGTATCACACCGATATATCCCGACGACCCTGCGACAGTCGAGAAGAAAAAAAAGAGCGGAGAACCCGGCGACGGCAACGAGAAAGATGAGGGCGCACCTGAGTCTCCTGTTCATGACAGGACCTCGCCTTCGGGATCGAAATACCTTCCTCTTTTAGATCTCGTCGATGGCGTAGTCCTCCCACGCCCGCACCCCGCAGAGGATCTCGAACTCCTGCGGGGTGAGGAGGGGCACCGGGAAGCGGACCTGATCGTCGTAGGCAAGGCGCGGGCAGGCAGTGTTCACGTAGGCCCCGCAGCCGAAGTTGGTCATCTCGGCGGCGGTCACCTCCCGCATCGTGATCACCACTGCCCGTTCCGAGAGGGCTAAAAGGCGCTCTGCAAGGGCGGGGCGTGCCTGCCCGCTCTTGGTGGAGAGGAGGATCCCGAACGATTCGGCCCCGCGTGCGCGCTCGATCAGGGCGAAACGTCGGCGAAGAAGACGGTCGGCAGAGACCTCCTGCACGTCGCCGGTATAGGGATCGAGGGCGATGACCCGCCTTTGAGTCGCCATCTGGACACCGATCGGGTGGAAGACGCCGGTGCCGACGTAGAGGATCTCGGGGGCGGTGAGGGCCCGGGCATTTGCATAGCTGCACCCGAGCACCTGGCCGGCGAGAGGGGTGCGCCCGCCCTCGTCTGCCACTTCGGTGGCGATCCCGTACTCCCCCAGAACGGCGGCGACCCCCTCGAGGAGGTGGGCGTGCTGGACCGTGGTGACCAGGCCGACGGTCGGTCCGGTCAGCAACGGGACGGCAGCCGCCACCACCGCCGGGTCGAAGTCGAAGGGAAGGTGCTCGAAGAGCACACCCTCCCGCTCGTCGACCGGGGCGTGGCCGATATGGACGAGGAGGTCGGCACCGGTGAGGGCGACGGCGTCGAGGGAGAGGTCGCAGGAGCCGTAACAGGGGTCTCCGGCGACCGCCGCCACCTCGATGCCTTCGGCTCTGAGCGCCCGTACAAGGGGGACAGCCTGCCGTTTCAGCCCGTCCGGGATCTGGAGGACGATCCTCCGGGCGCCGGTCTGCCTGATCCGCTCAGCAAGTTCACCTGAAGGTATCGACGACATGGACCCCTTTTTCATCGACCTCGATGCCGACCAGCGTCCTGACCGGGCGCCCGACATCAGGGTCGCCGCGCCTGATCACGACACAGATATCGACGACCTCGGCGCCTGCCCGCTCAAGGGCGGCAATGACGGCCTTCAGCGTGCCGCCGGTGGAGATCACGTCATCGATCACCACGACCCGGTCGCCCTTCTCGATCCCGTTCAGGTAGAGGCGCCCGTTCGAGTAGCCGGTCGACTGGTCCACGGCGACCTCTCCCGGGAGGGAGTACTGCCGTTTCCGCATGATATTGAGCGGGATGTCGGTGATCATCGAGAGGGCGGTGCCGATATGGATGCCCATCGCCTCGGCGGTCACGATCTTGTCGACGCCCTGGAGGTCCATTACGCAGACCATGGCGCACGCCACCTCGCGCAGGAGGGAGGGCTCAAGGAGAGGGACGCCGTCGGTGATCGGGTGGATGAAATAGTTGTATTCTCCCCGCCTGACCATCGGGCAGGACTCCAGCGATGCGATCAGTCTGTTAAGCATGTAGTTCACCTGTCTCTCTGAGATATTCTTCGATGACGCTGCGGTGGACATGGGGCATCATGACCATGCGCATATGCCCCCGTCTGGTCCAGGAGACGTGCCATCCAGGGAGGACCGCACCCCCTTCGAAGGTCGCCACGTTCAGGTCGGGCGTGACCGCACGCCGGTAGCCGAAGGTCTCCATCCCATCGATGAGCCGCGCGGTGTTCTTCATGCACCCTTCGACAACGGCGCGCATGCCTTCCCTGCCGAGAAACTCGAGCACCGCAAAGGCGCCGACGACCGCACCGCCCGAGCGCGTGCCCGCAAGGGTGCACTCCTGCTTCACGGTCAGGTAGGGCGTGTCCACGTTGAGGAGGTTGAACCACGAGGGCTCGCGCACCAGCAGGCACCCGCAGGGTATGGTGCTCATCCCCATCTTGTGCGGATCCACGGCGACGCTCGCAACACCGGGCAGGGAGAAGTCGAAGGGGATCGGCCGTTTCAGGAACGGTATGACAAAACCGCCGAAGGCGGCGTCCACGTGGAGCGGGATCCCGTGATCATGGGCGATCCCGGCGATCGTAGCGATGGGGTCGACAACGCCGTACTCGGTCGTCCCGGCGATCCCGACGATGCAGCAGGTATCGGCGTCGAGACGCTCCTGCAGGGCGTCGGGGTCCATCCTGAAGGTCTGATCGCAGGGCACGGTCCGCATCTCGATACAGAGGATGTCGCAGGCCTTCTCGAAGGAGAAGTGCGCCGACTCAGGGACGACGACGTTGGGGCGGCGCGAGCCCTTCATCTTCCTGAAGATCCTGAGGGCCTGCAGATTCGATTCGGTCCCGCCCGAGGTGGCGTAGCCGCCGGCCCCCGGGTGGTGAAGGAGGGAACCGACCCGCTCCACCAGCAGGCTCTCAACCGAAGCGGCACCCCTGAAGAGGCCGGGATCGCCGAGATTCGCCTCGATGAACATCTGGTGCGCCCGCACCGCAACGGGGTGAGGGAGTGTGCACATCGAGCTGAGCACATGATGGTAGCGGGAGTCCTCCCCTTTTTTAAGGGAGAGGAAGGAAAAAAGTTCCTCTTCAGAGATACCGGATTCACGCATTTTTAAGTCTCACAGCGTCGAGGATCATCCTCTTTTCGGTCCGCGCCGCCGTCTCCCTGATCTTCTGGATGGCGTCGATGTTTGCCGAAACACTCGTGATACCGTTTTCAATGAGCCATTCCACCATCTTCGGGTCTGAACCCGCCTGGCCGCAGATGGAGCACTCGACCCCATACTGGCGGCAGACGGCGATGGCGTCCCTGATCAGTTTGAGCACGGCCGGGTGTTTGGGCCTGTACATCGAGGAGACGAGTTCGTTGTTCCGGTCGATGGCAAGGGTGTACTGGATCAGGTCGTTTGTCCCGAAGGAGGCAAACGAGATGCCAGCCTTGCAGAAGTCTTCGATCAGGATCGCCGAAGAGGGGATCTCGACCATGATGCCGAGTTCGACGGCGTCCACGTCCACACCCCACCCGGCGATGAGCGCCTTTGCCTTCAGGAACTCGTCGGGGTGACCGACCAGCGGGAACATCAGCCCGAGGTTGTCATAGCCCCTGTCCCAGAGACGCTTGAAGACCTCGATCTGCATCCTGAACTGGTCCGGGCTCTGGAGGTCGCGGCGGATGCCGCGCCAGCCGAGCATCGGGTTGTGCTCGATTGGTTCCGACTCGCCGCCGAGCATGTTGCGGAACTCGTCGGTCGGTGCGTCGAGCGTCCTGACCCAGACCGGTTTGCCCGGGAAAGCGTCGAGGACGACCTTGATGCCGTTGTAGAGCTCGGTGATAAACTCCTCTTCTTTGTTCTGGGAGATGTACCAGCCCGGCGTCTTGTTCATGCCCAGGATCATGTGTTCGATCCGCAGGAGACCGACGCCGTCCGCACCGGTGGCGGCGGCCCTGGCCGCAGCCTCTGCAAGGGAGACGTTCACCTTGATGCTCGTCGCCGTGATGATCGGCGCTGCCGCAATGGCTGCGCCCGGTGCGGCGGCCGCCATGACAGCGGCAGGGGCCGCGGCCACCGATGCGGCACCCTCGTAGACGATGCCTTTCTCGCCGTCGAGGGTGATGATATCCCCGTCTTTCAAGGTCTTGGTCGCCTTATTCGTGCCGACGACCGCAGGGGTGCCGAGCTCGCGGGAGACGATCGCCGCGTGGCAGGTCATGCCGCCCTCGTCGGTAACGATGCCCGCAACCTTCCGCATGGCCGGGACCATGTCGGGGTTGGTCATCTTTGTCACCAGGATGTCGCCCTCCTTCACCTTCCCCAGGTCTTTGATGTCGTGAACGATGATCACCGGGCCGCTTGCGACGCCCGGCGATGCGCCGTTGCCTTCGAGAAGGACTGCACCTGTACTCTGGCTTCCCGCACCTTTCGCCTTTGTGCTCATGCCGATGGTGGTGATCGGCCTGGACTGGAGGATGTAGATCGTGCTGCCGACGATCGCCCACTCGATATCCTGCGGAACATTGTAGTGCTCCTCAGAGATCTCGGCGAAGGCGGCGAGCCCCTCGACCTCGGCGTCCGAGAGGATCGGTTCGTCCTGCCGGTCTTTCGGGATCTCCACAAGTTCGGTGCCGTGGTCGCCGACCGGGACGATCATATATTCCTTCTTCGAGATCATCCGGTCGAAGACTTTCTTCAAGCGGCGGTCGTAGACATATTTGTCCGGGGAGACGCTGCCAGAGACCACCGCCTCACCAAGCCCCCAGGAACCCTCGATGATCGTGAGGGGTTCGCCGGTCACGGGGTGCGACGAGAACATGACGCCGGACTTTTCAGAACGGATCAACTGCTGGACGACGACCGCGATATTGACGGTCCGGTCGTCAAAGCCCTGTTTTGCCCGGTAATAGATGGCGCGGGCGCCGTATAGAGAGGCCCAGCACATCTGCACCGCCTCAACGACCGCCGCATCGCCTCTGATGTTCAGATACGTCTCCTGCTGTCCGGCGAAACTGGCATCAGGAAGGTCTTCTGCCGTGGCACTGGAACGGACGGCGACGACCATGTTGTCCGGCCCCATCTTCCCGTATGCCTGGATGATCTCCTCCCTGATATCGTCGGGCATCTTCGCGTCGAGGACCAGGTTTTTGACATTCCTGGAAACGTCTTCGAGTTCCTCGCTGTTTTCGACGTCGACATCGGTGAGCAGGTCAAAGAGGGAGTCTTCAAGTCCGGTCTGGACAAGAAACTTTCTGAAGGCCTGGGCGGTCACCACAAATGCTTTCGGCACAGGCAGCCCGACAGACGCCATTTCACCGAGGGAGGCACCTTTTCCCCCGACCAGAGGGATATCATCCTTTGAAATCGCTTCGAGCCACAAAATGTTGGGCATTTCGGTCATTATCGCACCACCTATATGATACGCCTGACGAATATTATAGATTTCCCTTTTATGGTTTCTCCCCCGCCGCCGGGAGGATGCAGGTGGTAAAAGTATGGGCGAACGGACCTGTTCAGGGCAGACAATACCAAAAGTATTTTATAATTGATCCAACCATTCGCTGCCCTTTCGAACAGAGCAGACCGAACATAAAAAAACATGAATACCTGCAGGGTTCCATACACTATGGGGTTTAGATTGAAATTCAAAGTCCTTGTCAGCGATCCGCTGGCTGAAGAAGGCATAGAGATCCTCAGGGAGACGTGCGACGTCGACGTCCGCACAGATCTCACCGAAGAGCAGTTGATCGATGTCATCAAGGATTATGACGCAATCCTGGTCAGGAGCGGAACCGAGGTCACGGCGGCGGTGATCGAAGCAGGAACGAACCTGAAGTTTATCGGGCGCGCAGGGGCCGGCGTCGACAATATCGATACCGAGGCCGCAACCCGCCGCGGCATCCCGGTGGCGAACGCCCCCTCGGGAAACACGATGGCGGCGACCGAGCACACGATCGCCATGATGCTCTCGATGGCCAGGAACATCCCGCAGGCGACGGCGTCCCTGAAGAAGAAGGAGTGGAAGCGCTCGAAGTTCATGGGGGTCGAACTGAACGAGAAGACCCTCGGGATCATGGGCCTCGGGCGGATCGGCCGGGAGATTGCGAAGCGGGTGATCGCCATGGACATGAAGGTGGTGGGCTACGATCCCTTCATCACCAAGGAGAACGCCGCCCAGATGGGGGTCGAGCTGATGGATGCGGACGAGCTGGTGAAGGTCGCCGATTTCATCACGGTGCACACCCCGCTGACGCCTGAGACAAAGCACCTGATCAACGCGGCGCGGATCGCCACGATGAAGGACGGCGTCAGGCTGATCAACTGCGCTCGCGGCGGGATCATCGACGAGAAAGCGATGTACGACGGCCTGGTCTCCGGGAAGATCGCGGGCGCTGCCCTCGACGTCTTTGAGAACGAACCACCCTTCGATTCGCCGCTGCTGACGCTCGACAACGTGATCGTGACCCCGCACCTGGGGGCGAGCACGGTGGAGGCGCAGAAGAACGTCGCCGTCTCGGTCGCAAAGCAGTGCCTTGCCGTCTTCGCCGGGGAGCCTGCGAAGTACGCGGTGAACGTCCCGATGGTCCCGCCCGACCAGCAGGAACTGATGGAGCCCTACGCCGTCCTCGGCGAGAAGATGGGCAGGCTGCTCGTCCAGCTCATCGAGGGCAGGATGGAGGCAGTCGAGGTCATCTATGGCGGAGATCTCTCGAAGAACCGCTTCACCCGCTACATCACCCGTAGCATCCTGAAAGGGCTGCTCGACCCGATCCTGCGCGAGCCGGTGAACTTCGTGAACGCGGAGTATGTCACCAGGGAGCGGGGGATCAGGGTTGCAGAAACCGTCACCGAGGCGGCGCAGGGCTTTAAGAACCTGATCACCCTCAGGGTGAAGACTGACACGATGGAAGAGACCGTATCCGGCACCGTCTTCTCGAAGGACCGGATCAGGATCACCTCGATCGGCGGCTACACGATGGACATGGTTCCGGAGGGGCGCGTGATCATCTCCCGCCACCTCGACAAGCCCGGCGTGATCGGGAGGGCGTCCACGATCCTGGGCGAGGCCGAGATCAACATCGCCGGCATGCAGGTCGGCCGGGTCAAGCGCGGCGAGGAGGCAATCATGGTCCTGAACGTGGACGCCGAGGTTCCCCAGGCGGTCATGGAAGAGATCAGGACGAAGGTCGGGATCTTCTCCGCAAAGTTTGCAAAACTCTGATCCGATCGTGTGCGCGTGGGGATTGCACCCACGTACCCTTTTTATTCAGAAAACACCGCCACCAACAACATTTATATCAAACAACGTTCAACATATAGAGAGTCTGAGTATCAGACAGCAAGGGCTCGTGGTCTAGCTGGCTATGACGTCGCCTTGACATGGCGGAGGTCCTGAGTTCGAATCTCAGCGGGCCCATACTTCTTTTTCTGTTCCAAAACGGAACCAATCGGAAATATTACACCCAAAACAAGTGCCATTATAATTCATCGCGGCCATGAATCCTCGATCGATGCCGACCTCACCCCTCGAAACCATCGCCACCCCCACCCAGACCAGATAACCGCCATAATCCCCATCCACACCATCCCCGGATCCAGATATCCTATCCATACCACCCAACGATCAAATTTATAAATCGGTACACATAACCTCAAAATATGTCCAGATCTGGGACAAAAAATATCAAAAACCAGATGAAAGACTGGGAATCGGGCAGCGGACGAAAGCAGTCATCTTACAACGATTTCGATGATGAAATCGATTTCGACGACTTCATGGATAAAAGACGCAGAAAGCGGTGAGTCCGGAACATCCACGAGGAAAAAGGCACCTGCCCTTCCCGGTCCCCGAACCGGATCCATCTGATCTTTTTTTTGCGCGCCCCCGGTCGCCGGGGCCGCGTGCGCGACATCCGAACGCTGATTTCATCCGGCCGTACCCGGCACTTCCCATAGAGCGTTCGCTCTTTTTTCGACAGATGCGGTGCACGCGAGGACTCCGCACATTTAATATACATCTGTGTATAACAATATACAATAATGCAGAGTATGCAGCAAAATAAATCCGACCCTCGGCGCCGCTGGCAGGGCATCACCACATCCACCCCCGCGCACTGGCGCTGGTGACCGCCGCCCATCTCTGTCCGCACCGCCCGATGAATACCCCCCATACAAGAAGATATCATGAAGTCACAGCACATTGCCATTGCAGGAATCCTGCTCGCATCAGGCGCCATCGTGCGCTACCTCTCCCTGGTGATCCCGGGTCCGATCGTCTCGAACCTGGTGATCGCCTTCTACTGCCTTGCGATCATCCTCATTGTCCCGGCCCTGGGCGAGGCCCTCGGCATCGGCATCGTCGCCGGGATCATCTGCGCCCTGATCAGCCATTCGGTCTTCCCGCCCGCAAACCTGATCAGCGAACCGGTCGGCGCACTCGTCTGCCTCGGCGCCTTCCTCGCGCTCAGGGGACGTATCGCCATTGCACCCGGTCTCGCCACCTTCATCGCCACCGCCGCTTCGGGATCGATGTTCGTGATCATCGCCATCCTCGGCGTCGCACCGGTGATCCTGACGAAGTATGCCTCCATCGGAGCATTCGCCGCCGTCACCATCCCGATCGTCATCGGCACCGCCGTCGTGAACGCCGTCATCGCCCAGGCTCTCTATATCCCGGCCTCGCGGGCGCTCACCCGGGGGCAGGAATGATCGAGGTCAGAGGCCTCACCTTCACCTATCCGGGAGCGCCGGCCCCCGCCCTCAGGGGGATCGACCTCACCGTCAGGCCGGGCGAACTGGTGCTTGTCACCGGACCGACCGGCGCCGGCAAGACCACCCTCTGCCGGGCGGTGGCTGGCATCCTTACCCATGAGTACGGCGGCCGGATCGAGGGCTCGATCAGGATTGCCGGCAGGAATGCAGGAGACTACCAGGGCATGGAGGAGATCGCAGGGGCGATCGGCATGGTCTTCGACGACGCCGACGCCCAGCTCATCTTCTCCACCGTGGGGGAGGAGATCAGGTCGGCCTGCGCAGAGGGGACGGACATCGGAGAGATCCTGGACTGCTTCCGCCTCAGCCGACACAGCGAACAGGCGCCCCACACCCTCTCAGGCGGCGAAAAGCAACGGACCGTTCTCGCCGCGGCGGTTGCAGGGGGCCGCCCGGCCCTGATCCTCGACGAACCTGCAGCCGAACTCGACCCTGCCAGTGCCGGGCGCATCGCGGCGATCCTTGCAGACATGAAAGGCGAGGGACGGGCAATCCTCCTGGTAGAGAACACGCCCGGCGCATTCTGCGAGATCGCCGACCGTGTGATCAGGCTCGAGGCCGGACGCATCGCCGGACCGGCGCCCCAGGCGCCTGAAGAGACGAGGGCGGCCATCGTCCCGCCCACCGGCGAGCCCGTCGTCAGGATCGCCGGCCTCACCCACCGCTACGGCGCGGGCTTCGCCCTCAGGGGGATCGACCTCCTCATCAGGGCGGGCGAGTTCGTCGCCGTCACCGGCGAGAACGGTTCGGGCAAGACCACCCTGATCCGCCACCTCAACGGACTGTTGAAACCTGACGGCGGTTCGGTCGAAGTCTGCGGCATGGACACCCGGCGCCACCCGGTCCACGCCCTCGCCCGGAAGGTAGGGCTCGTCTTCCAGAACCCGGACACCATGCTCTTCGAGGAGACGGCAGAGCGAGAGGTCGCCTTCGGGGCGCGCAACGCCGGCGTACCTGACCCGGAAGGCTCGGTCAGGTCGGCCCTCATGGCCGTCGGTCTCCTCGACCGAAAAGACACCTATCCCCGCCACCTCTCGCGGGGGGAGCGGCAGCGCCTCGCCGTCGCCTGCGTGCTCGCCATGGGGCCGGAGGTGATCGTCCTCGACGAACCGACCACCGGGCTCTCGCCGGACGAGGCCGGGATCGTCATGGACCACCTGCGGCGCCTGCAGGATACGGGCGTGACCGTGATCATGGTCACCCACGACCATGCCCTCGCCCGGCGCTACGCCGACCGGATCATCACAATGGAAGGGGGAGCAATCATGACGGACGGACCGGCAGGAGGTGAGACGACATGCAGGAGATCTTCCAGTACAGAAACGGCAACAGCATCCTCCACCGGATGAACCCGATCACCAAGATCGCAGGTGTAACGGCGGTCGTCATTCTTGCCGTCCTCTCTGCAGACCCGGCCTTCCTGGCCGGCATGACCGCAGCCATCCTTGCCCTCGGCATCGCGGGCGGCTTCGGGCGGGATCTGCTCCGGCAGGTCCCCCTTCTCGCCTTCCTCGGGGGTTTCCTCATCCTGATCACCGTCCTCACCCTCCAGATCGGGGACGTGATCCTGGACGGGCCAATCGTTGTCACCGCAGGCGCCGTCTCGTTCGGCCTTGCCCTTGCTCTGCGCTTCTGCGCCATGATCTTCGCCTTCCAGGTGCTGGTGGCGACGACGATGCCGACCGCACTCGTGGGCGCCCTCAGGACGCTGAAGTTCCCGGCCGACTATGCCCTGATGGCCCTGATCGCCCTGCGGTTCATCCCGCACCTCCAGATCGAGGGAAAGAAGATCCAGGAGGCCCAGGCGGCGCGGGGCTTCTCTCCAGGCGGGGGCATCGGCGGAAAGGTGCGCGGCCTGGTCCCGGTGCTCGTCCCGCTCATCGCAAATGCGCTCGGAAAGGCCGAGGTAATCGGCCTGACCATCGATCTGCGGGGGCTGCGCACGCGGCTCTCCGCATCAGGAACCCGCACCTTCGGCCGGCCCGACCTCCTTCTCGTCGCCGGCATCTCGGGCCTTGCCATGTGCTTCTGCGCCCTCACCCTGATCGGGTGAAACGGACAGAACCGATCATATCATCTTTTTTTGAGAAAAATACAGCATAAATCGATAAAGAGAGAAGCGGCACATTTATATTTGCACCCAAATGATATCAGACCATGAACGGTGAGACGGCGCTCAGGATCATTACGATAACAGCCTTTGTCTTCATACTCGTCTTCATGATCGCCGCAGGAGGGGTCGGCGGCAGTGCGGAGACGGTGCCCTCCCCGGCCGCGGAGACGACGGCCTTGACACCGGAACCGGCAGTAAAAACAACACCTGACCCGGAACCATTGCCAGAACCGACCGTTATTCTTACCCCCACACCAGAACCGGCTTCGGCCGACCCGGTGGAGGGAACCTGGATTTTGCAGGGGTCGTCCACCGGGCATCTCCTGCTGACCGCCGGGGGGACCGGGGAGATGACGACGATCACCGACGAGGTGGTGTCTGCCAGGGCGGTCGCCTGGACGTACGACCCGGCCGTCAGGGTCGGGCACCTGCGCGCCTACCGCCTTGCTGTCCCGGCTGAAGGGGATTGTGTCCTCTACCTCGACGAAGGGGCAGGCACCCTGACCCTGAACGGTCAGGGCATCGTCCTCACCTATGCCCCTGCACCATAACACACTTTTTTCCCGCCCGAAGGGGAGATAACTTAGATGATCCCGCAGCCCGCATTCCTCCCCATGACGCCTGAAGAGGCGAAAGCCCTCGGCATCTCAGAGTTTGACGTGATTCTCATCTCGGGCGACGCCTATGTCGACCACCCTTCCTTCGGGACGGCCGTCATTGGGAGAGTGCTCTGGGAAGCGGGCTACACCGTCGGGATCATCGCCCAGCCCGACTGGACACGCCCCGAAGACTTCCTGCGCCTCGGCCGGCCGCGCCTCTTCTTCGGGATATCGTCGGGGAACGTCGACTCCATGGTCAACGCCTTCACCCCGAACAAGAAACGACGGAGCTCTGACGCCTATTCTCCGGGGGGGAAACTGAAACGACCGGAGAGGGCAGTGATCGTCTACGCCAATAAGGTCAGGTCCCTCTTTCCCGGCACCCCGATCGTGATCGGCGGTATTGAGGCAAGCCTCCGCCGGTTCGCCCACTATGATTACTGGTCAGAGAGCGTGCGGGGATCGATCCTGGCCGACGCCCCTGCTGACGTCCTGGTCTACGGTATGGGCGAGCGGCAGATGGAGGAGATTGCGGCACGGTGCGCGGCCGGGCAGAGCCTCAGGGGGATCAGAGGGACGGCGGTCGGGATCCCTCCTGCCGAATGGCGCGAGATCGATCAGAGCGGCTACGCCGTCATCCCCGGCTTTCCCGGGGTCAGGGAGAGTCCGGAGGCGTATGCGCGGGCCTTCGCCCTCCATGCAGCAGAGCAGGACCCGGTGCGGGGGAAGACTGTCGTCCAGACCCACCCCAAGACGGTGATCGTCCAGTATCCCCCGGCCCTCCCGCTCTCCCCTGCCGAACTCGACCGGGTCTACGAACTCCCGTACGCCCGCGCCGCCCACCCCTCGTACCGCGAGCCTGTTCCGGCCCTCGAACCGGTGCGCTTCTCGATCACCACCCACCGCGGCTGTTTCGGCTCCTGTTCGTTCTGCGCCCTCACCCACCACCAGGGGCGGATCATCCAGAGCCGGAGCCAGGCCTCGATCGTCGCCGAAGCCCGGCGCCTCGCACGGATGCGCGGATTTGGCGGGACCATCCAGGACGTCGGCGGCCCTACCGCGGACATGTACGGCCTCTTCTGCCCGCAGTGGGAGACGAAAGGCGCCTGCCCTGACCGCCGCTGCAGCCCGGAATGTCCGAACCTGCAGACCTCGCATGCCCGGCAGGTCAGGCTGCTCAGGGAGCTCAGGGAGATCCCCGGGGTAAAGCGAGTGTTCATCGCCTCCGGGATCCGTTTCGACCTGGCACTGGCCGACGACGCCGGTTACCTCGAGGAGGTCTGCGCCCACCACGTCTCAGGCCACCTCAAGGTCGCCCCAGAACACGTCGCCGCCGGGGTGACCAGACTGATGAACAAGCCCGGCAGGGAGATATTCGACAGGTTCAGGGAGCGGTATGCAGAAGCAAGCCGGAACGCCGGAAAAGAGCAGTACATCCTCCCGTACTTCATCTCCGGTCACCCGGGATGCACCCTTGCCGACGCCGTCGAACTCGCCGAATACATCAGGGACAACCGCCTGTACACCGAGCAGGTGCAGGACTTCACCCCGACGCCGATGACGCGCTCCACCTGCATGTACGCCACCGGCATCGACCCTGCCACCATGGAACCGGTCCATGTCCCCAAGGGGAGGGAAAAGCAGATACAGCGGGCGCTCCTCCAGTATCGCGATCCAAAAAACCGCAGCCTCGTCATCGAGGGGCTGAAAGCGGCCGGGCGCGAGGACCTGATCGGGACGACATGGCAGTGCCTGGTGCAGAGGGCAGGCGGCGTCCGGGGGGAGCTGACCGGAAGAAAGAGGTGAGGGGGACGCCAGCGGCGTTCCCGGTATGGTGCATAGACCAGGAGCAGGCCGATGAAGAGGTGGACGAAGATCATCGCATATGCCCTCGGAGGGCTTGCGGCTATCATTCTCGTACTGCTCCTCGCCGGTGCGGCGCTCTTCTATCAGGCGGCGACGCTGCAGGAGGGAAAGACCGAGATCGCCGGCACTTATCGTTACGATGTCTCCCTCACCACCGATGCCGCCCTCAGAAACGTCACCCTGATCATTCCCCTGCCGGTGCATAACGACACCTCGGCCATCGGCGAGATCCTGAGCGAGAGCGGAGGCTATGGCGTCCCCGACGACTGGAACCTCTCGATAACCGGGGTGGACGGGACGCCGATGCTGGTCGTCGCCGCCGCAGAGATCCTTCCACGGTATGCGCCCAGGCCGATCGCCGTCACCGCCGGGGAGGAGCCCGCCGGGGCGGTGACGGTCACGTATTCGTCTGCATATTCAGACACCACACCGGTCCTCCTCCCCTATTCGTTCGGGGCGGCGGTGGAGGCGGGCATCACCTATTATACGGCCGACCTGGACGCAGGGCCGATCGACACGAAGCACCCCCTCGATACCGAACCGGTGCTTGCCCCGAAGGGGAATCTCGCGCCGTCGGCGGACGGGAGGAACTACACCTATGACTGTCCCCTCTACCTCTCCCGCGACGCACCGGCCGGGGCAAACCTCACCCTCTCCATCAGGTTCTCCGGGTCGAACGAGTGGTGGCTGCTCGGGTGGTCCTCGAACGCCTACACCGACCTGATCCTGGCGGATACCCAGGGGGAAAATGGATGGCGAAGGGTCAGGGGGACGCTCTCCACCGGCGAAGGGAGGTATTTCCACGGGGACACATCCCCATCGCCACGCTTTTTCTCTCTTCAGAGCGGAAAGGATCAGAATGATATCAGGTGACAGGCCCGTCATGGTCGTCCACGGCCCCGAACCCTTCGACAGGGGAGACGTAGGCCGCCTGCTGGACGCCCTCGGACCGTGCCGGGTTCTTGTCTCAGGGGTGATGGGACGGACCGCAGCCGAAGAGTCGGGAGTCGCCTGCGAATATTGCGGCGTCCCCCCGAGCATGGTCTTTGCCCATCTCAGCGGACCCGCCTTCCTCCTCAACCGGGGTAAGACGCCCGAGTCGGGAAGGGTCTTCGGCGAGATCGTGGCCGGGAGACTGAAAGGTGGCCCGGTCCATCTCGAATGCTCCTCTGAAACGGTCTTCTGCTGGAACGGCGGCGATCAGGCGCTCGCCGGAGACCTGGCCCGGACGCTCGGCTACGGGATCGTCGAGGCCACTGCGGCGGCCCGGCCCCGCGGGGCCTTCAGGACGATACGCGGGTGCCTGCCCGGCGAACCGGTCTGCGTGAACGGGATCGTGATCGGCAGGGCGACGGCGACAGAGGTCCTCCTCCGTGATGCCGGGGGAGGGATCGAGGCGGTATCAGGGCTGGACGTCAAGCCCCACGGCCTTGAAAAACTCCACCGGACCGGCCGGATCGATCTCGCCGCCGCATGGTGCAAGAGCGGCCATATCAGGCAGAAGGCCCCGGCGCAGGTGACCGCCCCGGGAAAGAGCGGCAGGGTCGTCCTCCTCGACCACTGCGCCCACCGCTTCTATGACCTGGTGACACCGGCCACCTGCGGCGTTCTGGCGATCGGCGACGATACCACCTCCGTCGCCGGGCATATCGCCGGCCACCTCGGCATCCCGGTCCTGGGGGTCACCGACGGGGATCCTGACGGCGTGGTTGGCGGGGCGTTTCCCGCAGGATCGCTCGTCCTGGAGGCGGTCGCCGGGCGCGACGACGAGATCGGCCTTATGATCGCAGGGCTGATCCCCGACCATGAGACGGCGTGGTCTGCCTGGGTGGAAGGCGTGCTGGAGGCGATGGGGGACGGGGTCCGCCCGGCCCTCGATCTCAGGTGAAGAGTCATGATGCGGTGTGCCGAATGCAAGGGAAGACTCCTCTGCGGGCTTCCGAAGTGCCCGATCATGAACAGGTTCCACGCCCAGGTGCGCACCGCAGCCAGGGGCGCGAGCTACATGGGCAGGGCGCCCTCCGTCTTCGTGGGCAGTTATGGTTACCCCGCTGTTTCGGCCGGCCCCCTGATGACCGCCGACCCGGACGCACCACGGGTCTGGGTGGCACAGGGACTCTCGATCGAGGATATCGTCGGGATCAGGGCGCAGACGATCAGGGGCTCGGCCGGTGTCGATGCGGTCAGGGGAGAGATCCAGGAGATCGCCCTCTCGTCCACACCCCTCGACGTCGAAGCGGCCTTCGAGCGTCCGGTCAGTTTCGACCTCAGGTTCGACGGCACCATCACCCCGGTCGGGCTCTCAGGCAGCATCAAGAAACTCGACCTGATCGACAACGCCCGCGTCAGCCGGAGCGTCGACCGGATCACCTCTGACACCGACCTTCCCGCGACGGCCGCCTGCACGGCCCTCGGCACCGAGGGGGTCGACGTCTACCAGATCTCGCAGTTGATGAGCGCCGGGCTCCTCGGAAAAAAGCGGCGGATCGTCCCGACCAGGTGGGCGATCACGGCAGTGGACGACACCGTCGGCAATGGGCTGAAACAACAGATCCGTCGCTTCTCCCCCCTCGGCGAGGTGGAGTTCTTCACCGCCACGCTCTACGGGAACACGATGGCGGTGATCCTGGTGCCGGGGGACTGGCGATTCGAGATGATCGAGATATGGGGGCGCCGCTCCCTCTGGGCAGGAGAGGAGGAGAGCATCGTCGCCGATGGAGAGGGGCTCAAAAAGCAGGGCTATTCCCCGATCGCAGGGGCGTATTATGCGGCGCGTCTGGCCGTCGCCGAATACCTGGCCAGGACCGGGAGGTCGGGGCGCGCCGTGGTCGTGCGGTATGCAGGCAGCGATTACTGGGCCCCGCTCGGTTCATGGGTGATCAGGGAGGCCACCAGGACGGCAATGCAGAACGGGCCGGCGCGGTGCGAGAGTCTGGACGCCGCGATGGCCCTGACCGACGCCGCCATCGGGCAACGCGGATGGCGGCAGAAGAGCAGACTGATTCCAGAGATGATCTCGCAGAAAACGCTCTTTGATTTTTAACGGCCCATGAGTGAAAAGACAAAAAATATCAGTTTTAAGGGTGAAGAAAAATGATGCGCATTCCGGGGATCGCACTCCTCATTTTTAGCCTGATCATGCCCGCGGTGTCCGCAGCAAATACCACGGCAATGCCGACAGCGCAGAGCGTCTCCACCATCGACCTCTTCCTCCTCTTTATCGGCGGGATCCTCTACTTCAACATCTTCGCCGTCGTCCTGTACCATGTCGTCAAAAGGGAGAAAAAATTCATCGGAAGGTCGCCGATCGTACGGATCGCCGGCATGGTCGCCGGCATTGGATTGGTAGCACTGGGAAGCCTGTGCCTGATCTTCATCGTCATGGTGCTCCTCACCCAATTTATGGGTCTGACCCTCTTTGCATGGACAGAGGGCTTTTTCCTGTACCTCATCACCGATACGATCCCGCTGTACCTTCCGGCGCTGCGCCTCACGATGACCACCGGGCTCCTCCTTTTCGGAGCGGCAGGGACTGCATTTTTCCTTCTCGGATCGGTTCTCCTGGTGCACTTCGGCGGTTATGTCAGGCAGTCTGAGGTCGCAATGCCGACCGGAAGCGGATCTCTCAAGAAGAACGCCGCCGACAGACCGGACGAACCATTAAACCCGGTCCTCTCCTTCAGGGTCGAGGACAGGCGGAGCATGGAGCCATCGGCCGATGTAAAGGTGGTCCTCAAGCACAGGGACGGCGTGCGGTTCCACACAAAATACACCAATTTCAACGGCGAGGTCACCTTCACCAATGTGGAGGGCTTCGGCTCAGAATATTACGCATACGTGGACGGGGACATCAGCAGACAGACCTACCGGGTCATACGAATTTGAGCTGGCGCTCGTACCTCTCCAGCATCCCGTCCACCGTCTCCACCTCGTCCACACCCTTATCCTCCCTGACCCTGACAAACCGCGGGAACCTGAGGGCATAGCCGCTCGCATAGGTGGGGCTCTTCTGGACCTCTGCATACCCGACCTCAAAGACGACCGCTGGTTCGAGGACCACCTCCTTGCCCTTCTCGGCGATGACAAGGTCTTTGAGGAGGTCGTAGATTGCAGCCAGGCTCTCGTCTGAAAGGCCGGTCGCCACCTTGCCGACCGGGAGGAGTTCGCCCTCCTGCTGGCATGCGAGCAGGAACGAACCGAAGAGGCGGGCGCGGCGGCCCTCGCCCCACTCTGCCCCGATAACGGCCAGGTCAAGGGTGTCGACGGCCGGTTTGATCTTGATCCAGTTTTTTCCCCGCACGCCAGGCGTATAGGCGGCGTCGAGGGTCTTGAGCATCACGCCTTCATGCCCGGCGTCCAGGGCGTCGGCATAGATCTCCTCCAGGCGTGAGACGTCGTCGCTCACCCACTGCGGGGCAAGGTATGCCGATGCCGTCTCTTCTAAGATCTTCCGGCGCTCGAAGAAGGGCCGGTCGATGATGGTCTCGCCGTCGAGGTACAGGATGTCGAAGAGATGCGGAACGAGGTCGACCCTTCCGATCGCCTCCTCGACCTCGTGTTTCCGCCGGAAACGCTGGAGAACAAACTGGAACGGGCGCGGGCGCCCGTCTTTCACGGCGATCACCTCGCCGTCGACGATCACGTCGTGCGGGATCGCCCGGTCCAGGGCCTCGATAACGTCGGGGACCGCCGCGGTGACGTCCTCAAGTTTTCTGGAGTACATCCTGCACTCCTTCCCGACCTTGTGGAACTGGAAGCGGGTGCCGTCGTACTTGTACTCGACGGCCACGGCCCCGTGATCGGCCACCATCTCGCCGATCGTCCCCTGCTGGGCGAGCATCATCTTTACCGGGCGGAAGGGCTCGATCCGCACCGCGCGCAGCGCCTCTTCACCCTGCCGGGCAAGGAGGGCGACCTCGCCGAGGTCGTTTAAGGCCTGGTGGGCGTGGGCGACCAGGGATACGTCCACGGCAAAGGCGCGGGCGACGGCGTCCCTGACATTCCCTTCCCCGACGCCGATGCGCAGCTCTTCAAGGAGGAGGCGGGAGAGGTAGCGCCCCTCGAGCGCCCCCGCGTTTCCGAGCAGCCCCTCGATGATCCTGAGTTTCTCCCGCTGCGAACGGGTTCCGTCGGTCGTAGCGATCCGCGTGCAGTCGGCATAGACGCCGGTGAGCGTCAGGGGTTCTGTGAAGAATGAGGTCTGAGATTTCGTCGCCAGCAGACGCTCGACGGCGAGACCGACGTCCCCGGTCTCGTTGACGGCGGCGACCACCGCCGCCTTCTTCCTGCCGGCGACATACCCGACCGCCTCGTACAGGAGGTTCGGCCCGATCCCGAGTTTCAACGGGCTCCAGTCAGGGAAGACCCGCCCCATCACGAACCTGACGAAGACCGGGAGCTCGTCGTTTGAGAGTGAGGACAGGACTCCAGCGATGACATCGATCATCTCAAGCCTCCCGCTGATCCCCTCGATCTCCTCGCAGATCCTGGAGAACTCTGCAAAGTCCATGCTCAGATCCTCACCGTTGCCGAGACCCGATCCTGGGTGCCGACGACGAGATCGATGCCGTCGAGGAAGAGGCAGAGGCCGTCTTCTGCAGAGTGAAGCGCCTTATCCCGGGTGTTGTTCACCTCGGAGAGGTGGGCGAGCACGACGGCCGTGAGGTTCCCGCCGATGTCCCTCAGGCAGGTGGCGGCGGCGGCGTTGGAGAGGTGGCCGTGCTTCGAGCGGATCCGTTTTTTGAGAAATTCCGGATAGGGCCCCTCCTCCAGCATCTGCGGACAGTGGTTGCTCTCAAGGACGACGGCGTCGCAACGGGCGAGCACCCGCTCGATCCCCGGGGTGACGATGCCGGTATCCAGGCAGCACCCGAGGCTGACGTCTCCTTCCGCGAGCCGGTAGCCGCAGGGCTCGGCGGCGTCGTGGGCCGTCAGGAAGGGGGTGACCGAGAAGCCGCCGAGGTCCAGCGCCTCGCCAGGAAAGGCGCGGATCAGGTCCACCGGCTTTGAGGACGTACGGGCCGAGGAAAACGCCCCCAGTGTCCCTGCGGTCCCGACGACCGGGACGCCGAGACGGCGGGCCAGGACGTCGACGCCCCTGATGTGGTCGATGTGCTCGTGGGTGACCATGATCCCCCTGATGCGGCCTTCGTCGCCCCCGGCGTCAGAGAGGCGTTTTTTAATCTCCTTTGCCGTGAGCCCGGCGTCGACGAGGAGCGCTCCCTCATCCCCTTCGACATAGATGCAGTTTCCCTTGCTCCCGCTCGCAAGGCTGGTGATCTTCATTGCAGAGAGGTTTGGGATTACCCGGTATTCATGGTTCGTGTCGCATTGGCGGTATCGATAGAAATTAGTCCTGCAGGCCCGGAAGAGATCACTGATGGGCAGAGAGGGCTGGATGGGGGCAATAGGGCAGATCATTGCAGAGGCGGGAGAGGCCATCGATCGACGGCGCCTCCGCGAGGGCACAAACGCCTACTGTGTCCACTCCCCTGACGGCGCATCCCTCCAGTTCGCCATGCCGCTCCTCGTCCGGCGCCCCCTGCCGGACGGGATCGATGCGCGAGGCGCGGACGGCGCGGTCTGGGCGATCATCGAGGCGGTGAAGGGGGCCGCCTGCACCGATACGCGCCTGCGCCCTCTCGGCGCCCTCGACACGGAGCGGCCAGCGCGCTATGCAGGCGGGATCGAGCCGGTCACCCTGGTCCACTCCGACGCCGCGATCGGATCAGAGCTCTGGAAGCCGGACGAGGAGAACATGTTTTTGCCCGACGGACTGCACTGCACCGCCCGCGGGGCCGTCCCCTATCCGGGGCCGCCCGAGGGGAGAGCGATCAGAGAGATCTCCGAGACGGTGGCGGCCCTTGCTGAGGGGATCGGGGAGGTGATGCGCCGCCTTCCCGTAGGCGACCTCGCCGCCGCCGCAACACTCTCCCTCGACCAGAAACTCCTCAGAGCGCACCTGCCCTCGATGGGACTCGTCTGCTTTATCGGCGACGGCACGCTCCCGGCACGATCGTACACCCGCTTCCGCCAGCACCACCGCGTGGCCGGCCCAAAGGAGGGGGTGCATATCCCCTTCCTCTGCCCTGAAGGGATCGGACCGATCGAGATCGAGCTCCCGGCAAGCGGCAGGAGGATCACGGGCCTCGGGATACGGCGGCGCGAGGTGCTCGCCATCGCGGGCTCGAACGCGCAGGGGAAGACCACCCTCCTCAACGCCATCCGCGCCGGCGAGGACGACCACGCCGCAGGAGACGGTCGCGAACTGGTCGTCACGGTCAGGGGCGCACGCACGGCCGAGGCGGGCGGGCAGCACCTCAGCAGCGCCGATGTGAGCCTCTTTTTTGGAAGCCTGCCGCCGGGCATGAGCGGGACACCGAAAGCAGCATTCGGTCAGGGGAGTGGCTCGATGACAATGGCCGTGCAGGTGGGGGCGGCCGCGCGGGAGGGGGCGCCGCTCCTGCTCATCGATGAGGACCGGGCGGCGGCAAACCTGCTGGTCAGGAGCACCCTGCAGGAGGAGGACGTAACACCCCTGGCGGAGATTCTGGCCAAGCGGCGGGATGCCATCGGCGAGACCGCCTGCATCGTTGCCACCTCGTCGCTGGACTCCCTGATCGCCCGAGCCGACCGGATCATGGTGCTGCGAGGGCACGGCGCCGGGGCGATCGCTCCTGCGGCCTTCAGGGCGGCATATCTGGAATATCTCGAACAATGCACTCAGATGGCCGAGAAAGAGCAGGGGCGGTGAGAGAGGAGAGAGAGGAGAACCCGGTCACGGCCTTCACGCCCCGGTATCCTCGACGACATGGGCGGCACTCGCCTTGAAGGAGATCCGCACCCGGCTCCCCTCCGAGAGCCCCATCTCCTCGGCTGACTTCCAGGTGATCAGCACGGAGATGGGGATGCCACAATCGACGACAAGGCGCATCAGCGGGCCGAAGGCCGTCATTCTGGCGACCTTCCCCCCAAGGGCGTTGCGCGCTGAGGTGTGAGGGTATTCTGCAAGGTGGAGGGTGATCTCCTCGGGCTTGATGCAGACAGAGACGCGGGTCCCGGGGGAAAGGGGCGTGACGGCGCTGATGGTCGTACCGAAGTCGGTTTCGATCTCGGCGACGCCCTCCGACATCCTGGCGATCCTGCCGGAGACGATGTTCTCGATCCCGACGAAGCGGGCGACGTGCTTGTTCTTCGGCAGGGCGAAGACCTCGCGCGGGGTGCCGACCTGCGAGAAGACACCGTCCATCAGGACGCCGATCCGGTGGGCGAGGCGCTGACCCTGGAGCATATCGTGCGTGGAGATCACCACGGTCTGCCCGAACTCCCGGTTGATCCGCAGCACCAGGTCCTCGATCGTCGCCGTGGCAACGGGGTCGAGATTCGCCGTCGGTTCGTCCATCAGAAGTACGGCCGGATCGGTCACCAGCGCCCGCGCAAGGGCGACCCGCTGCATCTCCCCGCCTGAAAGCGTCTTCGCCCGCCGCTTTTCGTAGCCGGAGAGCCCGATCACCTCGAGCGCATCGACGATCTTCGTCTGGATCTCGCGCTCTGGCACATGGCGCATCCGCAGACCGACAGCGATGTTGTCGTAGACGCTCTCGTTGAAGGCGGCAGGTTTCTGGAAGACCATTGCCATCATCCGCCTGATCTCGAGGGTACGCCGCCGTTCGGCATGGATATCGGTGCCGTCGACGACGATGCGCCCGCCGTCCGGGACTTCGAGCAGGTTGATCATCCGCAGGAGGGTGGACTTGCCCGAGCCCGAGGGGCCGATGATCGCGAAGATCTCGCCGTCCTGGATCGCGGCATTCACATCTTTCAGGACGGTTTTCTCCCCGAAACTCTTGGATACATGTTCGATTTCGATCATGGTTCACCGCTGCTGGAAGAGGGTCACGCCGGTGTTCACGACGAGGGCGATCGCGAGGAGGACGATCCCGAGCGCAATGGAGGTGCCGATCTCCCATTGCGAGGTGTTCAGGGAGATCGCCGTCGTCAGCACGCGCGTGCGGTGGGCGATGTTCCCGCCGATGAGGATGGCAGCGCCGACCTCCGAGATCGCCCGCCCGAACCCGACAACGACCGCCGCAAAGATCGCAAACCGCGCCTCCCTAACGATCGAGGTAAGGAACTGGAGGCGGGTGGCGCCAAGGGAGATGATCGTATCCCTGATCGTCTCGTCCACCCCTGAAAGAGCCGATATCGTCAGCCCGACCATGATAGGGAGAATCAGGATCGTCTGGGCCAGGATCATCGCCTGCGGCGTGAAGAGGAGGCCGGCAAACCCGAGCGGGCCGTGACGGGTGATGAGCAGGAAGACGAGCAGCCCGACAAGAACCGTCGGGAGGGAGTAGAGCGTCTGGATCAGGTTGATGAGCACCTTTTTCCCGGGGAACTCGGTAAACTTTATCGCCGTCCCGAAAGGGAGGGCGAGGGTGGTGGCGACAACCGTCGCCGTCAGAGATACAATAAGAGACAGAACCGTGATCTCCATGACGTCCGGGTCCAGCGAGACTATCAGGTGGAACGCCTCCATCAGACCATCGATGATATAGCCCATCTCTCACCACCCCCAAAGGATCGATAAAAGAAAAGGATTGGATAATGGAAAAAACCAGCGGCCTTCAGACTACCGGGCCTTCCACCTCAGACCGGTTCACGCCCATCGTATCCCAGTTGCCTGCAGCCGGAAAGAAGAGGGGTTCGCCGTAGGTTTCAACCCCGAACTCCTCGATCGTCTTCTGGGTCGATGGCGTGATCAGATAGTTGATCCAGTCCTTTGCAAGGCTCGAGTTCACGCCCGGGTGCTTCTCGGGGTTGATCCGCATCACCGAGTAGACGTTGAGGAGGATCTCGCCCTCTGAAACCACCGGCACAAGGGCGATCTTGTCCTTGTAGGCGAGGTAGGTGCCGATGTCGGAGAGGGTGTAAGCGGCTTTCTCGTCTGCCATCACCAGGGTCGCACCCATCCCGGTGCCGGCCTCGATGTACCAATCGCCCGATTTCGTGATATCGGTCGTGTAGTTGAACCCTGCTCCGTTCCAGATCGCCTTCTCCTTTGCGTGGGTGCCCGAGTTGTCGCCGCGCGAGACGAACTTCACCTGCGCCGGGTCGGCAAGCCCCTTCTCGCGGATCGTGGTGAAAGCCTCTTCAGGGTTCATATTCTTTACCCCGGCAGGATCAGCCTCAGGACCGACGATCACGAAGTAGTTGTAGGCGATGACGCGGCGGTCGATGCCGTGGCCGTTCTCGATGAAAGCGTCTTCACGCGCCCGGTCGTGGACCATCATCACGTCGACGTCGCCGTTCTCACCGTATCCAAGCGCCGTGCCCGTGCCGGCGGAGATGATATCGACCTTCGCGTTATACTCCTTCTCGAAAGGCGCCTTCAGGGCATCGAGAAGACCGGTATCGTACAGACTCGTCGTCGTGGCGAGGAGCAGCGTCCGCGTCTCGGATGGATTCAGGTTTGCCTCCCGGTCCGACGTACCGGTGCATCCTGCAGCGATCGCTGCAGCGACCATAATGACCGCAAGCACCATCAAAATGCCTTTCTTCATAGCCGATAGTGTCATCATGCCAGATATTAAATATTTTTCCAGATTTGCGATAAAAGTTAAATTAATACAATTAACCATGCCTTCCCGGCCCCCCGGGGTGTGAAGGAAGGTTTAATAATTTCAGGGCAATATCAAGTGCATCTGATCACCCCCGGAGAAAACCATGGAAAAAATGGGAAAAAACGCTGAAAAAATCATGTACGCCCTTGTAGGCGGTACAATGCGCCAGTACACAGGTAAAGAGCTCAGTGCCATGACCGGCCTTCCTCCAAACGAGGTGAACACGGCGGTCAGGGAACTGGAACGAATGGGAGCGGTGGATCTCCACATACGCGCCTCTTCAGAACCCTATCTCTTCAGCTCAGTCGCTCTCACGGCAAAGGGCAGAGTGATCTTCCAGGAGACAAAGATGCCCGGGTGCGACACCTGAAAATCTCTCAATCTCTTATGTTCAAGAAAACTCCATATACATACTCTTTTCCGATATCCAGATTTTTGAACTCGGATTCAGCCGGGAGCGAGGCCCTGAAACTGACCGGGGCATCGTAGACCGTATCTGAGAGGCTCCGGTACGGCAGACCTGAAGACCGCACCTCGTCGGCCGATCCCGGCACGAAGCCCGGGGCCTCCTCGACCGTGTTATAGGCGAAGATGGTGGCGATCACAGGAACACCGTTCCGGGCGATCGCTGCACCCTTCGGGTCAATAGCAAGCGTGAGATAGACACCGGTGCCGTCGCTCATTTCGGATGCCGTCAGAGTGATCGCCATAGGGGAGAGGCGGGGATCGGAGACGATCACCGGACTTTCCACGGGCTCCGGGGTGGGCGACGGCGGGATGGTGGCCTCAGGAGTCGCGATCTCCCCGCCGTCAGGTGAGGATGCGCAGCCCGCAATAAGGACAGTCAGGACGATCAGAATCGCCAGAGATGCCGTGGTGCATGAGTACATGCACGGGAATGCACATGCCCGCCATATAACCGTTCCTCAACCCTCGGTGCACCAACCGAACTGTAATATAAGAGCGGGGGAGAGTATAGTGTGTTGTTTGCCATGGCCGAAAATGAGTACAGGACGGCAACGGTCGGGGATCGGGATGTGCCCTACGACCCTGAACAGCTGCGCAAGATCCAGGAGCACCCCTGCTATTCGGAGACAGCCTGCCACACCTTCGGGCGCTGCCACCTGCCGGTGGCCCCGCACTGCAACATCCAGTGCAACTACTGCGTGCGGGACTTCGACTGTGTGAACGAGAGCCGACCGGGCGTCACCTCAAAGGTCCTCTCCCCGCAGGAAACGATAGAACTGGTCAGAAAGGTGATCCAGGACTACCCCTACGTGAAGGTGATAGGGATCGCCGGGCCCGGCGAACCCCTCGCAAACCCGGAAACTTTCGAGACCCTGAGGCTGGTCCACGAGGAGTTCCCCCACCTGATCATGTGCATCTCAACGAACGGCCTCCTGCTCCCTGAGAAGATCGACGAACTCCAGAAATACGGCGTCGGCAACGTGACCGTCACGCTCAATGCCGTCGATCCGGCCGTCGGCGAGAAGATCTACTCGTTCGTGAACTACCATGGCAAGCATTACACCGGCCGGGAAGCTGCCGAGATCCTCCTGAAAAATCAGCTCGAGGGGATCAGGATGGCCGTCGAGAGAAAGATGTTCGTGAAAGTGAACTGCGTCTATATTCCCGGGGTCAACGATGACCATATCGTCGATATCGCAAAGAAAGTAGGTGAAATGGGCGCGTTCTCCTTCAACCTCATCCTGCTGATCCCGCAGTACAAGTTCGCCGAGGTCGTCCCGCCGACTGCTGCGGAGAAAAAGGCGATGCAGGATCGGTGCGCCCCCTATATCAAGCAGATGCGCCACTGCGCCCGCTGCCGTTCGGACGCGATCGGCAAACTGGGGCAGGACGTCCAGGCCAACGTCTACTCTGGCTGCAGCAGGAAATAAAACAATCCTCTTTTTTAATGGAAAAAGCACTCAGGCTCGGCCCGGGCAATCCGTTCAACCTTGACGCCACCCTCGGGTGCGGGCAGGCGTTCAGGTGGGAGAAGATGGACGGGACCTGGTACGGCGTCGCCGGCGATCATGCAATCGCGATCAGGCAGGAGGGAGAGAGGCTCATCTTTTCAGGCGCGGACGAACCGTTCATCCGCCGCTACTTCGCCCTCGACCTCGACCTCGAGGCGATCCTCTCTTCGGTCGACCGCGACGCCCGCATCCACGCGGCGATCGGGCGCTGCCTCGGGCTGCGCATCCTGCGGCAGGAGCCCTTCGAGACTCTGGTCTCGTATATCTGCGCCACAAACACCAATATCCCGACGATAAAAAAGCGCATCTCCCTGATTGCCGGACGTTACGGCAGGCGCCTCCAGGGAGGTGTTAGCGCCTTTCCCGACGCTGCAGCCCTCGCCCCCTGCAGCGAGGACGAACTGCGGGGGTGCGTGCTCGGCTACCGGGCGCCGTACGCCTGCGCCACGGCGGCGCTCTGCGCAGAGGATCCGGCATGGGCACAGAGGGTCGCCGCCCTTCCCTACGGGGAGGCGAAGGCTGAACTCCTCAGGTTCCCCGGCGTCGGTCCGAAGGCCGCCGACTGCATTCTCCTCTTCGCCTTCGAGAAATACGAGGCCTTTCCGGTGGACGTGCACATCAGGCGGATGATGCGCCGCCACTACCTGCCTGACCTCCCGGAAGACAAAACCATGGCCTGCCGCGAGTACGACCTGATCGCCGGGTTTGCGCGGGAGCACTTCGGGGCATATGCCGGGTGGGCGCAGGAGTACCTCTTCTGCGTGCGGGAAGAGGAGAGATCCTGAGAAAGAGATCAACACCTCTGGTAACGGTTCTGATGCACAGCGGCACGCCGACAGGGTCCGGGCCCCCTTGAGTTTCAGGATCGGCATTTTTTTCCGCTCTGGCGAACGGCCCCCGCACCTTATCGGGTCGCAGATCCCTGCTCACACCACCGGTTGCGACACAGAGAAGCACGTCCATTATGCCGACAAAATCCCGGTCCTCCAGGTGAACATCGGCTCTTCGCTGTTTCATGTGGGTAACGCTTTCACACGTGCCTATCGATCAACCGCCTTCCCCACACTGCACGCCGGGGGTTGCACCCCCGGACCCCCGCGCACGATTGGACCGGGAAGGCACACACGGGATCCTGAGGGATTACGCCCATCCCCCCTATCGCAGATCAGCGGGGCAAGCCAGCCTCCAGGCACCAGCACAGGGATCAACTCCTTTTCATCTGGGAAACACTCCTCGCTTTCTCAATCGCGACCTGCTTTGTGAGGTCAGCCCATTATCCCGTGTCACCTGAGAGGAGTCAAATGAAGATATCAGGGCTACCCACACACAGTAGCGAAGAGCCCGAACATCTTCCAGGAAGCGGGAGAGAGCCACACCAATCCCCCTGCTCCCCCTCATACGGCCGGTTCCCTGACACTTCACACATGTCCGATGTCAGTATAGTTCGAGATCTCCGAGTTCGTGGTGCAGAGGTCCCGGGTTGAGAGGGCATGGACATCGTCGTGGCCGGTCAGGCGCGCGAAATCCGTGAGTTCGGCCGTCGAAACCCGGAGGAAGTTCTCCAGCTGCCGTGCCGATATATCGATCCGCAGCCGTTCCCTGAGCAGGGGATCCTGCGTGGTCACCCCAACCGGGCACTTCCCGGTGTTGCAGAGGCGGTACTGCTGGCAGGCACAGGCCATCAGGGCTGCAGTTCCGATCGCCACGGCGTCGGCACCCATGGCGAGGGCCTTTGCAAAGTCGGACGAGACCCGCAACCCTCCGGTGATCACCAGTGAGACACCCTCGACTTCGTGCCTATCCAGAAACTTCCTGGCCCTGTAGAGGGCAAACGGAGTCGGTACAGAGGTGGCGTCCTTGATAAAGAGAGGGCTGGCCCCTGTCGCCCCGGGCCGCCCGTCGATGGTGATAAAGTCGGGTCCTGCCGCAACGGCGACCGCCATATCGGCCTCGATCTGCCCGGCCGCCAGTTTGATCCCGATTGGCCTGCCTCCGGTCGCCTCCCTGAGATCAGAAACGATCTTTTTCAGGCTGCCGGCATCTCTTATCCCCTCAAAACGGGCAGGGCTGACGATATCAACCCCGGGCGGGAAACCCCGGATCGCTGCGATCTCCCGGGTGACCTTCTCCGCAGGGAGATGGGCACCCATCCCGGGCTTTGAAGACTGCCCGATCTTGAGCTCGACGGCATCCACACGCCGCAGGTTTTCCGGGGTTGCGCTGTAACGGTTCGGGACATATTCAAAGATATAGCGGTACGAAGCCTCAAGGGATTCCTCCAGGATCCCCCCCTCGCCCGAGCACATGGCGGTGCCCACCGCGGCGCTCCCCCTGGCCAGGGCCACCTTAACCTCTCTGGAGAGGGCCCCAAAGGACATATGCGTGATGTAGATCGGGGTCTCGATCACAAGAGGTTTATCGGCCTTCGGCCCGATCACCGTCCTGGTGCTCACCGGTTCGCCGTCGTTGAGAGGGAGACGGGCCAGCTGCGCACCCATGATCAGGATATCGTCCCATGATATGACCGGTCGGCGGGTGCGCATCGGTTCGACGATCGATTCGTCTGTCGCCGCGATACGGTGGATCCTGGCCATCTGGACCTCAAGGTCGTCATTCTCACGTTTCCACTCCCCGAGGTAGCCCTCCACATACCCGCGCCCCATATGGGAGACGGTGATCCTGTGCTCGGCGCCGCAGACAGGACAGATGATCGTCTGCTCCGACACCTTCACCTGCCGGTCCTCCAGAGGCTGCAGGTGCGAGTGGTTGGAGCGGCAGATGGGGCATTGCCAATCGTCAGGAAAATCTGCAGGTTTCGTACCCGGGGGGATGCCGGTCACCGAGTCACCCCTGGCGGGATCGTACTCAAAGACCTGACAGACATTACACCGATATCTCACCATTTTGAAACCGTCCTGATCTCAAACGCCTGACTGTTCTTTTTCCGAACCCAGAAGACAGTAATAGATGTGAGAAAGCCCCATTTCTGTGTACACCGGACACCCGCCGCAGATACACCCCTTCTCCTCATCGATGCACCTGCTTTTTCCAATCAGGGGAAAACAGAAACCTCCGGCCTCGCCGCACTCCTTCCAGCTCGGGCATGTCTTGCAGATGCACATCGAAAGAACCATCTGCTTCTTCTCTTCCATGGACAACTCAGTCTGATCCATTCCCAGTCCCCCGACCAATCATAATCTTCACGATATAATACCATTTCCATTTCAGGGTGGAACAATGGAAATGTGTATGCTATGATCGGATTTCTGGGGAAAACCAACCTCACATCGGTTTTACCCTCATCGACACTCCCCTGAAGGCAGGGCAGGCGATTATGAGGCGCCAGAAAAAAAGGGGAGGAAAACCTCACAAAATAATTATGTGCCAATGTTCCAGGCGCTCATATAGTGCGTCTGCTCCTCGCTGAGCGAGTCGATCGCGATCCCGAGGGCGGCGAGTTTTCTTTCCGCCACTTCCTCGTCGATGGCGTTCGGGACGTCGTAGACGCCGGGGACGAGGTCCTGTCCGTGCTCGACCATGTACCGGGCCGAGAGCGCCTGAAGGGCAAACGAGAGGTCCATCACCTCAATCGGGTGGCCCATCCCCTTCGGCGTCGCCAGGTTCACCAGGCGCCCCTCGGCCAGGACGTGGATCTGCTTCCCGAAAATATCGTAGGTGTCGATCCCATCCCGGCGCTCGATGGCGTCGGCGTGCTCCTCCAGCCACTTCACATCGATCTCGACGTTGAAGTGCCCGGCATTGGAGAGGATGGCGCCGTCCTGCATCAGGGCGAAGTGCCGTTCGGTCAGGATCGAAGTGTTTCCGGTGGTGGTGATGAAGATCTCGCCGACCTTCACCGCCTCGTCCATCGGCATCACGACAAAACCCTCCATATGCGCCTCAAGCGCACGCCTTGGGTCCACCTCGGTGACGATCACCTGCGCACCGAGGCCGCGGGCCTTCCGCGCCACGCCGCGGCCGCAGAAACCGTAGCCGGCGACGACGAGGTGCTTGCCCGCAAGCAGGCAGTTCGTGGTCACCATGATCGACGAGAGCGAGCTCTCGCCGGTGCCGTGGACATTGTCGAAATGACGCTTCATCGGGGTGTCGTTCACGGCGATCACCGGGAACTTCAGGGCCCCTTCAGCCGCCATCGAGCGGAGACGGTGGATACCGGTCGTCGTCTCCTCGCAGCCGCCGACGACGCCGTCGAGCACGTCCTGCCTGCGGGTGTGGATCTCGAAGATCAGGTCCATGCCGTCGTCGATCGTAATCGAGGGGCGGGCGTCGAGCACCCGGTTGATCGCCGCGTAGTACTCCTCGTTCGAGCATGCACGCTTTGCATAGCAGTGGACGCCCTTAACCCCGTTCAGGGCTTCTGCCACATCGTCCTGCGTGGAGAGGGGGTTGCAGCCGGTGATGTACACCTCGGCACCGCCGGCCGCCAGAGTTTCGACCAGGACGGCGGTCTTCGCCTCCACATGGAGGGCCATCCCGATGGTCACGCCCGCAAGCGGCTTTTCTCTCTCGAATTCCTCTCTGATGCTCCTGAGGACCGGCATATACTGCCTGGCCCAGTCCATCTTCTGCTGGCCTGTCGTCATATGGTTGCCACAGCCTCCTCCCATATCATTGGACGCCGAACACTTCAAGGGTGCGCAAACGCCCTTCCCAAACGCTGATAATCCCCGCCGCCAGAGAAACTTCGCATGGCACTCACCAGACGGATCATCCCGTGCCTCGACATCAAAGACGGCAGGGTCGTAAAGGGAACGCACTTCGAGGGACTCAGGGACGCAGGGGACCCGGTGGAGCTCGCAGCACGCTACAACGAGCAGGGGGCCGATGAGGTGGTCTTCCTGGACATCACCGCATCGAAGGAGAACCGCGGGACGATCCTCTCGGTGATCGGGAGGGCGGCCGACCAGCTCTTCCTCCCGCTCACCGTCGGCGGCGGGATCAGGAGCGTCGACGATATCCAGCAGACTCTGCGGGCCGGGGCCGACAAGGTCTCGATCAATACGAGCGCCGTCACCGACCCATCCCTCATCGACCGTGCGGCGGCGCGGTTCGGGACGCAGTGCATCGTCGTGGCGATCGATGTCAGGGCGAACCCCGTGATGCAGGAGGGAAAAACACCGGTGGTCCTCCCAGACGGCCGCGAGGTCTGGTACGAGGTGGTGACGATGGGCGGATCGCACCCGACCGGGATCGATGCGGTCAGGTGGGCACAGGAGGTCGAGGCGCGCGGGGCCGGCGAGATTCTCCTGACCAGCATGGAGACCGACGGCACAAAAGAAGGGTTCGACATCCCGATCACCCGCGCCATCTCAGAGGGCGTCGGTATCCCGGTGATCGCAAGCGGCGGCGTCGGGACGCTCGAACACTTTTACGACGGTTTCGTTCTCGGAAAAGCAGACGCCTGCCTTGCGGCAAGCGTCTTCCATTACGGTGAGTTCACCGTCAGGCAGGTCAAGGAGTACCTGGCCGCACGGGATATCCCGGTACGGCTGTAAGGTCGAGTTCGAGCGCTGCTACCGGGTGCTCGAGGGAGAAGGCGGTGAGCACCTCGGGGTGGATCTCACCGAAGACCCCGACTATTTTTCCGTTCACGACGACGTCGCCGCGACGACCATCGATGAACGCCGGATCGGCGGATTCTGCGAACTCAGGCGAGAGGCCGCACTCCCGGCAGAGAGCGTCCA
Organism: Methanofollis tationis; assembly: GCF_013377755.1. Taxonomy (NCBI): domain Archaea; kingdom Methanobacteriati; phylum Methanobacteriota; class Methanomicrobia; order Methanomicrobiales; family Methanomicrobiaceae; genus Methanofollis; species Methanofollis tationis. Next base: position 849,125 of record NZ_JABXWR010000001.1, read on the forward strand.
TCGTCGCATAGGCCTCGGAGAAATCGGCCGCCGCATGAATGGAGACGGCGGCAACGGTCTGCATCGTTGCATATCCCCGGATCACGTCGCCGGTCGCAAAGACCTGCTGCGGGAGTTCGCGGTGGCGGTTGATCTGGAGGGTCTCCATGAGCAGGGGGAGAATGTGGGTGCGCACCACGCTCTGGTCCTCGGTGATCGGTTTTGCCACCGGGAGGACGTCGGGCGAAGGCGCACGGCCCATCCGTTCGTACAGCAGTTTCTCCGAGGTGAGGGTAAAGGGCAGCACCTCGAGGTAGCCCAGGCCCGTGAAGATGGTGCGGACCGTCCGCTCGAGGGCCGAGATCGGGTGCTCCCTGCCGGTGGTGAAGGTTCTGGGGAGGGCGGCGTCGAAGCGGTCGTAGCCGTATGCGACGGCGACGTCCTCGAAAAGGTCCCAGTCGTGCATGATATCGGCGCGGTACGGTGGCACGAGCACCCTGACGCGGCCTTCAGGGAGGGGTTCGGCGCCGAAGCGCATCTTCCGCAGGAGAGCGGCCATCTCCTCCGCGTCGAGGTCAAGGCCGAGCAGGCGGGCGCAGTCGGCGACGCTCACGATCCGCTCGACAGGGGAGAGATCGGGGCATGGCGTGCCATCAATATCGACGCTCTCGATCGTCGCCCCGGCTTCAGCAAGGGCGGTGCAGATGATGTTCGCCGCCATCCGCACGGCGCGCGCGTCGGTGCCGGTGCAGTCGAGCAGGATGGTTCTCGTCTCCGTCGTCACCCGCGTCAGTTCGCCGTTGATGATCGGCGGGAAAGAAAGAACGCGGTCGTCGGCGTCGACGATGAGGGGGAAACGGTCGAAGTTCTCGACAAGACGGGCGTAGTCCCGGCCCTTCGGGTGGTCCGAGAGGATCTCCTCCATCGAGAGGTCCTCGGTAAAGTCGAGCGGGACAAAACGGCGGTCCCGCGGCGAGGCGAGATAACGGAACGGCGGCCTGACGGCGGCCATGTCGTGGACGCCGATCGCCACCTTCCGCCGGCCCCGGCCGAGCGCCCAGTGGAGCGCTTCTTGAAGCCCCATCAGGCTCTCGATCCCGGCCTCGTCGAGGCGGACGTTCCGGATCACAGCCGAACCGAGGTATGGCCGGATTTCAGCGAGGGCCGGGTCGACCGAGAAGGCGATCCCCGAAGGGGTGACCGGATATGCGGGAAGACCCTCCTCGATACCGAGGAAACCGCGCATGGCGCGGGCCACGCCCTCGGTGGAGTAGAGGTCGACGCGGCTCGGGAAGAACTCCATGTCCACATGGTCCTCGAGGGTGCGCTCGATGTCAGAGCCGATCATCGGCAGCCGATCGATGATGCTCTGCCGGTCGGTGCCGGTCAGCCGTTCGAGATATTCGTAGTTGAGCCGAATTATTGCCATATCTCACTCCCCCTCCCCGATCACCGGGCTCTCCCTGATCCAGTCGATGTCGCTCCGGTAAAGCTGCCTGAGGTCCTTTAACCCGAGTTTGAGCATGCCGACGCGGGAGATCCCGAGCCCCCATGCGAGCACCGGGGCCTCGATCCCCCACGGGGCGGTGACCTCTTCCCTGAAGACGCCGGCGCCGCCGAGCTCCACCCAGCCGAGCCCGTCCACCCATACTTCGGGTTCGACCGAGGGCTCGGTGTACGGGAAGTAGCCCGGCCTGAACCTGACGTTTGAAAAGCCCATCCTCTGGTAGAACTCGCGCAGGTAGCCGAGGAGGTGGCGGAAGGTGACGTCCTCGTCCATGACGATCCCTTCGAGCTGCTCGAACTCGGGCAGGTGGGTCGGGTCGATCGCCTCGCGCCGGTAGACCCGGCCGAGGGCGAAGGCCTTCACCGGGGGCTTCGGGTTCTCGATGAGATATTTGACCGAGAGCGGAGTCGTGTGAGTGCGCAGCACGCACTGCTCGGCCTTTGCAGCCTCCCAGACGCCGCCCCACCCGGTTGAGGAGGTGGCGCCGCCGTGCTCGTGCATGTCGCGCACCCCCTCCCAGCCCGCGGGCACGGGCTCGGTGCGGTCGAGGTAGAAGGTGTCCTGCATCTCGCGGGCCGGGTGGTCCTGCGGCTGGAAGAGGGCGTCGAAGTCCCAGAAGGCCGAGAGGGCGATGTCGCCCCGCATCTCCACAAAGCCCATGTCCAGGAGAATGCGTTTGACCTCGTCGATGATCCGCTGGTACGGATGGGATTTGCCCGGATAGATCCGTTTCGGGGGCGTCTGGAGGCTGTAGCGCCGGAGGTTCGCCGTCCGCCACGAGCCCGAGAGGATCAGGTCACGCGTCAGCGTCCCGGTCTCCTCCCTGAGGTCGAGGCCGGAGACGACGAGCGCTGCTCCGGCCGGCGTGATCGCAATCGTGTAGGAGGCCTCTTCGGCCTCGACGATGAGGTTGCGCTTGAGGAGATCAGGGATCCCGGGCATTCCCTCCCGCGGTGCGGCAAGGGCGATCTCGTCGTCGCCGGGCGGCACCTCGCCAATCGTCTGGGCGACGCCGTTTGTGATTGTGATCCAGCCTTTTTTCCGCAGCCATCCAATGCCGATCCTGGAGAGGGGAAGGGCCTGGAGGTCCTTCATCGGGATCCCCTCGCCGATCTGCTCCAGCATCTGCCGTTCGGGCAGCCCGGATCTCAGGTATTCCTCCCCTTCGGGGGTGAGGGTATAGGTCTTCGTGACCGTCCGCTCGATTGCTGCAAGGCCGCGGTCGGCGCAGAGGTGGGCATACTGCACGACCGCCTCCTCCGATGTTTCGAGGGCCTCTGCAAGGGCGACGGCACCGGCCCGGCCGCGGGGGGCGAGGGCGACGAGAAGCCGTTTTTCGTTCAGGGTGAGATCAGCCATTATCCTTCCACCAGATCTTTTGCTTCGTCTATCCGTTCGGTGAAGTCCCTGAGGAACTCCTGCGTGCGTGCAAGCGTCTCCTTCTTGCAGGTCCCGCAGAGAAGCTCGCCGGCCCGGCACCGCCGAGAGATTTCGGCAAGTTCGGCGTCGTCCTTCGCCATATGGAAGAGGTTTAAGAGATAGACCGGACACTTCTCAGGTTCGCCGCCGAGACGCTTCTGCTCGTCAAGAGTCATCCGCCCGCCGGTCAGGGCGCCCATCACCTTCTTTTTGAGGTCCTTCTCGGTCTCCCAGAACGAGATGAAACTCTCAGGGACCGAGGAGGACATCTTTCCGCCCTGCAGACCGGGCATGAAGGTGTGGTAGGTGGACGAGGGAGCGACAAACCCGAAACCGCCGTGATCGATCTCGATCAGGCGCACCGCCTCCTCGACCGGAGCGAATGAGGCACCGGGTATGTCGACATGCCCCTCGTAGCGCGTTGATCCCGGGAACGCCCGGTGGACCGCATCAATCGCCTCCTCAGGGGCGTTTTTCGAGCGGACACTGATGCAGCCGTCCCGCACCTCGACAAGGAACATCCGCAGTTTGTAGGCGACGTCCCTGGTGAGCCTGATATGGGGGTCCTGATCGATCCCGACCGGAACGACGGTGGGGGCCGGGCCGCAGTCTGCCTGCGGGAAGAGGATGTCAGCCACCTGGGTGGCAACGCTCATCGCATGGGCGAGCGCCGTCTCCTGCGAGAAACCGTAGATCGCCTGGAGGTCGGAGAAGTTGATCTTCGTCGCCGCCTCGAAGGCGAGGTCTTTTAACGGGTTGTTCTCGCTCTGGGAGTAGGTCTTCCCCTCGTAGCCGAGGGCGTAGAGGCAGGCGAGGTATTCCCGCCCGAACTCCCGGCATTTCTCCCAGGATATTCCCCGGACTGCATGCGCCTCACGGTCGGCGATGGCGACATAGCCCTGCCCGCCCTGCTGCACGTGCCAGACCACTTCTTTCATCACCATCAGGTGGCCGAGGTGCGGATGGCCCGAGGGCATGAACCCGGTCATCACGTTGAAGGGCATTCTGTTCCTGATGGCGTCGGCGATCCGGCCGTAGTCCCGGTGACCGACGACGATACCCCGGCCCATAAAAGAAGGAACGGCGGGGAGGCGGTCAACTACGTTTTCCATCGGTTCAATGCCGAATTCAGAGAAGAGTTTGCCGACATCGACCGTCTGGCTGCTTGCCCATGGATTGATCCCCTGCTGCATAAGTCGTATCTCACAGTTTTATTCGCGCAAATTCGATGTACTGAATGTCGTCTGTATGTACACAGGCAAACAACATCTTCTTTTTGACGCTGTTCGCAAGCCTGACCGAGCGGGAGATCGCCGCCATCGGAAGGGCGGTGCCTTCGGGGATCGCGTGGGCGAGGAGAAGGGAGTGCTGGAGCCCGGCAGTGTAGACCCTGAAATGGTGGCCGAACTTGTAGCCGGTCTTCGGCCCGCAGCCGCGGCGGCGCAGGTCGGCATAGACGATCGCCTTCTCCCCGAGTTCGCCGTCGGTCTCCGCGGCGATCCCATAGTATGCCTCGCGGGAGAGGGGAGCGCCGCCCCGGACGAGGGTGAGGCGGCCCGCGTCCATCAGGTACAGCGTCTCGACCGGGGAGAGCAGGATCTCCCCGGCGTCGAGGAGTTTGCCGTAACCCTCAGCAGCAAGCCAGGGGGCCTCGGCCGGGCGCACCAGCACGACCGCACCGTAGGCTTCACCAACGGCCTTCCCCTCGCCCGCCTCAGGACCGGCCTCGGCCAGGTGGTTGACCTTCACCTCATAGTAGGTGAGCTCGCCCTCGTCGTCCACCGCCGCGATAAGGTACTGTTTGCGCATGTTCCCGGCCGTCGCCACCTCGGCGACGATCTGATCGAAGTCCACCAGGTCACGCTCGGCCCGCACCCTGACGAGGTACTGGGACTGACCCTTTCCAGGCCGGTCGCCCCGGCGGAAGACCCGGAAATCATGCGGCCCGGTCTGGAGGGCGTAGCCCCGCTCCCGCAGGTCGCGGTAGACGAGGTAGCGCCTGAAAAATCCGGTGTCCCCTGAAAGATCAGCAAGGAGCCCTGAGAAGGTATGGTCGGCCACCTCGATCCTGTTCCGCCAGAGGAGGTAGAGCCCCTCCTCGGGGGCGAGGCGGATCCCCCCTTTCTCGGGGCGGCCATAGCCCCCGCTCTCGTAGAGGGAGATGCCCTCCTGCCCGAGACGGAGGCTTTTGCCGTCGAATGTTGCCTTCACGTGGAGGTAAGGTGGGCGGGCCACGGATATTAAAGATGGGGAGTGGCTGCGCGGGGGGATCACACACGCCTGATCTCGGTGTACAGGGACACCAGGGAGAGGCTGATCAGGTTCAGGGTGGTGGCGGCATACCAGAGATAGGATTCAGAGAGACTGAGCGTCGCAATCCACCCGGACCAGAGCATGGCACAGATGATCGAGAACGAAAGGAGGGTGTCGACGGCGAGAAAAACCATCGGCATGTGGAAGATCCGCCCGATCTGTGCGATGGTGCAGTAATCGAAGGGAGAAGATTTTCCAGAAAGGTCGAGAACCGCCCGCCCGGCGTTCATCAGGAGGTCTATGCCCGCCCACGCAACGACACACCACCCAAAAAGCGTGAGAAGAGGGTGCGAACATGATCCGATGCGGACGGCACTCACGCCGAAGAGCAGTTTGAAGAGGCAGAACGGGATCCCGATGGTGAGGCTCAGGAAAAACGGGCGCCGGAAAAATCTCTGGATAGTATCGGATTCCTGCTCATGGTTCCCTGAGCGGTGCTCGCGGCCCTTCAACCCCATGGTATCTGACGAGATCCCTCTCAACGAGTATCTTTTACCGTGTTATCATATCAATCGCCCGGATCAGAGATCCGGTACAGACACCTGATCACACGGTGACCGCGCCCCTCCCTGCCCCTTCAGGCTCCGGCGGCGAACGCCATCCCCGGAGGGGGTCCCTGCTCATAGGGGAGCAGCAGACGGACGGTATGAGAGGAAAGATACGATATGCCAGATATCAGGGTGAAAAAGAGCAGCAGATCGCTCGCAGAGCCGCAGGGGGAACTGCCGCCACACCACTGCCTATATATCGAGAGCGCTGACCCTCATCCCGGGTACCCATGGGTCAGAAACCGCCGCGACTGAAATATTCTCCGTTTTATCTTGTTGCGATCGTGCTCGTTCTCGCCACGCCCCCGACTCTCGGCTACATGGCATGGGAAGGGCAGCACCCATCGGTCAAGCATCTTGTCATGGATGGCGCCCCCGAGGGGATCGTCTTCATCGCCGATCCCCACCTCAGGGAGGACAATGTCGAGTATATCAGAGAGGTGATCGGCGAGATTAACGCCCTCCACCCGTCCATCGTCCTTATCGGGGGGGATTTTGTCTATGGCGAAGACCCTGACCTCTCTCTCCAGGCGGTCTGGCAGGAGATCGAGGCCCCGGTCTATGCCGTGCTCGGCAACCACGACTATAAGGCCGGGATCGACGCCGTCAGCGGGCTCCAGAAGATCATCGCTGTCTCAGGGACAGACCGCACGGCGGCAGGCTACGATATGAGCGCCCTGAAGGACGGGGTGGTCGACGCCGCCCTCGCTGGCACCCTCACGGATGTCCTCGAAGAGAACGGGGTCAGAGTGCTCAGGAACGAATATCTCACCCTCGATATCGGCGGCACGCCCCTCCTCCTCGTCGGCGTTGACGACGGATGGGCCGGGATGGCGTCGCCCCCCCAGGTGCCTGAGACCGACGCCTTCACGATCTACCTGATCCACGAGCCCGAGTGCCGGGCGGTCGACTGGGACGCCGATCTCATCCTGGCCGGCCACACCCACGGCGGGCAGATTATGCTGCCGGGCATGAAGGAGTTGAACGACAACGGCGTCCTCGAACTCTCCGGTCTCGTCCAGAAAGAGGGGGCGCCGCTCTATATCACCCGCGGCCTTGCCACCTCGAACCTCAGGACCGACCTGCGGCTGAACGCTCCTCCCGAGATCGTGGCGATAGGACCGCCCGCAGCTCTGTCATAACTCTTTTTTTGTGCCGGGTTTCAGGAACAGAGCGGTAATCTCCTCTTTTGTCAGCCGCCGCAGGTAGAAATTCCCGACGGCGGCGATGATGACCGCCCCGAAGAGGTCGAAGATCAGGTCGGTCATCGTGTCGTCGAGGCCGTGCTGGAGGGCCGTGGCGAAGAGGGTGTCGAAGAGGTACTCGTAGATCTCCCAGAGGGCGCCGAGGCCCATCGTAGAGATCACGATGAAGAAGACGATCATCGGCCTTGTCAGCCGCAGACCCGAGTAGCGGTCGACGAGCAGCACCAGCACGAAGCCGAGGACAGAGATCGTGATCGAAGAGACGAAGTGGGCGATCTTGTCGTAGTAGGGGGCAAAAACCACATAATAGTCAGAGATATGCCCGGCCACATGGAGGTACAGGGAGAGGGCGATGAGCAGGTTCACCTCCCAGGGCATGCAGATCTCGGCCCGCCTGCTGACGATATAGGGAACGGTGGTGAGAAAAAAGCCGAACATGCCCACCAGTGCCAGAAAGATGTCCCAGATCCAGAGGCTGTAGCCCACATTCAGGAGGATGAGACCCTGCACGGCGTATGCGAGGTATCTTCCCCGGGAGCGGTACGAGCGCGGCATCGATAGATGCTCTTGGTGGGTCTGAATATATACGTCTCCCACCAGCCCGGGCTCTCCGGCATCTCAATTTTCAGGTGATTTCCAGGGCGGGATACAGAAATTATTAATAGCGCACGTCGCATTACATTCAGCCCCTCATAAAAGTTCGCCCTGCCCGCCGGTCGGATCACACCGGCAATACAAACTCTTTTCTTTATTCTTGCCGATATATGCCTGCGAACCCAATACAATACTGCAAAAGAGATGAGAACGATGACACGCGTGCTGATAATAGACGATTCATCCTTTCAGAGAAAGATCATCTCCTCGATCCTCACCGCAGAGGATTATGAGATCATCTCCGCTCAGAACGGCCAGGAGGGCCTTAAATACCTCGCCGGGGATCTGCCCGATCTGATGGTCCTGGATCTGCTGATGCCCCAGATGGATGGAATCGAGGTGCTGGCAGAGATGCGCGAGCGAGGGATCCGGGTCCCGGTCATCGTCCTGACCGCCGACATTCAGGATTCAACAAAAAAGAGATGCATCGAGCTGGGAGCGGCCAGATTCATCAACAAACCGGTGAAAAAAGATGAACTCTCTGCGACGGTCAGGGAGGTGCTGGGGGTGAAAGAGGCGTGAAGGGCCTCAGCGCCGAAGATCTCGACGCCGTCAAGGAACTGGTGAACATCGGCGTCGGCAGAGCGGCGGCGATGCTGAACGAGATCACCTGCTCCCACATCACCCTCCACGTCCCGACCCTCCAGGTGATCAGAATCGACGAACTCGATTCGGCCGGAGGGCTTTCCGGGAGAACGGGTGCCGCAACCGTCAAGATCGACTTCAGGGGATTTTTTACCGGCACAACGGCACTGATATTCCTCCCCGAGAGCGCGGCAGCCCTGGTCATGGCGATCACCGGCGAGAGTGAGGATCTGCCCGAACTCGATGCGATCAGGATCGAGACCCTCATGGAGGTCGGAAATATCTTTATCAATGGCGTGATGGGATCGATCGGAAATGTTCTCGGCCAGCAGATCACCTACCTGCCCCCGGTGTATGTCGAGGACACGATGGCAAACATCGTCAGGACCGCCAGATTCGATCCCGATGAGCGGGTGCTGCTCGCCAACACGCGCTTTTACGTCGAAGACATCAATGTCGAAGGGATTATCGCAATGATCCTTGAGATCGGATCGCTCGATAGCCTCCTCGAAAAAATTGCGGCCGTCAGAGGGGCGTGAGAGTACGAGTGAGAACCGGTCTGCCCGCACATGGGAAGGGATGGACCTGCTGCCGGTCGGGATCTGCATCGTCGACGACAGTCTAACGGTCAGGTACTGGAATGCCTGCCTGGAAGAGTGGACCGGGACACCGGCCGCCGGGATTGTGGGGCAGAAGATTACCGAGCACTTCCCGGGCCTGAAAAAAGCCGGCTTCATCGACCGGATCGAACAGGTGCTCCAGGGTGGTGCCCCGACGGTGTTCTCATCCCAGATCCACACCTGCCTGATCCCCTCGCATTTCCCGGACGGCACAATACGGGTCCAGCGCACCACCCTGATTCCCCTGGAAACTGGAGAAAAAGGCAGATTTAACGCGATGTTCGTCTGTGAGGACGTGAGTGCCCTGACACAGCAGGTGAAATCATACAGGGCGATGAGAAACCAGACGCTGCATGAACTCGAGGAGCGGAGAAAAGCCGAGCTGGCACTGAGGGCGGCCAACGAGGATCTCAGGGCCTATTTCGCCGAGCATACATCCAGGCTCACAGAACCGCTCAGCGGCGTCGCGGCCGATATTGAGGCGATCTTGCAGGAGATGGAAGCGGAGGCGCGGGACAGCGATGCCGTCAGAAAAAAATTGCGCGATGCCATCGGGACTATTAGAACGACAGAAAAGAGGCTGACCGAACTGATCGAGGTCGCACGCAAAGAGCAGCAGGATGTCGGGCAGGAGCAGGGATATTTCATGCCTCAGACCATCCAGGGATCCTATCGTCCCTGACCCGGACCCTCCGCGGCGCCGGTGCCAGAGATCGATCTGAGAGGCAAAAAAGCGCTATTTTTATCGGCCACCGGCTTCCCCACCCTGTCCCACGCAAAACAGAGCTCCAGGAACCTCCGCCCCCGGAGCGCCACCGACCTACACCCACCCGATGCCGGCCATCAGGAGGGCGAAGAGCACCAGATCATACGTGGCATGGGTGATCGCGCAGACCGAGGTGTTTGTCCTCTCCCGCAGGAGGGCGAAGACAAGCCCTGCAAGAAAAACGGAGAGCACGCCGTCCCAGGCGTACTGGTAGGCGTGCAGGGAGGCGAAGACAAGGACCGACGGCAGGATGCCGAAGCGAGGCTGCAAAACACCACGGATCGCAAGCTCCTCGCCGACACCGGCGACGATCGCCGCTACGACAGCGGCGAGCGGCGTCAGGTACGACCCGAAGAGCGCCCTCATATACCCTTCATCGGTGACGTACCAACCGAAATATCCCCAGATCGCGCCGATGACATGGTCAACGAGGGAGAAGAGGAGGACGAGCACCAGCCCCGCGGCGAAGGCGAAAGCGATCGATCTGAGGGGCGGCCTGACGACGCCGAGGCGCTGGAGCGCCCCGGTAAACGACCTCTTCACAAAGAGGCCGACGGCGATGAATGCGCCGATGACGGTCCAGAACAGGCCGTAAGCATCGGACTTTGCCGCCTCCGCGGGGGTGAGCGGTCCGAGGGCGAACGCCGGGTTTCCTATCAGGTCGAGGAGGGGGGGATAGCCGAGGACCATAAGGGGAACGAGGGGGAGGAGCGCAAGAGCGGCGACGATCACGAGGGCCACGGTGTGGACAAAGTTTTCCGGATCGATCGGCAGGTAGCGTGCGAGGCGGATGCGGACCCGGCCCGAGAACCCGAGCAGGCTCACCCCGGCCGCACCGAGGCAGAGGAGCAGGGATGAGGCGAGCGCCACAACGAGATCGAGCGGGGGCTCCTCGACATCCATCAGGGAGAGCCACGGCGCAAGCGAGAAGAACCACGAGATCAGCGCAAGCGAGAGGACAAAGAGAACCGTCAGGGCGGCGACGACCGGCCTGAGACGGGGGCGGTCGAGAGCAAGGAAGGCGAGGAGGGCGATCACGAAGATCGGGGCGACCTGTGCCCCTGTCGAGAAGAAAAGGGCGACATCGCCCTGCGGGTCTCCGGAAAATGCTGCGACCAGCGCCAGCGCCGCCCCGAGGAGGACGAGGGCGATCAGGTACGGATGAAAGGCGTTTCTGTCCATTGGTGTACCAGAGAGATGTTCATTGGAGAGAGAAGGACAAATAATCGACTGAACCAACCGGGATAGACGATCGAACCGCCCCTCACGCCCCGGCCAGTTCGCGCAGGCGGCGGATATTTCCGGCATCGTCCCGGGAAGCGTCCACCGGCGTCTCGCAGATCAAGGGGAGGCGCCGGATCGCCGGGACGGCGAGAAACGCCACAAACCCATCCTCGCCGATCGCACCGAGGCCGATGTGCTCGTGCCGGTCGAGATGCGAACCGAGCCCACCCTTGCAGTCGTTGCAGTGGACGACGCAGAGGCGCTCCAGACCGAGCGCCCCGTCGAAGTGGTCGAGCGTCTCGCCGACCGTCGTCCCGTCCCTCAGGTCGTAGCCCGCGGCGAAGGCATGGCAGGTGTCGAAGCAGACGGCGGTGCGCTCCTCGGGCAGGGCGTCCAGGATCAGGGCGATCTCCTCGAATGTACCACCCATGCCGTTCTTCGTGCCGGCGGTGTTCTCCAGGAGGAGGCGCACCCCGTCGGGAACGGCGGCGAGCGCCTGAAGGATCCCATCGACGAGGCGCTTTCTCCCCGCCTCGATCCCGGTGCCGAGATGGCTGCCGAGGTGCATGACGAGGTACGGAATGCCGAGGGCCTCGCACCGGTTCAGTTCGGCCGTCAGGGTCTCGACCGACTTTTCGTAGACCTCCTCCTTCGGCGAGGCGAGGTTCGGGAGGTAGGGCATGTGGTCCACCACCGGCCCGAGGCCCGAGGCGTTGAGGCGCTCCCTGAAACCGACGATCTCGGCGTCGGTGAGATCTTTGAACCGCCAGCCCCTGGGGTTGCGCGAGAATATCTGGAAGCAGTCGCACCCCCGCTCCTCCGCCCTCTCCACGGCGTCGGCAAGGGATCCTGCGATCGAGACATGGCACCCGGCACGGATCATGGGAGATGGGTGGGGCGGCGGCCCTCATCAGGCTGCCGGAAGGAGCAGGGTTAAAAAGGGAGGCGAGCGTCAGCTCATCCATTCCCTGATCCGCCCGATCACCGCCTCGCCCACCTGCACGGTCGAGGCCGCCCCCCCGAGGTCGGGCGTCCGCACCCCGGCGGCAAGGGCGGCGTTCACCGCCGCATCCACGGCTACCGCCTCGTCCGCGTACCCGAAATGGGCAAGAAGCAGTGCCGCAGATCGGATCGCCGCCACCGGGTTTGCAATTCCTCTCCCCGCAATGTCCGGCGCCGATCCGTGCACCGGTTCGAAAAAGGCGTGTTTATCCCCGATGTTCGCCGACGGGAGCATGCCGAGCCCGCCGACGAGATAGCCGGCGGCGTCTGAGAGGATGTCGCCGAAGATGTTCGTGGTCACGATCACCCCATAGCGGGCCGGGTGCATCAGCACGTCCAGGCAGAGGGCGTCGATGTATTTCTCTTCCCAGGCCACGCCCGCCGCCTCTGCCTCCTCGATCACACACCGGCGGAAGAGGACGTCAGACTTGATCACGTTCGCCTTCGTCCCGATCGTGAGGTGTCCACCCTTCACGAGCCCGGCGGCAAAGCGTGCGATCCGCCGGCTCCCCCGCTCGGTGACCACCCGCAGGGTGCAGGCGCTCCCGGGCAGGCTCCACTCGATCCCTGAATAGAGACCTTCGGTGTTCTCCCGCACAATGATGAGATCGACGCCCGGCCCCCGCACCGGCCGCACATTCGCATAGAGGTCGAGGTCGTGCCTGATCTGGAGAAGGACGCTCAGGTAATCCGGGTCTGGCGGGGTCGTCACGGCGCCGAAGAGGATCGCATCGGCTTCCGAAAGAGCCCGAATCTCCTCAGCACCGATAGCGGCGCCGCAACGCTCCCAGCGGCCGTAACCGACCTCGACAGGGTAATAGTCCCACTCCGGGCGGATGTAGCGGAGAACGCCCTCGGCCACCGGGACGACCTCACGGCCGATCCCGTCACCCGGAACGATTGCGACCTTCATGCTCCCTCCATGAGGCGAGCGCCTCCCGCAGGATCCGATCGATCGTGTGGGGGGAGGCGCCCCAGTGAACGACGCCGCCGAGTTTCCCGTTCCAGACGCCGACGCCCTCGCGGTCGGCCCGGCAGCACCGGGCGATGAAAGGTTCCTCGGCCACCTGCGTCAGGGGGCAGATCTCGTCGATCACCACGCCGGATCCATAGTTTTCAGCGCAGAACTGCCGCGCCGTGAGGCATCCGGCCACCCGCTCGGTGCCCGCGAGGCGGTCGGTGTCCAGGGTCAGGTCGAACCCCCCGGCCCGGCAGGGATAGACCTCGGCGGCCGTATCCCTGATATCCCTGATATGGTACTCGAAGGCGATGCCGAGGTCGCCGAAGAGCCCGACCGCTTCAAGCTCCTCCAGGATGGCAGCGAGATGAGGCCGCGGCGGGATGATGTCGTAGACGTGCACGGTGAGGAGGTCCGCGGGCTCAGGATCGATCACGAAGATCCTGGACTCGTCAGGGCTCTGAAAGATCGTGCACCGGTGGCCCCCCTCCTTCGCAAGCCTGACCAGGAGAGCGCGGTCGTTGAAGTTCACCGGGTCTGGATAGAGGATCGTCTCGTCCGGGGTGGCCAGCACTTCCTCGCCGACGATCTCCCGCATCAGGTCTTTACCATCGGCGAGGCGGACGGCGAGCACCTCGTAGCCGTCCACGGTCTGCCTGATCAGCCAGCGGGAAAGAAAATACACGCGGTTACCCAGGGGTCGGCCGTTCGCAAGCCCGATATATTTGCACTCTTCAGGAAAGATCATCGAGGTCCTCCGCACAGGAACGGTACAAGGCCCCCTGCAGCAAGGATCGCACGCATACGCGGCGAAAGAGGGCTGACGGCCCGGCGGATACCGCCAGCCTCTATCCAGCCCTCTTCAAGGTCGAACGTGACCTGATCGCCGTCCCTGCAGGGGATCTCGCACTCGAGCACAGGCAGTCCTATGTTGACGGCGTTGCGAAAAAAGATTCTGGCAAACGAAGGCGCCGCCACGGCGACGACCCCGGCGTCCCTGAGGGCAATGGCCGCCTGCTCGCGCGACGAGCCGCAGCCGAAATTGCCGCCCGCCACGATCACCGCCCCCGAGAGTCTCCCTGCAAGGGCGGGATCGAGGTCTTCGAGGGCGTGCGCCGCCCAGACCGAGCGGTCCTTCGTCCGCAGGTAGCGCCCGGCGATGATCAGGTCGGTATCGATGTCCCGGCCGAGACAGACGGCGCGCCCGATGCCCCTCATAAAAACTCCTCCGGTGAGGTGATGGCACCCGCAAGCGCCGTTGCCGCCGCCGTCATGGGCGAGGCGAGATAGATCTCCCCGCCGACGCCCATCCGGTTCTTGAAGTTCCGGTTCGCCGTGGAGAGGCAGACCTCGCCCTCTCCAAGCACGCCCATATGAGCCCCAAGGCACGGTCCGCACCCTGGCGTCGCCACGGCGCACCCGGCGGCGACAAGATCGGCAAGGACGCCGGTCGAGACCGCCTGCATCAGGACAGCACGGGAGGCCGGGACGACAACCGTCCGCACCGCCACCTGTTTTCCGCGCACGAGTGCGGCGAAGGCCGCAAGGTCCTCGTAGCGCCCGCCGGTGCAGGTGCCCAGGAAGACCTGGTCCACCGGCAGGCCCTCTTTCTCGGCCACCGGACAGACCGTGTCCACCCGCGGCGGCAGGGCCAGCAGGGGGACAACGTCCTCAAGGTCGATCGCGATCTCGTCCGGATAGCCGCCGGCGTGCGGGGCCTGCTGCTCCGCCGCAATCCCGAAGCCTGCGAGGTAATCGCGGGTCACCCGGTCGGCATAGAAGATCCCGGCCTTCGCCCCGGTCTCCACCGCCATATTGCAGAGGGTCAGGCGGTCGGCCATGGAGAGGGACACTGCCCCCTCACCGACGAACTCGAGGGCGCGGTAGGTCGCCCCGTCCATCCCGAGGGCACCGACATAAGCGAGGGCGACATCCTTTGCCGATGCCGCACCGGAAAGGGCGCCTTCCAGGAAGATCCCGGTCGTTTCCGGCACCCTGAACCAGGTGCCGCCGGTCGCCCAGATGCCGGCCATGTCGGTCGCCCCGACCCCGGTGGCAAACGCCCCGAGGGCGCCGAGGGTGCACGAGTGCGAATCGGCCCCGACGATCACCTCGCCGGGCAGGGCGCGGCCTTCGGCCATCACCTGATGGCAGACGCCGGCACCGACCTCGAAGAAATGCATCCCGGTCATGGCCGCGAACTCCCGCATCTCCTGCTGGAGATCGGCGGTCATCGAGGTGTTCGCCGGGACGATATGGTCGAAGATCAGGTAGCGCCGGTCCGGGTCGGTGAAGACGCCAGACCCGATCTCCGTCCAGGCGGCGCGGGCGAGCAGCCCGGTGCCGTCATGGACATAGGCCCGGTCGACGGCCCGGTCCACATAGGCACCCGCTCCGGCGCCCAGGATCCGCTCTGAAAGGGTGCTCACTGTCTGCCCCCCTCTCTCGCCGCACAGAGGATCTCATGGAGCAGTTCAGAGGTCACCGCGCACTTCGCCTCGCTCCGCCTCTTCACCTCGGCGAGCACCCAGGTGATCTCGTCCTCGGCAAGGTCGTAGCCGAGGGAGGCGGCCACGTGCCTGACGGCATGCCTGCCCGTGTGCTTGCCCAGGATGAACGTGCGCTCGCAGCCGACAAGGGCGGGCTTCACGTATTCGTAGGTCTCCGGGTCCTTCAGGATCGCCGCGATATGGATGCCGCTCTCGTGCGAGAAGGCGTGCGCCCCGACGATCGCCTTGTTTCTGGCGACCGGCATACCGGCGGCCTTCGCCACCGTCTCCGAGAGTTTATGCAGGAGCGAGAGGTCGTAGCGGCTGATGCCCCCCTTCATGGCGAGCAGGACCAGGACCTCTTCGAGGGCGGCGTTTCCTGCCCGCTCCCCGATCCCGTTCACGGTGGTGTGGAGCTGGAAGGCCCCGGACGCCGCCGCCGTGATCGTGTTCGCCGTGGCGCACCCCATATCGTCATGGCAGTGGATGCAGAGCGGGACCGAAACCGACGGGATGATCTCCTCCACGGCGGCCCTGATCTCGACCGGCATCAGGCAGCCGACGGTGTCGGTGAAGGTGACCAGGTCGGCGCCGTGCGAGACCGCCTCCCGGTATGCCCTGAGGAGGAAGAACGGATCGGTCCGGGAGGCGTCCTCTGCCCCGAACCTGACCTCGACGCCGTGGTCGTGGGCGTACTCGACCATTGCCATCGCTTCCATCAGCACCTCATCGCGCGGCCTGCCGTACTTGTGCCTGATATGGAGGTCAGAGGTCGGCAGGAAGACCGAGACCATATCCACCCCGCAGTCGAGGGCGGCGTCGATATCCTCCTTCTTCGCACGGGACAGGGCGCAGATCCGGGCTTCGAGCCCCATGCGGCATATCGCCCTGACGGCCTCCTGTTCGCTCGACGAGACCGCAGGGAACCCGCCCTCGATCACCTCGAGGCCGATGCCGTCAAGCAGCCCGGCGATTTCCATCTTCTCTTCGCAGGTGAACGAAACGCCGGGCGTCTGTTCACCGTCACGCAGCGTGACATCGCAGATCTCAACATTCCACATGCTCATGGCTCTCTCCGCCGGGGCATATGCCCCGTACGATAATGGTTACCGGTCTGTTCGCAGGCAGGAACAGTCGCCTGAGCACCGCAGTGTCGGCGGCGTCGCAGACGATGGGGCCGGTCCACCCGATATAGCGCAGGACGTCAGGAGCCTCATGGCCCCCGACCATGCCCATCCGGCTGTTCGCAAGGACGATACAGAGGAGCGGCGTCCCCTTCTCATACACGTCGATGAGGGCGTTGATCCCCGAGTGGATAAGGGCATAGTCCCCGATCAGGGCCACGCCCGTGCTCTTTGCCCCGACCCCAACGGCAGATCCGAGACCGTAGGAGGCAACGCCGATCCCGTACGGCGGGTTCATGGCGAGGAGCGAACACCCGGCGTCGCAGGCTGGATGCATATCCCGCTCCGCGAGCAGGGCAAACAGGGCGTGATACGGACAGTGGGGACAGAGCCCACGGGAAAACCCGCGGTCGGCGAAGCGTTCGGGCTCGCCGGCCGGCGCCTCGACTGCGGGGAGCGTCACCCGCACGCCCGGCAGATGGGGAGGAACCGCGGCGGCCGCCGCCGCACGCGCCCGCTCCCACCGTCCTCGCATCGTGAGGGACCCGGGCGCAAGAGCGCCCGGTGTCCTGGGCGGCACAAGGGGTTCATCGCCCACCCGGGCCGCGAGGGTATCGGGCGTCATCCTGAGGACCGCCACCCGCGAGAGGCGCTCGGAGAGGGCGAAAGCTGCCCCCACCGACGCAAAGACGTCGGTCTCGGGCTCGATCACCGGCACCATGGCGAGAGGGCCGAAGTGGCTGGAGTCCTCCGCCGTCTGCGAGGCGCGGCAGAGGGGATCGTCCCCGGCCACCACCACGACACCGGCGATGAGCCCCTGCGCCGTCGCCTGCACCAGGGGATCGGCGAGGAGGTTCATGCCGACGTTTTTCACGATCACCGCCGCCCGCCGCCCGGCGAGCGAATCGCCGAGGGCGTATTCGAGGGCGACCTTCTCGTTGACGCAGACCTCGGCGTCGGCCGCTCTGGCGACATCGGTCACCGGATAGCCTGGCACCGTGTAGATCTGATCCGCAACCAGGCGCAGGGCCGCCGCAAGCGCTTCCCCCCCGTTCACCCTCAGTCCCTCCCGGGGATCAGGTCGCAGCCTGCACAGGCGGCGCACATCGTCCTGGCCTGTGCAGCATCGAGCCCGGCCGCCGCCATCTCCCGCGCGGCGACGGCGTGCAGTCTGAGCAGCCGGGAGGCGTCAGGGCGGCGATAGTGCGACAGCCCTGCAGCGGGTGTGAGGGGGCGCAGGACCGGGATCACGCCCAGACGGCAGAGCCTTCTTACCGCCTCCTCCATCTCGTCGTCGCTCTCGCCGAGGCCGACGATGATGTTGCTCTGGACGTGGTTCTTTCCGAAGAGCCGCACCGACGCCGCAAGCACCTCCCAGAGCAGGTTCCAGTCCTGCCCGGGGCACATCTCGGCGAAGATCCCAGGGGTCGCCGCCTCGATATTGAACTTCACCTCGGCAACGCCGGCTTCCCAGAGCAGGCGGGGGGTATCCCTGGTCGGGCATATCGAGACCCCGATGGGAAGGCCGAAGGGAACGAGCGCCCTGACGACCTCCAGCGCCCGCTGCTCCTCCTCCTCGACACTCTCCGCAACCCCGGCGGTGATCGAGACGGCATCTATCCGGTTCTGGACCGAGCGCACCAGGGCGACGACCTCGGCCGTCGTCTTCGTCCGGCCGCCGCTTCCCGGCACCGCACAGTAGCGGCACGAGAAGATGCACCGCTCAGACAGGGTGATGTATGCCTGCCTCGGGCAGTGGAGGCCCGGCGCCTCGAGCACCCCCCTGACCATCTCGCCCCTGAACGGGATCACGGCATTCCCCTTCCCCTCATGGATGAGCGTAAGGGGGGCATCGGGATCGACGGCGAGGCGGACCCGCCGCCCCGCGACCGAGAAAAAGATCGATCCTTTTCCGCCGGCACCGGGCCCGGCGGTGGACGACGCCAGATACGCTCCCACAGGGACGCCCACGATCCGCGCCCGCCCCTCTGCGAGCAGTGCGGCCTTCAGGTTCAGCCAGTCCATAGGGCGAGCGCCTCCTCGAATTCGGTATAGAAGGGAATCGCCGCCACCGCCCCGATCAGGCCGCGGCCGTCCATCACGACCCTCACATGCCCTGAAACGGCGTCGAGGTCGGCGCGGGAGACCTGCCCGCGTTTCACCGCCTCACCATACGCCCGCAGGGGCGACGGGTCGAAGCCGATATGGACGGCCATCCCGGTCTCCTCAGAGAGGGTGTGCCGCCGGAGCAGACCGGCAAACCTCCCGACAAGCCCGTCGGGATCGGTGGAAGCGAACTCCACCGCGCAGGCGACGCAGTTCTTCGTCCTGAACGGCACCGGGAAGAGCTGGACGATCGTATGCGAGAGATAGACCGAGGCATCGTCGGCCACGGCCTTTGCGATGTTGTGGACGAGCGTCCAGGTGGCCCCGGCCTCAGGGGTGTCGGTATCGTCGACCCCGATGATCACCCGCTCCCTGCGGGGGAGGCGGATCGTCGATCCCGCCACTTTTCCCCCGCCTGAATCGTCGCAGTCGGCGCCGATCACCCCGCCGGCGCGGGCCCGGCACGCCGCCGCACCCACGCCGCCGCCGCCCATCCCCAGGTAGGCGACGGCGATCTCGTCCCCGTCCACGGAGGCGCCAGCGATGCCCGCGGGGAACCGGGAGCCTTCGAGGTTGAGTGGGGCCGCACCGGCCCTGAGCACATAGCGGGTTGTCCCCCCGACGCTGCGGGCGGAGAGCACGATCGGGCTCTGCGCATAGTGGCGGCGCACCCACTGAGCCCCGCCGATGCACTCGTAGAACTCCACCACCTCGATTCTGTCGCCGCCGGGATCGGCGATCCCGACGATCAGGGGATAAGAGACCACATAGGGGTCAGGCAGCCCCTCAGATCCCGCCTTCAGGTCGCTCTCCATACAGCCCCGCCGCTTCCACTCCGCAATTTCCCCAGAGAACTGCACCAAAGGCCCCGATCCGCCCCTTGCTCCGCGCCGAATCAATGAAGGTGACACCGATCCGCTCGGCCTCGGCCTCGACCTCCTCCCTCTCCAGGATCTCGGTCTTGATCTTCCGGGCGTATTCAGACTGCGGGACGTCGATGCCCCGGTAATACGCAATCCCGGTGTCGCCCGAGACTGCGTTCGTCTCGATGTAGTCCTTCACGAACGCCAGGAGTTCATCGACCGATCCCGGGCGTACAGCAAAGTTCAGCACCGATCCGACGCAGTTCGTCGTCTTCTTCGGCACTGCCGGGTTGAGCTGCACAAGCCTCATATTAAGGTACTCGGCACCGGCCACCCTGCACGCCTCGGCGCACTTCAGGGCAAGCACCCAGGTCGCCCCATCCTCCTTCGTATCGGTGTCGTCGATCCCGATCGTCACCTTCTCATAGACCGGCGAGACGATCCGCACACGGCAGACGCGAGCGCCGCCGATGCGGAGGTCGTCCTCGGTCGGGTACTCGGCGCGGATCACGCCCGGGGCCTGCGGGAGACAGGCGGCGACACCGACCCCGGCGCCCGCAATACCGGCCCAGGTGGTTACGACCTCGTCGCCCTGCACCTCTACACCCTCAAGGGCCTGGCCGCCGATCTCCTTGCCCGCCGCACCGAAATGGGCGTCCTCGCGGCCGAGACGTGCACGCATCGTCATGGATGACCCCTGCACCCCGGCGGAGGCGAGCACCCCCCCGGCACGCCGCCGATTCATCATGTCCCACTCGATGGTGCCGCGGTGCCGGCAGGTCTCCAGGATCTCGGCCATCCCGGCCCCCTCGTCCACCATGACAATAAACTTCTGCGCGAACAGCGGCCCGAACCGGGCCTTTACATCCTCTGGCGTGAGCGTGATCATCGACATACACCGAAAATTTCGTTGACGAAATGGTCGGCGTCATCCGGTATAAAAGGATCGTCACAAAATCAGCTGATCGCATCCCCAGTACTTCGCTAAAATGGTTGAGGCGGCCGTCAGGAGATCAAATCATCGGCTTCCCTTCGCGTATCTTCGCGTCTTCGCGTGAGCGTTGTGCACGGTGGGCGAGAGAGCCTCACGCGAAAAGAGGCGAAGCCGCGACGTCCGGGTGCTGCCAACGCCGTTCAAAGTCGTCGCGCGAGACCGGATCGCTCGATGTCGGACGTCAGAGCGAAGTACTGATCCCTCGGGTCGGTCCCGGGCATACCGTTTTTCCGACCGCCCCGGCACCGGCGTGCCGAACCACTCGCGCGAAGACTCGAACGCCTGAAACGTTTTCCGGATCTTCGCAGCCCATCGTGTGAAACAGTCCCATGATCCCGATCGACCTGAGCGGAAGAGAACGAAGGTGTCGAGGATACCCCACACAAAAGCGAAGAGCCAGATAATGGAAAAAAGAATTAGAAGAGGTCCCTCAGGTTGAACTTGAAGGGGCCGAGATTGCCGCCGAAGTTGCCGGCGCTGATGAAGACGACGCCGGGCACCATGCATGCCGCCCTGACGCCCTCGGCCATCGCCTCCTTCACGCAGTCCTCGTCGAGGCCGTCGATGACGATCTCGTAGATCGCCTTGACGCCCTCGGGCACCTTCGTGTCCTCGACCTTCTCACGCAGCGTCGGGCAGTACTTCTCATTGGTGGAGGCAGGCATGAACTTGTACTTCTTGCTCCCGACCTTCGATCCTGAACCGACGATGCCGCCCGGGAACGAGGTGATGACGCCGCCGACACCGGCGATCGCATCGACTGCCGCCTGGGCGCCCATGAGCGCCGCCATCTGGTTCTCGCCCATCACAAAGAAGTTCCCGCCGGCAACGCCCTTGACGATGCCGAAGTCCTCTTCGCCGACATACTCGCCGTTCATGATCGGGATCGCCCAGCACTTCCGGCCGCCGACCTCTTTCTGGTACTCGTAGCCGTCGCCGAAGAAGTGGAGCTTCACCGCGATCCGCTCCTCGGCCTCGGGCAGACCGTCGAAGACCGCCGTGGTCGGGGCGGTGAGGACGCACTCAGCAAGACGCTCGACGACCTGCTCTTTCAGCTTCTTCTTTCCCGCGCAGATCAGAATGGCAACACCCGGGCGGCCGTCAGGGGTCTCGTCGCCCGAGAGGAATCCCTCGATGCCGGCCTCGCAGGGGCATCCGATCGCCGAGGTCGCAAACCCGGTCGCCTCGTTCGCAGCCCTGTACGCCCAGTCTTCAGTCACAGCGGTGATGATAATCCTGGAAACCCACGTCGGGAACGCTTCAGCATACTCATCGTCGATGGTCACACCATTATATTCCATTTTGTGCACCTCATGTGCAAAGGTGCCGGACGCTGCCGTACACCATGTACACTGATAGAGTGTGCATCAGGGGAGCAGAAGAAGATTTCTAATTCTCACCCGGGCAGCCCCGGCGATCTGACAGCCCGGTGGAAAAAGCCCGGTTTCACCCCAAACCCACAACGCAGGAGCTCCCGGGGGGCAGACCTGACGGGCATTTAATACCACCACCCAATTAACATAGTATCATTGATCAACCGCCGGAAATGGGTTTTTTCCGGCCGGGTTCATTCAGAAAGTTTATCTATATTATTTGACAACTCTTTCTTAATCGATTTTTAATCGAGATAGCTGGTGCGTGAAACCATGGCATTTGCAGTGCATGTAAACATGGAGCGGTGTACCGGTTGTAACAATTGTGTGGTCGCGTGCCCGGTAGGCGCACTTGAGCTCAGCACGGTGGATCCTGTCACAACAGACAAGATCTACAAGGTGATGAACGGCAAGGCAATCGTCCTTGACGTCAAACACGAGCTCTGCGCCGGATGTGGCGTGTGTGTCGAGGCGTGTCCATACAACGTGATACGACTGGTCGTTGGACCAATGCAGTCCGGGCCAGGTGCCCAGACACAAGGTTAAAGGAGTGAGGGTAATTCATGGCGATATTTCCAAAATTCTCCAAGAAGAGAGATGGTGTAAACATCATCAATGAGCAGAGACTTCTCCAGCAGGTCAACCACCTGGTTCTGGATACCCAGCGGTGCACAGGCTGCGGTATCTGCGCGGAGTCCTGCCCTGAGGATGCAATTGCGATCAGCATGGTCGGTGCGACCAAGAGAAAGAGTGCAATCGACTACGCAACCCCGGTGAACATTGACGAGGTCAAGTGTTCGTACTGTGGTGTCTGCGTTGTGATGTGCCCCTTCAACGCGCTGACCCTTAAGATCGACGGTGAAGAGCGCCTTCCGATTGTTGAAAAGGAAGGTTTCCCCGAATACGACATGGTCACCAAGATCGACGATGAGAAGTGCGTCAGGTGTACCATCTGCGAGGACGTCTGCCCCCGTGACGCAATCGACCGGGATGTGCCCGCGTTCGAAGGCGGCAGCGAGGACGGCCGCGACCGGCAGAGCGCACTGACGGCAAAGACGACCTTCGAGGTCGACACCGAGAAGTGCACAATCTGCGGTATCTGCGGCGACCTCTGCCCGGCGATCACGGTCAAGCGCAAGGCGTTCACCGCTGAGAACGGAAAGGTCGACGGCGAAGTCCTCTGGGAGGAGAGCCTCTGCGATGCCTGTAAGGTCTGCGTAGAAGCCTGTCCCGAAGAGGCGATCAAGGTCAACCGCGAGGTCTCAGCAAAGAAGCTCCCCGGCAAGGTCGAGATCATCGAGGATGACTGCTGCACCTGCCGCTGGTGTGCGATCAACTGCCCGACCGAAGCGATCACCGTCGAGAAGATCTTCGAGGGTGAGATCGAGTTCCACCCGGAGAAGTGCCCGGGCGGCTGCTCCACCTGCGTGGAGATCTGTCCGGCCAACGCGATCTACCTCCCGTCCCCCGAGCCCGCAGCCCAGATGAAGGGCCAGAAGGAGGAAAACATCGCCGTCAACAAGGATCTCTGTATCCTCTGCGGCGCGTGCGTCAATGCCTGCCCTGGTGAAGACATCATCGTCCTGAGGCGGACCGGCATCAGGATCAAAGGCAAGGAGACCGACCTGTTCAAGCGGATCAAGGACAAACTCCTGACTCCGAGAACCTCGAAGGTCAAGGAAGGCGTAGCCCCTGGCGAAGTGGAACTCAAGGCCCTCGATAACGCGTGAGGTAGTGAACATGGCAAAAGGATATAATGACCCTGCAATGGAAAAGAAATTCCAGGACAGGTATTATCACGCTGCGGACAACCCCGAATTCACCAAGGAAGTCGAGCGGATTGGACGCACAATAGCACACATGTGCTACCAGTGCGGTACCTGCACCGGTTCCTGCCCCTCGGCCCCCCGCTCGAGCTACCGGATCAGGAAGTTCGTCCGCCGTGCAGTGATGGGACTGGAGAGAGAAGCGCTGACCGACCCGGACCTCTGGCTCTGCACCACCTGCTACAGCTGCACCGACCGCTGCCCGCGCGACATCGCCCCGACCGACATCATCATGGCGATGCGCAACCTGGCCTTCAAGTGGGACATCATCCCGAGGAACTTCCTCAAGACGGTCCAGCTCATCTACACCACCGGCCACGGTGTGCCGAACAACGACGTAAACCGTGCGGCGCGCCAGAAACTCGGTCTCGAGGCCGAACCTGAGACGACCCACAAGTACCCCGAGTTCATTCCGGGCATCCAGAAGATCATGGACCACTACAAGATGAAAGAGAACGCAGACAGAATCCTCTCAGAGGGTGAGCACTAATGCACAACGGTATGCACGAGTATGCATTTTTCCTCGGCTGCATCGCACCGAACCGGTACCCCGGCTGTGAGGCCGCCGCCATCAAGACGAGCAGGGCGCTGGGCATCGAGCTCCTCCCGCTGAAGGGCGCAAGCTGCTGCCCGGCGCCGGGCGCATTCGGCTCCATCGACCTCAACGTCTGGTACGCAATGGCCGCCAGGAACATCTGCCTCGCCGAGGAGATGGGCAAAGACATCACCCTGATCTGCAACGGCTGCTACAAGTCGATCTACGAGGTCAATGAGCGGCTGAAAGAGCATGACGACCTCCGCGACGGCGTCAACGAAGTGCTCGCCGAGATCGACATGGAGTTCAAGGGCTCTATCGATGTCTACCACCTCGCCGAACTCTACTACGACCCGAAGATCTGCGGCGTCGAGAAGATCCGCGAGTCGGTCGTCCGTCCGCTCACCGGCACGAAGATCGCCGTCCACTACGGCTGCCACCTTCTCAAGCCCATCAAAGAGCGCCGGTTCACCGACGCCGAGAACCCGATGTGGATCGAAGAACTCGTCGACGCCCTCGGCGCAGAGTCCGTCCAGTACCGCAACAAAATGCAGTGCTGCGGTGCAGGCGGCGGTGTCCGCGGTTTCGATCTCGCCCACTCGCTGGACATCACCAACGAGAAGCTGATCAATGTCACTGAAGCAGGCGCGGACGCCATCACCGAAGTCTGTCCGTTCTGCCAGCTCCAGTACGACCGCGGCCAGATCGAGATCAAGGAAAAGTTCGGGATCGAATGGAACATTCCGGTTCTGCACTACAACGAACTGCTGGGCCTTGCCCAGGGCATGAGCCCCCAGGAGCTTGCACTCGACCTCCACGGCATCGACTGCAAACCGTTCCTGGACAAGATCCTGTAAGGGAGGAATATCAATGGCAGAAGAAAAGAAACAACCCAGAATTGGTGTGTTTGTGTGCCACTGTGGTACCAACATTGCAGGGTCTCTCGACGTTAAGGCGGTACAGGACTACGCCAGGACCCTCCCCGGTGTGATCGTGGCCGACGAGTACCAGTACATGTGCTCGACACCGGGCCAGAAAAAGATCGATGATGCGATCAAGGAGCACGACCTCACCGGTATCGTCGTCGCCGCCTGTTCCCCCCGTCTCCACGAGCCGACCTTCAGGACGGCCACGAAAGAGGGCGGCCTGAACCCGTTCAGGTTCGAGATGGCGAACATCCGTGAGCAGAACTCGTGGGTGCACATGCACGACTACGAGGGCGCCACCGCAAAGGCAAAGGACGCCGTCAGGATCGCCGTCGCAAAGGCTGCGCTCCTTGAGGACCTCTACCCCAAGAGCGTGCCGGTCGAGCACGCCGCCATGGTCGTCGGCGCAGGTGTCGGCGGCATCCAGGCAGCGCTCGACCTTGCGAGCGCCGGGATCAAGACCTACCTCATCGAGAAGACCCCGACGATCGGCGGACGCATGTCCCAGCTCGACAAGACCTTCCCGACCCTCGACTGTTCGCAGTGCATCCTCACCCCGAAGATGGTGGACGTCGGACGTCACCCGAACATCGAGCTCCACACCTACACCGAGGTCGAGGCTGTCGAAGGTTATATCGGCAATTTCGACATCACCCTCAGGAAGAAGGCACGCGGCGTCATGACCCCGACCGAGGCCACGGCAAAGGGCATCGTCGGCGGCGGCTGCAACGGCTGCGGCGACTGTGATGCGGTCTGCCCGGTCATCAAGCCGAACCCGTTCGAGTTCGGCATGAAGCCCAGAAAGGCGATCTACATCTACCACCCGCAGGTCGTCCCCCTGATCTACACGATCGACTTCGACTCCTGCGTCAAGTGCGGCCTGTGCGTCGAGGCATGCGGCGAGAAGAAGGCGATCGACCTGAACATGGAAGACTCCTTCGAGACCGTCAAGGTCGGCACCGTCATCCTGGCCACCGGCTACGACGCCTTCCCGATCGAGAAGAAGCGCGAGTGGGGCTACAAACAGTTCGACAACGTCATCACCTCGCTCGAATTCGAGCGGCTCATCTGTGCGTCCGGTCCGACCGGCGGCCACCTGATCCGGCCGAGCGACGGTGCAACCCCGAAGAAGGTCGCATTCGTCCTCTGTGCGGGTTCCCGTGACAACACCGGCGTCGGCAAGCCCTACTGCAGCCGCTTCTGCTGCATGTACTCGCTCAAGCACGCCCACCAGATCACCGAGAAGATCCCCGGATGTCAGGCCTACATCTTCTACATGGACATCAGGTCCTTTGGCAAGATGTACGAGGAGTTCTACTACCGCATCCAGGATGAAGGCACGAAGTTCATCCGCGGCCGTGTGGCAAACATCCTCGAAGACGCGAAGACCAAGAACCTTCACGTCTATGCAGAGGACACCCTCCTCGGTCAGCCTGTCGACATGGTCGTCGACATGGTCGTCCTCGCCGCCGCAGTCGAGCCGACTCAGGGCGTCGACACAGTAAGAAAGATGTTCGGCGTCTCCTGCTCACAGGACGGCTGGATGCTCGAAGCCCACCCGAAGCTGAACCCCTGCGGCACCACGACCGCCGGCGTATTCCTCGCCGGTGTCTGTCAGGGTCCGAAGGATATCCCCGACACCGTAGCCCAGGCCGAAGGTGCTGCGTCTGCAGCGTCCATCCCGATCCACATGGGCAAGGTGGAGCTCGAGCCCTACTTCGCCCAGTGCATTGAAGAGAAGTGCGCTGGCTGTGGCATGTGCGTGAACCTCTGTCCGTACTCCGCTCTCGACCTCATCGAGAAGGACGGCAGAACGGTCATGCACGTCACCGAGGCAAAGTGCAAGGGCTGCGGCACCTGCGGCGGATTCTGTCCGGGCGGTGCGATCTACATGCAGCACTTCACCACTCCGCAGATTGTTGCGCAGATTGATGCATTCCTCCTTGGAGGTGAACAGTAAATGGCAGAAGGAGAATGGCAACCTAAGATTCTGGCGATCATCTGCAACTGGTGTTCCTACGCCGGCGCCGACCTTGCGGGCTCGGCCCGTATCCAGTACCCGCCTGACGTCCGTGCGATCCGTGTGATGTGCACCGGGCGTGTCGACCCGCTCTTCATCATGAAGGCCTTCGCCGACGGCGCCGACGGCGTCCTCGTCTCCGGCTGCCACTTCGGCGACTGCCACTACATTGCGGGCAACTACAAGTGCGCCAAGCGGATGTTCCTCATGAAGAGCGTCCTCAAGGACCTCGGTATCGAAGACAACCGCCTCAGGATGACCTTTGTATCGGCATCCGAGGGCGCAAAGTGGGCAAAGGTTATCGAAGACGTCGTCAAGACCGTCAAGGACCTCGGCCCGAGCCCCTTAAACCAGCTGCAACAGTAAACCACGGAGGTTGAAACGGTGCCAGAAATTGAATTGAATCTGATATCAGGCCGGACAATCCAGCAGGGTGTGTCCATGGAAGGCGGGAAGGAAAAGCCCGCCTACACCAGGGCCTGCGGCATCATCGAGATGGATGATGCCGACTTCAAGCGCCTGGGTGCATGGCGAAACACCAACGTCCGTGTAACCAGCGAATACGGCAGCGTCGTTGTCAAGGCCGTGCAGGCAACCCAGGGCCCCCACCCGGGCCTCGCCTTCATCCCCATGGGCCCGTGGGCAAACCAGGTCATCAGCCCGAACACCTACTCCACCGGGATGCCCACCTTCAAGGGCGTGCCGGTGAAGGTCGATGTCGCAAACGGCGAGACCGTTCTCGAAGGGCTCGACCTTGTCAGGAAAGCATGCAGGGGTGAGATCTAATGGCAAAAATCGTAACTGATGTGGTGTGTCCGTTCTGCGGAACGCTCTGCGACGACCTTGAAGTCAAGGTCACCGACGACGACAAGCAGATCCTTGAGGTCTACAATGCCTGCGTCATCGGAACGGAGAAGTTCCTGCACTCACAGGCAAAAGACCGCCTGAAGGTCCCCATGAAACAGGACGAAGAGGGCAACTGGAGCGAGGTCTCTATCAACGAGGCTGTCGAGTACACCGCTCAGATGCTCGCCAAAGCCAAAAAACCGCTGATGTACGGCTGGAGTTCCACAAACTGCGAGGCGCAGAGCATCGGCGGCGAGATTGCCGAACTCTGCGGCGCAGTCGTCGACAACACCGCAACCGTCTGCCACGGCACCACGCTGATCGCCGTGCAGGACGTCGGTGTGCCGAGCTGCACTCTTGGTGAGGTGAAGAACCGTGCCGACCGGATCATCTTCTGGGGATGCAACCCTGCCCACGCGCACCCGCGCCACATGAGCAGGTACTCGATCTTCCCCCGCGGCTTCTTCACCGGGAAGGGCCACAAGGCACGGAAGATGATCGTCGTCGACCCGCGGACCACCGACACCGCAAAGATGGCCGACATCCACATGCAGCTCGAGCAGGGCCGCGACTACGAACTCCTCAGCGCTCTGCGTGTCGCCCTCCGCGGCGCACCGCTCCCGGAGAAGGTCGCTGGCATCCCGAGAGAGACGATCATCGATGCTGCCGAGACGCTCAAGAGCGGTCGGTTTGTCGTGATCTTCTTCGGTATGGGCGTCACGCAGTCGCTCTCGAAGAACCACAACATCGACATCGCCATCATGCTCACCAAGGACCTCAACGAGCACACGAAAGCGGCCATCATGCCGATGCGGGGCCACTACAACGTCACTGGCTCCGGCGAGGTGCTGGGCTGGCAGTTCGGCTACCCGTTCTCGGTCGACCTCTCGCGCGGCTTTGCCCGTTACAACCCGGGCGACTCGTCTTCGAACGATCTTCTCCGCCGCGACGAAGTGGACGCCGTCTTTGTCCTTGGTTCTGACCCGGGGGCGCACTTCCCGATCTCGTCGGTGAAGAAGATCGCGAACCTCCCGTCAGTCTGCGTCGACCCGCACTACACCCCGACCACGGCAGTCTGCAAACTGCACATGCCGGTCGCATTCGTGGGCGTCGAGGTGGGAGGCTGCACCTATCGGATGGACGCCGTCCCGATCCACGCCCGCAAGGTCGTCGATGCTCCCGAAGGCATGCTCACCGACGAAGAGTTCCTGAAAATGGTGCTCAAGCGCATCAAAGAGATCAAAGGGGTAGCATAAGATGGCAGAATACCTGATCAAGAACGGATTCGTCTTCGACCCCGTGCTCGGGATCAAAGGCGACAGGACCGACATTGCCGTCAAGGACGGCAAGATCGTCGAGTCGACCGCCCTTTCAAACCCGCAGGTCATCGACGCCGCGGGCAAGACGGTCATGGCGGCCGGTGTGGACATCCACGCCCACGTCGCCGGCCCGAAGGTCAACGCCGGCCGGAACTTCCGTCCTGAAGACAAGCTCTTCACCTACAAGGCCGGAAAGGGCGCAATGAGGATGGCGGGCGGTTTCTCGATCCCGACCACCTTCAAGACTGGCTACGAGTACGCCCGCATGGGCTACGGCACCGTCATGGAAGCGGCAATGCCGCCCCTGTACGCCCGCCACGTCCATGAAGAGATGCGCGACACCCCGATCATCGACGAGGGTGCATATCCGGTCTTCGGGAACAACTGGTTCGTCCTCGAGTACCTGAAGAACAACGAACTGGAGAACACGGCGGCGTACATCTCGTGGCTGCTGCAGACCACCAGGGGCTATGCGGTCAAGATCGTCAACCCCGGAGGGACCGAAGCATGGGGCTGGGGCCTGAACTGCAACTCGATCCACGACCCGGTCCCGTACTTCGACATCACCCCGGCCCAGATCATGAAGGGCCTGATGGAGGCGAACGAGTACCTCAAGCTCCCGCACTCGATCCACATCCACACCAACAACCTGGGCAACCCGGGCAACTACGAGACCACGCTCGACACCTTCAAGCTCTTTGAGGGCGAGAAGCCGAAGGACTCGTTCGGGCGCAGCCAGGTGATGCACCACACCCACGTCCAGTTCCACTCCTATGGAGGCGACAACTGGGGCAACTTCGAGTCGAAGGCCGACGTCATGATGGACTACGTCAACGCCCACGACAACCTGACCATCGATATCGGGCAGGTCACCCTGGACGAGACGACGACGATGACCGCAGACGGGCCGTTCGAGCACCACCTCACCGAGCTGAACCACCTGAAGTGGGCAAACCGCGATGTGGAGCTCGAGACTGCTGCAGGGATCGTCCCGTACATCTACTCGCCCGACATCAAGGTCTGCGGCATCCAGTGGGCCATCGGTCTTGAACTCGCCCTGATGGCGAAGGACCTGATGCGGGTCTTCATCACCACCGACCACCCGAACGCCGGGCCCTTCACCAGGTACCCGCGGGTCATGAAGTGGCTGATGAGCCAGAAGGCGCGTGAGGCCCAGATTGACGCCATGAAGTACGGCGACAAGGTCAGGGACGCCACGTTCATCGCCGGACTCGACCGCGAACTGGATCTCTACGAGATCGCCCAGATGACCCGGGCCGGCACGGCAAAGGCACTCGGCCTCGGTCACATGTACGGCAGCCTCAAGGTCGGCATGGAAGGAGATGTTGCAGTCTATGACTACAACCCCGAGACCGCCGACGACCCCGAGCTGATCGAGAAGGCCTTCGGGAACGCCGCATACCTCTTCAAGGCCGGCGAGATGGTCGTCAGAGACGGCGACATCCTCAGCAACGGCAGGAAGCGGACACTGTGGGTGGACGTAAAGGTCAACGACAACCCGCAGGTCAGGCGCGATATCACCGAGAAGTTCCTCAAGTACTACACAGTCAGCGAGGCAAACTACGAGGTGCATGAAGAAGGCTACCTCAGAAACCCGTTCCGCATCGAGGTGGACGCGACCCAGTGAGGTGATGATGATGGAGACAGTTACACTGACCATTAAAAAACAGCCCGATCTCCGTCTTGAGGCTGAAAAGATCACCCCTGACGCCTTCGCAGGCAAGAGCGCTGCCGAGATCGCCGATCTCCCGGTCTTTGAGGGCAGGGAGACCGCCAAACTCGGAACCTACTTCGATGTTGCGGGCAAAGGCGGCGCGACCGCTGCTGAGACAAAGATCGTCATCAAGGGCGACGCCTCCCGCGTGAAGTACATCGGAATGAAGATGACCGCCGGCGAGGTCCTGATCGAGGGCTCGGCCGACATGTACGCCGGGGCCTGGATGGAAGGCGGCAAACTCGTCGTCAAGGGCGACGTCGACGCCTTCGCAGGCACCGGCATGAAGGGCGGGATCTTCGAGATCGGCGGCAACGCCGGCAACTACCTCGGCGCCGCATACCGCGGCGACTGGAGGGGGATGCAGGGCGGCACCATCCGCGTGAAGGGCAACGCCGGTTCTGATATCGGCTACTTCATGAACGGCGGGACCATCATCGTCGAAGGCGACGCCGATGTTCATGTCGCCACGCACGCCGAGGGCGGCACCATCATCATCAAGGGCAACGGCAAGTCCAAGATCGGCGGCCAGATGGTCAAGGGAGACATCTATGTCTTCGGCACCATCGACGTCATGATGCCGGGCTTTGTCTACCGCAAAGACGTCGACCTCGAGGTCGACGGCACCAGGGCCACCTTCGCTCTCTATGAGGGCGACATGGGGGAGCGCCACGGCAAGCGGAAAGGCGAGGTCATCTACGGCAAAATTTATCAAAAATACTAATTCAATCTCTTTTTTTCAAAAAAACGAAGCGCAGGCAGAGGTAATATACTCTACACATAAGCATATTATTACGTAACACCCGCACAGGTAGAACTCACACGTTGGAGCGGGAGCGCCAGGCCTATAAAAACTCTATCTGAAGATTCTTTCAATTTCACCATATATCAGAATACATATAAAATGTCACAAGGCCCCGTGAATCACAACCCTTATATGGCGAGATGAGGAATATGCAATTGTCCCCTGAGGGACGTGCAGTAGTACCCATCAGCGATTGTCAGCGATTCATTTAGTGTTCAGCGCACAGTAACCGTATTGTATTGTAACAAACCCAAATCTGGAGGAATTATATGGCAAAATATTCAGACACGATCGACCTCTACGACGATGAGGGCAAGCTCCTCAAGAGCGGTGTCGCTCTCGAAAAGGTCAGCCCGGTTGTGAACCCTGCGATCAAGAAGATGATGGACCTCACCAAGAGGACCGTCGCGGTCAACCTCGCAGGCATTGAGAACGGTGTGAAGACCGGTGCGGTCGGCGGCAAGGCAAACATCATCCCCGGGCGCACCCTCGACCTCAGCGTCGTCAAGGACAGCGACGCGATCATCGCCAGGATCAAGGAGATGGTCTCGGTCGCCGAGGGCGACGACACTGTCATCAAGAACTTCGGCGGCAAGCTGCTCCTTGTCGAGGTCCCGAAGGCGCGTATCGAGGCGGCAGCCACCTACGACGCTGCGATCACCTCGGTCGCCGCGGCCACCACCTACGCCCTCATCGACCAGTACAATGTCGGGCCCTTTGACGCCGGCATCATCAAGTCGGCGGTATGGGGTACCTACCCGCAGACCATGGACATGGCCGGTGCGAACGTCCAGTCCATTCTGTCGATCCCGCAGAACAACGAAGGCCTCGGCTTTGCCCTGAGGAACATCCCGGCGAACCACACCGTGATGATCACGGGCAGGA
This sequence comes from Methanofollis tationis, assembly GCF_013377755.1. NCBI lineage: Archaea > Methanobacteriati > Methanobacteriota > Methanomicrobia > Methanomicrobiales > Methanomicrobiaceae > Methanofollis > Methanofollis tationis. The sequence continues at coordinate 881,751 of NZ_JABXWR010000001.1, forward strand.
ACGCCATGCAGGGCGCTGCGCTCGCTTCGACCTTCGAGCAGGCCGGCCAGTGGGAGATGGGCAACTCCATCGGACCCTTCGAGCGTGCACAGCTCCTCGGCTATGCCTACCAGGGCCTGAACGCCAACAACATGGTCTACGACCTTGTCAAGGCGAACGGCGCAACCGGCACCGTCGGTACTGTCGTCCAGTCCCTGGTCGAGCGTGCGATCGAGGACAAGGTCATCATGCCCGGCAAGAAGGGCGGATACTTCCAGTTCTACGACACCAAGGACCCGATGCTCTGGAACGCCTACGCTGCCGCGGGCACCCTCGCCGCCACCATGGTGAACTGTGGTGCGGGCCGGTTCGCCCAGGCCGTCTCCTCGACCCTGCTGTACTTCAACGACCTGCTCGAGCACGAGACCGGGCTGCCCGGCTGTGACTACGGCCGTGTCATGGGTACTGCTGTCGGGTTCTCGTTCTTCAGCCACTCGATCTACGGTGGCGGCGGTCCGGGTATCTTCAACGGCAACCACGTCGTGACCAGGCACTCCGCCGGTTTCGCGATTCCCTGCGTGGTCGCCGCCTGTGCCCTCGATGCCGGCACCCAGATGTTCTCTGCCGAGAGCACTTCCAAGATCTACGGCGAGACCTACGGCAAGATCGAAGAGTTCGCAAAGCCCCTGCAGCACATTGCAAAGGCAGTATAAGGTAGCAGTCTGATGACAGAAGCCGTATATCCCCAGTGTAGGATAGTGCCTGCGCGTTTCCTCAACCCGGAGACAGTTGAGGCACTCCTCAGCCGGATACTCGAGGTCGGAGGGATCAGGAAACTGATCCTGAACGGACCTCGCCTCCCCACCACCGTCCCATACGGTCCGGCCCGCGGTCTGCCCAACCCGCACCAGATGCGGAGGGTGATCCGTGCCGGGGACCAGGACGTCGAGCTTCAGGTGCAGGTCGGGACGATCCTGATCGAACTTGAAGACCGGTCCTTTATCGAACCCATCAGGAAAGCATGCGATGAGGTCTTTACGAACTTCCCGTACGGATTATCTGAGGGGAAGTTTATGAAGACCCAGGCGACCGTATCAGATTATGCAAAGTACGGGCCCGATGCCGACGAGGTCATGCTCGGCACCACCGATCCGAAGAGCCGCAAAGGGCCCCTGATCATCCAGGGAACAAAATAACCATGCCAATCGGAAGGGTAACCCAGGTAGTGGACTGCAGGGAGAGCATGGGAATGGGCAAGGGCGGAGGACTCGCCCAGCGAGGCACCATTTCCGAATGCCGTCACCCTGATGTGATCGTCGTCGGCATGTCGCCGGGACGCCGGCACGTAACAAAGCCGGTCTGCGACATCACATCCGCTCTCAGACGGGAGGGGGTGGAGTTCTCCGTGAGCACGCTCGTGCTCAATGCGGGGAGCGGCGTTCCACCCGACTCTCCAAAGATTGCCGGATCAGTCCTTGGCGCCTACTTCGGGCTTACCGAGAAAGAGATTGAGCAGATCGAAGAGCATAAGGTCGCAATCCTCCACCACGGCAACGTCAGGTCGCATGTGGTGCAGAAGGTCAGGTTCATGCTGGAGCACGTCGACGTGAAGGCCGTCGTCGTCTCCCAGGCACCGATCGACTACGAGGATCTCGCAAAGGAAGGCGTGAAAACAGCCTTCGTCATGCCTTCCCCTGATAAGGTGAGGACCAGAGGGCGCGTGGAGGCAATCGTCTCCGGGGTCACCAGAGGTCAGACACCTACACGGGAGAAGATGGCCGAAGTCATTGCAGCCGTTACCAGACTAATGAAAGAAGAAAAGTATTGAGGTGAAATTATCTATGGCATATAAACCACAGTTCGGACCGGGAACCTCTGTTGTCGCCGAAAACAGGCGCAAGCAGATGAACCCGGGCTACAAGCTTGAGAAGATCCGCGACGTGACCGATGAAGACGTCGTCCTGATCCTTGGCCACCGCGCCCCGGGTGCGGCCTACCCGACCGCCCACCCGCCCCTTGCCGAGCAGCAGGAGCCAAACTGCCCGATCAGAAAGATCGTCACCCCGACCGAGGGTGCAAAGGCCGGCGACCGCGTCCGCTACATCCAGTTCGCTGACTCGATGTTCAACGCCCCGTCCCAGCCGTACCAGCGCACCTACATGGAGTGCTACCGCTTCCGCGGCATCGACCCCGGCACCCTCTCTGGCCGTCAGATCGTCGAGTGCCGCGAGCGCGACCTTGAAGGATACTCCAAGGAACTGATCAACACCGAGGTCTTCGACCCGGCTCTCGTATCCTGCCGTGGTGCGACCGTGCACGGTCACTCCCTCCGTCTCGCAGAGGACGGCATGATGTTCGACATGCTCCAGCGCTGTGTGCTCGGCGCTGACGGCGTGGTCAAGTACGTCAAGAACCAGATCGGCGAGCCCCTCGACCGTGCGGTCAACGTCGGCAAGCCGATGGACACCAACTGGCTCAAGGCGCACACGACCATCTTCCACTCGCTCGCCGGAACGGCGTACCGCGATGACGCCGAGTACGTCGAGTACATCCAGCGGATCCACTCGCTGAGAACGAAATACGGCTTCATGCCGAAGGAGGACTGATTCACATGGCAAAGATTGAGAGAACCCAGAAGCTCTTCCTGAAAGCGCTCAAGGAGAAGTTCCAGGGACAGGACGTCCAGTCCGAGAAGGCAGAGTTCTACAAGTTCGGCGGCCTCAAGCAGTCCCCGAGAAAACAGGAATTCCTCAAGGAGTCCCGCGCCGTCGAGATGCAGCGTGGCATCTCCATGTATGACCCCGAGCGCTGCCACCTTGGCGGCATCCCGATGGGCCAGCGCCAGCTGATGACCTACGAGGTCTCCGGCACCGGCGTCTTCGTGGAGGGCGACGACCTGCACTTCGTCAACAACGCTGCGATGCAGCAGTTCTGGGACGACATCCGCCGGACGATCATCGTCGGCATGGACCTCGCTCACGCCACCCTGCAGAAGCGTCTGGGCAAGGAAGTCACCCCCGAGACGATCAACGAGTACCTGCACATCCTCAACCACGCCATGCCCGGCGCAGCCGTGGTTCAGGAGCACATGGTCGAGACCCACCCGGCGCTCACCGATGACTGCTATGTGAAGGTCTTCACCGGCGACGACGAACTCGCCGACGACATCGAGCCCCAGTTCCTCCTCAACATCGAGAAGCTCTTCCCGGCGAAGTCCGCGGAGGCCCTCAAGGCGGCTGTCGGCAAGTCGATGTTCCAGGCCGTTCACATCCCGACGATTGTCTCCCGCACCTGCGACGGCGGTACCACCTCCCGGTGGTCTGCGATGCAGCTCGGCATGTCCTACATCGCCGCGTACCGCATGTGCGCCGGTGAAGCGGCCGTCGCCGACCTCTCCTACGCTGCAAAGCACGCCGGCGTCATTCAGATGGCCGACATCCTGCCGGCCCGCCGTGCACGCGGTCCGAACGAGCCCGGTGGCATCAAGTTCGGCCACTTCGCCGACATGATCCAGGCCGACCGCAAGTACCCCAACGACCCCGCAAGGGCGTCCCTTGAGGTCGTCGGTGCAGGCACGATGCTCTTCGACCAGATCTGGCTCGGATCGTACATGTCCGGCGGTGTCGGCTTCACCCAGTATGCGACCGCCGCGTACACCGACAACATCCTCGACGAGTTCACCTACTACGGCATGGACTACATCAAGGACAAGTACAAAGTCGACTGGAAGCACCCGTCCGCAGCGGACAAGGTCAAGCCGACCCAGGAGATCGTCAACGACATCGCCGGCGAGGTCACCCTCAACGCGATGGAGCAGTACGAGCAGTTCCCGACCATGATGGAGGACCACTTCGGCGGGTCCCAGCGTGCCGGTGTCATCGCCGCCGCTTCCGGCCTGTCCACCGCCATCGCCACCGGCAACTCGAACGCCGGTCTCAACGGCTGGTACCTCTCGATGCTCATGCACAAGGAAGGCTGGAGCCGCCTCGGCTTCTTCGGCTACGACCTGCAGGACCAGTGCGGTTCGACCAACTCGCTCTCCGTCCGCCCGGACGAGGGTGCGATCGGCGAGTTCCGCGGTCCGAACTACCCGAACTACGCGATGAACGTCGGTCACCAGGGCGAGTACGCCGCTATCGTCGGCAGTGCGCACTACACGCGCGCCGACGCATGGTCGATGAACCCGCTGATCAAGATCACCTTCGCGGACCCGGCGCTGAAGTTCGACTTCGCCGAACCCAGGCGCGAGTTCGCAAAGGGTGCGATCAGAGAGTACATGCCGGCCGGCGAGCGCTCCCTGATCATCCCGGCAAAGTAAAACCCATTACACAATTTTTTTTTACCTACTGCAATTATGCATTCGGAAAGTCGCAGTATTTTCCCCATTTGGATGTTTTAAACCAAATAATGGGAGTATTCCCAATACTTTCCGAAACATTTAATTAAATCATAAACGACTGTTAAATGAACCACAAAGAGTTTGTACTCCATCTGTGTGGTAACGCGAATGTGAAAACTCTCGTGCATCAATTGTGCGCTGGGAGGGAGATGAATGGAAAGCATATTATTAGGCGTAGGAGTAACAGCATTGGCAGGTGCTCTTGCTACCGTTGCCGGCGCTGCCGAGGACACTGAGTCCAACATCGGATCACAGGGTGACCCGAACTCTCAGGTCCAGTTGGCTCCGCAGATGGGCTATATTCACCGGATTTACAACAAGGCTGTATCCGGTGAACCGCCCGCATATGGTCTGTGGGTCACTATCGGCGCAGGCGTGGCCTGGGCATTTATGGCAACCGGCATGAACCCGGTGCTTGCTATTGTTATTGCGTCCTCACTTGCAATCTTCGTGCAGGGCGTGTATGCGGCGACTGCCTACCTTGGCAGGACGTCGAGTCTGGCAAAGTTTGAACAACCGGTATACATCGACCTACTCAAGTCGGTGACCTCCGTCACGATGGCGCATGCCTTTGTTGCGGTATTCACGACCGTGTCGATGTGTTACCTCATGAACGCGGCTCTCGGTCACCCGTTCCCGCTGCCTCTTCTCGGTATCGTCTGGGGCATCGCTCTCGGTGCCGCAGGCTCTGCAACCGGCAACCCCTTCTATGGAAAGGAACGGCAGTACCAGTCCCAGATGTTCGGCGCAGGCGTTCCGATCTCCGCATCCGGCAACATCGTCCGGTATGCCGAGGCCGGTCAGCGCAGCTCCCTTGACAACGGCTGGTTCACCGCAAAGCTCGGCGGCCCGGCATCGGGTGTCTGCTTCGGGCTGATCGTATTCCTCGAGCTCTGGAGGACCGTCCTCTTCGAGGAGGCCGTCGGCGGTTGGGGCGCCATTATCGTCGGTGTCATCATCATCCTGATCTTCATGATCATCGACCGCTACATCGAGACCTGGGCCCGCAAGAACTACGGTCCGTACACGAATGCTGAGGAGGCATCGGCATGAGCGCACTTGGTGCAGCAAAAGGCGGCGGCGAAGGCATCAACCCGACCGCGTCCATCATCGGCATTGTCATCATCATCGCAGCCCTCGCGATCACCGCAGTCATGGCGGCGCCTGCCCTTGTGGCAGTCATCGGCGTGATCATCGGCGGCGCTCTCGTCGGCTTCGGTGTCCACTTCGTCCCGGTCGGCGGCGCACCTGCCGCTATGGGCCAGTCCCCCGGTATCGCTACCGGTGTGGCCATGCTCGCGGCCGGTGCAGGCCTTGCCGGCCTCTTCGGCGGCGCATGGGCTGCAGCAAACCCCGCATTCGGGATTGCTGTCGTCATCGCCGCAGGCGCTATCGGCGGCGGCCTCATGATGGCGATCACCTGTCTGATGGTCAACATCGTCTACATCTTTGGCATGGGTATTCCGGCCGCATCAGGAAAGGTCGCGAAGGACCCGATCACCGGCGACTCCCAGGCGGAGTACAAGTCACAGGGCACTGAAGGTCACGGCCTGCCGTTCATCTCTTATGTCGGCGGTGTGATCGGCGGTCTGCTCGGCGGCGCCGGCGGTACGCTCATCTACTATGAGCTCCTGCAGGTCTACTCGGCCATGCTTCCCGCAATGTTCAACGCAAGCGCAGAAGAGGTCCTGCCGATCGCAGTCTCACTCGCAGGCATCTTCGCTGTCGGCATGTTCCTGGTGAACGCCGTGCTTGCCGCGTACAACATTACGGGCACGATTGAAGGGCCCCACGACCCGAAGTTCAAGCGCTTCCCGCGTGCAATCATCGGGTGTGCCGTCGCTTCGGCAGTCTGCGGCCTGTTTGCAGTTCTGATTGTGGTGGTGTAAAATGACAGTACAAATTACCGCTTCAACCGGCGGCATACCCCACGACAAGCTGATGGCAGTCGGCCTTGTTGGCTCGGTCATCTGCCTGTACCTGACCTATCTCAACAGCGCCACCGGAACCGAGGTCTTCTCGTTCTTCGGCGGACTTGCTGCTGTTTTCGCTCTGGTATGGGGCACGAGCACCATCAAGCACCTCTGCAGCTACGGTATCGGTACCGGCGTGCCGTCCGCAGGCATGATCGCCTTCGGTTCCGGTGTGATTGCCATGCTGCTTGCAACCCGCTTTGACGCCATGTACCTCACTCCGATCATGGCCGTCGTCTTCGGCGCCATCGTCGGCGGTGTCTGCGGTTTCCTGGCAAACGGTGTCATGCGCATGAACATCCCGGTCATGGTCCGCTCGCTCACCGAGATGGCCATCATCGGTGCGATCGTCATCCTCGGCCTTACGGCCGTCATGGCAGGCGGCTTCGGTTTCGACGCCCTCTCCGTGAAGACCGTCTCGATCCTGGGCATCCTTTCGACCACGTCCTTCGGGGCTTCGCTGCTCGGCGGCTGCCTGATCGCGGTCTCTTTCATGCTTGGCGGTATTGCTCTCCAGCACCCGTTCAACGCCTGCCTCGGCCCCGGCGAGAAGCAGGACCGGACGCTCACGCTCGCTGCAGAGTGCGGCTTCCTCTCGATGATCGTTGTCGCTGTCATCTCATTCGCCTTCGTCAGCGCATTCGCAGCGATCATCTCGCTTGTTGTCGCCATTGCAGGCTGGTACTACACCTTTGTCAAGTACATCGAATACAGCAAGCGCGATGCGTACGCATGGCTCGACGCTAAGCCGATTCTCGAACCCAAGGGTGAGGACTGATGGGATACGTACTCGTACTGCCCGAATTCGGGCTTGTAGTAGACCCGATGGTCGGCGTCGTCACCACGGCAGGTGTTTCGTACCAGCCGGTGATCGACAAGGTCACCGAACTTGAGAAGTACACCGACGACCTCGTCGGCATGCTCTCCGGTGAAGGTGCCTTCGCTGCCTCATTCCCTGGCAGAGAGAAGTCACTGGTCATCGCCGGTGGCGTCACCGCCCTCTGGTATGGTATGGCTGTAGGACTGCTCATTGCGGGGATCATCGTCTTCGCACTGATCTGAGGTGGAAAAAATGGCAGACAAGACATCACCGGCAAGTGGATGGCCCATTGCAAAGGGCGACTTCCACTCAGGCGACGCCAAATCATGTGTCGCCGTCGTCACCATGGGGTCCCACCTCGATGAGCAGGCGATCTGCGATGCAGGCGCCGCACTCTGCGGCTCGTGCAAGACAGAGAACCTCGGCCTCGAGAAGGTCATCGCAAACATCATCTCGAACCCGAACATCAGGTTCGTCCTGACCTGCGGTACCGAGGTCAAGGGGCACCTTTCCGGACAGACGTTCCAGGCGCTCCACGCCAACGGCGTCGAGGGCGGCAAGGTCGTCGGCTCAAAGGGTGCGATCCCCTTCATCGAGAACCTCGATGATGCAGCGATCAAGCGCTTCCAGGCCCAGACCGAACTCGTCGACATCATGGAGACCGAGGACCTCGGTGCAATCAAGGCGAAGATCGCCGAACTCACCGGGAAAGACCCCGGAGCGTTCGGAGAAGCGCCCATGATCGTCGAGGTCAAGGAGGCTGAGGGCGGCGCCGAAGAAGTAGGCGGCGAAATCGTCGAGATGAACGGCGACCTGGCGCTTATCCACGCCCGGTTCAAGATCATTGAGAAGATGGTGACTGACATCGGATACCGCGACAGACTGGCCGCGGGCGTCTACAGTGGAAAGATCGAGGGCCTGATGATCGGCCTGATCGTGTCATTTGCCATACTCGGTTTCCTCTTGCTGGGGTGAAAAGAACATGGCAGAAGAAGAGAAGAAGACATCTGGCGCAATCAGGATGGCTGCGATCGACACGATCATGTCAGACATCAAGTTTAAGTCCCAGATCATTGCCAGGACGAACAAACTCGATTCAGGCATTATGGACTCAGGTATTCCAGGCTTTGCGGCAGGCATGCTCATCGTCATGGTCCTTGTCGTGGTGCCGGTATTCCTGATCTGAGGTGAGAAGCATGGCAGACAAGACATCACCGGCAAGTGGATGGCCCATTGCAAAGGGCGACTTCCACTCAGGCGACGCCAACTCGTGTGTCGCCGTCGTCACCATGGGGTCCCACCTCGATGAGCAGGCGATCTGCGATGCAGGCGCCGCACTCTGCGGCTCGTGCAAGACAGAGAACCTCGGCCTCGAGAAGGTCATCGCAAACATCATCTCGAACCCGAACATCAGGTTCGTCCTGACCTGCGGTACCGAGGTCAAGGGGCACCTTTCCGGACAGACGTTCCAGGCGCTCCACGCCAACGGCGTCGAGGGCGGCAAGGTCGTCGGCTCAAAGGGTGCGATCCCCTTCATCGAGAACCTCGATGATGCAGCGATCAAGCGCTTCCAGGCCCAGACCGAACTCGTCGACATCATGGAGACCGAGGACCTCGGTGCAATCAAGGCGAAGATCGCCGAACTCACCGGGAAAGACCCCGGAGCGTTCGGAGAAGGCCCCATGGTCGTCGAGGTCAAGGAAGCCGAGGGCGGCGCTGCCGGAACGGCAGTTGCCGGCGCAAACCCGCAGTTCCTTGAGATCGAGAAGAGGCTCGACGAGGTTGAGACAAGGATTGAGTTCGTGAACGCCGAGGTGACCCAGCGCATCGGTCGGAAGATCGGCAGGGACATCGGCATACTCTACGGATTGGTAGCAGGACTGTTCGTCTTTATGATGCTCATATTCCTGCTCCCGAAATTGATGTAAGGAGGCAAGATCAGTATGTTCAAGTTTGAGAAAGAACAGGCCGTATTCGACTTCAACGGCATTAAACTCGGTGGCCAGCCTGGAGAGTACCCCCGGGTTCTCGGCGCATCCATCTTCTACAACAAGCACGAGACCGTGCTCGACGACCACACGGGCAAGATCGACAAGGCAAAGGCAGAAGCGCTCTGGAACCGCTGTCAGGAACTCTACGACCAGACAGGCAACCCGTACTTCATCCAGATCATTTCGGAGTACGGCGAGGCCTTTGAGAGCTACTTCGACTGGTTCTGTTCGATCGACGACAAGACGCCCTTCCTGATGGACTCCTCGGCGGCACCGGCACTCGCCCACGCCTGCGAGTACGTCACCGAGGTCGGCATCGCCGACCGTGCGATCTACAACTCGATCAACGGCTCCATCACGCCGGAGAGCATCGAGGCCCTGAAAAAGTCCGACGTCAACTCGGCGATCGTCCTCGCCTTCAACCCCGGCGACCCCTCGGTCGCGGGCCGTGAAAAGGTGCTCACCGAGGGCGGTGTCGCAGGCCAGGCAAAGTCCATGATCGGCATTGCCGAAGAGTGCGGCATCACCCGTCCGATCCTGGACACTGCGGCGACCCCGCTCGGCCTCGGCTCAGGCGGCTCGTTCCGTGAGATCCTCGCCTGCAAGGCGATCCACGGCCTGCCGACCGGCGGCGCATACCACAACATGACCGTCTCCTGGACCTGGCTGAAGCGCTGGAGGAAGAACGTCCTCGCCTCCCAGTACGAGGGCAAGGATGTCCTCCTCGAACAGATGGCTCACCACCACTTCGGCGGCATGGAGGGTATCAGGCAGACAGCATGGGCGGCCCCTGATATCGGCTGCAACATCATGGCCATGACCCTGGGCGCCGACCTGATCATGTTCGGTCCGATCGAGAACTGCGAGGGCATCGCCACGGCGGCCGCGTTCTCCGACATCGTCCTCGCCGAGGCGCGCCGCGAACTCGGTGGAGACCTTGGAGAAGGTGTCACCAAGCACCCCCTCCTGTCACTCGTCTAAAATCCAACACCTTTTTTTCTGCGCCGGAGAGTCGGGAAACAACGTTTCCCGGCAACGGTGCAGATCCAGACCGGATTTCGCCCCATCATAACCGGGCGTGATTCAGTTGTGCCGTTCTTCCTGGTGGACTACCCGGCGCACCTGAGTTTCCGTGGCTCTTCGCTGTTTCATGTGGGTAACGCTTTCACACCTGCCTATCGATCAACCGCTTTCCCTAGGCTGTCCACCGGGGGTTGCACCCCCGGACCCCCACGCACGATTGGACCGGGAAGGCACACACACGATCCTGAGGGATTATACCCATCCCCCCCTATCGCAGATCATCGGGGCAAGCCAGCCCCCAGGCACCGGCACAGGGATCAACTACTTTTCATCTGGAAACACTCCTCGCTTTCTCAATCGCGACCTGCCTTGTGAGGTCAGCCCATTATCCCGGGTCGCCTGAGAGCAGTCAAATGAAGATGCCATGGCTACCCACACACAGTAGCGAAGAGCCATTTCCGTTCAGAATAGATCTTCAGAGGGAGCGTCCTGCCCACCAGAGGTTTCTCTCACATCTCCCATCCCCGCACCAATCGCAGTTCTGTTGGAGCAGCAGGCCCCCAGGCACCGGTGCACCCGATCTACGCTATCGGCACCCTGGCAGGGGCTTACCACGCGGGGGCACACCGGGTCCCCTTCGCTCACACGCCGTTCAGGTATGCCAGACTCGGACGGACCGCACCGAGATCCTGCACCTCGATCACCGCCGTGGTGCGGGGCGATAAAGAATCCAGAACCGCTGAAAAATCGATGGTGCCGGTGCCGCAGGCAGCGTGCTCGTCCTGCACGCCGCGGTTGTCGTGGAGATGGAGGTGGACGGGCGTTCCTGCACGGAGAAATGCCTCGAGATTTCCGTTGAGATGGGCATGGCCGACGTCCAGGACAAAGCCGAGGCCGAGGTCCTTGAGCACCGGCAGGAGCGAGGTGTCCCTGAAATGGCAGCAGGGCCACGAGCCCATATTTTCGACGGCGATGGTGACGGCGCACGCCTCCTGGAGGCGGGAAAGGTCTTCCAGAGACCGGCGGAGCGCCAGATCCGACGCCGCCATCAGGTGGGAGTCCATGCAGACGCCAGGGTGGACCACGAGCACCGAGGCCCCGATAAGGTCGCACACGCCAACAAGGTCTTCGATCACCTGGATCGACGCCCTCCGCATCCGCTCGTGTTCGAGAGCGATGTTGAGGTCAGTGGTCGGGGCATGGACGGTGTAGCGGAGATCAAAGGAGGCACAGACCTCTGCATACAGAAAGATTGAGTGCAGGGAGTCGGAGAGGACCTCGATAAGCCCGGTCTCCTGCGAGAGTGTTTCCAGCGCATCGCAGAGTGGGCGGTGCATCAGGCAATAGGTGGAGACGCCAATCTCTCTCATGGACGATCGGCCCTGCGCGCAGCCAGACGGTCCAGAAGTTCAGAAACGCTTCCGACCCGCACCGCACCGTTTTTCAGCAGCGCATCAAGAATGGCCGTCGCCTCGCCGCCGGTGTAGTCGTGGTCAGCCGGATCGGTTCCACCGGGAGAGAGCAGGAATACCAGGAGGCCGGCATGGTCCCCGAGCGTCCGCAGGTTGTCGATATTGCCGGGGCCGACCGGCATCCCGGTCACGACGACCGCATCAGACGCTTGAAGGACGGCCGCATACTCCTCCAGGGAGCGGGAGGAGATCGGGGCGAAGGGGGGTTCCCGGATCACCCTGATCCCGAGGCCCTCCGCGGCGGTGCAGTCGGAATCGTTCGCCGAGAGCACACCGGCCGTCACCTCGTGACCGGCAGAGCGCAGGGCGTAGAGGGTCTCCGCCCCGGTGCCACCGCCGCAGACCACGTGCACCCTGAGGGGGTGGCCGGCAACCGGGCCCGGCTCATAGCGCGGCACCGCATAGGGGCGCCCGGTGATGGGGTGGGTGCGGACGATCATCTCCACACCGAAGATCTCCCTGATGTTTTTGTCGGTGATCACCGCCGCAGGCGTCCCGACGGCGGCGATACGCGCCCGCTCCATCAGGATGATCGTGTCGCAGAAGTAGGCGGCGAGGTTGATGTCGTGGAAGACGCCGATCACCGTTACTTCCGGGACGAGCCCCCTGATGATCGAGAGGATCTCGATCTGGTGGCTGATGTCCAGGTGCGAGGTCGGTTCGTCGAGGAGGAGCACCCGCGGCCTCTGGGCAAGGGCGCGGGCGATCAGCACCCGCTGTCGCTCGCCGCCGCTGATCTCGGTGATCAGGCGGCCGGCAAGGTATGCGGTGTTGGTGATCTCCATCGCGTGCCGGCAGATGGCGTAGTCCTCCTCGCCCATCGAGGAGAGGCGGCCGAGGTAGGGGTGGCGGCCCATCTGCACGATCTCCTCGACGGTGAAGTCGAAGGTGACGGCGGTCTCCTGCGGGACGGCGCCCATGATGGTGGCAAGGCCCCTGATCGAATACGTGCCAATATCTCTGCCGTCGACCATCACCGTCCCGGCCGCAGGGTCGATGATCCGGGAGAGCGCACGCAGCAGGGTGGTCTTTCCGCATCCGTTCGGGCCGAGAATGCCGATGAACGAGCCCCCGGCCACCGCAAGCGAGACCGCCTGGAGCACGCGGGTGTCGCCATAGGAGACGTCCAGATCCTCTGTTCTGACCATTATGCCTGTCATGTGCGCGTCCTGCTCCTGAGAAGGTAGATGAAAAACGGTGCGCCGAAGAACGACGTGACGATGCCCACCGGGATCTCGGTCGGGAGGATGCGGACCAGGGTGTCGGCCCACACCAGGAGGGCGGCGCCCGCCATCATCGCCGAGGGGATGAGGATGCGGTGATCGGGTCCGACGAGGATGCGCATCAGGTGGGGGACGATCAGCCCGATAAAGCCGATCGAACCGGCCACCGAGACGGCGATGCCGGTGATGAAGGAGGAGAGCAGGAGAAGGGCAAACTTCAGTTTCTCCACGTCAACACCCAGGTGGACGGCGTCCTCCTCGCCGATGGAGATCACGTTGAGGTCGCGCGCACAGAGAAAGAGGACCAGACAGGCGGGCAGGAGGAGGAGGCCGATCCAGACGTCGCTCCACGAGATGTTCCAGAACCCGCCCATCAGCCAGAACATGATCTGGTGGAGGCTTTTTCCGGACATGTACATGATGAAGGAGAGGACGGCCGAGAGAAACATCGAGACGGCGATGCCCGAGAGAAGGAGGGTCTCGACCGTCACCCGCCCCTTGCGCCGTGAGATGAGGTAGACAAGCACGGTGGAGGCGGTGGCGCCGACGAAGGCGAAGACCGGGAGGCCGAAACCCATGAAGAAGACGATCGAGAGGGAGGCGCCGAGCGCCCCGCCCGAGGAGGTGCCGATGATGTAGGGGTCGGCCATGGCGTTCTTGAAGAGCCCCTGCATCGCCGCGCCGGCGACGGCAAGGCCGGCCCCCACCAGCAGGGCGGCGAGCACCCGCGGAAGGCGGACGTCGAAGATGAGCATCTGGACCGTGTCCGGGTCGAGGTCCAGGAGGGAAAGACCGCTCGCCCCGATGGCGGTGGAGAGGACGATGCTCAAGAGAAGGAAACAGAAGAGGAAAATCAGCATCGTCCAGTTCTTTCTTTGCATAAATCCTTCTTCAAGATGAAATCTTAAAACAAATAAATTTACCCTGATGAAAAAAAGGATGTTTTTGTCTCCCATGCTGCGGTGCCGACAGTGTAACGAATCTTCTGTAAAAATAATTTGGCCCTGAATCCAACCTAGATTTGCAGAAAGGAGAAACAGGGCCATGGATCCCTTAGCGTTAATCGAAGATTATCTTTCCGATAATGAGAATGGCATGAAGACCCTCATCACCTGGTTCCTCAACCAGGTGATGCTGCTCGAAGCCCTCCACCAGGCGGGAGCCGAGCAGTATGAACGAACCGATGCGCGGAAGGCTCACCGAAACGGCTACAAGAAGCGATCTCTGAAAACCCGATATGGAGAAACGATCCTCCAGAAACCGCAGTTCCGAGAATTTCCCTTCGAAACACAGGTATTTGGACGCTATTCCCGGGTTGAGAAGGCTCTTGAGAATGCTATCTTTGAATCCTACCTTCAGGGAGTCTCAACCCGCCGGATCCAGGAGATTGTTGCTCATTTTGGCATCGAACAACTCTCTCCTGCTTCAGTATCCAGGATAGCAAAGGACCTCGATGAACAGGTCCATGCATTCCTTCAGAGGCCTATTGAACAGGAGATTCCCTATCTCTTTGTGGATGCTTCGTACTACAAAGTCAGAGAGGGACCACGGTACATCACCAAAGCTCTTCTGGTGATCGCCGGTGTTCGAATGGATGGCTACCGCGAAATCCTGGGAGCCAGAATCACTGATTGCGAGAATGAGATGTTCTGGTCGGGATTGTTCGAAGACCTCAAAGAACGAGGATTGGTGGGTGTCAAGATGGTTGTCTCAGATGGTCATGCCGGGATCCAGAAGGCGGCGGAAGCCACCTTCCTCGGCGCATCGTGGCAGATGTGCTCGGTCCATTGCACCCGGGCGGTTTTAAAGAATATTCCACGGAAACATCAGAAAGAAGTTGCTGAGTCCTTGAAGGAGGCATATGGGGACGAGGAGAGACTGCAGGAGCTTGCAGACGATCTGAACGAACGAGGATATCGGAAAGCGGCCAATACGATCGAGAGATTCATCCCGGGACTTATGAGTTACACGGCGTTCCCGAAAGAGCACGCAAAGCGGATCCGAACGACGAACATGATGGAAAGAGTCAACAAGGAACTGAAACGGAGAACCAAAGTTGTAGGGGCCTTTCCCAATGAAGAGTCACTCCTCAGGCTGGCAGGATCCATCCTGATGGACATCAATGAGGAGTGGGTGACCGGCAGAAGATATTTGACGATGGAGGGGGAATGATCAAACAAGGAGACAGGGCTCAGACGAATTACAGAAGATCTGAAACACTACCCGGTGCCGCCTGCGGTCGGACAAAAAAGATGAAACCTGAGTTCAGATCTCGTACGCCACGAGCGAAAGACCGAGTTCCTTCTCAAGGCCCTGGATCCTTTTGAGATCGGCATCCTTCAGCGTCGAATAGGTCGGTTTTGCGTACGCAAGGAGTGTAACCTTCATTTCCTTCTCAAGACTCTTCACCTTCTCCACCTGCTCGGGAGACATGCTCGCATACCCCATACAGATCATGGCTTTTCACCACCACCCCCATATTATCGCACCATATATATATATATATATTCATATAATTCATCACTATGATGCCCCGGGGGGGCGAGAGAATGGGTGACCGGCGCCGCGTAAAACAAAATATATTTGAACTAACACCATATTATTTTATAAAATATCTTTGTTATAACCACATTAAATTGGAGCGATCTGAATGGCTGGTAATTTCTCTCTCATAGGGATATGTTGCATATTCCTGATGATCCTGGCCGCCCCCGCGGCGGCCGACTACCCGATGTTCCACGCCGATGCGGCGCGCACCGGGGTGGCATCGACACCGGGACCCCTGAACGGCACACTCCTCTGGTCGGCAGAGACCGACGAGTTCTCCGACGGATCACCGGCCGTCCATGACGGCAGGGTCTATATCCCCACGTGGTCCGATATGAACTTCACCGACAACGATCCGATGGGGCTTGTCTGCTGTGATGCCGCTACCGGGGCGGTGCTCTGGACGAACGAACTCGGCGGCGCCGCCACAGGATCGGTCTCGGGCACCGCCGTCGCCGATGGAAAGGTCTATGTTGGCGGGACCGACGGACGACTCTACGCCGTCGACGCTTTCAGCGGCGCTGCACTCTGGTCGAGCGACCAGATCGACACCACCGGCTATTTCGGGCTCTCGTCATCGCCCCTCGTCTATGAGGGAACGGTGTACGCCCTCTCCGCCTCTGATGGCGTGCTGCACGCCTTCACGCCCGAAGGCACAGAGTCATGGTCCTTCCCCACCGGCGGATCCGTCGGCTACTTCACCTCACCTGCGGCCGCAGACGGAAAGGTCTTTGTCGCCGGAAACGGGAGCGGCCTCTTCTGCATCAATGCCTCAACCCACGCCGCCGTGTGGAGCGCCACCCTCCCGACCGCCGTGAAGTCGACGCCGGTCGTCAGTGACGGTAAGGTGTATGTGACAACAGCAGACTGCCTCTACGCCCTCGATACAGCCACCGGTACAGAGGAATGGAATGCCCCCATCACCGGAACGTTCTCGACACCGGCCGTCTCGGCCGACACCGTCATCGCAGGCACGTCCACCGGCATCCGCGCCTACAACGCCTCCACCGGCGCTGCACTCTGGACGTTTGCGAGTGCACAGGTGAGCGTCTCCCCGGTGATCGCCGGGGATCTGGCGTATTTCGCGACAAACGAGGAGACCGGCACCGTGTATGCGGTGGATATCGCCACCGGCGCCGGTGCATGGTCATATATCCTGCCCTCGCCGGGCGACGGCGCATGGGCCTCATTCTACATGTCCTCACCGGCCGTATCGGACGGGGTGCTCTACATCGGCGCAGAAAACAACCGTTTTTATGCCTTTGGAACCGAAAAACCCGGCCCTGACGTGATCTGGGACGGCACCGTCACGCTCACCGGCACCACCTTCGCCTTCACGCCCTCGAACAATGCATCGGCATCCTACACGATCAACCGCACCACCGACCTCGGCGCCCTTGACGCCGCCGCAACAGCCGGAGGGTTTACCTTCAACGCCTCAGACGCCTGGTATGCCACCTATGGTTCATTCATGCTGGAGGACATCGACGGCATCGCAAACGAGGACTGGACCCAGGAGAACGCGCGCTCGTGGTCGATCTTCATCAACGGGGCGGCGGCACCGACCGGGATCGGGGCAAACGACCTCCACGACGGCGACAGACTCACCTTCTCCTACTGCCCCACCGACCCGGTCACCTGGGCGCCCCTCATCGACCAGGCTGCCTACGTGGTATCGATCGATGTCGACGTCGCCGAAGCAGCGGTTGAGACACCCTCGCTCGGAGACGGGCAACGCGGCGGCTTCGTCCTCGCTGAGGTGGACGCCGCCGCAGAGGAAAGCGGCTGGTATGTCGTCGTCGTGAGCGGCACGAACGCCGCCGGCGAGGGGATCGCCGGTACCGGCACGGTCCGCCTGAACGGCGGCGAGATGGTCGCCGTGCCGGTGCTGGTCGCCGTCCCCGCACAGGTGAGCGCGGGCACCTACACGCTGTATGCCGGGATCTACCGCCTTGAAGACTACCCGGCCGGCCTGATATCCCACAGCGGAGGCTCGGAATGCGTCGTATCCTGACACTGCTCTGCCTGCTGGCAGCAATCGCCTGCACCATGCCGGCCGCGGCGCTGAGCATGGACATCTCGGGAACCACCGCCGGCTCCGCCGTGATCGTCACCTGCGACCAGGAAGCGTTCTTCGTCTTCCAGGAGAACAGCGGCACCCCGGTCTTCGCACGGGGCACGACTGTCAGGTACATCCCCCACACGACCGGGACACTCTCGATTGCGGCGGCCGCAGGGGGTGCAACGGTGGCCGAAACCGTCACCATCTCAGCGGGCGGCAGCGGCGGTGACGGTGGTGACGGCGGCGATCTCTATCAGAACGTCGTCCTCCCGGCAGGCAACCTCACCGTCACCGCCGCCAACAGCGGCACGACCTATACGGTGAACAGGCGCACCGCCCTGGGAGCGCTCGACGCCTCGGGCGCGAGTTACACGATCGACGACGGCTGGTACGACCAGTACGGCACCCTCTACATCACCGCCATCAACGGCCGGACAAACAGGGGCGCGTCAGGCTGGATGTACCAGGTCAACGGCGTCTCCCCATCGGTCGGCGCCAATGCAAAGACCGTGCAGAACGGCGACCGGGTCGTCTTCTACTGGAGCGAGAGCATGTCCTCCACCCCGGCGACCTCGGACGAGGCAATCTGGCTGAAGGTGGTCTATGGGAGCGGCAGCGACAGCGGCGATGCGGGCACGACAACAGCCGGATCTGCGGCCTTCGGCCCGGCCACAGATCCGAAAACGCCTGTGGGACTGCCCGAAGGCGTCACCACCGCGGTGGTGGGTGGAAAGACCAGGATTTCAGTCGACCTGAGCGCCGCGCACGATGGGGAGCGAGTCACCGTGAAGGGCGACCGCATCATCATCGAACGGCCCGGCCTGGTCATGACCATCCTCACCGGTGACATCACCGAGAGAGACGGCATCGCCACCGGATTTCTCAAGAGCGTCACGGCCATGCTGACACCGAAGAGCGGGACGATCGCCGGGATCGGCGATGTCGGGGCGACGCTGATCCTTTCGCTGAACGGTGTCACGGCCCTCGGCGATATCACGGTCACCTACGCCTCCAACCTCTCGGCAGAAGAACAATCAGCTCTCTTCGCACTCTGCGCCGTCGATGGAACCGCCGTCACCGGCACCGCTTGCGTGATGAACGTCGGCATGAACGGGCTCGTAAACGGTGAGGACATCGCGAGCGCCACCGTCAGGATGCATCTTGCCCCCGCATGGGTGGAAAAGCACGGCGGCGCCGGCGCGATCCGCATCGTTCACATCGCCGACGACGGGACGGTCGAGATCCTCGACACCGACATGGTCGGGATCGACGATAAGGGCAACCTGATCTTCGAGGGCATATCGCCGAAAGGGCTCTCAACATTCGCCCTCGTCAGTCTCGGCGAGGCCACCCTGAAGTCGAGCACGACGGCCATGCCGACGACCGCCGCGGCAGCCCCTTCCACAACGGCCCCGGTACAAACGCCCCTCGGGTGGGCGGCGGCGATCGCTGCTGCCCTTATCGGCGGCGGGGTCTGTCTCTCCAGAAGAAAGGAGGCGTGAATCCTGAAACCGATTGCCCCACTTCTTTTTCTTCTCTGCATCGCCGCCTGCATCGCGACGGCGGCAGCCTACCCCTTTGGTGCTGACGATGCGGCCGTCCGGAGCGGTCTCGACTACATCAGGTCCTGCCAGCATGACGACGGCGGGTTCGCCGAGGCCGGGCGGAGCACAAACCCCGGCACCTCATGGTTTGCGGTGATGGCGATCGTCGCTGCCGGCGAGGACCCGCACGGCTGGCAGGTGAACGGCACCTCGGCGATCGACTACTGGAAGTCAGCCGAAGACGCCGTAAACCCGGAGGGGACGGCCGAACTCGGCAAGATGGTCACCCTGATCGCGGCGGCCGGGGAGGACCCGCACGCCTTCGGCGGCCACGATTACCTCACCGAACTCAAAGGGCGCATGAAAGCCAGCGGCCAGTTCGGCGACTTCGTCTACACCACCTACTGGGGGCTCTTCGCTCTCGTCTCGGCCGGTGAAGACATTTCGTTGCCTGTGGCATGGCTGAAGAGCCAGCAGAACGACGACGGCGGCTACGGCTGGATGCCGGGCGCCGAGAGCGATTCCGACGACACCGCCGCCGTGATCATGGCCCTCATCGCCGCCGGCGAGCGAACAGACGTCCCCGCCGTCTCGCGGGCGCTCGACTACCTCAGGGTAAACCAGATGGAGGACGGCGGCTTCAACTACGGCGGCTCCTCCTCCTCGAACGCTGCCTCGGCGGCATGGGCGATCCAGGCGATCACCGCCGCCGGGGAGGATCCCTCGGCGTGGTCGAAGAACGGCAGGGACGTGGTCTCGACCCTTGCAGACCTCCAGCAGCCCGACGGTTCATTCAGGTGGACGGCGTACACGACGGACAACCCCTGCGGCATGACGGCGCGGGCGATCCCGGCCCTGCTCGGGAAACCCTACCCGGTCCTGCCAGGCCAGAAGGCGCCCGCCCTCCAGGCGCCGGAAACGTCAACAACAACGGTGCCTGAGAAGACAACGGTGCCGCAGACCGTAGCACCCACCGCCGCAACCGCAAAATGGCAGCCCGTCACCGTCACCGACGACTATGGCGTTAAGGTCAGGATCGAGGCGATGCCGATGCGCATCGTCTCCCTCGCCCCTGCGAACACCGAGATCCTCTTCGGCCTCGGCCTCGGTGACCGGGTGGTTGGCGTGACCGACTACTGCAACTACCCGGCTGAAGCAACGGCGAAACCGAAGGTCGGCGGGTACTCCACCGTGAACATCGAGAGGGTGGTGGCGGCGAATCCTGACCTGGTGGTGGCCGCCTTCGGGAATACCGGGGAGGTCGTGGACCATCTCAGGAGCCTCGGCCTGACCGTGATCGCCCTGAACCCGGACTCGGCCGGGGGAACGCTCCGCGATATCAGGCTCGTCGGAACGGCAACCGGCACCGGAGCCGAGGCAGAGCGGCTGGTGACATCGATGGAGGCGCGCATCGACGCCGTGAAGGAGAGAACAGAGAAGGCAACCGACACCCCGACGGTCGTCCACGCCGTCTGGTACGATCCCATCTGGATCAGCGGGAACAACACCTTCCAGGACGAGATGATCGCCCTCGCCGGCGGCACAAATGCCTTTCCCGACATGGAAGGCTGGCAGATCATCACGATGGAGCGGTTCATCACCACCGACCCCGAGGTGATCATCGTCAACTCAGGGACCGGGATGGGCGAGGGCGGCACCGACCTCATCTACCGCTATTTCATGGACGAACCGCGCTTTAAAAACCTGAAGGCGATCAAGAACAACCGCGTCTATATCGTCGACTCAGACCTGATCGACCGGGGCGGGCCGCGCCTGGTCGACGCCCTGGAAGAGGTCGCCGCCGCCATCCACCCCGACCTCTTCGAGGGCGGACCGGCACCGGCCACCGCCGCCCAGCAGTCGCCCGGTTTCGGGGCGTTCGCCGCATCGGTCGCACTCGCCGCCGCCGGGCTGATCCTCTTGCGGAGGGCAGAATGAGAGCAGGCGTCGCCGTCGCACTCATCCTCGCCCTGAGCATTGCGGCGACGGCGGCCGGCCTCTCCTTCGGCAGTGCATGGGAGACCACGATGCCGGAGAATGTGCTCGATATCGCCGTATCGGATGACGGCACGACCGTCGTCGTGCTCACCGCCGCCGCCCTCTCCTGCCTGGACGCCGACGGCACGCCCCTCTGGGAGGTGCCGGGCCGCCACGCCCAGACGGTCGGCATTTCAGGCGACGGTTCGCTCATCGTGACCGGCGGAGAGGACCTGCGCCTCTATGACCGGAGCGGCGCTCTGGCGTTCAGGCATGACACCGGCTTTTTCGCCTTCGGCACCGCCATCTCCCCTGACGGCTCCTGCATTGCCGGGGGATTTGACAACACCAGGGTGATGATCTTCAGGAAAAACAGCACCGGGGCGTTTGAACAGTCAGCCATCGTCAATACAACTGAGGATGTCATCGCCCTTGCCCTCTCCCTCGACGGCGGGCATATCGTCACCGGAGAAAAAGACGGCACGATCAGGTATTACACCGGCGAGGGAAGGCCCCTCTGGAGTTACGCCACCGGAAGCGCCACGCTCTCCTGCTCGATGACCGACGACGGCGGGTATATCGCCGTCGGTGCAGATCACGGGGTTGCAGAACTGCTCAACAGGAACGGCAGAGTTCTCTGGAGGCAGGTCAGCGGGGAGCGAAGACCGGGCATCGCTCTTGCCGGGGACGGTTCTCTCGTCGCTCTCGGCAGGGATGGGATCAGGTTCTTCTCAACGGACGGAACCGAGATCGGCCGCATAGGGGGTGAAGAGATCACATCGATCGCGCTCTCGGGCAACGGCGCCGTTGCGGCCGGCGCAGGGAGAGCAGTCGCACTCTACCGGCCTGCATCCAGAACGCCGACCGAAGATGAGACAATGGCCTCGACCCCAACGGCCAGGCAGGAGGGGCCAGAGGGCGAAACACCGACCCCGACACAGTCGGCAGCACCCCTCCTTGCAGCCGTGGCGGCGCTCCTCTGCGCGAGATGGCGGGGTTAATACTCCCTGACAGAGGGCCAGACGATCTCCACGGCCCCCTGCGGGCAGAGCTCCTGGCAGCAGAAACACCTGATACACTCTTTTTCGTCGATCTGCGGGATCTCGCCCGGCACAAACGTGATCGCATGCGGCGGGCAGACGGCGGCGCAGGTGCCGCACGCCGTGCACCGTCCCGAGTCGATGACCGGGCGCGCGGCGACGAGCCGCCCGCCAAACTGCGCGACAAACGACGGCAGCGACGGGGGCGACGCCGGGGCCGGGACGAAATCGGCCACCCGCACTTCCGCAATGGGCGGGCCGTGGACCAGGACATCTAAAAGGCCCGTCGGCCCCTCCCCGCGCGCAGCGGCGCGAGCGATCGTCGGGACCGAGAGGGGATCGAGGCCGATGACCAGGGCAGCCGCGCAGTCCAGGGCGGTGCAGCTCGCCGAGGCGGCGAGCAGCCCGATCAGACGGGGATCGCCGCTCTGCGGGCCCTTCCCCTCCATCCCGACGACGGCGTCCATGATAGAGAGCGACGGCTGGATGGCGGCGTGGAGGTCGAGGAGGAGGTCGGCAAAGACCTCACGGTCCCGGCCCGCGTGGAGGTGGTAGGCCGCCTTCGTGATGCCGGGAATGCAGCCGTACAGAATTTTCACCGCCCCGGAGTATGCGGTGAGCTGGTGGGTCTTCAGTTTTGGCAGGCAGATCACGGCGTCGGCGTCTAAAACGGCCTTTGCGATCGTGAACCGGCGGAAGAAACGGCCGTCAGACGACGGGACGGCGACGCTCTCGTCGTCAAAGTACACATACTCGCAGCCGGTCTCCTCGATCACCCCCATCATCCCGGTCGTCTCGAGGAGTGCGTCGTACGAAGATGGGGTGTTCTGCCCGCCGGGCGAATCGCCGATCACCGGGACGCCCCCGCACGCCTGCACCGCCTCGACCACCGCCCGCACCACGGCCGGGTGCGTCGTCACCGCCCGTTCAGGCGGCCGGGCCGAGAGGAGGTTGGGCTTCACCAGAACGCGCATACCAGGTGCTACGAACGCCGCCATGCCGCCGAGGGGCGCCAGCACCGCAGAGAGAGCAGAGCCCACTTCGTCAGGGCCGTACGAGCGGCAGCGGGCAAGAGATACAGGATCGAACATCGAAACCCTCATGCACGCTGCGTATCCGGTTCCACCCGGTTCATCCATATCTTCTTATTCGCAGGCGCGGAATCACTCATAGGTGAAAAAATGGACCTGATCACAATTATTCTGATCGCCGTCGTCGTTATCGTCGTCCTTGCCCTCATCGGGTGGTTCGTGAGCATCTACAACCGCTTCATGAACCTGAAGAACTCGGGCGAGGCAACGCTCGGGCAGATCAGGGTCGCCATGAAGAAACGCCTCGACCAGATCGAGCAGCTCCTCGGCGCCGTCAAGAGTTATGCCTCCTTCGAGAAGGAAACGCTCACCCAGGTGACGGCGATGCGCGCCGGCCTTGGAAAGGCCGACCCCGGCGACCTCAACGAGGTGGAGCGGCAGTCGCGCTCGCTTATCGGCAGGCTTTTCGCCGTCGCCGAGGCATATCCCGACCTGAAGACGCAGGCGACCGTCTCAGAACTGACCGCCTCCATCAGGAGCATCGAGGACGAGATCGCCCGCCAGCGCTACACCTACAACAACATCGCCCAGCAGCTCAACACGATGACCGAGACGATCCCCTCAAACATCGTCGCCTCTCTCATCCACATGAACAAGCTGGACTACCTTGAGTTTGAGGAAGAGATCGAGCGGGCGCCGAAGATCGCATTCTGAGGTGGTTCCGCTGAGCGAAAACCGGCAGATTGCCACCCTCATCCTCATCACCTTTTTCCTCGGCGTCCTTGCAGTCGGCGCCGCCGTGGTGCTGCCCCCCCTCTTCGAGGGCGACCTGGTCGTCGACGATTACCAGGCTGTCTTCTACGAGAACGGCACTCTCATCGAACGCTACACCTATGACGTCCGGGTTTCGGGCGAGTACCGGATGCTCTTCCGCTACTTCGACGATACCCTGACCTTTGCGGATAGGGAGAGCGCGCACATCAAATATCTCGGCATGGAGGTGCCCGAAGGCGTCATCGGCTACGCAAAGGACTATTCCGGCGATATCGTCGTCGTCCCGGACGCAACCGAGACAGAGAAGGCGTTCATCAGGCAGAACGCCTACGCGAACGAGCTCGGGATCTACACCCCCGCATACTTCGACACCGGGACCTACACCGTGGAGTACCGTTACGCCGTCGTCCCGCCAATCGAGTACGACAACGTGAACACGCACCTCAACCTGAAACTGGTGCGTGAGCACATCCCGTACCGCCACCTCTCGATCATCCTCCCTGACTGGAGCGGGATCGAGGCGGTCTATGCCTACCCGCCCGGTCTGGACGTCGCCGAGGACGGTAACACCGTGACGATCACCGGGAGCGCCCCTGAGAACGACATCGTGGCAGTCGAACTCCTTCTCGACGCGGGGGCGAAGGACCGCTTAAACGGCGTCCTATCTCAGGTGGAAGACTTGAAGGGAAAGACCGAGTCGGGCGCCTTCTGGTACAACCTCCCCTACTCTGCAGCCTTCGCCCTCTTTGTCATTGCAGCCTTGCTCGCCCTCGTCATCCCCTTCGCCCTCCTCCTCGTCTACCGGCGCCGGGGACAGGAGAAGGCGTTCACGGTCCCCGAGTACCTCAGCGTCACCCCGAACACCGCCATGAAGCCGTGGCAGGTGAACCTCCTCTTCACGGGCGACGTAATCGATTTCGACGAGAACGGCTTCTATGCGACGGTGCTCGATCTCCACCGGAAGGGCGCCCTGACCGTGAAGGAGAAGACCGAAGGGAAGGGCGTTTTGATCACCGTCAACACTCAGACCTCGGACGACGCCTACGAGCAGCGGGTGCTCACCTACCTCTCCAACCTCACCGAAGGCCGGACTTTCGACACCGCCACCGTCGAGGCGCTCGCGGCCAGGGCTGCGCACGACAAGGCGGCCGAGACGGCGATCATGCGGTTCCAGGGCGGGCTCAAGGCCCTCCAGAGCAGCGTGGACGCCTCGCTCTCCCGCCGGTATGCCACCGACGGCCGGACCCTTGTCGCCCCCCTCCTCTTCCCGGGCGTCATCGTCCTCGCCCTTGCCGTCCTGGTCATCGTCATGGCGCCGGCGACAGGCTACCTTGCCTTCCCGGCGATCTTCCTCTCAGGAGCGGCGATCGCCGAGGTGGCTGTCGCCCTCGCCTTCCCCTCCACCCTCTTCGGCCACTGGAAGGACGACCGCTACCGGGAGAAACTGGAGTGGGACGCCTTCGCCCGCTTCCTCTCAGACCTGGCACAGATCAGGAAGTACGCCCCCGCCGACATCTCGATGTGGGGCGAGTGGCTGGTCTACGGCACCGCCCTCGGCGTCGGCGATCAGGTCGAGGCGGCGATGAAAGACCTGAATATCAACATCAGGGAGGCCGGCATGCCCCTCTATTCCACGATGCACCTCGGCTTCGTCCCGATCGTCGCCTTCGCCCCGCCCTCGGCTGGCGGCGGCGGAGGCGGCTTCGGTGGCGGGGGCGGCTTCGGTGGCGGTGGAGGCTTTGGCGGTGGGGGCGTCGGCGGGCGATAAGAGCCCCCGGGCCTCCATCACACTCTCCAGAACATATTCACTCTCTTTTTCAAACCCGGAGAGACACCCCACCCTCCAAAGTATTATGAGCGCCGGGGCAGAAGAGGGGCACATGCAGCGGACATGCGTCATCTATGAGAGCAAATACGGCTCGACGGCAGAGATCGCCGGGGCAATCGCCCTCGTCCTCGGGCCGGCGCGGACCTGCAGGCCAGAGGAGTTTTCCAGCGAGATGCGGTCCTTCGACCTCTTTGTGATCGGCACGCCCATCTACAACGGCAATGTTGCACCCTCGATACGACGGTTCGTCGAGACCAACGCCTCATGGCTGCGAAAAAAGACGGTGGCATTCTTCTGCACCTGCATAAACCTGCACAAGGGTCACGAATACCTCAAAGAACTGCGTGAGATGATGGGGGACGACGCCCCGGCGGTGGCCTTCGGCGGCCGCATGGAGGTGCGGCACCTTGACCGGGACGACCTGACCGCCCTCTCCCTCTACGCGAAAAAGACCGATTTTACCCTCGAAGACCGGGACCTGACCGACATGGGAGCGGTGACCGCCTTCGCCCTCGCCCTGCGCGAGCGGATGGCATGCGGGGGGCAGATGGCCGAAACGGAGATCAGGACGGCGGTCGAGGACTACTTAAAGGCCCACCACATCTGCGTCCTCGCCACCGGCCATGACAACCGGGTCAGGGCGACGACGGTCGATTACCTCTTCGAGAACGGGAAGATTTACATCTACAGCGAGGGAGGCGAGAAGTTTGCGCACCTCCTCAGAAACCCGGCGGCCGCCATCGCCGTCTATACGCAATACACCTCGATGGAGGATATCGCGGGGCTCCAGATCGAGGGTAAGGCCGAGATCCTCAGGCCGGGCGCCGCCGGGCACGCGGAGGCGCTCGCCCTGCGGGATATCGACCCCGACCGACTCAGGGCCTTAAACGCCGACATAAACGTCATCAGGATCACGCCTGAGAAGGCCGAGTTCCTCAACGCCGCATTCAAGCGGCAGGGCCATGCAATGAAGCAGACCCTCCGCTACTGAGGCGTAGCCTTCGCAGCGGCGATAAAGCGCTCGATCAGGCCGTGGTCCTTGACCCCAGGCGCCGTCTCCACCCCTGAACAGACGTCCACCGCATAGGGGCGCACCGCGGCGATTGCCGCCCCCACGTTCTCAGGTGTGAGCCCGCCGGCAAGGATCACCGGGAGACTGCTCAGTTCCGCAAACGCCCTGGAAAAGGCCGGGTCGAAGGGGCGACCGGTCCCGCAGCTCTCGTCCACGATATACGCATCAGTCCTCCCCGGGGGCAGCGGCCTGCCCTGCCCGGTCACCCTGATCACCCTCGCCCCGGCATCCTCCGGCATCTCATGGGGATACGAGATCTGCACGGCCGTCGGGCGCAGGGCAAGGATCCGGTCGAGTTCATCGGGATCGGCCGTATGGGTCGCGACCACCGTCGCCGTGAACGGCCCGACGGCCGAGAAGACCGCACGCGCCGCACCGGCCCCGATCGAGCGCGGCGAGTCAGAGCACATCACCACGCCCACGGCGTCGGCCCCGGCCCTCTCGGCCGCAACGGCGTCCTCCACCCGGGTCAGCCCGCAGATCTTCACCCTGGGAGAGTATCCCATCTGCCACATACCTCTACACTCTGCACCCGGCAGTGATGGACCCTTCGCCCGTCCGCAACCTTCACAAGATCAGCAGTCCACCCCATCAACCATGGACGAAGACACCTGCTGGAACAGAGAGATCGAGACGATGGAGAGGGGCGACCTCGACGCCCTGGTCGACGAGCGGGTGCGCTACACCGTGAGGTACGCAAACGAGCACTCCCCCTTCTACCGGAAATGGTTTGCCGCCCACCGGATCGACCCGGCCTCAGTCACCTGCCACGAAGACCTCCTCGAACTCCCGGTCATCGGCGGCTGGACGATCAGGGAGCATCAGCCCCCGATCACCGACGAGTTCGGGTTCTGCTCTGTGGACGAAAAAGAGGTCTTCACCATCCACGAAACGAGCGGGACGAGCGGGGTTCCGAAAGCCTTCTTCCTGACATGGGACGACTGGCTCCGCTATGCCGAGAAGTACTCCCGGGCCTTTACGATGGAGGGGATCAGCCCGGGCGACCGCATGGTCATCTGCGCCTCATACGGGATGAACGTCGGGGCGAACACGATGACGCTCGCGGCGCACTCGATGGGGGTGACCGTCATCCCCACGGGGAAATGCACCTTCCCGGTGCGCGTGATCCGCTCCTACCGCCCGACAGCGATCGTCGGCAGCGTCTTCAAACTCCTCAGGCTGGCGCGCAGGCTCTCAGAGGAGGGGATCGACCCGGCCGAATCAGGCGTGCGCCGGTTGATCGTCGGCGGAGAGAGCTTCGCCGAAGAGGCGCGCACCCATCTCGAAGGGGTCTGGGGGTGCCCGGTCTACAACACCTACGGCTCAACCGAGGGGACGATGTGCGGCGAGTGCAGGGTGAAGAACGGGCTGCACTGCCCTGAAGACCTGGTCCATGTCGACCTCTACGACCCGGCGATGGAGCGCTTCGTCAGGGATGGGGAGAAGGGAAGGCTCGTCCTCACCACACTCATCCCGGTCGGGGAAAAGGCCGGCACCCTCCTGATCAACTACGACACCGAGGACAACAGCCGCGTCCTGACCAGAGATCGGTGCGCATGCGGCCGGACGCACATGAAGATCGAACCGCCCTGGCGTGACGCCGAGACGATCGTCGTCCATGGATGTGCCATCAACCGGATCGACATCGAGCGCGCCGTCTTCCAGCCCGAGAACATGAAGAGCATCACCGGCGAATACGAGGCGTTCCTCTACGGCGACGGGGATGAGACGACGCTGCGGGTGAGCATGGAGTGCATCGACCCGGCGGCCGCGGATCAGGCCGCGATTAAAAGGTCATTTTTCAACACCCTCTTCCATGAAAGACCCGAACTCTCAGAGATCTATGAAGAAGGACAGCTCTCGGTGATCTTCAACTTCACCCCTCCCGGCGGTCTCGAACTTGCCGCGATCAGGGGGAGGCCGAAACGGCTCGTTGACCGCAGGTAAAGATTAACATCTGGCAGGAGTTAAATAGACAGATTTAATATACCCGGCATCAAGGGGTTACATAGCCGGAGGCATGTGGCGTGCTGCGGCGCATTGCCTTCAGGCCCAATTTCTGGCACCTGAAACCTCCTTTTTTTAAGAATTATCTTGAAAAATAAGTTTTTTTCCGCCTTACGCAAAGACGGGGGTTCCGTCCTCTGCGCGCAGGCTGCTGCGCCCCCAGATCACCTCGCCGCCCTTGACGGCATAGGAGTTGAGGTAGAAGAGATCCACGCCCTTTGTGTCTGCCGGCACTTTCACGTCCCTGGGGACGACGAGAAGGGCCTTTGCGACCGGAATCTTCCGGGCCTTGAGGCCCATGACCGATGCGTTGAGGGCTTCGAAGTCGGTGGCCGGTACCTCGGCGGCAATCTTCACATTGACCAGGATGCGCTCCACCATGCCGGGCTTTTTCCTGATCAGGAGATAGTCCGGGTCCGCGCCATCGATACGGGGGCGGCGCTCAAGAGTCCAGCCTTCTTCATTCCTGTAGGCCTTCTTCAGGTCGCGCTCAACCGTATTGTAAAAACCTTCTTTCGTTGCACCCATTGATAATCCACTCTCATTACCTATACTTCCAGCAACATTAAAAGGGTTTTTCATTCGTCTTTATCTGAGAGGGAGAGCCGGGATTTACACCGGCGGAAGAGGGGCCCCCGGCCAGAAAATCGCCGGAGGCCGCAGATTTTCAGAAAGGGAGGCGGTATTCCGGGAAGGTTCGCAAAGACCGGCCCGGGAAAAATAAGCCCCCGCCACCATCATCACGTTCTTGCCCTCCCATACCAACATGATACGGATGAGCGGAGAGTGGAGACGCGATATCAGGCCCGGTCTGACCGTGGACATCGTCCTGAAAGCCGATCAGAGAACAGGAAAGAAGACGCGCGGTGTTGTCGCCGCCATCCTTACGAATTCACCTCACCACCCGCACGGGATCAAGGTGAGACTCACCGACGGGCAGGTGGGCAGAGTCTGCGCGATCATCGCCCGATCAGGTGACGATCAGGGCGACGCCGTCGATCAGACCGGCAAGAAGGATCGCTGAGGCCGGCCAATGAACGGCGCCACCCCACCGCCGCAGGTCAAGTTAACAAAAATAATTTAATTTTTTAAAATAGTTCATATGATCAGGTGAGAGATTGCATTACTTCAAGGACGAAACCGTACTCCACCTCTACCTCTCTGTAAAGGACTGCAACGAACCGATGATAGACGAAATCCAGCGCGACGCCGTGGATATCCTTTTCGGGATGGCGCGGGAAGGCAACGAAGAGGCGGTGGCCGCACTGCACGATCTCGCCCGGACGCCCTCCCTCCACCCCCTCCTGCGCGAGCAGATCAGGTACACCCCGGGCATCCCTCTGGCGAGGTGAGCACAGGCACAAAGACCACGCACCAGCGTCTCAATGCCATCCACACAATCCAGACACCCACCCCTCTTTTCAGGATCCGGGATGCGGGCGACACCGGCCCGGACCCCGGACTCATACCCTCAAGGCAATCGTCCACCGCACCCTCATTACCCGTTCTCCTCCCCGCACCTTCGCGGCCTTCGCACCTTCGCGTGAGGTTCACCGGGAAAATCGACTTTGGAAAAATCCTATTCTGGTGTGCTTGAACCCGGGAACTGCTGCCCCCGGACCCCTGTGCAGGATAGGTGGGGATACGGCCCCCCGCACGCCCTGTTCGCTCTTCCCGGGGCCCATCCGTTCCAACGGGGTGAAACCCCCGGCAGGCAGTATGGGGAAGGCGGGGGATCCGCGCGCTCTCCCTGTGATTACAGGAGATATGTCAACCTCGGTATGAGGGATTCTACAAAGCCGGAAAATCACACAAAGGCACCGGCATCCAGATCAACCCTCCGCTTCACGCGAAGCCCTGACAGGAGGGGAGAGCCGCACATGAGCAATTTCTGCCTATCGAACGAGAGACAGAGAAGCCCAAAACAGGCGCACCTCAAACCGACCTACAAAAAACAGTTTGAAAAGAGACCAGAAAAAGATCAGCGGAGGGACGCGTCGATCGCCGCGTCCACAATCGCCCCGAGGCCCTCGACGTTCCAGCGCTCCGAGCTGAGCACCAGATCATACACCGAGAGATCCTCGATATCGATCCCGTAATACGTCATATACCTGGTCCGCTCGCAGGCCTGCCGCTCCTCCGTATGGAGACGCGCAGCCTCCTCCTCCTCGCCGTCCCGCGAGGAGATGCGGCCGATGCGGCACTCAGGAGACGCCGTCAACCAGATCCTGATATCAGCGTTCGAGATCATCCAGCCAGACAGCCTCCCCTCGGCGACAATATTGTCCGCCGCCTCAGCCGTCTCCTTCTGGCGCGCATCGATCTGTTTGTCCACCGAGGGATCGGACTCGGCAAGGGCACCGAACGCAGCGAGCGACATGCCGCGCTCCTGCGCCAGCGCCCGAAACATCTCTCCCGCCGATATCACCCGGTAACCGTGCTTCTGAGCAAGATACCGGGCAAGCGACGTCGTGCCGCTCCCGGGCGGCCCGCTGATGGTGATCCGCATCCTACAGACCCCCGATATTGAGCGACTTCCTGATCACCTGGCTGATCGCAAGAGAGCAGAGCATATACCAGAGGATCCAGATCGGGACGAACCCCATGACCATCTCCCCAAAGCTGACCGTCCCGGCAAACGGCAGGGTCATCGTCTGGGTCACCGAAGGCAGACGGTAGAGGAGCCAGAAAAAGATCGGAACCGAAACCAGCAGGATATATGCCATCGGCTGGAACTGCTGCTTGGAGAGTTCCATCTGGTCCTGCATCATACGGTCGCGCTTCGCCTCAAGTTTCTTGATCTTCTTCTCGTCGCCGCCGAGCTGCGCCTCACGGAACTCCTTCTGGAACTCCTTCATCTGCGCCTGGACACGCTGCATCTTCTCGTAATCAATGGTATACTTCTGGATCAGCGAGGAGTACAGGCCGGTGATCGCAGACATGATCATAATCAGCACAAAAAACGGGATCTTCCAATCATCGATCATCGGGCCGAAGATCAGATCCATCGCCCCGCCGACACCTTCCCTGATTGAAGGGATGCCGTACGAGATCATTATCAGCATGGTGAAGACAATTGCGATCGTGCCGCCATGATCCTTGAGCGCCATCCTCACCTCAGCACGGCTACCAGTGCGTCGATCGCGTGATCGAGCAGGAAATTCTCATTCCGGACAATATGAACGGTGCACCCGGTCATCATCGCATACGACGCCGCAAAGGCCCGGTTGAACGCCTGGTGCTCGGCAATGCTGCGGCACCCTTCGGCATCGCGCCGGCGGCTCTCGTCGCCCATCCGCCGCATCAGGATCTGGTCCTCGTCGGTCTCAACGAGCACGACGGTATCAGGGTGGATTTCGGTGAGCACCCACGCGGGAAGACCGGGCAGATAGCCTGCCGGCGTCTTCACCGACGCATGGGTGTCGATGATAATATTCCCCTCCATCGCACCGATCCGCCGTGCGGCAAGTTTCTGCAGGTCCTTCTGGACATCGCGGTCGAGGTTGCGCATCTGGTCCCGGTCTTCAGCGAAACCTTCGGACTTTGCGGTCTCAAACATGCAGCTGCCAAAATTGATCGCCCTGTAGGGGATATTCTCCCCTGCAAGGCGTTTCATGGACTCTTCAATGACCGTGGTCTTCCCGACGCCGGGAACTCCGGTAATGATCACTCTCTTTGCCATTCATTCTCTCCCAAAGAACTGCCGCATGAACGGATACATTTCCATGATCTGTTCACTCGCCACCTCTTCATAGAGGCGGTACGTGATACTGACAGTAAGCAGCAATCCTGTACCACTCACTGCACCTATCACACCAAAGAGGTTTGCAAACACACTCAGGAGTCCGATAAACACACCACCGATCACCGTCACGCGCGGGATATAGCGATCGAGGTATTTGATCAGCACCTGGGTGTTGCGGCGGTAGCCCGGGATCTGCATGCCCGAGAGCTGGATCTGCCGGGCAACGTCCTTCGAGTCGAGACCGGCGGTCTTGATCCAGAACAGCGCAAAGATCGCACCGCCGACGACCATGAACACCATATCGATACCGAGACGGAGGATGATCTCCCAGGGCGCATGGCCGAGATCGGAGATCCACCACATCCAGTCGGTCGGCCCGTTCACCGGGGCAAGGAACCACATCAGCCCGTCCACAGGCGCCTGCCCGTCGAACCGGCCGAAGATGGTGATCCCGACATTCGAGAGGAACATGCCGATCATCTGGACGTTTGCCTGGAGCACACGGACCAGGATCATCGGCAGCACACTTGCATAGATGAGCTTCACGGGAAACCGCGCCCGTGCGCCGCGGACGCGGGCATGAGCGAGCGGGATCTCGATGCGCGTCGACTCCACGTATACGACGATTAAGAATATGGCGATCGTCGTCACAAAGGCGAGCAGATCGGTCCCGAAGTACTGGAGATAGTTCCCGCCCGAGATCCCGATGGCAAACAGCCTCGGGAAAAAGCCCACCGGATACGGGTCAGAGACTGCCGACCAGTTAAAGAAGCCGTTGACCAGGCTCTGGGAGATCCTGGCGATAATGAAGAGGCCGACGCCTGAACCGACACCCCACTTGGTGACCACCTCATCCATGAGGAAGATCAGAACGCCGCCGAGACAGATCTGCAGGAAGATCAGGAGTGAAAGTGCAAAGGTGTTCCCTCCGAAGAACGCGGAGGCTATTGCAGCATCAGGGACCAGGAATCCGCCGAAGAGGTTAGGAGCCGCCTCGAGGACGATCATGACGAAGATGAGAAGCTTCTGGAGCCCCATGTACAGGACCTGGCCACGAGCGTCGCTGGTGTCGATCTGGATCAGGTCAGCGCCTTTCAGGAGCTGCAGAACGATGGACGCCGTGACGATCGGCCCGATACCAAGGTGAACAATAGACCCGTTTGCACCAGCAAGCAGGGCGCGGAAGTACAGGAACACGTCCTGCGAACTGGCGTCCAGGCCAAAGACGGGTATGTTTGTCAGGAAAAAATACAGCAACAAGATCGCAGCGGTCCACATCAGTTTGTTCTTGAAGTGGACATGCCCCTCCGGAGACTTCACCGCCGGCATCGCCGCAAGCAAAGGCTCCATTCTATCCAGCAGATTCCCCATGGTTCCTCCTAAAAAAATGAGACGATCAGACGGTCAGTGCCTGACCGCCTGCCGCCTCAATTTTGTCTTTTGCCTGCGCTGAATACGATAGAGCGGTCAGCTTCAGGGCGTGGGTAACCTGCCCGCTGCCGAGCACCTTCTCGATGCCGAGGTCGGCGAGATCGATGGCGATGACGCCACCCTCCTCTTCGGCAAAGCCGGCCTGGAGGAGGAACTCAGCGACCTGATCGATCTCGCCGACGTCCAGCACAGACACCTTCGTCTGGCCGGGGTTGACGAAACCGTTCTTCCCGTTGTGGACCTGTCCTGCAAGGAGGAAGCGGCTCCACCGGTGGTCCCGGTGTCCTGCCCTGCCTCTCCCGCCCCGGTTGCCCGCCCCACGGCGGTTCTTATGGGTGCCGCCGCCGCAGGTCCGCGTTCCGCGGTATTTTGAGCGTGTATTCGTGGGCATCTCTTTCACCTCATCCTGATGAGGAGGTCGTTGATCTCCTCACCATAGTTTCCAAGCGCTCCGCCCTGCTGGAAGGTGCGCTTGATCGTCCTGAAACCCTTTCTCGGCGGGTGAAGACGGAGGACCGGCTTCAGATCAGGGATGTCCTGCATCGTTGCCTCGCCCCGGCAGAGTGCCGCCGCAAACTCCTCGATACCTGAGAACGAGGAGTGAGCACGGACGTACTCGTCGGTGAGCTTCAGGTTTCCGGTCAGACGGCCGCGGGTCGAAAGGACCGTCGCCACGGCCTTCTCGTCCACCTCGCCATAGGCGACATAGTCTTTGACCTTCCGGATCATACCCATGTATGCCGGGGTGTCCGGGACCATCACACAGTGGTTGATATGGTGGAGGCGGAGCATCTTTAGCGTGTCCTTGATGTCGGCGCGGGTATTAACGACACCGCGCACCTGCACTACTGCAAACATTTACTCTGCTCCCCCGGACCTGATCATGTTCGTCGCCTTCAGCGCATAGAAGGTCGCCTTGGCATAGTTGATCGTCGTCCTGGTGTTCCCGCTCGAGAACGCCCAGACATCCTTGACGCCGGCAAGGCTGAGCACCTTCTTGCCGACTTCGCCGGTGACGAGGCCGATGCCCTGCGGTGCCGGCATCAGGGTGACGCGGACCGATCCGGCCTTGCCCTTCACCTGCATCGGGATCGAGTGCCTGGTATTGCACCCGCATTCCCAGCTCCCGCAGCCGCGGCGTACCTTGATGACATTGGTCTTTGCATCATCAATTGCCTTTCGGATTGCGTTTCCTACCTGTGCGTCCTTGCCCTGCCCGAAACCGATGTAACCATTGTGGTTTCCGACGATGACCACGGCCCTGAACTTGACGCGCCGACCTGAGTCGGTCATCCTCTGGACCATGGAAATGTCGATGACCTCGTCTTCGAGGTCGGGAAGGAACGCATCGACGATCTGGGGCTCCCTGATCGGCTTGCCGCTCTCGAGCACCTCATCGATGCTCTTGATCTCGCCGGATGCGACCGCCTGGCCGAGGCCGGTCAGCGGGATCCAGGGCTGCTGTTCGTATGCCATGTCACTCCTGCTCCTTCATGATGGCCTTTGCCACTTCTTCAACGTTCTCTACCAGGTTTCCGGCCCTTTCAGGAGCGAACTCTGCAATGACCGCCCCACTGGTCCTCTCATCGTCAGGGAGAACCGATTCGCCGTGCGGGATCTCAAGCCCGGCCTCAACCGCGCCCTTCAGCGCCGCAAAGACGCGGGCGCCCTTCTGTGCCCGTGCAAGACCGATGTCGAGGATCGCCTCGTCATAGCCGGCCGCAAGCGCCTTGGTCGCAAAGAGCATCCCGGTCAGATATGCCGCCGGGGTGCCCGAGAACGAACCCTCGTACCCGAACGCCTTCAGTTCTGCAGAGTATGCAGAAATAAGGGTCTGGTCGCCCTGGTCGCCCGGCACCACAAGCTGGCAGATGATCTGGCGGTTGGTCCTGCGAACAACCATTCTCGGGATCCCTGAGAGCAGGAGTTTCGTACGCACGTGGTAGTCGGTCCTGCCCTCCTTCCTTCTGCGGAAGGGAACAAAATACCGTGCTCCAGTTGCCATATTACTCTGTCCTCCCTTTCATCATGTCCACATGGCTTTTCATGTGCGCCCTGCTCCTGAACTGTCCACCTGCGGCTCTCCTGTAGAGGGTCCGGTAGGTGCGGCGGTCAACGGTGCCGTCCTCGCGCATCTCGCGCAGCGACGACCGGATCGCCCGGATCTTCATGATCCACTGCCTCTTCGAGGGGGTGCGGGCACCCGCACTGCCTTTCCTGCGGCCATAACCCTTCTTATGACCGTACGACCGCTTCGCTTCCCTGATACGGGCGCGACCGCGGCTGTTCCCCTTCACAACGCCTGCCTTGATGACGCCCTCGCCGACCAGCTCGCGGATCTCGCTCCTGGAGATTGCCGCTTCAATGTCGGAGAGACGCTCGGGGTTGAGCCAGACGCGGTTTACACCGCACTTCAGGACGGCCGCTGCGATACGCTTCTGCGTCGAAAGATCACTCATCAGCCTCAGCCTCCTCTTCAACCGCTGCCGGCGCGAGGTTCTTTGCGTTCAGCACCTTGAGGCCGGCCGCGATCGCTTTCTGCTGGATCTCGCCGCGCTTCTTTCTGCCCACGCCACCGGCGATCCTGACTGCCTGGGTGGCTGCATCGAGTCCTTCAAGGTCAGAAGGATTGTATGCGAGCACCTCGAAGTAGCCGGACGGGTGCATGCCGCGCACCGCAATCGGGGCATTATACCCGGCCTGCGGGTGGGCGCCCTTCGCCCTGTACTGCCTCCGCTGCTTGCTGGTAAGACCGCGGGGTCTTCTCCAGGTGTCTTCCAGCTTCTTCTTTGCGTGGAGGCACTGGCGCTGGAATTTGCACCCGGTCTTCGCCGAACGGACGCGGATTAAACGAATCTTGTTGTCTGCCATCTGCATCACGCCTTTTCTACGATGTATATTCCGTCCTGGAAGACCCGCGTGTCGCGCTTACGGACCTTGGTCGCCCGCTCAATCTTCGCAGAGGTCGCTCCGACGAGATCCTTGTTGATGCCGGTGATGGTCACCTCATCGTTGCCGATCGCGACCTTGACGCCCGGGGAGACCCTGGCGTATCTCGCCTGCTTCTCACCAAGGAAGTTGTTGATCTCAAGGATATCACCCTTGAGCTTGAGCTGGATCGGGAAGTGGGAGTAGACCACTTTCATTCTGTACTCATAGCCCTGTGCAACACCGTCGAACATGTTCTTCACATGCGCCGCATAGGTGCCGACCATGGCGATGACCCGTTTCCTGCTCGACTCGGTGGTGATGACAACCTCGCCATCGGTGATGGCGATATTGACGCCGGGGTAACGCATGTCCCGCGTGAGCTCGCCCTTCGGACCTTTCACCGCCATGGTGAAGTTCGTGAAGGCTGCCGTGATCCCGGCAGGGATGGTAACTCTTCTCTCAACTACCATTGCTCTCTCACCTCAGTAGACGAACCCCAGAAGTTCGCCGCCAATTCCGGCACGGCGTGCCTGTTCATGGGACATGACGCCCTGAGAGGTCGAGATGATCAGGAGACCGAACCCCTTTGCCGGGAGGTACCTGTTTTCCCATCCTTCCATCTCATCGGCCGTCGTGGAGAAACGGGGCGTGATCGCACCGCACCGGTTGATCCTGCCGACCAGCCCGACGTGGAACTGGCCGCCGCGGCCGTCCTCGACGTACTCGAACTCACCGATATAGCCGCTCTCCTGCATGATCCCGAGCATGGAGCCGATAAGTTTGCTCGCGGGCTCGATGATAACTGAGGGCTTCCCGCCGTCGCTGGCGTTCTTGATGGCGCTCATCGCATCTGCAATTGTATTCAGTCGTGCCATTTCTCCACCTCAGTTCATCTTCTTAAAGCCCATCTTGGGAGCCCACTCACGGAAACACTGCCGGCAGAACATGATGTTGTACCTGCGGACAAGGCCCTGCTTCCGGCCACATATCCGGCACTCATTTGCGCCGCGTCCGAATTTCTTATCCTGTACCTCATCTGCCATCACTGCACCTCCATCCCATAGTTCTCGGTCAGAAAGGCAATCGCTTCTTCGCGAGAGACACGCTGCTTTGCCGGGAGTTTGCGCGGTCCGACTCTCCTGCGGGCGATACGCACACCTTTCTTCTCAAGGATGACGTTGACGTCCATCCCGTAGATGCCGATCTGCGGGTCGTAGCTCTGGCCCGGGAAGTCGGTGTGCTCCTCGATGCCGAAGGAGAAGTTCCCCTCGCGGTCGATTGCCGACGCACCGATCCTGCGCTCGATGATGTTAAAGGCGGTCTGGACGAATGCCTCGGCCTTTGCGCCCCGCAGGGTCACACGCGCACCGATGGGTGCGCCCTTCCTGATCCCGAAC
Organism: Methanofollis tationis; assembly: GCF_013377755.1. Classification (NCBI taxonomy): domain Archaea; kingdom Methanobacteriati; phylum Methanobacteriota; class Methanomicrobia; order Methanomicrobiales; family Methanomicrobiaceae; genus Methanofollis; species Methanofollis tationis. The sequence goes on from NZ_JABXWR010000001.1 coordinate 920,017, forward strand.
GCGGGCTGGGTCTTCTTTGCAATCGAGCGAACCGGGTTTCCACCGGTGATCGCTCTGATGATATCTTCGCCCTTGACAAGCCGGTCACCGCTCTCGCCGACGCCCATGTGGACGACGACCTTGTCGATGTGGACTGCCTGCATCGGATTTGTCATCAGCCCTCAATCCCCCATTCAGCGATTGCTGGCGTCTCTCTTCCGATCATGAAGACATACTGCTCGACCGTCTCGAAGGCTTCCCCGTCCTTGTCCTGGAGGATCACGCGGTTGGGTATGCTGCCGGCAGCGACACGGATCTCGCTGATCCTGCCGACCTTGCCGGAATGCTTCCCGCCGATGACCATCGCCATGTTTCCGACGGCGAAGGGGAAGTGGTCCACGATCTGGAAGCGGTTCTCGCCCTCAAGGGTGAGCACAATGGAGTCCTTCGGGTGGTAGGTGTTGTCCGCAAGGAGGTTCGCACCGTACAGGAGGTTCAGCTGAACCTTGCCGCCGCGGACGACACGCTTGTTCCGGATCTTGCAGAGACGGGTCTTTGCGGCCTCGGCGTCGATCTCGATCGTGACCATGCGCCCCTTCTTGTCGGTCAGGACACGGTAGTGCTTGCCGATCTTCGGGATCGAGATGATATCGAAGATCCCGAGACCGAGCTTCGGGTCGGTGACCGGTTTACCGTTCAGGATGACCTGCCGCTGGTTGAGGATGCGCTTGACCTCCTTCATGTTCCCGGCAAGGCCCATCTTGTCGCGGAGCCATACGGCGACCGGCATTGCAGCGCCGCTGTGCGGACCCGGGCTGGTCTTCGTGACGAATTTCTCCTCTTTCTTGGCGATATGCCAGGAGACGGGAGCCGTCAGCCTCTTCAGATGATATGACATTTACTTCCTCTCCTCCAGCTTCGCCACCCGGCGGGGGTCTTTGACATTCAGTTTGGTGACCAGCACATTGGAGGCGTTCACCGGCCTGGGCACTTCGGTGCCATCGGTCTTGGTGACGGTGACGCCGTGGACCAGCAGGGTGCCGGTCTTGGTGTTGACACCGTCGACGATGCCCTCGGTTCCGGCATGGTCGCCGCGGAGCACCGTTACCGTGTCGCCGGTGACGACACGGACGCTACGCTTCTTGTACTCTCCTCTCAGCGCCACGGCAAGGGGCGCGGACAGGAACCGGCTCCGCTGGTGCATGGGTGCATTGTAGCGCGCCTTGCGCTGTTTTCTTGGCTGCTTGCTTGCAATTCGTACCATACACACACCTCACACGATGATCGTGGCGGTCGATCCGATCTTCGGGAACCGCTCTGCGACCTCACGGGCGACCGGGCCCTTGATCTCGGTGCCCTTGGGCTCGCCGCGCTCGTCAATGATCACGACGGCGTTGTCGTCGAAGCCGACACGCAGACCGCTTGGCCGGCGCATTTCTTTTCTCTGTCTGATGACGACCGCCTTGATGAGCTTGCGCCGCATGTCGGGCGTGCCCTTCTTGACGGAGACGGTTGCAACGTCACCGATACCGAGCTTCGGCTGTCTTCTCCTGACACCGTGGTAGCCGTCGACCGAGACAACCTCGACGACCCTGGCACCGGTGTTGTCGGCGCAGATCAGGCGGGTGCCGGTCTGGACTGCTCGTGGAATCCGGGAGATTTTTGCCTTCATTTCAGATCACCTCAACCACAACAAAGTTCGTTGTCTTGGAGAGGGGGCGGCACTCGGCGATCTTTACGGTGTCGCCGATCTGAACGTCGATGCATCCAGGCAGGTGAGCATGATATTTCGAGGAGCGTTTCTCGTAACGGTTATACTTCTGCACGAAGTGGAGGTAATCCCGTCCGACAACGACCGTCCCGTTCATACGGTTGCTCACGACCTTGCCGGTGATCACCTGGCCGTGCACCGGCAGGGTGCCGTGAAACGGACAATTCACGTCACTGCATTCCTTCTCGGGAAGCGGGACGTTTAACCCAATGTTTCTCGCCATTATCTATCCTCTATTTCGTTTTGCGCATGCTGATCCGTTTTTCAGGCTGTGCCACAAGGGCAGACCCATCCACTTCGGCGCGTGTCCCGTCAGGGAGGGTGAAGAGAAAGACGCTGCCTTTCTTCTCCACCCGGACTTCCCCGTTCCGGGAGAGGATCACCAGCATATTGCGAGTCTCATCTACAATCCGGCCCGAAATGCCGACATGCGTCGGGTTCCTGGCCTTCACCAAAGAGACTGCAAGCCCGATGAGTTCGTGCCTGAGGAGGGTCTGCGGGGCGATCATGCCTGTTTGGTCCTCCGCGCGTTCTGCTCGGTGATGATCCGGGCGATTGTCCTGCGCACCACGCGGATATGCCCGGGGTTCTCCGGGGCACCGCCGGCGCTGACCTTGCCGCGTGACTGCATCAGGTCGAGCTTCAGTTTCTGGAGTTGTTCGCCAAGCTCAACGTCGCTGAGCTGGCGGACTTCGTGCGCTCTGAAGATTGCCATTTACTGCTCCCCCTCGATCAGGGTCTCAGGGACCTTGTCCTCAAACTCTGCGAGTTCGGCATCGACGTCGTCGCCGATATCGGTGGACTCTTCAACCGTTTCCGCCACATAGGGCTTGGGCGGAAGAACTTCGAAGCGGTCAGGGAGTTTTGCGTCGCCCGGTATGATCTTCACCTGGACGCCGATGATGCCGAGTTTCTTGACGGCAATTGCATAGCCCTTCTCGACGATCGTTATGCTCGGTTCGCCGCAGTGCTTGACATATCCCTCCAGGAACTTCTGGACGCGGGACCTGGCCCCGGTCAGTTTGCCTGAGAGCACAATCTCGCAGCCGAGTGCGCCCGATTCCATGACGCGCCGCATCGTGCTCTGCCCGGCCTTCCTGAAGTACCAGCCGCGCTCAAGGGCGGTGGCAAGGCGTTCAGCCATAATCTGGGCGTTCACGCTCGGGTTCGCGACCTGCTGGACCTCGACCTGGGGAGATTCGAGGTTGAAGTTGGTCGAGAGGTCCTGGGTGAGCTGCCTGACGAGTTTGCCGCCTTTCCCGATGACGATACCGGGTTTTTCGGCGAAAATCGTCACCTGCGTGCCCATCGGCGTGCGGACGATGTCCATGCCGCCGTAGCCGGCGCGCTTGAGTTCGCGGGAGAGGTATTCCTCGACCCTGACCCTGGTGACGCCTTCACTGACGAATTTACGCTCAATTGCCATCTTACTCCACCTCCCGGAGGATCAGCTCGACGTTCACGGTCTCGCGCCTTTTCGGGGTGGCCCGTCCCATCGCACGCGGGAAGACGCCGCGCCCGGCACGGCCGCGGTTGGCGGCGGCGTGGACGATGACGAGTTTCTCGGTGTCAAGGCCGCTGTACTCGGCGTTCTTCTTCGCCTGGTTGATCAGGATGATGAACTCACCTGATGCCTTTACCGGGTATCTGCCGGCGTCCCAGCCAACGAGCCCTCTCTTGTGGGCTACGTCTCTGTTGAACCGCTTGAACGGGATCGCCTTCTTCTTCGCGACGACGTCCTCGAGATATGCGAGAGCGGCGTCGGCCTTCATGCCCCTGATAAAGTGGGCAATCTCAATGGAGTGCTTCGGGGAAACGGAGAGCTCGTTCGCCTTGGCGCGAGCGAGGTTCTCCCCCTCGATCTGCAGTGAATATCCAGTCCTTGCCATTGCCATCACTTCAGGGGTACGTACTTGGAGGATCTGGTCGCACCGATACCGGCCGTTCCGTGGGAGACTCTCCTTCTGGTCAGGGCGAACTCGCCCAGGTAGTGGAAGACCGATTCGGGCTGAAGTTCTACAGCGACAAATTCCTTGCCGTTGTGGATCTCGACCGTCTTGCCGACCATCTCGGGCATGATGATCATGTCGCGCAGGTGGGTCCGGACAGCGTCGTCGCCGGTGCGCACCTTTGCAAGGAAGTTCTCATGATCTCTCGACAGCCCGCGGGTGACCTTGCGGCGCGCCCGGGCCGGCATCAGGGAGACGAGCTCGCTCGCTCCCATCTGCTGGAGGTCCTCGATCCTGTAGCCGCGGTAGGTGAACTCCTCACGTCGCCGCGGTAACCGCTTCTGCGTTTTCTTTGCCATTCAATCCCCTCCTCACTTCTTTGTTCTGCCAGTCCTGCGGGCAGCGATAGACCCGACCTTACGACCCGGCGACGTGCCGCGAGCGACCGTCTTGGGCCTTCCACAGTGCTGGTGGCCACCGCCACCGAACGGGTGGTCGATGACGTTCATCTTCAGACCCGACGATCTGGGCCACTTCTGGGCCTGCGACTTCATCTTATGGTATTTGTTGCCGGCCTTGACAAACGGCTTCTCGCCGCGTCCGCCACCGGCGACAATGCCGATCGTGGCCAGGCACATCTCGTTGAACCACTTCTGCTTGCCGCTGGGCATCTGGATTGCGACTTTGCCGGCGTTTTTGCCGACTATCATCGCCTGAACGCCGCTGGCGCGGACGAACTTGCCGCCGTCGTTGGGCCGGGACTCGATGTTGCAGACGTATGCCCCGATCGGGACGTCGCGCAGGAGCAGGGTGTTGCCGTTCCGGACAGAAGCTGCGGCACCCCAGGCGACCTCGTCGCCGATGCCCATGCCTTCGGTCACCAGGACGTACTCTTTCCTGCCGCCGTCGAACTCGACGCGCGCGATCGGCGCGTGGCGCGCCGGGTCGTGCTCGATATCGATGATACGGCCGATGAGGTCCTCATTATTCTTGCAGACGTGCTTCAGCTCGGCTTTATATTTGTGGGATGGTGACCGATAGGTCGGGCCGCCCCGCCCACGATTCTGGCTGATAATTCTATGTCCCATCTCTTCACCACCTTACATGACACCGAGCCGGCTGAGGATCTCCTCGGCGGCCTTCTCATTTTCAAAGCTGACGACGGCCTTTTTCTGGCCCTTCATCGTCATCATGGTCCGCACCGATGCCACCTTCTGGTCGAAGGTCTTCTCGATCTCGCGCCTGATCTCGTCCTTGGAGGCAGACTTCTGCACGAGAACCTGAACCTTGTTCTCGTTCTCGAGCATCATCATCGCTTTTTCCGTCACATACGGATGCCTGAGCACCATCGATATCACTCCATCCTCTTGAGGGCGCTTTCTGTCCAGAGCGTCAGCCTGCCGGCGTGCGTGCCCGGCGCAAGCATCTCGGTGTCGAGGTCAAAGATGCTGACCGCGTCGATACCGGCGAGGTTGCGGGCTGCACGGAGCGGTTCGTCGCCGGTGACGATCAGAACGCTCTTGCGCTGCTTGTACCGGCGGCCACGCATCTTGCCACGGCCTGCCCTGACCTTCTTGCTCTCTTTTGCACGCTCGACATCTGCATAGACGCCAAGGGCGGTGAGAGCGGCGATCACGTCGGTCGTCTTCCCGAGGGTTTCGAACGATTCGTCGACGACGAGGGGCACTTCGCCCTCGAAGCGGTGACCACGGGCGGCGACGAGTTCGGACACTGCGGTTGCGGCGATGGCCGAGCGCAGAGCCGCCCATTTTTCCTGCTTGTTGATCTTCTTGACGAGGATCTTTGCCGTGACTGGCGGGTGCGCTTCACGGCCGCCTTTGGCCTGCGGGACCTTTGCAGCTCTCGACCCGTTCTTCAGACGGGGGACGTGCGATGCGCCGCGGCCTGACCCCCAGCCGACTGCCGAGCTTCTGATGCCTGCAAACGGGTGCGCGCCGTGGGGCTGGAGCCGGGTGCTCTGAATGGAGAGGACGGCCTTCTTGATCAGGTCAGGGCGATAGAGTTCGTCAAAGACTGAAGGGAGTTCCATCTCGCGTACGACCGATCCGTCGATTGATCTGACATTTGCTTTCATTCCTGATCACCCCTGCTTGCTTTCCAGGCTGACATAGTTCACGGCGGGCGACCTGATGGCGTGCTCGCCCTGTCTGATCGCCGGGCGGATACGGATGAGCCGCTTTGTCGGTCCGGGAATGGAACCCTTGATCATGATATAGGAGTTCCGCACGATGCCGTAGTGGAGGAAACCGCCTTCGGGCACGATGGAAGGGCCGTCGGTGCCGACCTTGAGGATCCGCTTGTTGAACTCGGTCCTCTGCTGGTAGCCCAGCTGACCCATCTGCGGGACCTGCCACCTGACGTGGTGCGGGTTCCAGGGGCCGAGGTTGCCGATGTGACGCTTTTTGCCGCCGCGGGAGTGCTTTCTCTTCCTGACCTGGATACCCCAGCGCTTGACGGCGCCCTGGGTGCCCTTGCCCTTGGTGATGGCCGTGACATCGACGTACTGGCCCTCGGATACGAGGGAGAGCGGGTCGATCTCTTTGCCGAGGAGCGAGGTGGCAAGGTCAAAACAGCCTTCGATTGAAGTGCCGTCGATCCTGGTTTCCATCAGCTCGGGTACCTTCTTGGGGACACCGGTCGTGGCGGCCGGCTGGGTGTAGACCAGCGCAACGATGTCGCTGACCTGGCCTGCGGCGAGGCGCGCCCTGATCTCTCCGAGGACGGCCTCGCGGTCGTGCTCTTTCGGGAGGGTGACCCTCTTTGCAAGGAGCGGGTCGAGTTCTTCGGCCCAGACCTCGGTCAGCGGGTGACGCCCGTACGAGTCGGTGACGTAGGCGCGCACAGCGGCGACCCGCATCTTCGGGACCTCGACGACGGTGACCGGCACCATGATCTCGCGCCCCTCGCTCGGGCTGCTCTTGTGGTCGTCCACCATGATGACGTGCGTCATCCCTACCTTATAGCCTGCAATACCCTGAAGCACGGGCTCGCCCTTATGCTCCGGCCAGGACTGGTACTTCGGTACCTGGCTCTTCGCCCGTTTTCTCGGGCTGTACGCGAGGGAACCCCTGCGTGGCCTGTGTATATTCGCCATGTTCCTATCAATCCTCTGCTTTGGTTCTCTCCGAGAATCCCAGGTTTCCTGCTCAGGATTGCGCAAACACTTGCGAACGGGGACCTGCCCACTCCTCGCCCCGTTGCCGGGGTCCGGACAGATTGAACGGGCACGCTTCTTCCGCGCAGCAGATCATCTGGAGTCCTGCTGCGGTGGTGTCGGGAGTGATGTGCCGTGGGTCGCGGTCTCCATGTCATGGAGATCATTCCGGTGTGCACCGGAATACCTCGTCTCGCGAAGAGATCCTGATCATTGTGCATGCCGGCACGGGGCCGGCCGGGCTCGCCTGCACGGGCGGAGGCCCAGTACACGGATCAGATCCAGCGTCTGTCAGCTCCTTGGGACTGGATTAGAGTCCTTCTCGGTTGTGCCCCCATAAGGGGCAGCCGGGGCATCACAGCCTGCCCCCCGCCTGGGGAACAGACCGGTTTATCCGTCAAACGGTTACAGAATGGCCGTCATACCACCATAAGGCCATTGTTCTGTGTCCGGTTGTACAGGATACCATCGTCTCCGGTTCTTTAATTATTCTTCAGAAACGAATATAAACCTTCCCGTATGCACCGGAAAGGCCGGGAGAAAAGAGAACCATCAGCCAAAAAAGAGGTCGCCCTCTTTATTGATATAGACCTCGACGTCCTCGCGGACATAGCGCGCCCTGAAACGGCCGGGGTTCGAGTCGTGGATGAGGTTGATCAGTTCGATGGTGTTGTACTTTACCTTGATCCCGCATTTTTCCGCTTCCTCGAAGATCATTGACGAGGCGTCGAAGAGATCGGTCCCGGCCTTGATCGTGCAGAGGTGATCCGAGTCCAGAGTGTAAAGGAATTCGAGCGTCTCTTTCGCCCTCTCGATATTTTCATACGCCGCCTTCTCGATGGTGCAGACATTCGCCTTGGAGGTGCCAATAATATCTGCCACCTGCTGCTGCGTCAGCCCGGTCTTACGGTACCTGAGCACCTCCTTCTGTCTGTCGGTGAGAAGCCCCTGCTTCATAGGAATATCAATGAACTTCATGTCACTTAAACACTTTTATTTAACCCATGAGGAAACCGGATCAGGCGGTGGATTCACAATCTTTATATCAGATTTCGCTTATAGTATGTCTGTTCTCAAATTTGAGAGGTGTATAGATGGTAGTTAAAGTAGGAATTGCCAAACTCGGCAACATTGCGAGCGGCGTCATGGCTGAGCTGCTCCTCGACGAGCGTGCGGACCGCGAAGACATGCAGACCTTTATGGCCACGTCCGGCACGAAACTGCAGCCCGAGGACATCGACCGCGTCGTCACCAACATGAAGGCGTGGGGCCCGGACTTCTGCATTGTCGTCTCTCCGAACGGCGTTCTGCCCGGACCGACCGGCGCGCGTGAGGAACTGGCCAAGGCCGGCATCCCGGTCGTCGTGATCACCGACGACATCACCACGAAGAAGGAGCAGTTCGACGCACTCAAGGCGAGCACCTTCGGCTACATCATCATGAAGGCCGACTCGATGATCGGCGCCCGCCGCGAGTTCCTCGACCCCATCGAGATGGCCGACTACAACGGCAACCTGGTCAAGGTGCTCGCCCTGACCGGCGCATTCCGCAAACTCCAGTTCGAACTTGACAAGGTCATCGACCAGGTCAAGGCAGGCAAGAAGGGTGCGGACCTCGTCCTCCCGAAGGTCGTCATGACCTCCGACAAGGCGGTCGAGGGCGAGTTCTCGAACCCGTACGCCCTTGCAAAGGCACGCGCCGCCTACGAGATCGCCTCGGCGGTCGCCGGCGTCAACGTGAAGGGCTGCTTCATGACGAAGGAGTGGGAGAAGTACATCCCGATCGTCTGCTCGGCCCACGAGATGATGCGCCAGGCCGCAGTGCTCTGCGACGAGGCCCGCGAGATCGAGAAGGCCGGCGACGCCGTCATCCGCAAGCCCCACAAGAAGGATGGGGTCATCGTCTCCAAGACGGCACTCATCTCCAAGCCCGAGTAAACCCAAATTCACCTTTTTTTCGACTCTTCGCTCCTGCATGCGGATATGCATGACCCCTTCGTCTGACTCCGCTCAGAAAGAGGCGAGGCGATTGGCAATGATCTTACACGATAGGCTGCAAAGCGGCGAAGAGCGTTTCAGGGCTTTGTGTCTATAGCGTGAGCGGGCGGCAGGCAAAGAAAGCAGGCACTCTCGTAGAGATGCTCCGGGAACGTCTCACACTATAGACGCGAAGGGGGGAGCAGATCAGGGCCTCGTTTCTTCACGCCTATCGCGTGAGAGGATCGGTGCGCCAGGACGGCAGGCACCGGCCCGGTCAGAACCGCCCGGCCTCTGCCTCGCCCCGGAAATACCGCCCGAACTCCTCGGGGAGGGTCATCACCACCGGTTCGCAGTGGAGGCGCTCCATGAAGGCTGAGTCGGTCATCGAGGCCGGGTTCGGGTTGATCCTGGCGATGATCGAGCAGAACGCAGAAAAAGATTCTTCATCGGATTTTTTCCCGAAATAGACGGCCATATTGAAGGCCCGGGTGCCCAGGGAACGATAGCACTCGATCACCCTGAGGATGCCGCGGGCAAGGGGCCTCGTGCAGGGGCCGACCTCCCCCACCGTCGTAACGGGCAGGACACCGCGGACCTCGCGCTCGCCGACCGGCACCGGGCTTGCGAACCACGGGATGACGTCTTCAAAGAGGAAACAGTCGGAGGCGGACTCCAGGTCCACCAGGTCGTCCCAGTAGCGCCGGCCGCGCTCCTGCCGGTAGGCCGCCGACGCCCGGATGTAGCGGCCCTGCAGGGCAGTCGGCGCCGGGTCGGCGATCCCCTGCATGTGGGGGTGGACGATGCTCGCCCCGGCCGAGGGGAGAAAGTTCCAGTTCATCGAGGCGTAGTCCGCCTGCCCCTCAAGGGACGAGGCAAGGCCTGCGAGAGCATCTGCGAGCTGGTCCACCGTGAAACGCTCGACGCTATGCGCGCGCGTGATCACGGTCACGGTGTGCCAGGCGGCAAAAGGAAAGAGGTTCGGGAATGTGACGCTCTCGCCGCGGCGGATCCTGGCCCCATCCGCGAAGGCGGGGGTCTCTGCCTCCAGGCGGCCCGGACAGAAAGGGCAGGACTCGTCGGGCGCCGGCATGTAGGGGGGGCTGATCCCACGCTGTATCCTTTCAGGACTGATCCGCGCGGCAATGCCGGTCAGCGCCTCCCGTCTGACTTCGATCCGGCCGTCAGCGTAATGGTCGACGGAAAACATACCCTCTCAAAGAAGGTCTGGGACGCCGGGACAGATAAATGCACCCGGAAGGAGGATGGAAATGGATCCTCCTGAAAAAACGGGTTAAGGGAAGATTCAGTCCCTTCAGACGACGTATTTGCCGAGCAGGCGGATCGAGTTGGTCATGTCCGGGCCCAGCGGGGAGCCGAAGATGATCTGGGTGACACCGGCTGCCTTGAGGTCCTCGCACTTCTGCCTGACCATGTCCGGGGTTCCGGCGATGGTGAAGGCGTCGATCTCGGCGTCGCCGACGAGGCCGCCGACGGCCTTGAAGTCGAAGCGTCCGAGAGCGTCCTTGATCTTGGCGACGTTGCCCTCGTCAAGGCCGTGGCGCTGGAGCAGCGCGGGCGGGGAGCCGGCGGCGATGAAGGCGGCGACGATCTTTGCAGCGTTGCGGGCCTTCTTCTCGCTCTGGTCGATGGACATGGCGGTGTAGGCACCGACATCGTGTCCCTTCTTGCCTGCAGCTTCCTCAGCCTTCTTGATCATGGGAATGGCGATCTCGAAGTCCTTCGGGTTCGAGGCGTTGATCAGGGAGCCATCGCCGATCTCACCGGCGAGCTCGAGCATCTTGGGGCCCTGAGCACCAATGTAGACGGGGATGCCCTTCTTACCGGGCAGGGTGACGCCGGTGAGCTTCGCACCGTCGTAGTCAAAGAACTCCATCTCGCCGGTCTTCTTGACCTCTTCACCAGCGCAAAGGCGGCGGAACTGGATGACGCCTTCCTTCAGGCGGGCGACGGGCTTCGTGCCCTGGATCGCGAGCTTCGGCAGGGTAGAAAGGTCGCCGGGGCCGATGCCGAGCACGGCGCGTCCGTCGGAGATCTCGTTCAGCGTGCACATGAAGGAAGCGATGGCCGCCGGGGTGTCGGTGAACGTGTTCATGATGCCCGGGCCCATCTTGATCGAGTCGGTGTTCGCTGCGATCATGGCGAGGGTCGGGTAGCAGTGACGGTTGTTGTAGTGGTTGGTGATCCACGCGTAGTCGATGTCCTTGGACTCCGCGAGTTTGACGTATTTTACAACCTGCTTTACATTAATGTTGCCTGGCACAAATTCAATTCCATAACTCAAGGCATTTCACCTCAGAGAGAGTAGTTATCGCACGAAGATAAAAGTATTATCATTTGCCTTTTAAAACCTACAAATTAACCCGGATATCCGATAGCAGATAGCAGCGATACCCGAAGAATCAGAGAGACGCAAAAAAGACCGGACGCGTCAGGAACGCATCCGGCGAGAAGTATTTATGATCACCGGCACAAATACCCAAGAAGAATGAACGCCCGTACGGCCGGGAACTGAGCGGCCGCAGGGCGGGGCGATGTATTCATGCGGGTTCTGGCAATCGGACTGGGTGGTGCTGGCAGCAGGATAGTGGACCGTCTCTATGACCATGACCGGCGGAGCACGATCCTCTGTATGAACGCCCTTGCGATCGACCTCGACGCAAACACCCTCATACAGCTCGAACATCTCCCCGAAGAATCCAAACTCTTTTTCCCGCCGATCGACCCATCGCATCCCTATGACGTGAAGACCACCATCGATATCGAGGAGGTGATGACCAGGATCCAGAAGGTCGACACCGTGCAGATCGATGCAATCCTGATCTGCGCCGGCCTTGGCGGCACCCTCATCGAGACGATGGACATGATCGTTCCCCAGCTGCGCGAGACGTTCATCGAACCGATCTTTGCCGTTGTCACCCTCCCCTGCCGCGGCGAGGGGAAAAAGCAGTCTGCAAAGGCTGCAGACGATATCGAAAATGTCGACGCCCTCGTCGATGCCACGATCGTCTTCGACAACGAGACCTGGTACCAGAAGATCCTGGCCGGGGAGGAGGCCGGGACGCTGACCAGGGGACAACGGCGGCGGGAGAAGGATCTGACCTATTCCCGGAACCCGCGGCAGGTGAACTCGCTTTTGAACGAACAGATCGCCCGGCGCATCGGTCTCCTCCTCCGCGCGGGAGAGTTCAGCGAGAGCGGCCTTGAGGTGGGCGAACTGGTCCTGGACGCCGGTGAGGTGCTCAACACGCTCACCGGTATGGGGACGGTTGCGGTCGGGTATGCGGTGGACCGCCTCCCCTCAGGCACCTTCGATTTCCTGAAACGATGGAGTTCTGCCAGGAATTATATGGAGGGCTCCCAGACGAGGGCGGCACGGATCGTTTCGCTTGCAAAAAGGGCCGTGTACGAGGAAATATCGGTCCCGTGCGATATGACCAGCGCCCAGAAAGCGCTGGTGCTCATCGCCGGGCCGAGCCAGGAACTCTCGGTGAAGGGCTTTGTGACGGTGCGGAAGTGGATCGACCGGAGCATTGCCGGGCTCGAGGTGAGGTCGGGAGATTATCCGGTGAAGAGCACCCATTTCGTCGGGATCGTCATCGTGCTCTCGGGTGTGCAGAACGTGCCGCGGATCGAGGAGTTGAAGATCCTGCGGGAGCAGTATCTGCTTGAGATCGAGGAGGAGAACTATCGGGCCGCCTCGGGAGGAGAGGGGGGCGAGGATACCGGCATGCATACCGCCCCCGACCCCCTTGGACCACCACAGGAGCGCGTTGAAGAGATGCCCGGCGAACGTGACGAGATGATCAGGATCGCGACCGACGAGAAAAAACCGGTGAAAAAAACCCGGGATGAGGGGGGCGAGGTCCTCCGCCTGCACCTCTCCAGCGACAACCTGAAGACAAAGGCTGAGGAGGGCGACGCCGTCGTCCTTCCGACCGGGAAGAAGCAGGCGCCCCGCGATATCACCAGGATGACGAACGTGGCGATCCCGCAGGCACCGAAAGACTTGGCCCTGGGTTCAGGGGGATCCCGGACCGCAGCGATACGGCCAAAAGAGGTCGATTACTCAGGCGTGCGGGTCGAGACCCTGCCGGCGGCAAAGGACGATGCGCTCTCCGGCGAGAGCGTCCGCCTGAAACCCCCCGTAAAAAAAGCGAAAGACGACCTCTTCGAGGGGCGTTCGGTCTCTCTCGCGGCCGGGGTGGCGCTGCCCGACGACGACCTCCTGAAGGCGAGCGCGAAGATCGCCCCGAAACAGAAGCCAAAAGAAGTGGAGCCGGGAAAAAGGACGAGCACCCGGGAAGAGAAGGCCCGCAAAAAAGAGGGCGAAGAGGATGCCGGCGGGATCGACTGGATTACCTAGAGAGAACGCGTGAGAACGGGATGTTTCCTGCACCGATTTCTGTTTTTATCTGACAGCCAACTTCGACGGCATGGCCGATCAGGTTCATTCCTGAGAGCGATACGATCGAGAGCCTGTACGGCTCTTTTGTAAGGTTGAAGACCTGCTCTCCGGTCGTGATCGGGAACCGAAACCCGGACGCCCGCATGGCCGAGGCGATCTCGAAGACCTTCTCTTTTGCAGGGAGCGGGACCTGCCTGACGTTTGCAAGCACGGTGCCGGCGCCGCCGGTGACATAGGTGTGGATAGAGGTGAGGCTGGCCGAGATGAAGAGTTGCAGGGGGTCGATGCTCGAGCCCCGGTAGGCGACGAGGTCCAGAAAACGGCTGTTTTTCAGGGCAGCGTCCACGGCGAGGCGGCCGCCGTACTTCATCTCCACCGGTATGCCCTGCCTCTGCATGACCCCGTCCATGGTGACCGAGCAGAGGGTGATGAAGCCCACATGGTCGTCAGGGACCCTGGGGTCGTTGTCGACGATACGATACCCGCTGAAAAAACCGCATTCTGCGGCAATGACCTCATCGAAGGCCTTCTGCACGCGGTCGACCTCGTCGTAGGGAGCGTAGGAGAGGTTATAGGCGACGTCGCCGGTGCCGGTCGCCGGGTCGAAGGTGGTCCTGACGGCGAGGCGTTCGAGTTTCGAGATGATAAATCCGATCCGTTCACCGACAAGAGCATTTTCTATCTCGGCGATGCCGCTCTGCGTGAGGACGCGCCCCTTGTTGCCGACCTTTCTGGTGAAGCCCATCTCGTCGAGGGACCTGAGATAGTACTGGACGGCACGGTCGGTGAGAACGAAGCCGCGCTCTGCCATCAGTTCGGAGAGCCGCTTCGCCCCCACCGGGCCTGGGTGCTCCTTGAGGATCCGCAGGATCTCGACGAGTTTCCGCTCGGTCCGGATCTGGCTCATCGCGCCCTCACCACACCTTCGCTGTCCTGGTATCGCCCTTCATAGGAGTGGGCGCCGCCCGAGACCTCGTGCAGGATCATCTGGACCACCCGGTCGCCCCTGGCAAGGGGGATGGCGTCAGTTCCCATGTTGACCAGGCAGAGGGTGAGCTGCCCCCGAAAGCCCGGATCGACAAAGCCACCGCCGAGGAGGAGGCCGCGGCGCGCATAGCTGGAGCGGCACCTGAGGGTGGCGGCAAGGTCTGAGGGGAGTTCGACGCGTTCGAGGCTTGATACGAGGGTGCACCCTCCGGGCTGGAGAGAGAGGTCGCCTTCTGCCCGGAGATCATAGGAGGCAGGCTGGAGGGAGGTGTCGGCGAATGGGGTGATGACCAGGCGGCCCCTATCTGCGGGCGCCGCCAGACGGGACCGGATCTCAGCGGAGGAAAGGATCATATTATGATCTGATGGTGCCGGAAAACGCTTAATAACTTGTGATATGATATATAACACGGTACAATTCATTCATCCTTTCTGACGGAACGACCGATGATCGGTTATACTCCGGTGCCATGGACCCATGGGGTAGAGGATATCCTTCTGGGCTTCGAACCCAGGGACGCGGGTTCGATTCCCGCTGGGTCCGTTACGGCTTAAAAAAAGTTATTCAAGTCTTATTTTTGACAACTGCCCGTTTCCGACAAGGATCGGAGAGGGCAGTACCGCCCGGTCGTCAGGCGTGTCAGGGGCGACGGCATCGACCCGCAGGGAGTAGAGACCGGCCGGGAGGTCACGCACGTCCAGGCAGGCCTCCTGGGTTCTGCTCCCTGGTGGGGCCGGCGGCATCGTCAGGAACAGGACCCAGGTGTGCTCGTCGTCGTTCGAGTACGACAAACGCTGGGTCGCCTGAGCGCTCCCGGTATAGTTCAGGGCCCATGCCACTTCAAGGAAAGCGGTGACCGGGCCCGAACCCTCCCGATGGAGGTCGGCGACGTCGAGGATAGGGCCATTAAATCCGGTGTTGTTCAGGTCGGGAACGGCGGTGACAAAGGTGTCGGGCAGGGTGAGGCTCGAAGTTCCGCCGTTGAAGGCGATCAGGGAGCCCGGTCCGAAGACATTGATGTTGCCCGCTTTTTTGACCGTCAGGGTATATCTGGCGGTCCAGACCTGGTTGAGACGGACCGTGCCGATCTCGAAGTGGAGGGCGTGATCGTCCTCCCAGTCATCGCGCTGGTCCAGGGTGCAGGGGGCGACGAAATCGTAGCGTGCCGCCGCGTTACCGATCCAGTCCTCCACCGCCGTCGAAAAGCCCTCGATATACTGGTAATCGAAGACGTCGGCGCCAGAGATGCGCTCGCCGTTCACCGAGATCTCCTGCATGGAGATGTCCATGACGGTTTCAACCCCGGCCTCGTCCCTCAGGTCACCGGCGATGCGGCTGTAGACCTCGGAAAGCGCGGCCGCATCAGGGGCGTGCTCGTGGAAACCGCCGGTGGATCCGGCAAGGGCGGTCATGGTGTCGTAGGTGTTGTCCCCCTCGACGATGCCGTCGCCAAAGGAGATGCAGTAGATCCTGATCCCGCTGGCGCGGGCATAGGCCGAGAGGTCGTCTTCTGGGAGGGCGGAAAGGCCGTACTCCGTGCCGTTGCAGTAGCCGTGCCACCGGTAGTCGGCCTCCCGGTCTGAGGAGGTCACGTAATACGTCGATGACGCATTCCCACGCCCGAGAGGGTCGCCGAAGTAGTTGTACGCCCCGTCAGACATCAGGACGACGGCCCGCACCGCGTCCGGGTCGGGGTTCGGGTAGGCGACGAGTTCATCTATGGCGCGTTTCAATGCAAGCCGGGTCGGCGTATAGCCGGCCGGCGAGAGGGCGTCGATGGTCGAGATGACTGCGACGTAGTCGGTCGAGAGCCTGACCCGAACGGGTGCGGAGCGTTCATAGTAAGGGACGAGCCCGATCCGGTCGGAGGAGGGGTTCATCCGGGCGACGAAGGTGCGTGCAGCGGTTTGTGCGGCTGCCATTTTTGTGTCGGCCCCGGCGATCCGGTCCTTCATGCTCCCCGAGCAGTCGATGGCGAGGACGGCGTCGATCGGGTGGGGCTGGAGCCGCCAGCCGTCGCCCCTGAGGGTGACGTTCACGCTGATGGTCTCGTTCACCCCGACGGTCTCGGGCTCGACCGAGGCGGTGACCGAGAGGAAGGGGTAGTTCTTCCAGATGAGCGGGAGGGAGCGGACGATATCGCCCCACCGCGCCTCGACAGTACACGCGGCTGTGGCGGTCGGGTCATACCCGGCCTCGCCGGGTGCGGGGAAGGCGCCGGGAGTGAAGAGGACGCTGGCGTAGCCGTCCCGGTCGGTGACGGCCGAGGTTGTATTGAGGGAGGCGCCCTGCCGGTCTCCCGGGATCGCAAAGGAGACGCTCTCCCCGGCGACCGGGTTGCCTTTCTCGTCGATCACCTTTGCCCTGATGGTGGCAGTGATCGACGGGTTTGCGTCCAGGCTCGGCATCGTCTGCGGGTTTGCCGTGAGGAGCATGTCTGAGGGGGAGAGGTGCGTGAAGGCGACCGGGACGGTGACGGTCACCGAGGTGTTGTCCGCCGCCGTCGCCGTCACCTCAACCGCACCGGCTGAGTCTTTCGGGCCATAGGAGATCGCCGCCGTTCCGAGCGAATTCGTGCGGACCGTCGTCTCCTCGCCCGGAAGGGCGGCGATGTTGATGGAGCGGTTTCCGGCCGGGTTGCCATAGCGATCTTTTACGATATAGACGATGCGGTAGATACCCGTTCCGTCCGCCGGAATGGGAGATGTCGGCGAGAACGAGGCCGAGATCGAGGCAGGGACACCGTCGGCGGTGCCGCGGATGGTGAGGTAGGCGTCGGCCACCAGGGCGGGGAGGTCGACGTAGACGATGTTCTCGCCGGCGACGCAGTCGGCCCTGAAGAGCGCCGTCACCCATCCGCTCTCGTTGACGGAAAGGGAGACGTCATCGGCGTAGTCGATGCCGTCATGGACGCCGGCCGTGGTGCCGGGCGAACCGGTGACGAAGCGGACGGTCTCGGCCGTGCGGCGGGAGTCGATAGGGTTGCCGTATCGGTCGGCGAGCATGACGAGGATGGATGCGGTCGTGCCGGCGGTGATCTCGCCAGGGTAGCGAAGGACCGCGATCTTCTGCGGGGCGGCGTGATCGATCTGCTGTTCGCAGACGGAGGATACCGTTACCGGAGTATCGCCCTCCTGCCACCGGGCAACCGCCGTTATGGCGGCGGTGCCGCTCGCCGTCCCTGCAGAGAACCTGGCCCGGGCGGTGCCGTCGGGGCCGGTTTTTACGGTGCCGGGAGTGAGCGCCCCCTGCGCCGGGTCGCAGGAGAAGGTGATCTCTGCCCGGTTCACCGGGGAGCCGGCATCGTCGGTGACCTGCACCGCGATCCACGAACTCTGCGGGCCGCCGGCAACGAGCCATTCTGTATCCGAATCAATGGTGACCATTGGCGAACCGGCCGCCGCCTGAGCGCAGAGCAGCAGGAGCACTGCAAAAATAAGACCAAAACGTAGTGCTGACATGTCCTCCCCCGAGGTGAGTCAGTGAATACGCGAACAATATATAAATATTTTGTATATTTATCTAATTGAATAAACATAAAATTTTGTTTTTTGCAGGATTGAAAACCATAAAATCACAGACAAATACAGAATAACATTGAAAATGATTGTCGAAAATCATATTTGCACAATGCAGGCCGGCTGCAAGGAGGGCGAATGGCCGCCGGAGAGAAAAGGAGTGGGGCAGGACCCTACTCAAGTTTGATCTTCGGGGTTTCTGCGGATCCCACCAGGATCGGCGCCATGAGCTCGTCCATCGCATCAGGGGCGTCAGGGGCGGTGGCTCGGACCCGTATCCAGTAGTAGCCGGCAGGCAGCACCCTGACATCCAGGCTCGACCGCTGGGTGATGTTGCCCGGAGCAACGGCCGTCAGGGTGGCAAACCGCGTCCAGGTGTGTTTATCGTCGGTGGAGTAATAGAGACGCTGGGTCACGGTCCCCTCGCCGGTGTAGTTCAGGTTCCAGATGAGCGGGAGGAAGTCGGTCACCTCGCCCGAGCCCTCCCGGGCGAGGGTGTCGACAGAGAGAACCGATGAATTGAGGCCGGTGTTGTTCAGGTCGGGAACGGCGGTGACGAAGGTGTCGGGCAGGGTGAGGTTCGAGGCCCCCCCGTTGAAGGTGATCAGGGAGCCCGGGCCGAAGATGTTGATGTTCCCCTCCTTGAGCACCGTGAGGGTGAAGCGGGCCGTCCAGGTCTGGTTGAGCCGGACGGTGCCGACGTTGAAGGCAAGGCTCAGGCCGGCCGCCCATTCAGAGGTGTTGTCGTGGGTTGCGAGCGGCAGGATCTCGTGGCGGCCGGTCTCGTTGTCGATCCAGCTCCCGATCACCGTCGATTCGCCAGGGAGGTAGACATAGTCGAGGACCGGGTCTGCGGGGTCGTTGAAGACCGCAAGACCGTTCACCAGGACGTTGTCGAATTGCAGGCCGACGGTGGTGTCGACGCCAGCCTCGGTTTTGAGCTCGCCGGCGATCTCGGTGTATATCGCCGTGAGATCGTCGGCGGTGGGAGCCTCGTAATACATGCCGTCGGTAGTGGAGGCGAGGGTTTGCAGGGTGGATTTTCCGATCGTTGAAATATCCTGGGCAAACGCGATGGAGTATATGCGAACATTGTTGTTTTGCGCGTAGATGGCCATGTTCTGGTCTTCCGCACTCAGATCGGAATAATAATCGTATCCCGACGCCTGAGCAAGAGGATCGCCGCCGGTATTCCAGTCACCGTCCGATAACACGATAATGGCACGCACATCGCTTGTGGCGTTGCCGATCAACTCCTTAACCGCCTTATAGAGAGCGGGCCGCATGGGTGTCCCGGAGTACGGCACGAGGTTGTCGATGGAAGAGAGGACGGCGGCGTGATCATAGCTCAGCGGAGAGTCCGTGGTCGCATAGTCGGCATACCACTTTCCGTTGCCAGGATAATGGGCTGAAATATACGCCGCGTCGTCGTTGGCCGGCGAGGAGTCGCGCCAGTACGACGTGTCATTTCCTGCCCAATACTTATACGAGTACGCATAGATGTCGGCAGTTCCTCTGGCACCGAAGGATACAATCCCAATCCTGTCCCTTGCCGGGTTCATCTGACCCACAAAGGTCTTTGCGGCAGACATGGTCGATACCATGCGGTCAGGGTAGTCTTTGAGCATACTCCCCGACCGGTCGATCACGAGCACCACGTCGATCGGATCGGGCTGAAGCGCCCACCCGTCGCCCCTGAGCGTGATGTTCACGCTGACGGTCTCGTTCACCTCGACGGTCTCGGGATCGACCGAGGTGGTGACCGAGAGGAAGGGGTAGTTCTTCCAGGCGAGCGGGATGGAGTGGGTGACCTCGCCCCACGCGGCCACGACGGCGCAGGTGGCGGTGGCGGTCTGGTTGTAGTCGTCACTGCCGGGAAGGGCGAAGGCGCCCGGGACGAACCTGACGACGGCGTAGCCATCGCCGTCGGTGGTGGCGGTATTTTCTATGAGGACGGGATCGGTGCAGACGTTTCCTTCGAGATCGATGGCGTCGATCGAGAAGGCCACCGTCTCACCCGAGACCGGGTTGCCCTTCTCATCCATGACCTTCGCACGGATCTCTGAGAGAGAGGCAGGGTTTGCGTCAAGGCTCGGCATCGTCTGCGGGTTTGCAGAGAGGAGCATCTCGACCGGGGCGGTGTTGGTGAACTGGACGGTCCTGGAGCAGGTGACGGAGGGGTCGTCGTCAGAGGTCGCCGTGATCGTCACCGTGCCGGTGGTGTCCTTGGGGCCATAGGTGATCATGATCTGGCCGTCTGAGTTCGTGGTGACGGTCCGGTCCTCGCCAGGGAGGGCGGTGATCGAGAGGCTGCGGTTTCCGGCCGGGTTGCCTGCGGCATCTTTGAGGGTGTAGAGGATGGAGAACTTGCTGACGCCGTCGGCAGGGACCCAGGGGTTCGGGGTGCCGGTCGGGCTGATCGTGCAGGAGATCGAGGCCGGGATCCCGTCTCCGATGCCGTAGATCGTGAAGTAGGTGTCGGCCACCGGCGCGGGGAGGTCGACATAGACGATGTTCTCCCCGACAAGGGAGGAGGTCTTCAGGACGGCGGCGACGTTCCCGTCTTCGTCCACCGGCAGGACGCAGTCATCGACATAGGCGGCTCCGTCCCAGATCCCGGCAGAGCCACCGGGGGAGCCGACGGTGAAGCGGACGGTTTCAGCCGTCCGGCGGGAGTCGATCGGATTTTTGTAGCGGTCCTGCATGGAGAGGACGATCGGGGTCACGGAGCCGACCGAGACCTCGCTCGTATAGGTGCGGGACGCCAGTCGATACGGCGTATCGTGGTCGATCTGCTGAACGCAAGAGGCAGAGATGGTCACCGGACCATTGTCGCCCCCATAGGTGGCCGAGGCCGTGATCTCCGCGGCCCCGCTCGTCGTCGCCGCCGTGAACGTCGAGCGTGCGACGCCGCTGCCGTCGGTGACCGCCAGGGCCCGGGAGAGTCTGCCCATCGCAGGGTCGCAGGAGAACGTGACGCCCACCCCGGTGACCGGGGCGCCGCCGCTCGTGACCGTGGCCGTGACCGCCGCACAGTCGGCGCCGTTTGCGATCAGCCAGTCTGTTCCGGTTGAGACCGTGATATCATAGGGCTCCCCTGCCGCCGCCCCCGTGCAGATGAGCAGGAGGCAGAGCAGGAAGAGCCCGGGACGCAGTGTTGCCATCGTTCCACCTCTCGTGGAGAGAATAGATTTTTTGGCGGTATTTAAAAATACCTATTTTTCAAACATTCTTTAAACGGCCATTTTTTGTAAAATATAGATATTTTTTGGATTTTATCAGAATATATGATTCAAAAGAGTAAGAATAAATCAAAATCTATTTAAAGTAGCATTAATTATAGAGGCCAGGCGTCTTTGGGGGGGGGGGCGAGGGGAGACACCAGCGGGACGCGAAAAAAAGGGGAGATCAGATCAGCTTCATCCTGATCTTTTTGCCGTCGTCGATCCTGACCGGCTGCTCGGTGGTCCGCCATGCTTCGGCGCCGCCGCTGATCGCCTCCCAGGCATGGATGCGGATCCGGTAATAGCCGTTCTTTTTGTCGGTGTCGAGTTCGGCGGAGTAATCCCCGGTGACATCCTCATCGACCGCCGGGACGGCAAAGTCATGCCAGAGGTTGTTCCAGACGATGTTGTCCGCGCTGTACTGGTACTGGGCCCGCTGCCTGACCGATTCGGGGTGCTCACCGGCATAGTCGAGCGTCCAGTCGACGGCGATGCTGAGGGTGTTGTTGTCGCCCAGTGCGTCAAGCGACGGGATCGAGAGCGCGCTCGTGCCGAAGATGTCGGCCGTCTCCTGGTCGAAGACGGTGATGTAGACCGGCGGGAGGGTCTGCTCATAGGTGGTGCCCGCTGCATTCGAGAAACTGATCTTTGATGCCCCATCGGTGAAGAGGCCGATGGTGCCGGTCTGCAGGAGGGCGAAGCGCAGGTTCGCGGTCCAGGTCTGGCCGTACTCCATTGTACCGATGTCGTAGTCCAGCACCCGGTCGGTCCAGTCGAGCGTGTCATCGACGGTGGTCGAGACCCAGGTCTGGTTTACTATGTTTGTCGAGACACCGTCAACATACTGGTACTGGAGAACATTCCCACCCAGAACCGGCAAATCGGTGACGGTGGTGTTCGTGACCGTGACGTTAACCAGACTGGTATCCAGTGTTGTTTCAAAGATCGTAGCATCCTTTAGATCGGATTTAATCACTGCAAAAAACGCAACAAGATCTGAATTGTAATTGTTACAATTTGTGCCATCAATTTTCAGTATCTTTGCGCCTGTATCCTCCGCCATTTCTTCAATCTTCTTTTCAAGCCCGTTATGATCATTTCCATTCGAATTTCCATTTTTCTTCGGCATATCCAGAATGATAACATAAATCTTAACTTCGTTATCGATTGCCTTCTGTTTTGCAGAGGTTTCCCAAGAATCACGGTTCCAACCATTGGTAAACTCGTCATCAAGGATTGCCACGATCACTTTATTATCGGAAGTACCATGATCTACCAGTTCATCAACCGCCATTCCAAGAGCAATGCCAAGATCCAGACCACTCTTTTTATCAGGCCCCTTGCCATTCGTCGTATCCTCAGGCGAAAGAGCATTGATAGAGGCATTGAATGTTGAAAAGCCCGAACTCAGGGAAAGATCAAGAGATACGTCTTCATCGAGATAACATCCATATGATACCAGGCCAAGAGAGTCCGCACCGGAGTCCATCATTGCTGAAAAGTCTTTTGCGACATTCTTTACAACTCCAATCGCAGGAGGAGCACCATCCAGCATCGTCGGTGCCCTGCTGATGCACATCATGACATCCATTGGAGCCGGACCAAACTCCCACCCATCGCCAGCCAGAGAGATGGTCACGTTGGCCTCATTGCCGATCAGAACTGTGGACGGCGAGGCAGAGACCGAGACGGAGAACGAAGGGTAGTTCCGCCAGGAGAGATCAACGCTCCGGGAAACCACAGTCCCGTTCAGCGTCGCCGTCGCCGTCACCGTGCAGGTGCCGGTCGCATCCTCAGAGGTCGCGAACGCCCCGGGCGTAAAAGTGACGCTGGCGACACCGTCATCGCCGGTCGCCTGCATGACCGTTGAAGAACCACCGTTGAGACAGGGATCGGCCGTCAGAGTCGCACCGTGGCCGTCGATATCTGTGATCGTAAAGGTCACATCCACCTGATTATCAGTCACGGTGACGCCGCTCTCATCAGTCACCCATGCCGCGAGGCCTGCCTCCGACGAGGGATCGACATCGAGGCTCTTCATATTCAGGGGAGAGGCGGCGAGAACAAGGTTGACGGGATCGGTCGATGCGAAGGAGAAGGTATCGATGGTAAAGACCGAGGCGTCCTCTGCCGCCGTCGCGGTGAGGGTCACATCCACCGGGGCGTTCTTCGGACCATAACGCACGAGCACGCTGCCGTACGAGTTGGTCGTGACCGCCGTCGCCTCACCAAGGCTGCTTGCGATCCTGACCGGCGCCTCATTGCAGAGGTTCCCATACTGGTCGTACAGGGTGTAGGCGATCAGGACCGTGCCCACGCCGTCGGCCGGGCACGAGGCAGAGGCATACGCGCTCTCGATAGAGACCGGCGGCCCGTCTGCAACGCCCAGAATCGTGAGATAACGGTCACCCACTGCACCGGGCGGGGTGATCTGGACGATGTTCTCCCCGGCCATCGTGCTGAGGCGGAGCGTCGCCGTCACCAGACCGTCAGGGCCGACCGGGAGCGAGACAGAGGCAGCATTCCGATCACCGATTATAAAAGCCGCGCCGTCACCCGGCGACCCGACCGAGAAGGTGACGTTCTCGATTATGTTGGCGTTATCGACCGGGTTGTCCCACCGGTCCGACAGGGCGAGAGCGATCTCGACTTCACTCCCGACACTGCCCTCTTCCGGGCAGGAGAGGGACGAAATCTCAATCGGTGTGCCGTGATCGATCGACAGGTCCACCGACGCGCTCACCGGTGTGCCGTTCTCGTCCGTGAACACCGCCGTGATCGTCGCTGTCCCGCTCACCGTTCCGGCCGTGAAGGTCGTCGTCGCCTGCCCCCGAGCGTCGGTGGTCACGATAGAGGGGGAGAGTGTTCCAAGCGTAGATGAGAGGCTAACAATCCGCGAGGCTTCATCGTTCACCTGCACCGTCACCGTTGCGGTCTCACTTCCGCCGGCCGTCAACCAGGCCGTATCGGTTGAGACGCTGACGGTGGGGAGACCTGATGCGGCCGTAACCAGTGCGAGGAGGACGAAGCCGATCAGAAACATATTTTTGATAGGTATATCCATGGCAGATCCCTGCGTAACCTATAAGATACCAAATTATTATATAAATATATCTATTTATCACGCAACGGCGATATGATATAATATTCATAAAAATAGCAATTTTTCCGGATCCAGTCAAAAAGAACAACCCTTAGAAACATCAGGGGAATCAACTGGAATAAAGGCCCTGAAAAAAAAGAAAAAGATCTAGAAACCCTTCTGCCCGGGCCGCCGCCGGCGCCCGACCATCCTGATCCTGCGGGTGACGACCACGCCGGCCAGCAGGAGGACGATCAGGATGAGGGCGGCCGCCCCCACGACGATGGGCGTCGGCCCCTCGGGCTTGAGCGTCAGGATCGCCGACTCCCCGGACGACCCGACCGCCAGCGTCCGGTCCGCATATGCGGTCAGGTAGCCTTCACGAGAGCCGGAAATATTGTAGGTGCCGGGCTTGAGGCTGAGCACGAGCCTGCCGTCCGCCGCGGTGACTCCCTGCGAGGCGCCGTTCACCCCGATTGTAACGCCCGAGAGCGCCGCATGGTCGGCGTCCTCGGTCAGCACCGAGAGGGAGACCGGCACAGAGGCCAGTTCGACCGCAAGATCGGCACCCGTGGCGCCCGGCGTGCAGGTACCCTCCCAGGAGGTGTAGCCGTCCGCCTTCACCGCCACCGTATGGCTCCCTCCGACCACCTGGCCGAGGCTGAGCCTGCCATAGCGGTCGGTCACGCCCGCACGCGACCCGTCGACCGTCACCGTCGCCCCTTCCACCGGCTTTGTCTCCTCGTCGAAGACTGAGATAAAGACCGGATAGGTGGCCTTCTTCAGGAAGATATCGGTGACAACGGCGTTTTCACCGATGTACACCTCCTGCAGGTACTCCTGGTATGAGGTGTGCGTTACCTTCACCTGGTAGGACCTCCCCTGGTCGAGGACGGTGGCAAGCGTTCCCTCGCTCCCGGTCACGCCCTTGACGGTGCCGCCAATGCTGATCTCGGCACCGGCGATCGGGCTCTGGTCCTGCGCATCCAGCACCCTGAAGGCAAACCGGCCGGCAGGGTAGAGCCAGAACTGGACGTTCCTGCTCTCCCCGTCCATCTCGATCTCCCGTTCAAGGCTTTCATAATCGTCGGCATCGATCCCCACCGTGTAGGTCTCGCTCGCGTCGACGTCAAAGACCGCCTTCCCGGCAGAGTTCGTCCGTTCGGACTCGACGCTCCCGCTCCCCTTTGCGGTGATCGCCACCCTGATCCCGCTGATCGGCTTGACGGTATCGGCGTCGTAGACGACCACCGCAAGGTCCACGGTGGTCTTTTTCACCCTGACCGTCACCGAGGTATCATCGTAGTCGATCCACTCAGACCAGTCCGCATACCCGGACTTCGTCACCTTCAGGCTGAAGTCCGAGGTGAGAGAGTGCGCATAGTCGAACGTCCCGGACGAGCCGGTTTTGCCCACATAGGTGCCGCTGACATAGACCGACGCCCCGCTGAGATACGAACCGCTCTCGTAGTCCTTCACCGTGACCGTGAGGGTCACCGCCTGGACTGCAGAGCAGAGAAGGGCGAGGGCGATGAGGGAGAAGAGGAGACGGTGCGGGACCTTATACGCCACGCACATCACCTCCCGCACCCCAGTGCCGACCCGGCACCCGATCGATGAGCATGCCCTCGACAACGACCGGCATGAGCCGCCGGCCCTCCTCGAGCGCCTTCTGGAGGCGCCATTTCCGGTCGGCGTACACGGTGAAGATCGGTTCGCCGCTCCGCACCCGCGACCCCTTCTTCGCGTGGATGTACACCCCGGCGCCCTGGTCCTGCGGGGCCCCGGCGGCGCGGGCCAGGCTGATGAGGGCCTTGTTGTTCAGCTCCACCACATACCCGGTCGCCGGGGCGTTCACGACAAACTGGAATTCACCCGGGACGATATCGGCCGAAGTCACCGACGGATCGCCGCCCTGCACCTCGATGATCTGCTTCATCTTCTCAAGTGCCCGGCCCGAAGAGAGGATCTCCTGCGCCGCGGCATAGCCCTGCCCCGGCGCCGCCTTGCCCGACATCTCAAGCAGGATGCCGGCAAGAGAGAGGCTTTTCTGGATGAGCGAGTTCGGCTCGGTCGCCCCTTCCAGGACGGCGAGGGCCTCTCTCGCCTCAAGCTTTGGCCCGATGGTGTGCCCGACCAGGGACTCGCCGTAGGTGAGGGCGCATTCCACCCGCATCCCGAGGCGCTCGCCGAGGTCGATGAACTCCCGCGCCAGTTTCCGCCCCTCGTCGGCGTTCGGCACCTTCGTGTGCTCCCCGACCGGGATATCGATGGCGACCAGGTTCGCACCCACCGCAAACTTCTTCGCCATCACCGAAGCGAGCATCTGCCCCCGCGCATCGATCTTGAAGGGGTACTCGACGGTGATGAACCGGTCGTCCGCGGGGGCGATGTTCGTCGCCCCGCCCCAGACGATCACGGCCCCCACCTTCTCGGTCATCTGCTGCACCTCGAGGGCGGAGAACGCCACCGGGGCGAGGACTTCCATCAGGTCTGCCGTTCCGGCGGCCCCGGTGATCGCGCGGGAACTGGTCTTGGGGATCTTGAGCCCGGCGGCGGCGATGATCGGGACGATCAGGAGGCTGATCTTGTTCCCGGGCACCCCGCCGATGGAGTGCTTGTCCACGATCGGGTACGAGGGAAAATGGAGCTGTTCCCCGGTCTCCACCATCGCCCGCGTCAGGTGTTCGACCTCGTCCATGTCAAGGGGGTTTGTGTAAGTGGCGACGATGTATGCCGTGAGTTCGCTCGGCGAAAGGACATCGTCCACCACATCCCTGATGATGGCGAGGGTCTCTTCCTTGTCGAGGCGCTGGTTGTCCATCTTCTTTTTGATGAAGTCAAGGGTCGCCGGGCGGTCGGCCGCCCGCACCTCCACCTCGGCGCCCTCCAGGACGTCGATGCGCACCTGCGTCGGCCGGTAGATGCCGATCACGCCCTGCGGGATCATGGAGGCCGTGGTATCGACAAAGGCGGAGACCGACTCGCCGGTGATGTGGTTCTTCACCTCCACGCGGTCGCCGTCCCGCACGCTGATCTCCCGGGCGTCGCCGGCATGGAGAAGGACGCCGCGGTTCTCGATATCGATCGATTTGGTTGTAAGCTTCATGGAATAGAGATGCTCCTCTCTTCTCTAAAGGGTATCGGCATTGTACCCAGAAAAGAGTGCCGGAAAGAGTGTTTGAGGATGCGGACCCTTAGGTGCAAAACATGACCGTGGATGAATGTTTGGGTGCCCATTCACGCGAAGGTGCTATAATGTGGCTCTTCGCTACTGTGTGTGGGTAGCCCTGATATCTTCATTTGACTCCTCTCAGGCGACACGGGATAATGGGCTGACCTCACAAAGCAGGTCGCGATTGAGAGGGCGAGGAGTGTTTCCAGATTAAAAGGAGTTGATCCCTGTGCTGGTGCCTGGAGGCTGGCTTGCCCCGCTGATCTGCGATAGGGGGGATGGGCGTAATCCCTCAGGATACCGTGTGTGCCTTCCCGGTCCAATCGTGCGCGGGGGTCCGGGGGTGCAACCCCCGGCGTGCAGCGTGGGGAAGGCGGTTGATCGATAGGCACGTGTGAAAGCGTTACCTACATGAAACAGCGAAGAGTCTATAATGTGACCTCATCCCCCGAAGAAGAACGACAAAAACCCTCATTGATTTCCAGACAAAAGATCGTCCAGTATCCTCTTCACCAGGGCCGGAGCGGCGGCAGGTACTTCCCGATCTCACGGCGCAGCATAGACAGGTACCCTTGATTCTTCGATCGCCTTCAAAAAATAGGGATTTTTGAGGGGCGCCATCTCCACCAGATCGACGGGGCGGACGAACAGCGCCTCGAGGTCCAGTGCGAGGTCAAGATAGGCATCAGCATGGTCAGCAGGCGGCATGGGCTCAAAGGCGACGATAAAATCGAGATCGCTCCTTTCGGGGTCGAAATTCTCCCCGGCCGCCGAGCCGAAGAGTTCAAGGGTTTTTACCCGGTGACGCCGGCAAATCTCAACGATCTCCGACATTTTCTCTGCGATGATCCGGTGCATTCCCTATTCTTCCCTCCTCTGGTACGATGGAGTGGTACGGGCAGGGAGATATGGTTTTTCCCTCCCATGGTCCACCCGCGACCCTTCATGATGAGATCGCAAAAGGCACCCTGCACGATATCGGCACAAAGGTGTCGCAGTGGAATTGCATCCCAAAGGATTCGCTTCGTGCCTCGATCAAATCCTCTCTTCGCCTCTTTTCGCCCCTAGAGCGTGAGTCCACACAGAGACGACGGGCAGGTTTCGCACAGGAACCGGCGAGGTCATCCCCCGGCACCATGCAAAAACAGAATCACAACACAAACGCGGCCAGGATCAGCGCCGCGGGAAAATTACAAGAAAAAAAGGGGGATTAGTTCCTGCGCATGACCAGGAACGCAACAGCGCCGAGGCCGATCAGGGAGATCAGCGCGCCAAAGCCGGGCTGAGAGACCGGGGTGGTCGCCGGAGCGGTGGTCGCCGGGACGGTGGTCGCCGGAGCGGTGGTCACGGGTGCAGTGGTCGCGGGGACGGTGGTGGCGACGCCCTCGAGCACGTTGAAGGTGGTGCTCGTGGTCACGTCGGCATCGATCGACTCGACCTTAACAGAGTACTGGTCTGCCTTGAAGCTGGAGGCGTCAACGGCGAAGGACCAGGTGTTGTAGTCGGTGCCCTCAGCGACAACCACGGTACCGGAGGAGCCGGAGAACGAGGTCGCCTGGTCCTTGGTGGACGCGGCGAAGGACGCCGAGGTCACATCGACAATTAGGTCATTGCCGACCGCGAGGTTGGTGGTGCCGGTGATCGTGAACTTGTCGCCGACGGCCTTGTCGCCGATGGCGTCGATCCTGATCCAGGCCTCTTCAAGGGTGAAGGAAACCTTGCGGTAGGTGTCGTCACAGTTCGGCGAGTTGAGCGCCTCTACAACGGCGGTGGCGGCTTCAGAGGCAGCGAGGCTGCCGAGGTCGATGGCGTTGCCCTGCGCATCCGTGATCCGGAAGGGCTGGGAGGCGGTCGGGGACGGAATGACGTTGAAGATACCGTCGGTCATCGGGTGCTGGACCACGACGAAGTACTGGCCGGTGGCCAGGGCCTGGGTGTCGGCGCGCTCGAGGGTGTACTCGAAGGAGCCGTCGTCCTCAACGGTGGCGGTAGCGCCAAGGTTGCGGTAGTTCTTGCCGAAGATCCAGACACGGACCTGGTCGGGCTTGCCTTCCGCAACGCCGGTGATCTTCAGCTCGTCGCCCTTCGCGACAACGGCACCGATGTCGTTGAGCGAGAGGTAGGGCGCCTTGAAGACGACCGAGAAGGTCTGGTACTTCACGTCGGAGAGACGGTTCTTGCAGACGAAGGCACCGTTGCTGTCAACGTTGTTGCTGGTCGCGTAGATCGTGTAGGTACCGGCGTCAAGGATAGAGCCAGTGCCCGAGAGAGCCGCGGTGTCCCAGCGGTATTCCCAGGTGTCGTCGGACTCGACAGCGCGGACAACATAGTTGCCGGCAGAGGCGTCGCGGCTGAGGTTGTTCAGGGCAACACCATTCAGGTCGGTGCCGAGGTTCGGACCGGTCATGAAGAGGTAGACGTTGTCGCTGTCGGTGTTGGTGCCGGAGAGCTTGACTTCCTCACCGAGGTAGTAGGAGCCTGCGCCCTCGGCGGTGATGGTGACTTCGCCCTCTTCGACCTTGACCTTGACCTCATCGTACTTGGAGGCGTCGGCCGGGTCGACGATCTTGATCGTGAAGGTCTTGTCGTCGGTGGTGGCAGTGGTGCCGAACTCGACAGAGCGGGTGCCGCCGGCGGTGGTGTTGACAATGGCGCCGGTCGAGTTGACGATTACACCGCCGATCTTGGCACGCTCGTTGTTGGCGAGGGTGGCGGCGGCAGCGGGGCCAATCAAGGGCACAAAGGCGACGTTGGTGATGTTCACATCAGGCTGACCCGGCTTGATGGTCGGGTACTGGTTCGCCGCAGTGAGGCTGGCGTCCTTGATGTACAGGTAGTATCTCGTCTTGGAGTCACCGGTGATGGTCACGACGAAGGGGTTGTTCCTGACAACGTTCTCCTTGTTGGAGACGATGGAGATCTCCTTCGAAGCGACGGTGAAGCTCACGGAGTTCGAGTCGGTGGCGTAGTCGGCAAAGCCTTGGGGGGTGGCCCAGACGGCCTTTGCGGTGTAGGTGCCTGCCTCAAGCTGGCTGATGTCGATGTTGTTGAAGTAGGTCCGCGGGGCGTCCAGCCGGAGATCCATAAAGACCTGGGGAACACCTGTAGCGTTGTTGATCTGACGGATCGTACCGCCGCCGGGGGTGACGATCTCGACATTCACGGTAGCGACATCCGCACCGGTGAGGTAGGTACCGACCTCGGTGGCGTCGAACCGGAAGGCGATGACAGTGTTCTTGGTCACCGTCTTGCCGGCGATGGACGAGGTGACGTCATCCTGAAGAACTGCGTTGAAAGACACAGTCGGGTCACGGATGTAGATCTTGTGGGTAAGGTTCTGGACGTGGAAGTACGTGCCGTAGTTGCCCTGCATGTCGATCTGGGTCAGGTCGAACGCGGTTGCGTTGGCGACCGGGACCGAGAAGATCTGACCCTTGGTCGGGTCATCGTCGGTGTACTTAGCGAGCTGGTCGCCGTTCGCCACGAAGGCGGAGAGGTTGAGACCAGTTTCGTAGTCAAAGACGGTTCCGCCGTTCGCTACAACCCTTGCGGACGCCGGCATAACCAGCATCGCAGCGGCAAGGAGCAGCACTGCGGCGATAACCATCATCTTAGATGTACTCTTCATTCAATTCCTCCTTTAACGTAAACGTGGTGAGCAGACGAGCCCTCTTCGACAGATGTCGAATACGGATTCACCATGCCCAATACTCCGATTGCCGGAATATACGACATTATTAGTGTAACACTTAATATATCCTTTGTGGTTGTGCGGCCGGGAGGAGGGGCGTCAGACGGCGCATTCACCCTGAAATCCGATATCACCCGATAATATCCATTTTTTGAAAACGGAGGGACGGCAGCGCCGGACCATCTCCGAACATTTCTCGCGCCACCACACCAAACGGGCAAACACTCATCTATCGGGCCCGGCCAATTCTTCTCCATGAGAGTGATCAGGGCCCCCTCCCTCGGACGGGCGCACGAGCTGGTGGTGAAGATGATCCTGGAGAAGGGCTATGTGCTCGACACCGAGGACGGCGAGGCGACGGTGGAGTTCGAGGAGACGGCGATCACCGTCGAAGACCCGTTCGCCGAACCGATGGCGAGCGGACGCTCGCGCTTCGGGCGCCGGTTCCTCGACTCCTACGCCGACGCCCTCCTCCACGGCTCGGACTCGGTCTTCGAGTACGACTACCACGGCCGCCTCTTCGACTGGGGGCAGGGGCTCTGCGCCGAAGGCGCGGCAGTCCACGCCGACCAGATCGGGTACATCGTCAAAAAGCTGCGGGAGGCCCCGGAGAGCCGGCGGGCTGTTGCGATCACCTGGAACCCCCCGGTGGACGAGACCCTCCACGACTGCCCCTGCCTCCAGCTCGTCCAGTGCGTCGTGCGCGACGGCAAACTCCAGATGAAGGTGGTCTTCAGGAGCAACGACATGCTCAGCGCCGCCGGCGCAAACATGTTCGCCCTCGCCCACCTGCAGAAGGCGATCGCCGAAGAACTGGAGATCCCCTGCGGGGCCTACACCCACATCTCCCTGGTGCCGCACATCTATTACCGGCGGGACGTAAACGACATCCCCCCGTTCTGCAAAGAAGGCACCGAAATCGCTCCGATGCCCGAGGTCTGCCGGGCGTGCGGGCGGTGTGCGCGCTCGCGCCAGGTCTGACGCAATCCGTCACCCTTTTAACCCCGAAGAGCGAACAGATTAAGGCACACAGCCCGGTAGTGTAGCGGTCAATCATGGGGGACTCTGGATCCCCCGACAGCAGTTCGAATCTGCTCCGGGCTACTCTTTCTTTTCCGACAGACTGATGCCAGAGCAGCGGCCACATAATCATCATGGACCGGCCGTACAGGATCGGCGCGGGCGTGCGCATCGACGACGAAGAGACCTTTGCCGCCCTCGCCGCACGCTATCACGAAGGACGGATCGACCACATCCAGGTCCAGATCATCCCGGGGGACGAACGGTCGTTCCGGGATCATCTCGACCTGATCGCAGACGCCGGCGTGCAGGTCGTCATCCACGCCCCGCACCACGCCCACGGGGTCAACCCCTGCGCACCGACGGCCTATGACGATCGCTCCCCTGCAGAGATTGAAGCCTGGATCGAACTGGCCCTCGCACAGACGGCCGAAGCGGCCGACCAGACCGGCGCCGATACCATCGTCCTCCACACGGGCCGCTACCTCCCGGGCCGGCGGGACGAGGCCGAAGCGACCTTCGCCGCATTCCTCGACGACCACTTCGACCCCCGCTTCATCCTGGAAAACCTCCCCTCGATCTACGCCGACTACCCCCTCCTCGGCAACGAGGCAGGCGACCTCGCCGCCCTCGGCGGCGGGCAGATCCGCGGCTTCTGCCTGGACTTCCCCCACCTCTTCTGCACGGCAAACTATCTCTCCCGCCCTTTCGCCGACCTCCTGGCCCCCTTCGGCGCCCTCGAACTCAGGCTCTTCCACCTCTCCAACAGCAGGAGAGGCTCCATCACCGACGAGCACCTCCCCCTCGACCACCCTGACGGGGGGCTCGACTTCGGCGTGATCGTCCCCTTCATCGCCGCGCACCCGGCAATCGACGTCAGCCTCGAGTACAAAGAGAACGATCCCCGCGTCTACGACCGGCAGGTGGCCCTCTTCGACGCCCTCTTCAGGCGATGGAATGCCCCGGGCGCGGGCGCCCTATAAGATACCTGCGTTCCCGCCCGGCCCGAAAAAAAGAATCGGCCCTTCCCGGCCTCACGCCAGAAACGCCGCGAGCACGCCGGTCAGAAACACGCCGTCGAAGGTCCCGGCGCCCCCGATGCTCACCATTGGCGCCCCGAGTTCGCCGAGGCGGCGGAGGTTCAAGAGGTCGGCGCCGATGAGCGTCCCGAGCGTGCCCGAGATATAGGCGATCACCGGGGCGGCGATCACGGCGACCGTTGAGCCGCCGGCGAACCCGGAGAGGACGAGCGCCACGAGCAGGGCGGCCAGCGGCGGCACAAAAAAGGGCGTGGCGATCCCGAGGCCCGGCACCGGCCGCGCCACCCGGTTGGTGACCAGCGTCACGACCAGGGTGCCGACGAGCGCCAGGGCCAGGATCGTGTAGCCGCCCGAGAGGATCACCGACTCTGCGAGAAGGTAGAGCGAGATCAAGAGGGGGATCAGCGCCCCGCCCAGGTTGATCGCCACCGTCGTCTCCGGCGCCACCTCGGGGATGCGGTAGACCCAGCCGTAAAAGGGATTATAGGTCTTCTCCATCCGCACCGGCCCGCTCTGGACGGTGGTGAGCGGGATATTGACCAGGCTGCCAAAGAGCGTCAGGATCAGGATCAGAAGAACGGTCCACGGCTGAAAGCCGAGTTTCGCAAACGCTCCCCCGATGACGCTCAGGAACAGCAGCGGAATGAGAAATATGAGGACGGCGAAGAGAAACGCCATCATGATGAGGCTGAACGGGTTGAAGATGCATCTGCCCATGAAAAGGAGAGGGAGAGATCCTATTTGATGGCTTCGCAGACGATCGCCGCATGGTCCCGGTGATAGGGCTCAAGCCAGCGGGTCTCCCTGATAGCGAGCCCTCCGGCCGTGAGGGTGCGGACCGTCTCTTCGAGGACGTCCTGCGGGCTCTGCGTGACGTCGACGCTGCGCGTCTTGAGCATCAGCACGAGGGTGCCGCCCTTCCGCAGGAACGGAATGTTCCGCAGGGCGATCCCTGCCTGGTCGGGCTGCGCCACGTCCATGTAGAGCAGGTCCACCCCCTCCACGATCCCGGCGTAGCGCTCGGGCCGCCCGGCATCGGCCATGATCGGGACGATGTTCCTCCGCCTCCGGCAGACCTCCAGGAGGTCCTGCATCGGGCGCGGGGCGAACTCGACCGCATAGACCACCTCCACGTAGTCGGCCACGTGGGAGACGGTGGTGCCGTTCGCCGCCCCGAGGTAGAGCACCCGCATTTC
Organism: Methanofollis tationis; assembly: GCF_013377755.1. NCBI lineage: Archaea > Methanobacteriati > Methanobacteriota > Methanomicrobia > Methanomicrobiales > Methanomicrobiaceae > Methanofollis > Methanofollis tationis. The sequence continues at coordinate 954,230 of NZ_JABXWR010000001.1, forward strand.
GGGAGCGAGATCGGTCTCGCTCCCCAGCAGGGCGAGGGCGGCGAGCTTCGAGCGGCGCGGGTCCCAGACCCGGTAGCTCCCGATCATCCGCTCGCCGTAGACGCCTCCCTCCCCCGGGGAGACCAGCACGCCGCCGATCCTGATCATGCCGACACCCCGGCGGCATCGATGCGCGCCTGTGCCCGGTCGATGAATGCAGGGTCGAGCTCCCCGCGGTACAGGTCGATGCGTGCGGCAATCGCAAGCTTCGCCGCCAGCACCCGCGCCACCCGGCCCCGCACCTCTTTGCCCGCATTATGGACCCGCCGGTGCTGGAAGATCACGCCGTGCTTCGGAGACGGCGCCCCGCCGCGGATATGCGAGAACAGAGCCGTCCGCGCCCCGAGCACCTGGATCGTCCCGGCCGGCATCCTGGCCAGCGCCAGAAGACCGCCAGCCTCGGCCATCAGCCGCGCCGCCACCAGCCCGCCGACAAGCGCACTCGTATTGGGCATGACCTGATCAGCCCGGCGGGAGACCTCGCGCATCAGCCGCGTCCGCATCTCCCCGAGGCTCTCGATCTCAGCGCCGACCTGCCTGAGGGCCGGCGACGGGCTCCGCCGGATCCGCCCCGAAAGCGCCTTGCCCCCCTGCCGGTACTTTCTCGTGAACCCCGGGTCGAGGACGGCCTGCCAGTCGACGGCGCGTTCGAGCAGGAGGTTGACCACATGATCGGTCTCGTCGAGCGTCCTGACCATCTGCAGGAGCTCGACATCAGGACCCGAGAGCTCGGTCGCCACCTGCGCCCGCGCCAGCTCGATGCACGAGCGGCCGAGCAGGGCGATGTAGCCGGCCCGGTCCTCCACCACGCCGCAGGACTGCGCCAGCGTCCAGTCGGGCCGCTGGAGAGACGGCCCCAGCTCCTCAAGCCGGCGGGCAACCGCTGCAGGATCGGCCTCGACCGGCCGGCACCGGCCGTCCTCGATCTCCCCAAACCAGTAACGCTCCATCCTGCAGGTATAGGGGCTCAGGGAGCATTAACATATCAGGCGCGAAGCCCCATAACAACGGGAACTCACAATGATCCTCGAAGTTATTCTGTTTCTCGCAGGCATCGCCCTCCTTATCAAGGGCGCCGACCTCTTCGTCGGCGGCGGCAGCGGTCTTGCGGCGCGGTTCGGCGTCTCCCCGGCGATCATCGGCTTCACGGTGATCGCATTCGGCACCTCCCTTCCCGAATTCGTGGTGAGCGTCAACGCCGTCATCGCAAACGACACGGGAATCGCCCTTGGAAACGTCCTCGGGAGCAACATCGCAAATATCGCCCTCGTGCTCGCCCTCTGCGCCTTTATCAGACCGGCACTCGTCAGCGGCGGCATGGCAAACCTGCGCGAGACCGCCCTCATGCTGGCAGCGACCGGGGTCTTCTGCCTCTGCGCCCTGCGCGGCGTCCTCGACCTCCCGGCCGGGCTCGTGATGCTCGCCGCCTTTGCCGTGATCCTCTTCGTCATGACGCGGGGCGGCGGGGCGATCGCGGAGGGCGTGATCCCGAGCCACGGCCGCCGGGACATACTCCTCACTATCGGGGGGCTTGCCGCCGTCGTCATCGGTTCCCAGCTCGTCATCGACGGGGCGGTGGCGATCGCCGGGTTCTTCCAGATCCCCACCCTCGTCATCGGCCTCTCGATCGTGGCGGTCGGGACCTCCCTGCCTGAACTGGCGACCTCGCTCGTCGCCATCATGAAGGGGGAGGACGGGATCTCGGTCGGAAACCTGCTCGGGAGCAACATCTTCAACCTCCTCTTCGTGATGGGGATCGGGGCGCTGATCCGCCCGGTGCCGGTGGCAAACCTCACCGACACCCTGATCGTCGCCGCCTTCTCCGTGGCGGTGATCCCCCTCTTCCTGGGCAGCGACCGCTGGACGCGGATCTGGGCCGTCGGCCTGATGGCGGCCTATGCGGTGTACATCGCCTTCATCTTCGGGATGATCTAGAGGACCGGTATCCCCAGGGAGGAGAGGATCACCGGCACCATGATCGCCCCCATGCAGGAGACGCGCCTGACCTCGACGAGCGCCGGGACGCGGCCGAGCAGGGTCGCCGCGGCGAGGATGAAGAGCCCGAACGGGCCGCAGAGGACAAACGAGAGGAGGGTGACGAAGAGGATCACCGCAGCGTTCAGCGGCCCGAGGGGGACGCGGGCAAAGAGCCCGGCCGTCCCGGAGAAGAGCATGGTGACGCCGAAGGCAACGGCCGCCGAGAGGACGGCGGCGAAGAGAAGGAACGAGAACGGCGGAAGATCGAGGGTGCCAAGGGCGACCATCACCCCGTTGCGCATCCGCCCCAGGGCGTACAGGGCAGCGAGGCCGAGAAAGGCGTTCGCCGTGTTTGCGGCGCTGGTGGCAAGGATGAACCCGGCGCGGTCGTCGCCGTAGTCGATCGCCGAGGCGAGGACGGCGTTTGCGGTGGCACTGGAGAGCCCGGGCAGCCACCCGACAATGGCGCCGGCGACCGAGCCCGCACACGAGCAGCGGACGAACGCCCGCGTCAGGGGGACGGCGCCTCCCTTCTTCTGCGGGGGCATCGCACCGCCCGAGGCCGAGAGGAGGACGGCGACGCCGAAGAGCCCGGAGAGGAGGGGCATGAGCACGGCGTCGCCGCCGTTCCAGGCGAGGAAGGCGTACCTGAAAGTGAAGAGGCCGAGGAGCCCGGAGACGAGAAAGACCCCGGCGGCCCATTCCGGCGACTCCGAGAAGACGACGAGGTAGCAGGCGACCGCAAGGAGGAGGAGGCCGATCCCCCAGTCGATCGCGGGCTGGAGTGCGGGGAGGAGGACGAGAAAGAGGAGGCAGAAGGGGAGCGCCCACACGACGGCGCTGGCGCTGCCGAAGGCCGAGATCCGCACCGCTTCGGCGCCCCGCCCCTCAAGGCAGAGGGCGTGCGCCGGCAGGACCATCACTGCCGTGTCGGCATCGGGCACGCCGAGAAAGGTGGAGGGGACGCAGTCCAGGAAGGTGTGGGTGATCAGGGCCGCCACCAGCGCCGCGGCGAGCACCGGGGTGCCGAGGATCCCGACCAGGAGGGGGGCGACCGAGAGGAGGAGGCCGGCCATCGTGTTGGCGTGCACCCCTGGCACGAGCCCGCTGACGATCCCGAGGGCGACGCCTGCAAGCGTGCCGACGATGAGGGGGACGATCACACGGGAAGATCGGCCCGGCCCGATATATATCCTGCGCAATCGATCCGGGGGAAACCGTGATATCCCTCCCGCACCGAACATTCCAGCAATGTTGATTGCGATCACCCGCCTGGCAGAGAAGGCGGGGAACGACGCCGATGTCTGCGCCCGCTTCGGCCATACCTGCTATACGGTCTCGCCCCTCAGGGCCGACCTCCGCGAAGAGGCCGTCGGCCGGTTTGTAGAGGACGCAAACGCCGGGGTCTTCGACGGCATCTTTTTCACGAGCGCCCTGCCCGCGGCGGTCGTCGCCCCGCGCCTTCACCTCCCGCGTCCGACCCGGATCGTCGCCATCGGGCCGCAAACGGCCAGGACCCTCGAAGAGAGCGGCCTTGAGCCCGAGACCCTGCCCACCTATTACTCGGCTGATTTCGCCCCGCACATGGGGGCATGGCTGCAGGGCAAACGGGTCGGGATCCCGCGAGCGGCGGTGCCGAACCCGGGCCTGATGCAGGCGATCGCGGACGCCGGAGGAGAGGCCTGCGAGTACCAGGTCTACGACCTGGTGCCCTCGGGCGAGGCCCTCGATACCGGCCGCGCCGACGCCGTGCTCTTCACCAGCGCCTCGTCGTTTACCACGGCGCGGTGGGAGCGGCGGGAGGGGCAGATCGTTGTCGCCATCGGGAGGGTGACGGCGCAGGCGATGGAGACGGCGGGCGTCGTCCCTGACGTGGTCGGGGACGGCTCTCTTGCCGGGACGCTTGCGGCCCTGGACCTCAGGGGCGGGAAGAGAGCGACGACCGAACACCTGCCAGGCGTGCCGCAGGCCGGGCTTGTCGTGGTGGACAAACCGCGTGGGCCGTCGAGCCACCAGGTCGCCGCATGGGTGGGCAAGATGCTCGGGGTGCAGGTCGGGCATGCCGGGACCCTGGACCCGCAGGTCTCAGGGGTGCTCGTGGTGATGTTCGGCCCCGCGGTGCGCCTCGCCCCGGTGCTGCTCCGGGAGCAGAAGGAGTACGTCTGCGCCATGCGCATCCACGGCGATGCCGACCGTGCAGAGATCGAGGAGACCGCCCGGGAGTTTGTCGGCCGGATCTACCAGCGCCCGCCCAGGCAGAGCGCCGTGAAGCGGTCGCTGCGGATCAGGAAGATCCACGACCTCGAGGTGCTCGACGTCGACGGGCGGGTCGTGCTCTTCAGGGTGGTCTGCGACGCGGGCACCTATATCAGGTCGCTCTGCCACCACCTCGGCCTCGCCCTCGGGACCGGCGCCCATATGCAGGAACTGAGGCGGACGAGGTCGGGCCTGTTCACCGAGGATACGGCCCTGACGCTCCACGCGATCAGGGACGCCTGCGTCGCCGCGGCGGCGGGCGATGAGACGGCCCTCAGCAGGATCATCCTCCCACCGGTGCTGGGCGTCGGCGAGATGCCCAGGATCGTGGTGCGCGACACGGCGATCGACGCCATCTGCCACGGAGCAAAACTCGCCGGGGTCGGCGTGCTCTCGAAGACGAAGTACCGCAAAGGGGACCTCGTGGCAGTGATCTCAGAGAGGGACGAACTGGTCTGCCTGGGCGAGGCGCTCGTCGATGCAGAGGCCTACAAACCCGGCGATACCGGGCTGGTGCTCGCGCCGAAGGCCGTGATGATGGCGGCTGGCACCTACCCGCGGGGCTGGACGAAGAAGGCCGGCCAGAAAAAAGCGTGAGGGCCCGGCCCGCCCGCACTCCCACCGGCAGGGGGCCGGCCGGCACGGCCGCGGGGATAGGCTTAAAAAAAGGTGAAGCGAATAGTTAAAGGCGCAGTGCTGAGGTAGTCTAGTGGTATGGCGCGGGCCTGGAAAGCCCGTGGGGCGTTGAGCCCCTCGGGAGTTCAAATCTCCCCCTCAGCGTTTTGAAATCACGTTCAATTCTTCTGTTCATGATACTCTTCTGATCCCTTCCTGTGATTCGGCTCCTATCCAGATCGGCAGACCTCTCTCTGCCGCCCTGACCATCGAGCACTCCGGTCTCGCGCGACGCCTTCGAACGGCGTTGGCAGCACCCGGACACCGGACTTCGCGGCTTCGCCTCTTTTCGCGTGAGGTTCTATCGCCCACCGTGCACAACGCTCACGCGAAGATACGCGAAGGGAAGCCGAGGGGTTGATCTCCTGATGGCCGCCTCAACCATTCAAGCGAAGTGCTGAGCCCGGATCCTCCCCGCATCCACACCCCTGAAAAATAAAAATGGGCCCCGAATCGCAATTTAAAACCCGTATAACTGCGAATATTCCCGCAGCCATGGGATCCTATATCTCTGCACGCCGCCCATCCCTGAGCATGCGACCACGAAGATACACCCCGACCCTCGCGGCGACGGCCGTCGTCCTCGCCGCCTGCCTCCTTGCCGCCGGCTGCACCGGGCAGGCTCCAGGAGGGGAGGACAACGCCACCGCTCCGACGGCCGTACTGGACGGCACGGCCTGGAACCTCCTCTCATACGAACAGGACGGTTCGATGAAGAGCACCCTCGAGGGAACGATGGTCACCCTGGCCTTCACCGACAACACCACCCTCTCGGGCTCGGCCGGGTGCAACCACTACTCCGCCCGGTACACGGAAACGGGCACGGCGATTGCCATCGGCCCGGCCGTCTCGACGCTGATGTATTGTGAGACACCCGGCGTGATGGAGCAGGAGACGGCGTACCTCAAACTCCTCGGCACAGCGGCTTCCTTTGCGGTCGAGGGCGACACGCTGACCCTCAGCGACATAAACCGCACCGTCATCCTCGTCTTCGAAAAGGCCACACCGTCCGGGCCAGCACCCCTCATCGGGACAACCTGGACCCTTGAATCTCTCTACAGCGGCGACACCGTCAGTTCGGTCGTCGCAGGCTCAATGATCACCGCCATCTTCGGGGAAGACGGGAGTCTCACCGGTTCGGCCGGGTGCAACCGCTACTTCGCCACCTGCACCCTCTCGGGCGCCTCGCTCTCGATCGGCCAGATCGGGTCGACGAAGATGCATTGCACCGCGGAAGGGATCATGGAGCAGGAGACCACGTACCTCAACCTCCTCGGGGACGTGAAGAGGTACGCCATCGAAGGTGACCGGCTCGACCTCCTCGATGAGAGCGGTGTCCGGGCCCTCACCTTCAGGGCAGAGGCCTGAGCGTTATGCCGGAATCCGGTTTAAGGGGAGGCATATTCCCCCGCCGTATCGGAACGGAGCTCATTCCAGGTGTCGCCATACCTGGCCGGGGACCAGGATCTCAAACCTGGCCCCCTTCCCGCTGTATTGAGCGGAGGCGAGAACAGAGGGGCACCAGGGAGCGGGCGCTCGCCGCCGGGATGGTGACGCCCGGCGAGTGGGAGCGCGGCATCGCGGCCCTCAGGAGAACGGAAGAGGAGGACGGGACCTTCACCTACACCTTTTTCAGGGCCGTTGCAGGGGATGGCGAGGAGCCTCCGGGGATCTCCGCCGGTTAAGGAAGACCACTTCTCCCAGCTCGCTTATCAACCCCTGCGGCCCATCCACCGCCATGCACCGGATCATCGACTGGAACGAACTCTGGAAGGCGGTCTATGCCGCCGCACCCCGCAGGAAAGGGAAAGATCGCGACCCCGGCGCCGCATGGGACAAAAAAGCGGCCGCCTATGAACAGGCGGTGAACGACGAGGCGGCGATCGCGGCGCAGGAGGTCGGGATGATGGCCCTCCTCCCGGGCGACCGGGTGCTCGACATGGGTGCGGGAACCGGCCGCCTCGCCGTCCCGATGGCAGAGGTCGCCGCCCACGTGACCGCCCTCGACCCGTCTGAGCGGATGCTTGAGAAGCTCGCGGCCGGCATGGCGGCAAAAGGGCTCACGAACTACTCGTGCATCAGGATGCGGTGGGAAGAGGCGGCGATCGGAGAGAACGTCGAGGAGCACGACGTCGTGGTCGCCGCATACTCCCTGGGCTTTTACGACCTCGGGGCGGCGCTGGAGAAGATCGACGCCACCGCCAGCCGCTCTGTCTGCCTCTTCTGGCACGCGGGAGAGTGGCGCACCCCGGCGGAGATCGCCCTCAGGCAGGCGGTGTTCGGCGGGGAGGGGGAGGACGCGGGCTACCCTGACTACTCCTATATCATAAACATCCTCCACGACAGGGAGATCTACGCCGACGTGACGGTCTACGACGTCGTGCTGACAAACCGGTACGCCTCGCCCGAAGAGGCTGCAGAGGGATGGGCGACGCTCCACGAGGCCCCGAAGGAGAGCCTCGGGACGATCACCGAACATTTCGCCGCAATGCTCGAGCCCGACGGCGCCGGGGGGTATCTCCACCGGAAACGGCGGCGGCAGGCGATGATACGCTGGGAAAAGAGGTGAGGGGGAGAACGGCCTTATGCCGATGTGTCTTCACGGATCTGCACCCCGGTGATCCCCTCCTCCTCGAGGGAGGAGAGGATCGCAAGGAGAAACGAGGAGAGGATCTCGTCCCGGTGATCGATCCGCTGGATCCAGAACCCGATGCTCAGGGTCAGGGTGTCGGGGCCGGCGCCCGAGACCAGCACCTTCGGGCTGAGAAGCGAGAGATCGACCGTTTCCGCATACAACCGGCGCATCGAGGGGAGCTGGAGCAGGGAATCGAAGAGACTTTTCTGCTCGCCCCAGACATTCGGGAGGATCTCGGGCTCGCGGTCTGCGGCGGCGAGCACCAGAGCGCTCACACGCTCCACCGGAATGGTGCGCGGCATAATGAAGGCAAGGCGCACCCTGATGAACCCTGAGCGCGTGTAATTGACGATCTTCGTGTTGAGCAGGGCGGAATTCGGCATCGTCACCAGCCTCCCATTCTGGCCGCGCAGGGTCGTCGTTGTCAGGGCGATGTCCTTGACCCTGACGATGCCGGTCTCAGGCGCCCCGCCGACGGCGATCCACTCTTCGAGCCGGATTGGACGGTTCACGGCAATGAGCAGCCCGGCCAGGACGTTCTGAATGATCTGGGCCGAGGAAAAGGCGACGACGATGCTGAGGATCCCCAGGCTTGCCGAGAAGGCGGTCAGATCAAAATCGAGGATGACGAGGGCACTGAAATAGATCCCGGTGAAAATAACGGCATACTGGACCAGGGCAGCGGAAAACCTGGCGCTTCCGCGCGGGAGTACGGGGTCCAGGGCCCGCCTGACCAGGGCGTAACAGAGGTTTCCGGCAAAGATGAATACAAAAAAGAGGAGGATGAAGATGAGAACGTTCTCCAGGGGGACGCCGCCGATCATCACGCCGTTGTCTGCCATCGGATCGGTGTCGCCACAGATACTCATAAACCATTCCCCGTCCACCGGAGTACTGTGCTACCCGAAAGGATCCGCGAACTGATCAGGGCAGACCTCCCCTCGCTGCTCGCCCTGTACAGAGACCTCCACACCCACCCCGAGATCTCGGGCGAAGAGGCTGAAACGGCAGGGAAGCTCGCTGCCGCCCTTTCTGCCGCAGGGTGCAGGGTGACCGGCGGGATCGGTGGCCACGGCATCGTCGGCGTGCTCGAAAACGGCGCCGGCCCGGTGGTGATGCTCAGGGCCGACATGGACGCCCTCCCGGTCGCCGAGGAGACCGGCCTCCCGTACGCAAGCCAGCGCCCGGGCGTCATGCACGCCTGCGGTCACGACGTCCACATGACCGCCCTCGTCGGGGCCGCCCGCCTCCTCGCCGCCACAAAAGAGCGCTGGCGCGGGACGGTGCTCTTCGTCGGCCAGCCGGCAGAGGAGATCGCGGCCGGGGCGCGCCTGATGATCGCCGACGGCCTCTTCTCCCGGTTCCCGCGACCCGACTACGCCGTCGCCGTCCACGTCGGCCCTGACCTCCCGGTCGGGACGGTCGGGAGCAGGGGCGGCATCCTCTCGGCAGGAGGGGAGTCTATTGACCTGGTCGTCAGGGGTATCGGTGGGCATGCCGCCCACCCGGACCGGGCCCGCGACCCGATCCTCCTGGCCGCCCAGACCGTGCTCGCCCTGCAGGCGATCAGGAGCCGCGAGATCGATCCGAACGAGTTTTTCATCCTCTCGACCGGGGCGATCCACGGCGGGAGAAAACACAACGCCATCCCGGACGAGGTCGTGCTGAAGATGAGCATGCGCTACCACACCCGGACCGTCCAGGAACAGGGCCTCGCCGCCATCAGGCGGATCGCCGAGGGGACCGCCGTCGCCGCCGGGATCCCTCCGGCCCTGATGCCCACGGTCAGCGTGATCGGCGAATCGGCCCCGCCCCTGTACACCGACGCCGCACTGACCAAAGGGTGCGCCGCGGCGATCAGGGCATGCCTGGGAGCGGAGAGCACGGTCGAGATCCCGCCCCTCTCAGGGAGCGAGGACTTTGCGGTCTTCGGAGAGGAGGGCATACCGCTCGCCTACTTCAGGATCGGAACAAAAGAGGAGGGCGACGGCGGGGCATACCTCCACTCCTCCCGTTTCGCCCCCCGGCCCGAGGCCGCCGTCGAGACCGGGGCGATCGTCCTCGCCGTCGCCGCCATCGCATGCTCTCCGCCTGAGTGAGGAAAGAGCGATGGATGCCTGGGTCTTTTCAAGCGTGCTCCTCCCCCTCTTCATCTTCTTCGCGAGGATCGCCGATGTGACCCTCGGGACGATGCGGATCATCCTGGTGAACAGGGGGATGAAATATGCCGCCCCGGCGCTCGGCTTCTTCGAGATCCTGATCTGGCTCCTTGCAATCGGCCAGATCTTCTCGAACGTCACAAACTATGTCAATTATATCGCCTACGCCTCTGGTTTTGCGGCCGGCAACTACATCGGCATCCTGGTCGAGGAGAAGATCGCCATGGGCCTGGCCGTCGTGCGGATCATCACCCAGCGGGACGCCACATCGCTCATCGGGACGCTCAGGAGTTCCGGCTATGGCGTGACCGTCATGGACGCCCAGGGCATGGCCGGGCCCGGCAAGGTGATCTTCACCGTCGTGCGGCGGAAAACGGTCCCTGACGTGGTCAGAAAGGTGCACGAGATCTCCCCGAAGGCCTTTTACTCGGTGGAAGACGTCCGTCATGCGGCCGAAGGGACGTTCCCGCAGGCGATGTACCAGCGGCGCGATATCCGTCTCCTCAGGTACTTCCGCAAGGGGAAATAGGTGCTCAGGCGAATACGCCTGCAGCGGCGAGGGCGGCGACCAGGATAAAGGCGATGAGAGCGGCGAGGTTCAGTTCTGCGGCACGGATGATCTCTCGCCGGTCGGCCGGGGGGTGAAGGAGAGGGATGGCCCCGGCGATCACCGGCAGTAACGAGGCCGCCAGCACCTGAGGGGGAGCGCTCCAGGCGGCCGGAAGGAGAAGAGATATAGCGGCGGCGGCGAGAAACATCGCCAGAAACGCATTTCTTCTGCCATATCTCACGACAAGATTCTCTTTTCCGGCAGCACGATCGCCCTCGCAGTCAGGCATCTCCACGCTCAGGATGAAAAAAAGCCCGGCGAAAAGAAGTGGGAGGATGAAAAGGGCGAAGGAGAGGTCTAACCGGCCGCCTGCCGCAAGATAACCGGCGCCCGGCATGAAAAAACCGAAGGTGAGCATGGTCGCCGCCTCGCCGAGACCGCGGTATGCGAGGGCGAGGGGCGGGGCGGTATAGTACCAGCCGACGAGGTTCCCGGCGAGGACGAAGGGGAGGAAATAGGGGGGCAGGGGGTAGAGGATCGCACAGAGAAGGGCGAGGGCGAGAGAGATGCCGATGAGCACGAGGGCGAGCAAACGGGCCGCCCCGGCGAGATCAGGCCGCGAGAGAAGGATGCCGCTCCCGCCCGATATGCGCGTGCGCATCCCCGGGCGGTCAGCCTGCCGGTCGAAGTAGTCGTTGCTCAGGCTGACCGAGACCTGCCCGGCGGCAAGGACGAGGTAGCAGAGGAGAAGACGGTCCGGCACTGCAAAGGGATCGCCTGCAGTATATGCGCCCAGGAGAAAGAGCAGCAGCCCACCGAGGAGAAACGGGAGGCGGCACAGCCTGAGCAGGGCGCAGAGTGTCCCGGTCTGCCGGGAAAGGCCGATCCCCCTCATACTCAGGAAGAGAGAGGCGGCCCTGATAAATCTGGCGGTCGGACCCGCGGAGAAACATCTATTACCGTTCAGCACACCCCTCCTCCTGAGCACCATGAACACCTTTGAACGGCCGCGGATCCTCTCGAGCAGGTGCATCGAATTCGATCACTGCCGCTGGAACGGAGACCGGATCACGAGCAACACGGTCAGCGCCCTGAAGGAGTATGCAGATTTCCTTCCGGTCTGCGCCGAAATGGAGATCGGCCTGGGCGTGCCGCGCGAACCGGTCAGGCTCGTGGACATGAACGGTTCGACGCGGCTGATCCAGCACGAGACCGGCCTCGACGTCACCGACCGCATGATCGCCTTCGCGGACAGCACCCTCGACGCTGCCGGGGATCTCGACGGCTTCATCTTAAAATCGCGCTCGCCGTCCTGCGGGATAAAAGACGTAAAGGTTTATCGCGGCGCAGAATCCGGAGACACCGCCAGAAAGGAGGCCGGGATATTTGCGGCCAGGGTGATGGAGCGCTTTCCCGGCCTGCCGGTCGAGGACGAGGGACGGCTCAGGAACAGACGGATCAAAGAGCACTTCTTCACCCGCATCTTCGCCGGCGCCTTGTTCAGGCAGGTCAGGGCCTCGGGAAAGATGCACGAACTCGCAGCGTTTCATCAGAGAAACAAGTTTCTCCTGATGGCCTACAGCCAGAAAGAACTGCAGGAACTCGGCAGGATCGTTGCAAACCATGAAAAACACGGCTTCAACGAGGTCGCGGACGCCTACGGGGCGCACTTCTCCAGGGCGCTTGCACGGGCGCCGCCCTACACCGCCACGATCAACGTCCTGATGCACGCCCTCGGCTATTTCAAGGACAGCCTCTCGCACGAAGAAAAGGCGTTCTTCCTCGAAAACCTCCACCGCTACCGCGAGGACCGCTCGACCGTCTGCCCGAACCTCGCCGTCTTCCGCTCGTGGATCGTCCGCTTCGGCAACGATTACCTTGCGAACCAGACATTCTTCAATCCGTTCCCGCCCGACCTCGTAGAAGTGGCGCGGGACCTCTCCCACAAGGAGAGGGACTACTGGGCCGAGAAGTGAGGAAAGGAGATACCTTTATGCAACCTCCGCACCCTGACAGAACAGGATGAACGCACAGGTCCTGGCACTCCTCTGCCTCGCCCTCGTCGGCGCCGCCGGCATCGCCGCCTGCTGCACCGCCACGCCAGACGGCAGCCTCCCGACGGCAGTCACCTTCAGGGGCGAGGTGGTCCACACCGGCGGCGATCCTGATGAACTCGTCGTCAGGTACTATCCGAACAGCACCGAACCGTCTGATTATACGGTCACCTTCGAGATGAGAAGAGGCGGTACGACCGAGGAGGCCGTCGCCGGCAGGCTCTACACGAACATCTCGGCAGAACGGCCGATCGAACTCCCGGCAGCGGCCGCCGAGCCCGGCGTCCCGGTGACGGTCAGCATCGCCATCTACGACCGCTGGGGGAGGAACGTGCACACCTCGACGACCACCCTCACGCCGGGGGAGCCCTGAGAGAAGGGGTATCGGAACAGGAGGCGTGCGCATTTTCCGCCGGCACCCGGAGGTATGTTTATCCCGTGGCCGCGACACCATAGCATGATGACCCCTGCGTCGTTCCCGGCGATCGCCTTCGTCCCCTTCTTCTCAACAGATATGATCATCATGCTCGGGCTCCTGATGGTCCCGGTCCTCCTCCTCTACCTCTATATCGTCGTCAGCGAAGAGGCGTTCGAACTCGCGGGATTGAAGGCGTGGGCGGCCCTCCTGATGACCCTGGGAGCGCTTGCCGGGAGTTTCATCGATATCCCGTTCATGACGATCGACGGCGTCACCCTCGCCGTGAACGCCGGGGGGTGCCTGATCCCGCTCATGATCTCGGCCGAACTCCTCGCCAGGGACCGGGTTGAAAAAGGGCCGGCCATCCTCGCCATCCTGCTGGTGGCGGCGATCTCGTATTACTTCTCGGTGCCGACGCCTGAAACGGGCATCCTGATGCCCTTCTACATCGCCCCGCTCGCAGGAGCGTTTGCCGGCATCCTCTTCACCAGGGCCGGGATCGCCGCGGCGGGCACGGCATACATCGGCGGGGCGATGGGCACCCTGCTGGGCGCGGACATCTTCCATCTCCTCACGCCGGGAACGGTCGCCCATATCGCCGGGGGAAAAGCAGCCGTCCTCTCCATCGGCGGGGCCGGAGTATTCGACGGCATCTTTCTCACCGGGATCTTCGCGGTCTTTTTAGCGGCGGTCGTCGCGCACAGGATACGGAATAACGAGGCAGACGGGAATAAGGCGCATTTAGGGAGAGATAAATAACGTATTTCCGCTCTTTGAGTGCATGGAAGAGACAGAAATCATCATTGAGATGAGAAGCAGCCGCGAATGGGGGCCCTTTGTCGTGCGCGGCATCGCCGCCCTCCTCGTCGGCACCGTCGTCCTCCTCTGGACCGGGCTCAGCCTCGAGATCTTAATGTACCTCTTCGGGGCGATGGCGCTCATCTACGGCGTCATGCTCGTCGTCTTCGGATCGACGCAGCCGGTCGGCAGGACGGGCACGACCCTCGCCATGCTCCTCGGTGTCCTCTCGGCCATCCTCGGCATCGCGGCGATCGTCTGGCCCTGGCTCATGGCGGCCGCCCTGGTCACCCTCCTTGCGGCCCTCTCGATCGTCATCGGCCTCTCTGACATCGCCCTTGCGATCTTTGCCGTGGAGGGAACCGGGAACCGCCTGCTCCTCGGGATCTCAGGGGCGCTCTCCGTCGTCATCGGCGGCATCTTCATGGCATTCCCGATCTTCGGCGGCCTGGTGTTTGTCGCCCTGTACCTCGGCGTGTTTGCGATCGCCTGCGGGATCATATCCATCATCACCGGGATCTCCCTGCGGGGAGAGAAGACCGGGGCCTGACACACCTTTTATTCAGACCGAAAAGAGGTCCCACGCCTCGTTGATGTGCAGGGCCTGCATCCCGAGACGGCGCGACGGGACGATATCGTTGCTCTGCGAGTCGCCGATGAAGAGGACATGCTCGGGCTCGAGATGCATCCGTTCGAGCGCCACACGAAAGATCGCCTCGTCAGGTTTTTTGCACCCGACGTCCGAGGAGAAGACGACCGTCTGGAAGAAGGGATAAAAGCCGAACATCCGCAATTCGATCTCTGAGAAGACCCGCTGGCCATTGGAGACAACCCCGAGGGGGTATGCGCTGAGGGCGGCGATCAGGCGGCGGCTACTGGGAAATGCGCAGATCCGCCTGACGGTCGCCGCCCTGAAGGAGCGGGCGAGCAGGACGCCAAGCGCCGTGAAATCGATGGGCCAGACCGCATGGTCCTGGCAGATCCCGGCGAAGACCTCTTCGACCCGCACCTCCGGGTGCGCTCCTCCCCTCAGTTGCATCTCGTCCCTGATCCGTTTCCGGTATGCCGCCTGCAGGTCTTCGGGCGTGATCCTGACACCCTGATAGGCAAGCCAGGAGCTGAGCGTCCGGTACGGCCCGGGACTCCGCTCGTCGATGCTGATATCGAGCAGGGTGTCGTAGCAGTCGAATAAGATCCCCTGCACCCGTGAGAAATCTACCGGCGCCTCAGACAGAGCATCGCCTCCTGTAAAAGCCAGTTTCGTTCATCCCGCGGGGGTGCCAGGCGCGCCATCCTGAGATAACCGAGCCCCATGTAAAACGGGACGCACCCGGTGATGTACGCAAACTCCTCAGGGGAACGGGCATAATTCCAGAGAAAGTGGCCGATGTATGGTTCGGCGGCGTCGGGATTGCCGCAGCGGCGGCGAAAGGCGAATTTCATCTCGGCACAGAAGATCCCGGGGTCGTGGGCCGGGTGAGCATCGGTCCATGCGGATTCAAAATCGATCGCCACGACGCCGTCGTTTGTGAAGAGATAGTTTGCCGGCGTGGCGTCCCGGTGGATCATGCAGCCGCGCTCGCGGTCAAGGGCGCCTGAATGCCACCATTCCCCGAGCAGGCGGTTGAATAACTCCCGCTCCGCCCCGGGGAGGCGGTTCTGGTCGAGGACGTCATGGACGTTCGAGAACTCCCGCTCCTTGCGGTACCGGGACGACTCCAGGTCGTGGAGCCGTCTGAGCAGGGTGGCGACCCCGGTCAGGCGGTTGTAGAGGGCGGGTTCATCTCCCAGACAGGCGGAGAGCGGCGTGCCCGGCACGAAAGCGGTCACCAGGACGCAGTTGAACTCCCGCCTCATCGCAAGCGGTTCGGCGACCCGGATCACCTTTCCCGCCCGCCTGAGCAGGCGGAACTCGGACTTCATCGCCTTCTCCGGGTCGTAGCGATGGTTCGCTCCGGTCGGTTCGGCGAAGAACTTGGCGACCACCGCCGGCCCGCCGGCAAACTGGTAGCGGCAGACGGTGTGCGAGGCCGGCCTGATCAGGGAGACCTCGGCCGGGGCCGAGGGGTCGGGCAGGCGGCCGTCGAGCACCGAGACGAGCCAGTCCCTGAACGGGTCGCCCTGGTGCAGGGTGGCGAGATGCCGTTCATGCCGCACCGGCGTCACCCCCTGAGGGCGGGCCGCGGTATCCCCGCAGCACCCCGGCGACGCTCCAGGCCTGGGAGATGCAGCCGCGGGGACGGTGCGGCGTGTCGCCGTCGAAGCACTCCGAGACGGTGCCGAGCCCGGCGTCGGCAAGGTGGGCAGAGAGCGGAGCGAGCAGGACGGCGGAGTCGGCGCCCGGTGCGTGGATGCGCAGGGCGTCGATGTAAAAGGGGAGGAGCCACGGCCAGACCGTGCCGTTGTGGTAGGTGGCGTCGCCTGCGAACCGGCCG
The DNA here is from genome assembly GCF_013377755.1 of Methanofollis tationis. Lineage (NCBI taxonomy): Archaea > Methanobacteriati > Methanobacteriota > Methanomicrobia > Methanomicrobiales > Methanomicrobiaceae > Methanofollis > Methanofollis tationis. The sequence continues at coordinate 970,226 of NZ_JABXWR010000001.1, forward strand.
GCATAGCCGCGCTCGCGCGGCGAGAGGGTGCGCAGCCCGAAGGGCGTGAGCAGTTCCTCCCTGATCACGCCGAGGGCGCGGCGCCCCTGTTCGGGTGGTACGATCCCGAGGGCGAGGGCGATTACCTGGTTCGGGCGGACGGCGGGGTCGGTCGGGTCGAGCAGATCGAAGAAACAGCCGCGATCCTGGTTCCAGAACCGGGAGAAGGCACTCTCTGCCGTATGCGCCGGCACCGGCCCCTCGATCCCGAGGGATTCGGCGAACCTGAGGGCGGCGATCCAGAGGGCGTTCACCTCCACCGGTTTTCCGGCCCGCGGGGTATGGGGCGTGTCCATCCAGGTGCTCCGCGGCGCAACGGCGATGAGACCGCCGTCGAGATGCGCCACGGCGCTTTCGGGATACTCCCGGAGGATCGCCTCGATATGCGGCCGCATCGACGCCACAAACCGGTCGTCATGGGAGCAGGCGCGGTAGCGTTCAAGGGCATGGAGAAACCAGAGCGGGGCGTCGCTGGAGGCGTAGTCGTCGGGCATCCGGTTCGGGATGAGGCCGCCCTTCAGCCTTTCTGCAGAGCGGGCAAAGACCCGGCGTGCCTCTGCATATCTCCCCCGCGAGAGGAGGAGGCCGGGGATGGAGACGAAGGTGTCCCGCCCCCATCCTTCGGCAAACCAGTGGTAGCCGGCCAGGATCTCGTCACCGCAGAGAAACGAGTCCGCGGCCCGGTCGAGCCAGCCGTCCCGACCGGGCCGTGCGGCGGAGCAGGACACCCCGTCGGCCTCGGCCGTGAGGGTGAGGGTGCAGTCCTCGCCGGCGGCGGTGAACGCACCCGGCGCGTAGAGGTGTTCCTGGTGCGCATACCCCCGCTCCCTGTCCTCCTCGTAGAGGACGTCGCGGTAGAGGCAGGGCGCCGGGGCAAAGGCCATCTCCCGCGACCGCAGGGTGAGCGGCCCGACCCGAACCCCGCCGGGGATCGGCGTCGCCGTGAGGTCGTACGCCGTTCTCGTCTCGTGGATCCCCCGGTCGGCGACGAGCGGGACGACCCGCACCTCGCCAGGCCCGGCGAGATCGTACCTGACCGTGAGGGCGCCGTCAAACGAGATGCGTTTTCTGAGGGAGGCGCCGCCTGCCGCATAGGAAAAGACGGGATCGGGATCCAGGCAAACGCCGTACAGGCGGGAGAGGCCGCGCTCGTCGGTCCCGCCGGCGTAGGCCGCCGGGGTGAGGGGCTCGCCGTTGAGGTGCTCGTCCAGCGAGGCGAGGAGGACGCGGCCCCCGGCCACCAGCAGACCGTGATATTTGCGGGTGTTCCCGGCAAGGGAGGATGAGGCCCACGCCCCGTTGCAGACGAGCAGGAACTCTTTTCGCCGTGCGAACCTCCGGTCCTGCACTTCGGACCCGAAAGCGATCATCCTCCCCTCCCCTGGCACGCCTCCTCGTACGCCGCCAGCGTAGCCTCGACGGCGCCTTCCCAGGCAAACATTGCGAGCACCCGGGCCCTCCCGTTCCTGCCCATCGTCTCCCTGAGAGCGGCGTCCCGCAGGATCAGGGAGATATAGGTGGCGATGTCCCGGGGATCGTACGGGTCGATGTGAAAACCGCAGATCCCCGGCCCCGAGGGCACGACCTGCTCGCGCATCCCCGAGGTGCCCTGCGCCCCGACGACGACCGGTTTTGCCATCGCCATCGCCTCGGTGCAGACGATGCCGAAGGGCTCGTAGGTCGAGGGAAAGACGCAGAGGTCGGCGGCGGCATAGGCGATTATCCGCTCCTCCTCAGGGAGCACCGAGAAGAGCAGGTGAACTCGTCCCCCCCCTTTCATCTCCGCGAGGTGCCGCACCTCGTCCTCTGTTTCGCCGACCCCGATCACGACGAGGCGCGCCTCCGGGACGTCCTGGAGGACGTACTGGAAGGCCCTGACCAGGGTGTCGGCGCCCTTCACCCGCGTAAGCCTGCCGACAAAGAGGATCACCGGGTCGTCGCCCAGACCCAGGCGCTCCCGGAACGCCCTGACGTCAGCCTTCAAAACGCGGCCGGGATCGTACTTCGCCGGGTCGACCCCGTTGTAGACCACCCGGATCTTTTCCGGGGGAACGCCCAGGGAGACGAGTTCGTCCTGCATCGCCCGGCTCACGGTGACGACGATATCTGCACGCTCCGCAGCCCGCGCTTCTAACGCCCTGATCGTCGGCGACCCCCAGCCCACCGACCGCCCGGCCTCGGTGGAGTGGACGTGGAGCACAAACGGGATATCCAGACTCGCCGCGGCGAGCATGCCGGCCGGGGCCGCAAGCCAGTCGTGGGCGACGGCGAGGTCGTGACTCACGCCCCGGTTGAGGAGGTCGCCGGCGGAGAGGATCGAGAAGATCTGGTATTCGGCAAAGAACCGCTGCGAGTCAGGCGGCCAGCCCGCCACCTCCTGCGGGAGGAGGATCGGGAGGAGGGGGCGCGGGTCAGGGATCGCCGGTCTCCTGACCGTGATCGCACCCCCGACCTCTTCGGCCGCCGTGCCCTCGCTCAACCATGCATAGACGCTCAGGGCATGACCCGCCGCCGCGAGCCGCGGCGCAACCTCCAGGGCATAGGTGCCGAGCCCACCCCTGAAAAACGGCGGGAACTCATCGAGAAAATAGGCGATCCGCATCAGAGCACCTGTTCATAGACGCGCTCCATCGCACCGGCGACCGACTCCCAGCGGAACTCCCGCTCCACCTTCTCCCGGCCGCGCCTGCCGAGGGCGCAGCAGAGCCCGTGATCGCCGATGACAGCGTTGATCCCGTCGGCGATCCCTTTCGCGGACGGCTGCACCTTCACCCCGTTGACAAACTGGTCGATGTTCTCGGAGAGGCCGCCGACGTCTGAGGCGACGACGCAGCGACCGGCGCTCCACGCCTCGGTGAGGACCAGCCCGAAGGGTTCGTTCCTGCTCGGGATGGCGACGATATCGGCGGCGTTCATGAGCCTGATATAGGCGGGCTCGTCGAGATAGCCGAGAAGGCGCACCGGCATCCCCCTGGCGCGGCGGGAGAGCACGCCGTGCATGTCCCCCTCCCCGGCAAAGAGAAAGTGAGCGTCCCAGCGGTTTTTCAGGACGGCGGGCACCGCCCTGAGGAGGAGGTCAGGGCCTTTCTGGTAGGCGAGGCGGCCGCCGAAGAAGACGAGCGGGGCGTACGGGTGGACGCCGTACTTCTCTTTCACCGCCCCGGCATCGACCGGCATATAATAACGGTCAGGATCGATCCCGTTCGGGACGGCGTCGATCTTATAGTCAGGGACATTGTAGAGGCCCATCACCTCCTGCCTGAGGGTGCGGGAGACCGCCGTGACCCGCTTTGCAATATAGGCGCCATACCACTCTTTCCCTGAGATCTCGCCGAACTCCCACCATCCTCCTCTCTGGTTGCCGTTCCGGCCGTATTCGGTCGAGTGAAAGGAGAGCACCGTCTTTCGGTCCCTGAAGAGGTGGAGCGCCTCCACAAAGTGCCAGTCGTGAAAGTGCAGGATATCGAAGGGCGGCGAATCCTCCCCCCTGAAGAGGGCGGCGGCCTGGAGCGAGAGGTCACGGCAGTAATCGACGATGTTTCCTCCCTGCGAGCTGCAGTAGTGATAGCGCACGCCGTTTCTCCTGTCAGGGCCCGGACCGCGGGTGAAAAAGTGGATCTCGTGGCCGCGGCGGGCGAGGGCCTCGGCAAGGCAGGTGGCGGCCGGGGCGAGGCCGCCGACCCGCACCGCATGGAGCGACTCCCAGCAGAAGAAGGCGATCTTCAGCGGGCGCACAGCCTGCACCTCCGTTCCCGCACCGCGTTCTTCACCGCATCGGCCGTCTCGCAGGCGGCGACCTCGAGGGCAAGGCGGCGTTCGCCAAACGATCCCTCGATCCAGCGTGCGAAGTCGCCGCGGGCAAGGTGGCGGTCCACCGAGGCCGCAGGCGCCTGATCGAGCGCCTCCTCGAACTCGCGGAGGCTGTGGGCCGACCACCCGGCATAGGTGCCGTCCGGGAAGGAGAAGTGGAAGGCCCGATCCGCCGGGAGCGAGACGAGGGCGTGTTTCGCTCTCGGGAGGCAGCGCCGTTCGAGGTGGGAGAGGACCTGCATGAAGGTTTCATAGGACTCGAACCTGCCGTTCGGGCAGAAGTGCCGGTGGACCTCGCCGCAGGACCCGCCCTTCGAGGCAAGATAATAGAAGTGGTCGCTCGTGCCGAGGTACCGCCAGAGTTCCGGGCGCATCGTGCGGGCCGGCGAGTGCTCAAGGGCGAAAAAGGCGCTCCTCTGGAGGTGGTTGCCGAGCCATGCCGAGGTGTCCTTCTCCAGGTCGGCCCAGGAGACCGGATCAGGGATCTCGATCTTTCCTGCCGGCGGGTGCGCCGCCGCTTCCGAGGGGAGAACGCACGCAACCCCGGCCCTGTCGAGAGCGGCGGGCAGGGCGGAGAGAAACTCGAAGATCCCGCTCCCCGCGGGCTGGTGCTCGCCGAAGGTCTCGAAGTCCACGAAGACGTGGGCGCACCGGCCAGGCGAACCGGCGATCCAGGCAGCGTACTTCCCGGCGGTCAGGGGCTGTTTGTCCCATCCCTTCCACGAGAACCTGAAGGCGATGTCGTCTGAGAGCGGGCAGTTGCGGAGGAGCACCGGCATGCCCTCGCAGGTGTAGGTCTCGTTCGGCGTCCTTCCCAGGAGGATACGGTCGGCCCCCTCGGTGTAGACGGCCGAGAAGCCAAGGTCCCTGATGGCGGCGGCGATGCCCGGGTCGAGGGAGAACTCGGTGTTTTCGGCCACGCGGGGCCGCCGGCCGAAGAGATCGGCCATCAGGTCGGCGTGCATCCCGATCTGAGCGGCGAGTTCGTCCTGGTCGGCAAAAAAGCCTGCAAGGCTGTGGTAATAGGTCTGGGCGAGCACCTCGGCATTCCGGTGGGAGCCTGCCTCGACAAAGAGGGAGAGGCCCTCAGGGCACCACGCTTCGAGCTGCTCGACAAGCACGCCCGAGAGCGAGAACGAACACCGCAGCCCCTCGTCGAGGGCGTCGATGAGCAGCCCTGCTGCAGGGATGTAACAGCGTTCGGCCACCTTTCTCAGGATCGCCCGGTTCCCCGGGTCGAAGTAGTGATTTTTCAGGTCCCGCCGCCCTTTTGCCGCCTCAGGCCTGAACGAAGGGTTCAGGCGGAATGGTTGATGCACCTCGAATCCCAGACAGATACCTGCCATGATACCCCCTCGCAACGGTGCGGTCTTACTGCTCCGGAAAGACCTCACCGTAGCACCACCCTCTTTCGGGACGCGGAATAAATAATTTTCTCAGAAAAAAGCCGGCATATATGATGCCGGCTCACGAACGATCAGGCAGGCCCCAGGCATCCCTGATATACATCGAGTGCATCCCGATTGCCCGCGGGGCCAGGATATCGTTTCGGTACGAGTCCCCGATGAAAAGGGCGTTTTCCGGATCGACCCCGAGTTTCTCCAGGGCATACACAAAAATCCTGGGGTCGGGCTTCTTGAACCCGAGGTCTGAGGAGAAGACGAGCACGTCGAAATACCCCTTGAGACCGAGGTGGCGGAGTTCGTGCTCGGAGAAGACCCGCTGGCCGTTGGAGACGATGCCCATCGGCAGACCCCTGAGGTGCTCGAGCAGACGCAGGCTCTCGGGAAAAACCCTTTTTTTCCGTACCGACGCCGCCCGGAAGGTCCGTGCAGCCCGGCGACCGACCCTGCGCGCATCGAGATCCCAGAGGCGATGGTCCCGGCAGATCTGGACAAAGACCGCCTCGACGTCGATCTCGGGGTGGGCTTCCCCCCGTCGCACGGCCTGCTCGCGGCAGGTCCGCCTGTACTCGTGCATCAGATCCCCCGCTCCGATCCCGACGCCCTGATAGGACAGCCACGAACTCAACATCTGCCAGGTCAGCGGGTCGTCCTCGTCGGTGCCGATCTCGATCAGGGTGTTGTAGCAGTCAAAGAATACGGCCTGGACGTTGTCAGGAATACCCATGGGCCACCTCTCTGAGAAAGGTCGGCCGGGGCGCCAATATACGTTTTCGAAATAATATATAATAGATATTGGAAATATATATTGTCGATCAGGCGCCGCCATCGTCCTTTGAAACGCCGTTCGTCCCCTGGATATCGCAGGAGATGCAGGGCTCGTCCGGTCTGGTCTCGTCCATCACCCGGTAGGCGTCGGCGAGCACCGAGGCGTTGGAGGCGAGGCCCGCGATCAGGATCACCTCGAGAACCTCGTCCCTGGTCGCCCCTTTCGCCATCGCCGCCTGCATATGGTAGTCCACGCAGTGGCGGCACTTCAGGGCGGCGCCCACCGCAAGGCTGATCAGCTCGATATATTTCGGGTCGAGATGGCTCGTTTCAAAAATGGCATCCCGGTAGAGAAGATGGGAGACGAGCACCTCGGGCCGCTCCCCCATCCGCGTCTGGATCAGGGGTGCGCGGCCGAACTCTTCCTCGATCTCCCTGAGCCAGCGGGCCGAGACCGTGCCGGTGCCCTCCTTCAGAATGGTGGCGAGTTTCTCTTCAAAGGTCATCGATTACACCATGATATTGGTTTCAGAGAAGGGTTTTATCCTGAGCCATATGTAGTTGCGCATCTTTGAAGGGAGCACTTCGGCGACGTCGCCCACCGTAACGCCGTTTTCGATCTCAAGGGCGCGGATCTGGGGAGCATAGACCTCGTACGGGATCTTCACCCGCAGGCCGGCCATCTGGACGGTCACCGGCGTCGGGTGATTGACCATGTGGACCGCCTCCACCTTATCCTCGATCACCTTCATCAGCCGCGCCGGCGAGACCGAAAGGGGATCTTTGGCGATTTCCGCTCGTTTTTCATCGAGCACCCGGGAGACTTCATCGACCAGAGCGTCCAGGGTGGCGAGCTCCTCGGGCTTTTTCGTCCGGTGCATGCACCGCCCCATATTCCCGACATACCCCTCCACCGGGGGATCGATGACACGCCTGAGGGCTTCGGTCGACGGGGCGCCGGTGACCACCATCGGGACGTGGACGCCCCGGCGGAGGGCCGGAAACTTCTCCTCGATGCAGACCTCGAAGTTCCCGAGCACATAGACGACAAGATCGTGCTCGTTGATCGTGTCCCGCTCCTCGACATTGAGGTTTGCAATCCGTTTGCCGAACCCCCGCGCAAGCCCGACCATATTTGTCTTCGCCCCGGCCCTGCGGAGGTACTCGGCCACGTCGCAGGAGGAGTGCGGGAGATGATGGATCTCCAGGGAGGGCGAGACGACGGCGATCTCGGTGCCGACGAGCGGGGCGACGATCACCTCGCCGCCCAAGGGGCGACCGATCGTGCGGATCAACTCGACGTCGTCCTTCGGCACCAGGCACTGGAGGACGACATCCTGGGCGATCATGTGTTTCTGGACGATATAGCCCCCGAGATCCTCGATGAGGTCGACGATCTCGTCATGGCGGTAGACCCCGCCCTTGTAGGTGATGGGGACAAAGATCATAGCGTCACCCCGATCAGTTTGAGTTTTTCGGCGACCAGTGTATCGACGATCTCCTCTGAGAGGGTGTTCTCGCTTGCGACATAGTAAAACACCCCGCCGACATGGTATTGCCGCCGCACCTTGAAGCCCTCAGGGGCGACGATCTGGAGGGCGTAGATCAGGTCGCGGTACAGTCCTTCCTCGGGATCGGCGACGACGATCTCCTCGATCTCCCGTGGGTCCTCCCCCTCGGGGAGATGGACGATGACCGAGAAACGGTCTGGCTGGTCGACGTATTCCTTGCCGTAGCGCCCCCAGAGGAGGCTGAGCATCGGGGCGAGGTAGGTCTCGTCCCCGATCGAGAGGGTGGCCCGCCCCTCTTCGACGATCACGTCGGCGAAGTCCCTGATCCGCACGAGCCCGCCGCTCCGGCGGGTCGTCCCGACGGCCACAAAGACCGGCACACGGGGGTCGATGAAGATATAGAGTTTCTCGACCACCCTGAGGAGGTCGAGGTCGAGGAGGACGTCCGAGGCGATCTGCTCGTAGACCTCCCGGCCCTTCTCCTCGACACACTCGACCGTGAAGTACTCAAGCGCAGCCATCTCCTACTCTCCCCTGACAAAGCCCGACGCCAGAAGGGCGCTCCCTACCGCACCGATGTACTGCGAGTGGTGCGGGACCACGATCTCGGTCTGGAGGAGCTGCCCCATCGCATACACCAGCCCCTGGATCAGAGAGGTGCCGCCGACCATGATCACCGGCTCCTTGATGTCCACCTCCTGGAGCTGCTGCTCGAAGACCTGTTCGGCAACCGAGTGACAGGCGGCGGCGGCGACATCCTCGCGGGTGCTCCCGGCGGCGAGGGCGTTGACCAGGCTCTGCGTCCCGAAAACGATGCAGTACGAGTTCATCGGGACATGGTTGCCCACCCCTTTCATCGCAAGGGGGCCGAGTTCAGTGATGTCGATGCCCAGGCGCTTTGCGGTCATCTCGAGGAACCGTCCTGAGGCGCCGGCGCAGATCCCGCCCATCGTGAAGGTGCCCGGGATCCCATCCTGGACCGAGATCGCCTTGTTGTCCATGCCGCCGATGTCGATCACCGTCGCCGGGCCGTGCTGAGCGCCGGCAAGATAGACGGCGCCCTTCGAGTTGACGGTCAACTCTTCCTGAATGAGGTCGGCGTTGAAATGCTTTCCAATCAGGTAACGGCCGTATCCGGTCGTCCCGATCGCCTCGATATCGCCGATCTTCAGGCCGGCCTCCTGCAGGGCGAGTTCGACGACGCCCTCTGCGCTCCTGACCACCTCGGTCGTCGGGAGCCAGCCGGTGCCGACGATCTCGTTGTCCTTCATCACGACCGCCTTCGTCGTCGATGACCCCGAGTCGATCCCCATCGTGATCCCCTCCTGCCTCTCCCGGGCGAGAAGGGCGCGGCGACGGGCGATCGTGGTCAGGGCCTCCATCCTGGTGAGCAGCGTCCCGGCCGTCGTGCGCTCGGTGAAGGAGTAGGAGACGACGGGAAGGTCGGAGTTCTCATGGATATAGCGGCGCAGTTCGTTCCTGACGATCGCCGCCTCGGCGCACCTGAAACAGGTGGCGATGAAGACGGCGTCGGCGTCGATCCGCCCGTCGACGAGCGCCCTCGCCCGGGCGATGGCGAGTTTTAAGTCAGGGCTCCGCACGTCGAGCCCGAACTCTTCGAAACCTTTCCTGACGTCGGCGAGCATGATGTCCGGGAAGAAGATCTCGGCATCGACCATGGCGGCGGCTTCGTCGATCTCCTTCTGGACGCCAGAGTATTCGGGCCCGCAGGAGAGCTGGGCGATCCGCACTTTTTCGGTCATGCCTGCCCCTCCTTCGCGAGACCGGCAAGAAACTCCCTGATGGCGGCGACGAAAGCGATGCCTTCCTCGTCTGACGACGGATATTCAAGGTCGAGGACCGGGATGCCCCTATGGCGGAGACTGAACTGGATCAGTTCGTTGGTCCGGGCGCACCCCATGCACCCGAAGGCAAACTCGGCCTCGCGGATGATGATCGCCGCCTCGGACTGCTCGATGAGGGGGCCGTAGATCGCCATGCGGCCGCGAACGCCCGAGGGCACCTCGACCGCCGCCCATTTCAGCCCCTTCTTCGGTTCTTCGGGGGTGATCTGGAGGGGGGGGCTCTCAAAACCCGGGGTCTGGATGCGTTCGCGGATCCCCAGGGCCGATCCGATTGGCTCGTGCCCGAACCGGGCGACCATATCGGAGAGGATGAGGCTCGTTGCCGGATAGATAAAGACTTTCACCATGATTTACGGCTCCTCTGCTTCCATCAGTTCTTTTAGTTTTCGGGCGTCGAGAGGCTCGCGCCGCTCCGGAACGGCCGGCACCCCCGTCGCCGGCGCTTCGAGCCCCCGCGCGATATAGCGGATCCGGCCCATCTCGAACTCGTGGCCCAGGTATCCGGGCCGCGCTCCGCCGAGGTTGGCCCGGCACCGGCGCTCGTCGCCGGGCGGAAAGCCCCGGTCCTTCACATAGATATGAGACGGGTCGAACTCGCGGATCCGGGCGATCAAGGTCTCGACCTCGTCGGGTTTCCCGGTCACCTGCATCCCGAAACAGGTCTCCTTGATCATGACGCCGCCCGAGATCTCGTAGGCCCTGAGGGCGAGGTCTTTCGGGGTCAGGTGAGGAGACTCGATAAAAACATATTTTGTGACCGTGCCGACATAGGCAGGAGTATATTCAGCCATTCTTTCGCACCTCCCGCACATACACGGTCCCGCCTTCTTTCAGGCCGGCGAGTTTGTCCAGGTCGAGCACCCGGCCGATGAGGTTCGTCCCCTCGAACGGCTCAGAGGTGGGCCCGAACTCCGAGTTGTCGGTCTCCCGAACACCGACCATGCCGACGCCCTTTCTGGACTCGTTCGTCATCGCAAGCGAACCGGCGGGAACGAGATCCTTCGGGGTGTTCTCGGGCAGGATATTGATCTTCTTCTTGATGGAAGGCTGGAAGAGGGTGACGTCCTCGAACTTGAAGAGCACCGGCATCGAGCCGACCATATGGGTCCGCAGACCGGTCGCCCGCCTGAAGATGTCGCAGGTACTGGGAGCGTTCTCGTCGTCGAGGGTGATGGAGATCACCCGCGCCGCCGGAAGGACGGCCAGGGTGACCGAGCCCGCCGCAAGGGCCTCGAGCGTCGTGGCCGGTTTCTGGCCGACGACAATGAGGTCCTCCCCGCCGCCTTCCAGCACCAGGGAAATCCCGCGTTCTCTGGCAACGGCCTCTGCCGCCTCAAGCGGCATTCCCACCAGATCGAAGCGCGGCGGGGCGACCGAGACCGAGAAGCGCTGGCCTGAGTCGGCGAGTTTGACGATCTCAAGCCCGTGAACCACCTGTCCGGCGAGCGTGTGGGCAGGGTGGGCCGGGATCTCCTCCCGGTAGATATAGATCCCGCCCATAGACCCGCCGGCCGCCCGCACGGTGACCGCACCCTCCCGCCGCGGCCTTTTGAGTTCTGCCGGCACCTCCATCGGGATCATCGATTCGTCCCTGATGAAGGTGGAGGCCGCCCGCCCGATGAAGAACGTCCCTTTCTCCATCGAGAGGAGGAGGTGCTCGACCGATCGGGCGGTCGTGGTGTCCACCGCCCCCTCGCCATAGCCCTCGGCGGCGATATCGACCCGGGTGACGATCTCGGCCCCCTCCTCAAGGGGCGTCGCCGGGTCGGCGGTCGTGAACGAGGTGGAGCGGTCGGCCCAGGAGAGCACCCGCTCGGCCCCGGTGATCGCGTCGCCGGTGGTCCAGCGGTCGATGACCCCGCGCCCGGAGACGACCCGCGCAACAACGCCGCCGTCCTTTGCGGCCCCGAAATCGGCCCGGTGATCAGAGCGCGAGAAGATCAGCATCGAACGCGAGGGGTCGTAGCCGGCGCAGCCCAGGACCACGTCGCCGCGCCCGTAGCGGTGCGGTGCACGGTCCGGGAGGATCGCCGACGGAAACGGTCCGAACGCCGCGGCATAGCGATCGCTCCACCGCAGAGAGAGTTCGCTATTAAAAATATCGATATCGTCGCCGAAAGCGGCTGCAAAAAGGGGGGTGGTCTCGATCACCACCTCGCCCGCGGAGGTCGAGAGCCTGATGTGCCCGGTCTGCGCCGCCTGCTTTGCCGCAGGCCTGATCACCGCCACCACGGTTGTCCTGTCCCATGCAGGGAGGAGATCGCCGATCGTCGCTCCCGCGGCAACCTCCACCTGCCTGCCGTCAAGGAAGACGTGCATCATCTATCACCCCTTCACGCGCCGGGTTTCCCCATGATCTCGCGTTCCTCATCGGTCAGACGCGCCAGCACCTCGGCAGACGTGCCGAGGGCGATGATCTTTCCGCCCCGCATCAGGGCTACCCGGTCGCAAATATCCCGCACAAACTCCATATCGTGCGATACGACAATAAAGGTCTCGTCCATCTGCTCGCGGGCGTGCATGATCGAGTGCTTCACGTCGATCTTCGTGATCGGGTCCATGGTGCCGGTGGGCTCGTCCAGGATGACGATCCTGGGCTCCCTGATGAGCACCTGGGCAAGGGCGACGCGGTGGCGCTCGCCCTCGGAAAGTTCGCCCGGTTTTCGGTCCAGGATCTCGCGGCTCTTCTCCTCGGTGAAACCGGCCATGCGGAGGGTGATGACCGCCTTTCTGATCGCGAGCTCCTTCGGGAACTCGAGCCCGATCGCATCGGTGAGGTTGTCCAGGACCGTCCGGTGGGGGAAGAGATCGTACTCCTGGTGCAGGAGCCCGATATAGCCCTTCGCCCGACCGCGGAACTCGATGCCGGGCTTGGTCATGTCCACCCATTCCTCGCCGATCCGGACGTTCATCTCGCCGCTCGTCGGTTCGATGATCCCGGAGATAATCCGCGAGAGGGTGGTCTTGCCCGCACCGCTCTTCCCGATGATCCCGAAGATCTCCTTCTCCGCAACCTCGAAGGAAACGCCGTTGACCGCTTTCACCATGCCGCGGTCCACCGAGAGGTAGCGCTTGATCACGTCGCGGGCGACCAGGACGTTCGCCCCGAGGTCGGTCCTGGTGTAGGTCTCTGCGTCTGAGATCCCCTCCATGAAGTGGGCGATGACCTCCTGGGGCGACCCTATCGCTGCGATCTCGCCGTCTTTCAGCATGATCGCCCGGTCGGCGACGTCCTCGATCACCTGCGAGAAGTGCGAGGTGACCATCATGCCCATATCGTTATTCCTGGCGGCCTCGTTGAGCATGGAGTGGACGAGGTTGGCGGTGCCCGGGTCGAGGGTGCCGGTGGGTTCGTCGGCAAAGAGAACGAACGGCTCCTTTGCGAGCTGGCGGGCGAGCACCACCCGCTGTTTCTCGCCGCCCGAGAGGTCGCGGGCGATATGCATCATGCGGTGGGAGAGACGGACCTCGTCGAGGAGATCGGCGGCCCGGTTCACCGCTTTGTTCGAGGGATAGTTGATGTCCTCAAGGGCGTGCAGGACATTCTCGATCACCCGGTCGTTCCCGTAGAGGGCAAAGGTCCGCTGGAACATGATCGCCGTCCGCGCCATGATCCGCCTTTTCATCGGCTCGTTCGAGGGGTCCCAGAGATCGAAGTCGGTCGGCTGCAGGGTCTGGCCGCATTTCGGGCACGTTTTTCCGGCTGCGCTCGGCACGTCCACCCATCCGCACCCCTCGCACGCCGCAACATGGTAGAGCACCCGTCCGCTCGTCGGCGGCTGGTCGACACCTCTGATCAGGTGAAGGAGAACGGTCTTTCCAGAGCCGCTCCGCCCGATGATACCGACGATCTCGCCTTCTGCGACTTCAAAATTTATATTGTTGAGAGCCCGTTTCCCGCCAAAATCCATGCAGAGGTTCTCGACTGTGATAAGCGCGGTCATAATATACTCCGTTGATACCTAAAGGGTAGTGTAGAGGTCAGATCATATTATCCTTTATATCGGAACAATTGCGTCTCCCGAGAGGTCCCTGATGATGGGGACAACTTCCCTGACGCTTCCAACGATATAATCTGCCGCTTTGCAGAGTTCAAGCGGCTTTTCCTTCGACTGCTGTTCTGAGAGGATGGCAACGTCAGCCTTCCTGAAGGCCTGGAGGTCGTTGATGCCGTCGCCGACCATCACCACGGCGTCATAGCATTTTTTGAGGTCGTCGACGATCTGCGCCTTGATCGAGGGCGTGGCGATGCCGTGCACCTGGTCCCGCGGGATGCCCAGGTGGTCGGCGATCCGTTCGAGCTTTGCCGCCCGGTCGCCTGAGGCGATGAAGGTGGCAACTCCCATCGCATGGAGATCGCTGATCGCCTCCTTCGCACCTTCGAAGGGGCGGCCCCCCGCGGTGACGGTGAACTCGATCCCCGGCATGGTGAGGTTGAGGATCGCCCCGGAGTCCATCACCACAAGCGATTCCTCCTTCAGGGTCCCCCACACGTCCCTGATGCAGGCCTGGAGATCGCCGACCATGGCGTTTCTGTCAGAGTAGAGGATCCGCGCCAGGTCTTCGTGGGGTGTGACCTGGCGGAGGCACGAGACACCGAAACCGATATTCTGCGCACAGAGGTATGCGGAGAGGAGCTGGTCGGGCGGCGCCCCGATCACGTCCCTGGAATGGGCGTTGAGAGCGATGAGCACCCGAGCACGGTCCAGGCAGGTGAGGAGGGTCGTCTCGACGTCTGAGAGAATCTCACCGGTTCGGACGTCCCGTGCCGTCCGGTAGCTCCGGAGGAGGGTGCCGGCACTATCAAATACCACTGCAACGGTCATGGATGCACACAGGTAACGCTTATGTGATCGGGTATTCATCTACTCCATTAAAGTATGTTGCTGAATGAAACCGCAGAAAAGATCAGGAGCATGGAGATCAGGGGGGCAGGCAGGATCGCCCGGTCGGCGGTCGGCGCCCTCAGGGACCATGCGGCCGGACTGGAAACTTCCGATACCGCCTCCTTTCTCCGCTCCATGAAGGAGGCGGCCGACCTCCTCGTCGCCACCCGCCCGACGGCGGTCTCCCTCCCGAACGCCGTGCAGACCGTGATGCGTTCGCTCGAGGGGGCTAAGAGCGTCGATGAGGCGAAGGCAGCGATAAAGGCGGCCGCGGACTCGTTCATCCTCTCGTCAAAACACGCGGTGGAGTGGATCGGCGAGATCGGCGCCCGCCATATCTCCGACGGCGACGTGATCCTCACCCATTGCAACTCCGAGGCGGCGCTGGCCTGCATCCTCACGGCCCACCGGGAGGGCAAGGCGATCGAGGTCTTCGCCACCGAGGTAAGGCCGAGAAACCAGGGGCTCCTGACGATCCGGGCCTTAAACGATGCCGGGATCCAGACGAACTTCATCGTGGACTCGGCGGTGAGGAGTTATATCAATGATGTGGACCTGGTGATCACCGGGGCGGACGCAATCACGGTGAACGGGGCGGTGGTGAACAAGATCGGCACCGCCCAGATCGCCCTCACCGCCCACGAGGCCAGGACGCCGATGGTGGTTGCCGCCGAGACCTACAAGTTCGCCCCCAGGACGATCCTCGGGGAGCGGATCGCGATCGAGGAGCGGGAAACCGGGGAGGTGCTCGACCGGCGTATCGCCGCGGGCCTGCCGCACGTGCGGGTGAGAAACCCGGCCTTCGACGTGACCCCGGCGCGCTACGTCGACCTGATCGTGACCGAGATCGGGGCGATCCCGCCAGCGATGGCCTATATGATCATCAGGGACCATCTCGGCTGGGGAATTGGGGAGTTTCACAAGGCATTTGAGATAGACGAGAGAATACAGGAGTGAACATGACAAAAGACGTTGTTGCAACCTATTATTTCCGCCCGCGGTCCGACACGACCCCTGAGGCGGCGGCACTGGCGATCGCCGAGGAGGAGACGACCGGGACCTGGACCGAGATCACCACCACGACCGAGTATGTCCGCCGCCTCGACGGCGAGGTGCTCTCCCTTGAGCCCTCGGGGAACGGGTACGTTACGCGGCTTTGCTACCCGGCCGAGATCTTCGAGGCAGGAAACGTCCCGCAGTACCTCTCGGTGGTGGCGGGCAACCTCTTCGGGCTTGCCCGGCTGGATGCAGTCCGCCTCCTGGACGTGGAGTTCCCGGAGACGCTCGTCCCCTTCGCCGGACCGAAGTTCGGGATGGAGGGGATCAGGCGGCTGATCGGGACGACCGACCGGCCGCACGTCGGGACGATCATCAAGCCGAAGGTGGGCTTAAACCCGAAGGACACGGCAGAGGTCGCCTATAAAGCGGCGATCGGCGGGGTGGACCTGATCAAGGACGACGAGACCCTGACCGACCAGACCTTCTGCCCGATGGACGAGCGCCTCCAGGCGGTGATGGCGAAACTCGACGAGGCGAAGAGCGAGACAGGGCAGGAAGTGCTGTATGCGGTGAACATCTCGGCGCGGGCCGACGATATCGTGGAGCGGGCCGAGCACGCCATCGACCTGGGTGCGAACATGGTGATGATCGACGTGATCACCTGCGGGTTCACTGCCTTGCAGGCCCTTGCCGAGGCGCCCTCGGTGACCGTCCCGGTCCACGTCCACCGGACGATGCACGGGGCGATCACCAGGAACCCGGAGCACGGGATCGCGATGCGCCCGATCGCACGGATCGTGCGGATGCTCGGCGGCGACCAGCTCCACACCGGGACGGTTTCCGGGAAGATGAGCCACGACGTCGGCGAGTTGCGGGGGGACAACGCCGCCCTCACCGATCCTTACCACGGACTCAAACCGACCTTCCCGGTGGCGAGCGGCGGGCTGCACCCGGGCAAGGTGGCGGCCGAACTCAAAAACCTGGGCACGAACATCGTGCTGCAGGCCGGCGGCGGGATCCACGGTCACCCTGACGGCACCGAGGCCGGCGCCCGGGCGATGCGCCAGGCGGCCGACGCCTTCATGGCCGGGGTCTCGGCGGAGGAGTACGCAAAGGACCACCGCGAGCTGGCGCGGGCCCTGGAGCGGTGGGGGAACCGCTGAGGGCCAGGCCCGACTATTTTTTTCTCTTTTTCCCTGACCGGTCCTGAGCCTCATCGCCTCCGCCGGCACCACAGGTAGGCGTCGGTCGCCTGGCGCATCGCCCTTGCCCGTCTCTCGGCCGTCGTCGATGATAAGGACCCCGCCGGGACGTGCGATCCGACCGAACTCAGCCAGGAACGCAGCCGGGTCGAACACCGGATCGCAAAGAGCCATATCCCGGCGGAGAGAATCAATGATCATGGCCCCCGCACCAGCCCCGGTCTTCGATGTCTTCAACGTCTATTTCGAGCAGATCTACGACCCGACGATGCACCTCGTCTTCACCTTCGACGGGGCACTCGATGAGGACGTCCTGCGGGCGGCGACGCTTCGCCTGATCGCCGCAAACCCCTATCTCGGGTGCCGGTTCGCGGTGCGGGACGGCGCACCCGTCTGGGAGGAGATCCCGGAGGAGGCGTGGGAGCGGGGCTTTGAGGTGCTCCCCCCCGGAGCGACGATGCCGCCGCCCCCCCTCGACGTCCGCACCGGCCCGCAGGTGCGGGTGGCCCTCTGCCGGGAGGAGGAGGGCGACCGGGTGACCGTCACCTGCCACCACGGCTTCTGCGACGCCCGCGGCCTCCTCGACCTGGCGCGGGATCTCTTCGCCGCCTGCCGGGGGGTTCCTCCGGCCCCCACCGGGCTGTACGACCGGAGCGCCGACCAGGTCCTCGCACGCTTCTCCGCGGCGGAGATCGAAGGGGCCTGCGAGGCCGAAGAGCCCTTCGTCGATAGATGGCGTTTCCCGGTCGAGCGGACCGGGCGGGGGGCGCCGCGGGTCGCTCTCAGGACGCTCGCACCAGAACGGCTGGCGCGGGCACGGGCGTTCGGCAAAATGCACGGCGCCACGGTGAACGACGTCGTGCTTGCCGCCTTCTTCCTCGCGATCCTCAGGATCAGGGACGACCCCGCCGATCTGCATGCGCCCAGATCCGTCCTCACCTCGGCCGATCTCCGCCGCTACCTCGACCGCCCGGTGCCGCCGGCAAACCTCTCCATCGCCTACGAGGTAACGCTCTCCCCCGGCGAGGGGGCAGGGCTGGAGGAGGTCGTGGGCCAGGTGGCGGCGGTGACAGGACGGCGCAAGGCAAACGGCCTTGGACTCGGGTGCATCGGGTTCTACGAAGAGATCTATGCGGGCGGCGTGCCTGCGGTGAAGGTGTTCTTCGACGGGATGATGAGGCGCTACCAGGAGAGCGGCATGAAAAACCCGGTCTTCTCCAACATCGGGGTGATCGACGCCGGGGTCGCCCTCCCGCTCGCGGGAAAGGACGGGCGGCCCCTCGACCTCCGGGAGGTTGTTCTCCTCCCCTGCGTCTGCTGGCCGTACGGGTATCTCATGTCCCTCTCCACCTTCAGGGATGCGATGACGATCGCCTCGGCCTATGAGGAGGGGCCGTATGCACCGGAGACGGTGGAGCGGTTCCTGGAACTCGTGGATGGGTACCTGCCGTGAAGGGGGGAATCGTTAGAGAGAAATCTTCCCCACGCCTACAATACAGTATGCACATCCCCTTCACCAAACTGCACGGCAACGGCAACGACTTCATCCTGATCGACGAGACGGCGGGAACGGTCATCCCCGACGAGATGAAACCCGGTTTCGCCGCCCTGTACTGCGACCGCCGGTTCGGCATCGGCGGCGACGGCGTCCTCTTCCTCCTTCCTTCGGAGAGCGCCGACGTGCGGATGCGCCTCTTCCAGCAGGACGAGAGCGAGGCCGAGATGTGCGGGAACGGGATCCGGTGCCTGGCGAAGTACGCCCATGACGCCGGCTACGTGCAGGAGACCTGCACCGTCGAGACGATGGCAGGCACGATGCCGGTCTCGATGGGCTACGACGAGGAGGGCGAGTTCTGGGCCGAGATCGAGATGGTGGACCCGGCCTATGAGCGCTCCGCGATCCCGGCGATCGGCGAGGGCGAATACAAAGAGCAGATCGGGCCCTTCACGGTCTATGCCGCGAACACCGGCGTCCCGCATGCGGTGATCTTCGTCGATGACGTCTCGGCGATCGACGTGGCGGCCGCAGCACCGCAGGTCCGCCGCCACCCGTCGTTCGCGAAAGGCGCGAACGTGAACTTTGTCGAGGTCACCGGCGAGGCCTCGATCAGGATCCGCACCTTCGAGCGGGGCGTCGAGGGCGAGACCGAGTCCTGCGGCACCGGGGCCACGGCGTCTGCGGCGATCGCCCACCGCCTGGGCCTGGTCGGGGCCGAGGTGGCGGTCGAGACGAACGGTGGCCCCCTGGTGATCACCTGCGGCGAGCGGACCCTGATGCGGGGGCCGGCAGAGACGGTCTTCTCGGGCGTCATCGAGGGGTGAACCCCCCTCCCTCCCGGATGATCTCTGGCCATTCCGGGCGTTATTTTCGATTTTAGAGGACTCGATCCGGGCGGATCGGGCTTCGTTTCAGATCTGGATATCTGCGGGGTTTCGGGCGGAACGGAGGCGAAGACGTGCTGTTTCACGTGGAAATCCGGGGCTCCGCGGGGGGGCGCCGGGGATTTTGTCGGGGGTGCGACGGGGAGGGGATGGACGGGGCAGGAGAACGGGCGGAAATGGGCGCGAATCTGAGGGCGGAAGAGGGGCGATTTTGCCGGTATTCTCGATTTTGTGGGGAACTGGCCGGGTATACGCGGTCGAGATCCGGCATCTTCGCGGGGTTATAACCCGGCATACATGGGGGTTTTTGATGGAGTATAACCACGCGAACATGGGAGGGGCGGTTGTGAGACATCCATGTCCCACAACCGAATTTGTTGGACATAAAATGCAAAATATGTCCAACAAAAGATCCTGTGGGATACCGGCGGCAGGGGCACCCGCCGGGTGAGGGAGGACGGCGGAGCATTCTACCCGGTGCTCGGCATGCCTGACCGGCTCCAATGGATCGCCACGATCAACCCGGAGTACTATGCGATCCACGTTCCTCAGGAGCCTGATCCTGCGGGGGCAGGCAAACCTCATCGGCATGGACCTGCTGGCGATCTTCATCATCTCAGGGATCGCCATCGCTCTCGGGATCACGATGTATCGGCGGACGCTGGAGTGAGGAGAGGACCGGTTGTCGAGGTGGTGCAGAGAGAGCGGCGGAACGTGTACTGACACTGTTCGTTAAACGCCGATCTCACACCACCCCGAGGAGCCACCGCCAGAGCGGGACGCACCTGATCTCCCCATCCATTCGCACCGTATCCTTCGTGATCAGCACCAGATCCCTCACCCGGCCGTCGAACTCAGCGGCGAACTCCCGGAGGGCGTTCATCTCCCGTTCGGGAGGAGTGTCGGTGTAGGTGACGTTGATCGCGGTCAGGGTGTTGTCCGGGTTTTTCAGGACGAAGTCCACCTCGCCCCCTTTTTTCCAGTAATAGGGATCGCCCCCCCGCCGCCGCAGTTCGAGAAATACCAGGTTCTCAACACAACGCCCTTCGTCGGCAGAGAACGTGAACGAAACGGCATTTCTCAGCCCGGTGTCGATGCAGTAGACTTTTTTGTTGTTCCTCGCCTGCACCTTCAGGGAGTAACTGAAATACTGGACCTCGAAGAGCACCCGTGCCATCTCGGCATAACAGACGTACTCCCTGATCGTCGCCGCCTCGATTCCCAGCACCTCTACCAGCTGTCGGTAGGAGTAGGGCAAGGCGATGTTGGTCAGGAGGTAGGAGAGGAGATCGGCAAGCGCCCGCTGGTTGCGCACTTTGTTCACCTGGACGATATCGCGATAGACGATGCTGTCGTAATACGCCCTGAGCTGATCCGCCTTCACGCCCCCGTCCTCCTGCCGCACCGCCTGCGGAAACCCACCTTCCCGGATGTATTGCCCGAGCAGGTTCAAAATGTCGTATTTTCTGGCGGCGAGGGCGACCGGGTCGAGCTCGACCTCCATCCCGCGAAAGAGGAGATACTCTGAGAAGTCAAGGGGATAGACCGGCACCGCAAGGTACCTTCCGCTGATCAGGGTCGAGACCTCCGAATCGAGGAGATAGGAGGAAGACCCCGAGATCACCAGCCTGAACCGCTTGCGATCATAGGTCGCCTTGAGCCAGCGCTCCCAGCCCGGGATCGCCTGGATCTCGTCGAAAACGAGCCAGGCCCCCTCTCCGCTCCAGATGTTCGAACGATAGGTGTCGAGCACCGCCTCCAGCGGCCGATCAAGGTTGGCCAGGGCGGGCTCGTCGCAGTTGACGAAGAGGATCGATCGCGGGTCGACACCCTGTTCATCGATCAGGTCGCGGATCATCTGGTACAGCAGGGTGGTTTTGCCCGAACGCCGGACGCCGCTGAGGACTACGATCTCCCCGGTGGTGCAGTATCTTTTGATCTTCGAGAGGTAGCGGTCCCGCCGGACGCCGGTGTCGAAGTCTCTGCCGCTCCACCAGGGGTTGAGGGCGACCAGAAGGTCGAGGAGATCGGCCATGCGATTCTGGTGGGTTATAACCCTGCATAAAGGTATGTTTTTAAGTGGTTATAACCATGCGAAAATTACCCTGACATTACACTGGAAGAGTCTGAAGATAACGATCCCGGTTCGCTGGGGTCGATAGTGGCGTCGGATGCCGCCTGTGACCTGCCAGTCGAGAGGAGAATCGAACATGATCAGGTGTGGGGATAGATATTGAGTTAAGGGGCAGGTACACCTCATCGGCATGGATCTGCCGGCGATCTTCATCTTCTCCGGGATCGCCATCGCCCTCGAGATCACGACGTATCGGCGGACGCTGGAGTGAGGGAAGTATGGCCGGTGAAGAGATGCCGCCGATGACAGTTGTCCTGATGTTCACCATTATCGACCGTTTTCGACAGGTTTTCACCACCTGCCGAAAGAAGGCGAGGATAGAGGAATAATGGCGGATCGGAAATTACGCATAGATATAATGATCAATATATGTATGCTGTGTTGCATAACTCTCTCCTGTACTCTTCCTCCCTCTTTTCTCCGCCGTCTCGCTCACTTCACCATTGTAAGCAGCATATTGTAGCAGTTCATTTTCATCTTCACCTCCCGGATCATTCCCTCCTTCGAAGTCGCCCTCACCGTTTCGCCGAATATTCGTTTTCCACTGGAAAACACTCCTTCAGCCTTCCATCTCATCCCATAGTCGATATCCTGTGCCCACTCTCTATATCCCCCCAATCGTACTCGCTCCCGTACGCATTCGGCGCGATAGGGCGATCCGGTGGATCTGGTCGCTGCATCTGTTCGCGTCTTGATTCCCGATAGGATCCCGCGTTTTTCGAGCGTATTGAAGATCTCGTTCCGGTCATAGGCCCCATCTGCAAGAAGACGGCGTATGGTATGCTCCCTGCCACAGTGCTGCTGGACCTGATCCAGGAGGGGAATACACCGTGCATCATCCTGAACCGATTCGTCGGTGACCTCTAGACCAAGGATCTGATTGGTTTCGATGTCGATCATCGCATGGACCTTGATCCATCCGCGCCGGACCCTCCACTTCTCCCGCATCCATTCCCCGCGGTTGGTGACTTTGATCCCGGTGCTATCGACAGCAATGATGACATTGCGTGAGAGGATCGTTGGATCAACCCGAAGGGAGATATCAAGACGCTTGATCCGGCGGAAAAGGGTTGTATAATCTGCTGAAACAAGGGAAGGAATAAAGATAGAGAGTTTCCGGGTAAAACCCTCCATCTGGCGATAGGGCATCTGCAGGAAGACGTGAATGAAAGCCATCCAGGTGATGAAGGGTTCGGGATAGTGAAAAGGACGACCGGGCTTGCCGGTGTTCATCCGGGAAACGAGATCAGTCCAGTGGTCGATGAAATCAAGGGAGAGGTAGAATTCGCCGCGGCGAACCAGACGTTCATTATATATACTCCAATCACGAGTGTCGGTGTACGGACGGCCCCAGTACTTCTCTAATTCCTTCCTCCCTCTCATTTCATTCAACGGCGTTTCTCGCTCCCTTTCCTAAACAGGATACCTTAACACAGGAATGGCTCTGGCACCCCTCATCGATGTGCGGATCGCCTCCCAGATTATGCACATGAAGGAGCTGAACCGGAAGCCGCGCACCTCAATGGTTTGTGGTCCCTGTTTCGCGGGGGAAAAGTGCTTCCAGAGTATATCGATCCAGATATTCTTGAGGAGGAACGATATTATGGCGTAGAGATACCGGATGACCGGGTTTTTTGTGCTCGTACGGGGTTTCACCTGGTTGCGCATCCGATAGGACGATTCAATCGAGAACCTGGACCGATAGGTCTGATGGACCCGATGGGGATTCCACCGGAGGTTTCCCACGACGTAACCCAGATTCTCAACGCCGCGCTTACCCCGTTTTCCTTTTGCATACTTCACGGCAATCGCAATCTTCAGGACCAGCACCGGTTTTCCGTGCATCCGATATTCAGCATACCGGGAGTGTGTTCCCTGGAGGACTTGTTTCATCCTTTTCCCGTGTTTCCTGACAGGAACGATGAACGGCACCTGGACGTCCATCAGAAACCCGAGCACCTTCCGGGTGTAGAACTCCCGATCCAGGCAGAGAACTTCGATGCGAAGACCGAGTTCAGTGATCCGATCGAGACATTGCGCGATGTATCCGACCTTCGAGGTATCCCGGCGCACCGGGAACACGGCCAGCGTCATCTGCCGGTTCCTGGTGGTCACATACAGAGTGATGTAGGAATAAAACTCATTTGTTGACTTTTTACGCTTACTTCGCACGATATAGGCCTCATTCTCCTCATCGGTTGACCCGTAGTACGGATCGTTGGTAAAGTCAATCGCAAACTGATAGGCGTACCCAGGTTTGAGGACGTGGTGCATATGGGTGGTGAGGATCGAGGTGTTATTCTGTTCCAAATCGGCCATATCGAGTTTTTTGAGGTGGTAGCGAACGGACGTTTCGCACGGTACCCGATCCAGGATGTGGGTGATTGAGTGAACTGACTGATTCATTACAGCCATGCCGACCAGAGAAGAAATCAAGTCCGTTTGAGTGAGTTTTCCCTGAATGGGAATGGTTAGATGCTGATCCAGTGCCGAAACAACAGGGGCGCAACAGTCTTTAGGTTTCAGAATGTTGCTCTTTCTGCAGGTCACCCTCGATTTAGGTAAAGGCATGAGGGGAAGCCTGCAATCTATATAGATCTTTCGATTTTGGGCGGGCTTCGGGCGGTAGAGGGGGATTTGGGGTCTCTAAAATTAGCGAAGTACTGGGCCCCATCGTTTGTTCTTTGGCATGAGGGAATGACGGGGCCTCCGGCATATTCTATCTTTGGGTGCGGTAGTGGCACTTATGCAACACAGCATATATGTACATACGTACCTCTTTTCACCAGATGGAAGGAGCACAGAGTGCGGGCAACCCTGGAGTGGATGTGGGTGCTTGTGACTGTGATCTTCCGTATGGTGAAAACGATTTTTTAAATCAATGGATATGACGTGAAATATTGATTTGAGACACGAATGCACCGGGAAACATTTTCGACGCCGTCGAAAGGTGTCGAGAGTGGGTGAAAGTGGTGAAAGGGCATGCACCGGATCACGAGGGAGGAGATCCTTAACGCACAATATACTTATTCAGACGCCTCTACAGAGTGATCTTCAGAAGTAGAAATCAAAACTCCCTCAAACCCCCCTGATCCCCTCCTCCACGATCACATAATCAAACGACGTATCAGCCGGCCGCGACCGGTGCTTCTCCAGCACGACCCTCCGCGTCGCGTCCCGCCGCTCGATCCTGAGGATCGCCTTCGAGATATGCCCGAGGGCCGTCCCCCCGAGTCCAAAGAAGACGTCGGTGTCCACGTTCATGTACACCTGGTTCGTGATCAACACCGGCACCTCGTACTTCTTCGCATACCCGAGGAGGAGGACCATATGCCGCGAGAGGGTGCGGAGGGCGTCCTTCGTCGTCCCGAGTTCGGAGCGGTACAGGGCCGTCGCCGAGTCCATCACGATCAGCCCGACCCGCTTCGTGCGCAGCAGGGCCTCGGCCTCGGCGATCATCACCCCCTGCTGCACGAAGTCCGCCGGCTCGAAGAGGTAGAGGTGGTCGGCCAGGCTCACCGCCTCCTCCCCGGCGATCTGCTCGAACCGGTCGGCGGAGAAGCCCTCGGTGTCGATATACACCACGTCCTCGCCGCCCCGGAGGCAGGAGACCGCCGCCATGATGCAGAGGGTGCTCTTCCCGCTCCCGGGCTCACCGTAGATCTGCGTGATCGTCCGGCGCTCCAGCCCGCCGCCCAGGAGGTCGTCGAGAAGGGGAGAACCGGTGGAGAGGCGCGAGAGCTTCACTGCCCCTCGCCCTCCAGTTCGCGCCATGCGGCTGCCTCGACGATCCTGGCCACGGTCCTGACCGGCACCCCGAGTTCCTCGGCCCACGCCCGCACCTCGTCTGACTCGGCCTTCACCGAGAAGACCTCCCCTTCGATGGCGGCGACCTTCACCGCCACCTCGCGGCGCACGCCCGCGACCTCGGCCGCCACCCGCTCGATCCGGCGGGCCGTGGCCAGGCGGTGGACCGACGGGATGCACCGCACCCCCAGGGTGCCGAGTTCCCGCGCCAGGATCAGGGAGAGGGGGGCGGAATCGGCCGGTCGGCAGACGACCCGGACCAGGTGCCCGGCCCGCCCCTTCTTCATCGTCGCCGGGATCACCGAGACGTCCCGGGCGCCGGCGGCGAAGAGGGCGTCCATGCAGTGGGCGATCACCTCCCCGGTGACGTCGTCCACGTTCGTCTCCAGGATATCCACCTCGTCGCCCGGCACGCCGGCCGTCCCTTCCAGGAGGACGGCGCGAAGGACGTTCGGGGCGTCAGCCGGATCGCGGCTGCCTGCGCCGTAACCGGTGGCGAGCACCCGGACTGCGCCGATCGCCGCCGGCTTTATGGTCGAGAACTCGGCAAGGAGGGCCGCACCCGTCGGGGTGCAGAGCTCGCCCTCGCCGCCCCCGAAGACGGCGTCAAGATCTGATCCCCGCAGGATGCCCAGGGTGGCCGGCGCCGGCACCGGCATCCTCCCGTGGGCCGCCACCACCGTCCCCTGCCCCAGGGCCAGCGGCATCACGGCGACGGCGTCGAGGTGCAGGCTCTCAAGAGCGGTGCAGGCCCCGACCACGTCGGCGATCGCGTCGTCGGCCCCGACCTCGTGGAAGTGCGGGGCATGGCCGTGGACACGCTCCTCGGCATCGGCGATCCTCTGGAACACCCGCTTCGCCCGCTCTATCACCGCCAGAGACGCATCTGCCGCCTCCACCCGCTCGATCACCTCGGCGAGGCTCCGGTGCGCCGGCCCCGACCTGGTCTCCACCCGCACCGCGGCGATCCCGCACCTCGTCACCCGGGAGAAGACCGGGTCGGCCACCACCGAGGCCATCGCCGCCCGGACCTGCGCCTCGTCTGCGCCCAGGTCTAAAAGGGCGCCGATCGTCATGTCGCCCGCAGCGCCGTGGAACGGATCCAGAAGAAGAACACGCATACTGAGGCAGTAGTTATAAATCCGGGCGTATATGATTGTAACGAATGCCCGAAATGTACCTCAAAGTCGACAGAGCATACCCCGAGGACCAGGGCGGGGGGAAGGCGCGTCTGGATCCCGACACCATGCTCCAGATGCGGCTCTCTCCGGGCGATCTCGTCGAAATCGTCGGGAAACGCCGGACGGTCGCCAAGGTCTGGCGGGCCATGGTTTCCGACTGGCAGCAGGGAAAAATACGGATCGATAAGTTCACCCGGGAAAACGCCGTGGTCTCGGTCGGGGACCGGATCCTGGTGCGGAAGATCGAGCAGGAGGTCGAGGCGAAACGGGTCGTCCTCGCCCCGCCCGAGGACATGCCGCGGCAGGTCCCGATCAACTTCCAGAGCGTCACCAACCACCTCATCGATTTCCCGGTCACAAAAAACGACACCGTCCCGATCCAGGCCGGTCTGCCCTTCATGCAGCCGCAGATCGTCGCCTTCAAGGCCGTCGTCGTGGAACCCGAGGAGGCGATCATCATCACGAAGAACACTCACCTCGAGTTCTCCGAAAAACCGGTCGCCGGCTTCGACGGGGTCAGGAAGATCTCGTACGAGGACATTGGCGGCCTCAAGGACGAACTCCAGCGGGTGCGGGAGACGATCGAACTCCCCATGCGCCACCCCGAGCTCTTCAGGAAACTCGGGATCGACCCCCCAAAGGGCGTGCTCCTCTACGGCCCGCCGGGAACGGGCAAGACCCTCATCGCCAAGGCGGTCGCCTCCGAATCCGGGGCGCACTTCATCTCCATCGCCGGGCCCGAGGTGATCTCGAAATACTACGGCGAGTCTGAACAGCGCCTGCGCGAGGTCTTCGAGGACGCCCGGCAGAACGCCCCGTCGATCATCTTCATCGACGAACTCGACTCGATCGCCCCCAAACGCGAGGACGTCACCGGCGAGGTGGAGCGGCGGGTCGTCGCCCAGCTCCTCACGATGATGGACGGCCTCGAAGAGCGGGGGCAGGTCGTCGTGATCGGGGCGACGAACCGCCTGGACGCCATCGACCCGGCCCTCAGGCGGCCCGGCCGTTTCGACCGGGAGATCGAGATCGGTGTCCCGAACGAGCGCGACAGGACCGAGATCTTCAGGATCCACACCCGCGGGATGCCGCTTGCCGACGATGTCGATCTCGGCCATCTCGCCCGCCAGACCCACGGTTTCGTGGGCGCCGACCTTGCCGCCCTGGCGCGTGAAGGAGCGATCCGGGCCCTCCGCCGCTACCTACCGGAGATCGACCTCGACGCCGAGGAGATCCCGCAGGAAGTGCTGGAGCATATGGAGGTGTATGAGGCTGACTTCCGCGAGTCCCTGCGGGACGTCACGCCGAGCGCCATGCGCGAGGTGCTCCTGGAGGTCTCCCACGTCACCTGGAACGACGTCGGCGGCCTCGAGTCAGAGAAGGAGGAGGTCAGGGAAGCGGTCGAATACCCGCTGACAAGCCGGGCCCGTTTCGAAGACCTCGGGATCAACCCCCCGCGGGGCGTCCTGCTCTACGGCCCGCCGGGAACGGGCAAGACCCTCATCGCCAAGGCGGTCGCCTCTGAATCGGGTGCGAACTTCATCCCGGTCAGGGGGCCGCAGCTCCTCTCGAAATGGGTCGGGGAGTCGGAACGGGCGGTGCGGGAGATCTTCAAGAAGGCGCGTCAGGTGGCGCCGGCGATCATCTTCTTCGACGAGCTCGACGCCCTCGCCCCGGCCAGGGGCGGCGGCACCGAGTCGCACGTGATCGAGAGCGTCTTGAACCAGATCCTCACCGAGATGGACGGCCTCACCGAGCGCGGCGACGTCGTGGTGATGGGGGCGACGAACCGACCCGATATCGTCGACCCGGCCCTGCTCCGGCCCGGCCGCTTCGACCGGCTGGTCTACATCGGCGCACCCGACCGCAAAGGGCGGGCAAAGATCCTGGGGATCCACACCCGCACCATGCCGATCGAGGGGTCGAGCATAAACGAGGCCGTCGCCGCCACCGAAGGGCTGGACACCTCTGCGATCGAGGACATCGCCGCATCCCTCCCGAAGGACGAACTCCTGACAGGCGAAACCTTCAGGAAGGCAGCGGAAAAAGTCTCGAAAGGGCAGGGCGAGGTGCTGACCGCAGGGGGGCGGCGGCGGCTGATCGTCGACCTCCTCCACGCCCGCGGCATCCAGCTCGGCGACCCCGCGAGGACGGCAGTCATCGAGGCGATCGCCGGGATCACCGAGGGCTATGTGGGATCAGACCTCGAGGCGCTCTGCAGGGAGGCCGGGATGTTTGCAATGCGGGAGGGCGCTCAGGTCGTCACCAGAAAACACCTCGAAGCGGCGGCGCAGAAGGTCCACCCCACGATGAACGAGCGGCTCGTCGATTACTACCGGCGCGTGAAGGGCTTCTTCAAGGGCGGGCTCCCCGAGGCAGTGCAGCCCCCCGAATACCAGTAACCTTTTTTTCCAGACCGCCGCCATTCCGCGCCGCATATATAGAGCGATGTACATAGTTATCCACCATCGCCTATATCCGTAGATCAGGAGACCAGCAATGCCAAATATCACCACATTTCTCGACGTCAATGCCCGGTACCTCAAAGGCCCGGCCTTCGTCTTCGGACGGGACGGCCGGACCCTCACCTTTCCCGCCCTCCAGGACGCCGCCTGCCGCATCGCCGGCGGCCTCGCCTCCCTCGGCGTGCAGAAGGGCGACCGGGTCTGCATCTACCTCGACACCTCGCCCGAATATCTCCTCTCCTACTTCGCCATCTGGCGCCTCGGCGCCGTGGCCGTCCCGACCAACATCGTCTACCAGCAGGACGAACTGCGGTATGCGATCGAGGACTCCGGGGCCGTCGCCGTCATCACCGACGAGAACGGCGCCGAACGGGTCAGGGCGATCAGATCGAGGTGCCGGACGCTCGGGAATGTCTGCGTCGTCGGTGCCGCGGCCGACGGCGAGACCGCATGGGACGATCTCCTGAAGGCCGAACCGATGGAGCGGGCGGCCAACTGCTCCTTCGACGACCTCTGCCAGATCCAGTACACCTCGGGCACCACCGGCAGGCCCAAAGGGGCGATGCTCACCCACGGCAACTGGATATGCGCCCTTGCGACCGAGGCCGAGGTGCTCTCCCTGGTCGAAGGCGACGTCTACCTCGGGATCTACCCGATGGGGCATGTCGGCCTCTCCTGGGGGCTTGCCGCCCTGAAGGCCGGCGGCACCTTCGTCTGCATGGACCGCTTCGAGCCGAAGGAGTATCTCAGGCTCGCCGAGGAGCACGGTGCCACCGTGCTTGCCGCCATGCCGCCGGTGATCCACACCCTCATCCGCGCAAAGCCCGGCACCGAGGAGATGCTCAGGACGGTCAGGTGCGTCATCAGCGGGGGAGGCCCGCTCCTGCCGGTCATCTGGGGCGAGTTCGACCGCCGCTTTAAAATCCCGGTCGTCAATGCCTACGGCCTCTCCGAGACGATCGTCGTCGGCTCGGCAAACGTCGTCCTCCCGCGCCACTACGCCCTCCACCAGGGCTACCGCTCGGTCGGGGCGCCGGTGGGCTACGGCGAGGTGAAGATTGTCGCCGAAGATGATCCAGACCGGGAACTCCAGCCCGGCGAGATCGGCGAGGTCGCCCTGCGCGGCCCCTCGGTGGCGAAGGGTTACTGGGGCATGCCCGAGGCGACCGCCGCCGTCTTCCGCCCTGACGGCTGGTTCCTGACCGGCGACCTCGGCTACCTGGACGGGGAGAGCGTGCTCTTCATCACCGACCGGAAAAAGGACATGATCATCATGTCGGGCTGGAAGATCTACCCGACCGAGGTGGAGAACGTGATCATCGAGCACCCGAAGATTGCCGACGTCGCCATCTTCGCCCGCCCTGACGAGCACCGTGGCGAGATCCCGGTTGCGGCCGTGGTGATGAACGAGGGGGAGACGATCACCGAGGAGGAACTGATCGCCTACTGCAGGGAGCGCCTGGCCGGCTACAAGGTGCCGCGGGAGGTGGTGGTCGTCGAACACCTCCCGCGCGTCGGCGGCTGGAAACTCCTCAGGCGCACCCTCCGCGAGGCGCATGCCCCGGGCACCCGGGACTGAGCGGCCCATTCTCCAGAAAAAACCTCTATTTTATCAGTACAATGAAATGCCGACGCCATCATAAAAGAATAATTGAAATAGTGATACGGTAAAAATCACATAAAGATTTATTACTGCGGACAGGTATGGATACTGCGGTGGGACGCGTGGACAGAGCAAACCGGCGGACGACTGGACTTGTAGGGCTTGACCTGGCACTCGACGGGGGTTTCCCCAGAGGAACGACGATAATCGCAGTCGGTACGGCCATAAACGGCCTGAACCTCTTCGCCGGGCAGTTCTGGAAAGGGGAGGGCGGGACGTCCGAAGAGGGGTGCTACCTCATGCTTGACGCCGAACCACAGGAGGGCATGACCGATCTGCAGGGCGTCGATCCCGAACAGTTCACCGATCTCATGCACGGCCAGCGGGTCGTGGTCGACTCCCTTTCCTCCGTGATTCTGGCATACGGCATCGAAAAGGCCCTCGGACTCGTCAGGAAGGCGTCGGTGTTCGCCGTGAAGCATGAGGCAAACGTGCTTTTCCTCCTCTACGCAGGCATTCACGCCCCGGAAGACGAAATTCGGATTTTCAGGGCGGCGGACGGCATCCTCGACCTCAAACAGACGATCGAGGGCTCGGAGGTCGAGCGCAAGATGGGGATCTTCAAGATGAAGGGGCTCGACCTGCCGCGCCAGCTCGTGCCCTACAACATCACCGCCGAAGGGCTCGAACTCTCGACAACAAAGCGCGTGGTGTGAGAGAGGAGGACGGCACCCCCACACTCAGGGGTCAAAGGACCGTCAGGATCCGGCCCTTATTTTTCGGCACGATCCGCCCGGAGGGGGGCGGGGAGAGACGGCAGACCGGCACGCACCGGGAATACGACCGGGTGCGGGATCACCCCGCGTAAAACCCGGAAAAAGGCTCTTCACTACTGTGTGTGGGTAGCCCTGATATCTTCATTTGACTCCTCTCAGGCGACACGGGATAATCGGCTGACCTCACGAAGCAGGTCGCGATTGAGAAGGCGAGGAGTGTTTCCAGATGAAAAGGAGTTGATCCCCTGTGCTGGTGCCTGGGGGCTGGCTTGCCCCGCTGATCTGCGATAGGGGGGATGGGCGTAATCCCTCAGGATACCGTGTGTGCCTTCCCGGTCCAATCGTGCGCGGGGGTCCGGGGGTGCAACCCCCGGCGTGCAGTGTGGGGAAGGCGGTTGATCGATAGGCACGTGTGAAAGCGTTACCCACATGAAACAGCGAAGAGCCCGGAAAAAATAGTTTACAGGTCGGCCCGCACAGATGCAGCCGCCTTCACCATATTGGACAGCTTTCCGAAGGCGACGTCACGCTCAAGCATCCGCAGCCCGCAGTCAGGGTCGATGAGCATGTTCTCGGCGCCGAAGATCTCGACCCCTTTTCTGATCCGCTTTTCGATCGTCTCCACGCTCTCGACACCGGGGTCGGCCGAGGCGACGCAGCCGTACCCGATCAGCCGCCCTTTCAGGTCCTTTTCCGAGAGCACTTCGAGGTTCTCGGGGTTCTCCGAGAACTCGAAGTCCAGGACCGAAACCTGCGTCTTCAGGATATCGTCGATCGCCTCGCCGATATTGCCGCAGACATGCATGCACGAGGGGATCCGAAGCACCGAGGCGATCATGTTCACCGCCTGGCGCCCGACCACCAGGTCGGCGGCGCCGGTCGAGAGGATCGGTTCGTCGATCTGGACCATTGCCACGCCGGCCTCTTCGAGCGCCCTGGCCTCGGAGGCGAGGGCCTGCGCAAGGTCCAGGACCAGTTCGTCCCGCCCCCGGTAGATCGGGGTCTCGATCCGCAATCCGTGGGCGAGGGTCGATGGCCCGGTGACGATCCCTTTCACCTTCGGGTGCCTGGAGAGGGCGTATTTCGTATCGGTGACGGTGAGCGGCCGTTCAGGCGCTTCGACGCGGCCGATCACCTTCTGCGCCCTGATCCCCGGGAGACGGGAGACGAAGACGGTGATCATGTCGCCGCGCACCTGCCCGTCCGAGATGATGTCGATCCCGGCCTTTATCTGGTCGGCGACGGCGGCCTCGACCGCCCCGTGAAGGGGGTCGAGGAGACCTTTGAGGCCGCCCGCCTTCACGACCGGATAGCTCCCGACGACGGTCGTCGGCAGGAGGCGGGTGATCACGGTCATGGAACGACTCTGTGCCGGTCACGCGGGAAGAGCACGGCTTCCCTGATGTTCTGGAGGCCGAGCATCGTCATGACGAGGCGCTCCATCCCGAGGCCCCAGCCGGCGTGCGGCGGCATGCCGTACGCAAATGGCTGGAGGTAGAACTCGAAACTATCCGGGTTCAGCCCCTTCGCCTCGATCTGCCTGACCAGGAGGTCGTGCTGGTGGACACGCTGGGCGCCCGAGGAGAGCTCCATCCTTGGATGCATCATATCGAAAGACTTGCTGATGGAGGGGTCGTTCTCGTACGGCATGGCGTAGTACGGCCTGATCGCACTCGGCCAGTCGACGACGAAGTAATGCTCCCCCATCTCCTCGCCGATCGCCCGCTCCGCCGGGGTGGAGAGGTCGTCGCCGTAGGCGATCGGCTCCTCGATCTTCCGTGCAGCGATCTCGATCGCCTCAGCATAGGGCAGCCGCGGGAAGGGGGTCTTCGGGATCTCGAACTCGATGCCGATATCGGCGATGGCGTCGGCGCAATGGTCGGCGACGGCGGCATACTGGAAGGCGACAAGGTCCTCGAGGATATTCATCACATCGTTGTGGTCGGCGAACGAAACCTCGATATCGATCGAAGTGGCCTCGTTGAGGTGCCTGACGGTGTTGTGCTCCTCGGCCCGGAAGATCGGCCCGATCTCAAAGACCTTCTCGAACCCGGCGGCCATCATCATCTGCTTGTAGAGCTGCGGGCTCTGGTTGAGAAACGCCTCCTTCTCGAAGTAGGCGATCGGGAAGAGTTCGGTCCCGCCTTCGGTGGCGGCGGCGACGATCTTCGGGGAGGTGATGTTATAGAAGCCGCGCTGCGTGAAAAACTCGTAGGCGGCGGTGGTGACCGTGCTCCTGACCTTGAAGACCGCCGCCACGCGGGGCTTTCTCACGTCGAGGAACCGGGCGTCGAGACGGGTGTCGAGGTCGGCCGGCACCTTCTCGACCACGTCGAGGGGGAGCGGGCTTGCACAGGGGGCGACGATCTCGAAAGTCTCGGGGTTGAGCTCGCGGCCGCCGGGCGCCTTGTCGATCGCCTTCACGGTCCCGGCGACCCGGACGACCGACTCTCTCGAAACCGCTTTTGCGGCTTCAAGAACCGCAGCCGGAGCCTTCTTCTTGACGATGGTGACCTGGATGATCCCGGTCCGGTCGCGGATCAAAAAGAAGGTGAGACCGCCAAGGTCGCGGACCTCATGGACCCAGCCGGCGACTTCGGCACGCTCAATATCGGGGGTTACCTCACTGATCGGAATGCGCATGTACTAATCCTGTATTTATTGGAGGGGAGGGGTTATGGGTTTTACTATGAAGATCAGGAGAGAACGCCCGGGATCATCTGCCGAAATTCTCCCGGCGCCGCAGGAACTGCCTGACGTTCTCCGAGTCCACCCAGCCGCGGTCGAGGCGGGCGATGATATCGTCGATCAGGTAGGACAACCGCAGGATCTGCCCGGCCGCGGGATCATCCATCATCGCCGCAAGCCCGACGATCCCCTGCAGCGGGTTTCTGATATGGTCGCCGAGGACGGCGAACTGCTCGATATTCCGCTCCAGCTGCTCGTAGGCCCGGCGTTTCATCTCCTCCACGACCTTCTGGTCGCTGATGTCCCGGCAGATGAGCATCAGGCAGAGCAGACAGCCTTTTTCGTCCTTCACCCGGGAGCCCGAGATAGAGAGATCGAAGACCTGCCCGTCGAGCCTCTGCCCCTGGAACTCGGCGTGGAGCGACGGCCCATGGGTAAGCGGCCTCAGGACAGAAAGCGCCCCGTCGGGGTCTGTCAGAAACGCCTGGAATGCGCGGCCGTTCAGCGCCCCGGGCGATGCGCATCCGAAGATCTCGCCGGCGGCGCGGTTGGCGTAGATGATCCGCCCCTCAAGATCCAGGATCAGAATGCCGTCGGTCGATGACTCGAGGGCGCTCTCCTTGATCCGCAGCTCGCGCTCGGCCTCCTGGCGCTCGGTGATGTCCCGCGCCACGGCGACGGCATAGAGGTTCCCGCCGAACCTGACCAGTTTCAGGGTGATCTCCACCGGGATCGGGTCCCCGGTCGATCTGAGCAGTGAGGTGACCAGCGGCCCGGGCATCTTTTTCTCTCTCGCGCTGCTGTCCATGAAGGCGTAGATGCGGCCGCGATCGGCCGGGACGATCAGGTCGAGGAAATATGCGCCGAAAACGGCCGACCTCGTAAAACCCGACTGCTCCCATGCAGACCTGCTGGCATCGACCACCACGCCGGAGACGGCGTCGATCAGGAAAATGGCATCGTGACTCTGGTCGAGCAGCGCCCTGAACCGTTCGAGATCGCCCATCCGCTCCTGCAGCTCGGGATAATAACTCTTGTGAACCGACCGCTCGCCAAGCCCGATGATCCGTTCCCGGAGGGCCTCGCGGTCAGGGAGTTCAGAACGCCGCTTCATAGATCCTGCCGATATCTTCGAGCGTTATGTCTTTCGGGTTCGTCGCCAGACAGGGGTCGGCGATCGCCCTGGCGGCAAGCGACGGTATGTCTGAGCGCTCGCAACCGGCGTCGGCGATCGTCCCGGCGATCCCGAGCGAGGACCGAAACGCCCTGATCCTGGAGACGAGCGCCTCTTTCCCGCCGTCCGCAGGCGCCTGCATGATCCGGCCGATCTCGTCGTAGCGATCCGGCGCCGCGGCGTAGTTGAACGCAACCACCGATTCCAGAAGAAGGGCGTTCGCCAGCCCATGGGAGAGATCGAGATACCCGCCGAGGGCGTGCGCCAGGGCGTGAACGGCGCCGAGACTGGCATTGGAGAACGCCAGGCCCGCATGGAGCGAGGCCATCATGGTGCCGAAGCGGGCGTCGATATCGTCCGGGCGTTCCACGGCGACGGGAAGGGAGCGGACGATGAGGTCGATCGCCTTCCTGGCATGGAGATCGGTCACCGGCGAACTGGCATTGGAGACATAGGCCTCGATCGCATGGCTGAACACGTCCATGCCGCAGTTCACCGTCACCTCAGGGGGGAGGGTGACCAGGGGCAGAGGGTCGAGGAGAGAGATGTCCGGGACCAGCGCCTTGCTGATGATGGCGATCTTGCGTTTCTGCATCTCGTCGTTGATGATCGCAAACTGTGAGACGTCTGCCGCGCTCCCGGCCGTCGTCGGGATGCAGATAAGGGGCGGCCCCGGCATCCTGACCTCGTCGACGCCCTCGAACGAGAGGATGTTCTGGTTGTTGGAGGAGACGATCCCGATCCCCTTTGCACAGTCCATCGGGCTCCCGCCGCCGACGGCGACGATGCCGCCGCACTCTTCGGCCTCGTAGATCTCCGCCCCCCGCATTACCTCTGCAGAGCGCGGGTTCTCGGATACGCCGGAGAAGGGGGCCCATGCGATCCCGGCGTCGTCCAGCGACCTGCAGATATCCTCGAACCAGGGAAAGGAGGCGACGCCCGGATCGCTGACGAGAAGGACGCGGTGCACCCCGAAGTTCCGGGCATACCGTCCGGCAAGGCGCGACGCCCCTGTACCGAAGACGAACTCGGGCGCGACAAATTTCCTCAGCGAGTGATCCGATTCCCCCAACATCCTGGCACCTGGAGATAAAAGTCAGAAGAATAATCGACGCCAGAAATGATATAGTTAGTCTTATCCTTCTCAGGGGGCCGGAGAGGGGGAGGGGGCGCCCGCCGGCACCGCTCTGGAATGCCTTAATACCCGCGGTCGATAAACCAGATGGATATGCATAAGAAGAGCCTCGTCGCCTGTCTCCTGATCCTGGCCGCAGCCATCCTCGTCTGCGGATGCACGGACGAGAGCGCTTCTGCCGGCGAAACTCCGGCGCCCACGCTTCCCGAACCGACAGAGGCCGCCGTCGGGCAGCCGGTGCCGACGCCGCCGGGGAGCTGGGACGGGAGCGAGCCGAAGGAGATCAGGTTCGTCGACCCGGCCACCTATCACCTGCCCACCCCCACTCCCACGGTCACCTTCACGCGGCCCCCCGACGATCTCAACGTGATCTACGCCGGGTTCGGGACGGCCAGCAAACCAGGGGTGACCCCGGATTGGCGTTCCTACTTTGAGATTGCGTCTGAAAACAGCGGATCGGTGATGGCCTCGGAGGTCTTCCACATCCCCTTCCGTTACTGGGCGATCAACTATACGGCCACCGCCTACAACGCCGATTACTCGGGGTTCTCGGTGAAGATCAGGGATGCGAACGACCCGAACCGGGATGTCGGCAGCGTGACCCTCTATCCGGCAGATTTTTCAAAGGTCGGGGATAAGACGGATTTCACCTTTACGGGTTCCATCCTCTTCAGGGAGGGGTTCAAGGATTATTACCTGGTCATCGACCCCACCTCGCTCAGGTCCTTCTCGGTCACGGTCTACGGACCGGCAAAATATATGATCTGATATCTCTTTTTTAGCCGCCGGCAGCGATGCGCCGGTAGTCTCCAATCGACTGCAGGTAGGCCTGCCATTCACCGTCGGCCCGGTCAATGGAGGCCTGCGCCCCGTCGTAGTCGTCCCTGAAATAGGCGTCGGCGGCGGCGCCCCACAACGCAAACGCCCGGTTCAGGTGTTCGAGAGCGTCGAGGTAGGCGCCCTGTGCAGCGGCGACAGAGAGGGGAGCGTCCACCCCGGCGACCTCTGTGCGGTGCACCGCCGTCAGCACCGTCCCCTGATCGGCGAGCGCCCTGAGCCTGAGCATATAGGCATCGCAGGCGGTCGGGGAGGGGCGATCTGAGAGAGAGGTGAGGAGGGCGGAGATGTCGGTGTTCAGCGGGAGGAGAACCTCCTGGGACCCGGCGATCGCCTCGTTTAACGAGGTGGTCCGCGCCGCCCGGTCCATCTCCTTGTACAGGCTCCATCCGGCGAATATGAGCAGGGCAACGAGGAGGAGGATCCCGATCCCGATCAGAACCTCGCGCGGGACTTTGACCTTCGCGGGCAGGGCGATCTTCATTCCCCTACCTCCAGGGAGAGGGTGGGCACCGGGTAGATCGTATGGTACCGTGGCCTGACGACATAACGCAGGGGGATGATCTCGGGCTTCTCTTTCTGGACGCTGGTGAGACCGACGTCAGCCGTGTCGCCGATCGACCACGGCCGCCCCCACCGTTCTGGGATCACGGTGGCGTTGCCGGACCCGGAATCGATATGCCTGATGATCTCGATGTAGTTCGTCGTCTCGACGTAGTAATACCGTTTCCCTTCATAGTCATAGTATTTCGGGGGGTAATCGGCGTAAAACGGCGAGAATTTCGCCATCTCGATCCCGAGGGCCATGTGGTCGGAGTAGCGGAGGAGGACGACGTCGTAGCCCATCAGGTCGAGCATCGCCGCGGCCAGGATCGAAGTGTCCTCGCAGTCGCCCTTCCCGTCGACCAGGGTCTCCACCGGGTACTTCGGATAATCGGCACCGCCGCGATAGGCAGGGGGAAACACCCCCTCGCGATAGCTCGCCGTGCTGCTGTCACAGGCGTACGGGAGCTGCTGGACGAAGAAGATGACGTCCATCACCCGGTAATAGTCGGTGTCGGGCGTGTTGAAACGGTCCGGTGCGACGGCCTCGACGAGGGCCTCCAGGTACGGCCGGTCGGCGTCGGAGAGGGCGTAGCGCCCCCACGCCGAGGCGTACGGGATCCTGGGCATATCGCGATAGAAGACGAAGAGGTCTTTCTGGACCGCAAAGGTCCAGGTGCGCACGCCGCCGTCGATGCCGGTCCAGCGGTAGGCCCGCTCGATCATCTCCGCCTTCTCCGAGAGGGGCGGCGGGGGCGGCGCCGTTCTCGTCTGCCAGGGGGAGAGGGCCGGCAGCGTGCCGGCCCCGTCGTCCGGACCTCCGGTAAGGGCCGGTTTTACGACAATGGCAAGAAAAAAAACAATTGCAATCGCCGCACCAATCGAGATGAGGTCCTGCCGCTCCATGAGGTCTCCGGGCCGGAAGATCCGGTCGTTGTACAGTACTGCTCAGGAGTGCCAGATAACCATGCCGATGGGTGCCGGCGCAGAAGCGGGAAAACGACCATAATCTTTCAGGTCCGACCATGAGTGCATGAAGAGAGCACCAGGCGACAGCCTGACCGAGGAGACAGGCTGCACCTGCGGGTGCGGCGGCGAGGGAAAGAAGCGGATCATCTTCCCGTGCGCAGGCGCCTCGAACGTCGGGCAGCTCACGAATATCGTCGCCCTCGAACTCGAAGACGAAGGCTACGGGACGTTCGCCTGCACTCTAAACCTTGCCACAGGCTCTGCGGAGATGAAAGAGCAGTGCAGAGAGGCGGACGAGATCGTCGTTCTCGACGGCTGCCCGAACCGGTGCGCCGCAACGGTCGCGGCGGCGCAGGGGATCGAGCCCGACCAGGGGGTCGTCGTCAGCGAACTCGGGATCGAAATCTCCCACGATTTCGAGATCTCGGACGAAGAGATCGAGATCGTCCTCGGCGCCGTCTGGGAGGGGCAGGGCAGAGGAAAGAAGAGAACTCCTCACGATCATGCCGGGGACTGCACCTGCGGGTGCGGCAGAAAATAAGCCCGGGATCTGAGAGAGAGGCGCCTCTCAATCAACCTCAATTCTGCAGATCTCCCCGCATCCCGGGCAGGGTTCAGCCTCGAACTCGAGCGTGCTGTACCTCACGTCGAAGGCGAGGAGCCGGCGCCTGATCTCCCGTTTGATCGCTTCGGTCGCCGCGCAGTCGGACGCACAGGTCACCACGTGGGCGTCAAGGATGTTGATATGGGAGCAGAGGCTCCAGAGATGGACGTTGTGGACGTTTTTCACGCCGTCCACCCCTTCGATCGCACCGACCACCTCTTCGAAGTCCAGGCCGGAGGGTGTGTACTGGAGGAGGACCGAGACCGTCTCGCGCAGGAGGGGGTAGGACGAGGCGAGGATGACGACGGCGATCGCACCCGAGAGGAGGGGATCGACGAAGGTCTGGCCGGTGAGGGCGATCCAGAGTGCGGCGACGATCACCGCCGCCGAGGAGAGGGTGTCGCCGACGACATGGAGAAAGGCGCTGCGCACGTTGAGGTCGTCTCTTCCGTGGAGGATAGAGGCAACGGCGATGTTGGCGGCGAGACCGACCACCCCGACCGCCCCCATCAGTGGACCGCCCACGACGACCGGGGCGGAGAGGCGCTGCGCCGCCTCGTACAGGATCGCCCCGGCGAGGACGATCAGGAGGAGGCCGTTGACGAAGGCGACGAGCACCTCGACGCGGTGGTAGCCGAAGGTCCGAGTCTTCGTGGGCAGGCGCTCGGCGATGATCACCGCACCGAGTGAGAGGAGAAGGGCGAGAACGTCCCTGAACATGTGCCCGGCATCGGAGAGGAGAGCAAGGGAACCGGAAACGTATCCACCGGCCACCTCGAGGAGCATCACTACAGCCGTCAGCAGCACCGCCGCCGTCAGGGCGGCCCGGTCGCCGGTCCCGTGACCTGCCATGAACGGCATTTTGCCCCCTGAGCGTATGAACCTGACCCCATCGGCAGGGTTAAGAGGCGGCGCGGCCCACGGTTTTCCATGGACCTCACCGTTCTCTGCGACAATACGACCCTCATCGACCGGTATTTTCTGGGAGAGCCCGGGCTCTCCTTCCATATCAGGGACGGGGAGACGACGGTCCTCTTCGATCTCGGCTACTCAGACGTCTTCCTGCGGAACGCCGCAGCCATGGGGATCGACCTCCTCAGGACCGACGTCGTCGCCTTCTCCCACGCCCACCTCGACCACACCTGGGGCCTTCTGCCCCTGCTCGCCCACCGGGCCCGCGCCGTCATCGAGGGGCAGGAGCAGAACCCCCCGACCTTCCTCGCCCACCCGGCGATCTTCAGGAGCGTCACCGCGGGTGGCGTCCCGGAGATCGGGATGCCGGTGGACGAGACGACCCTTGCACGACAGGGGGAGGTCCGCCTTTCCAGCGAGCCCGTCTGGATCACCGACGACCTGGTCTTCCTGGGCGAGATCCCGCGGCGCTTCCCCTTTGAGGGCCAGAACGTCGTCGGAGAGTGCGATGGCGCCCCTGATACCGTCCCTGACGATACCGCCCTCGCCTACTGCTCAGAGGACGGTCTGGTGGTGATCACCGGGTGCGCCCACGCCGGCATCTGCTCGACGATCGCCCGTGCAAAAGAGGTCTGCGGCGAGAGCAGGATCGCCTGCGTCATCGGCGGCTTCCACCTCCTCGACGCCCCGGAAGAGCAGATCGCGGCGACAGCCCGGTATTTTGCCGGCCTCGACGCCGGCGCCGTCCACCCCTGCCACTGCACCGGGCTTGCCGCCACGATCGCCCTTGCAGGAGTGGCGAGGGTCCGAGAGACCGGCGTCGGGCTCAGGCTCTCTTTTGCCGGGCGCTCCTGACGATCGCCATCAGTTCCCATCCGAGGGCCTCGGCCCTCTTCTCGTTCGACATCAGGGTGTCGAGGCGGAGGCTGCCCGGCACCTCG
The DNA here is from genome assembly GCF_013377755.1 of Methanofollis tationis. Taxonomy (NCBI): domain Archaea; kingdom Methanobacteriati; phylum Methanobacteriota; class Methanomicrobia; order Methanomicrobiales; family Methanomicrobiaceae; genus Methanofollis; species Methanofollis tationis. Next base: position 1,010,860 of record NZ_JABXWR010000001.1, read on the forward strand.
CAGGTGTCCCGCACGTCCTGGACAAAGACGTCGACGAAATCTTTGTAGAGCGCATGGGTCCCGGCGGACGAGGGCTCCATCCCCCACGCCTCCATCAGGGCGGCGGCCGGGCCCGAGACGGGCTTGTCGCCGATGAACGGCGAGATCGCAATGACGAATTTCTCCTGTAACGCCTCCCTCACGCCCCTGCACTCCAGGATCGGGGAGATGCTCGTCACCGGGTTGGACGGGCCAAGTATAACGGCGTCCGCCTCCCTGATCGCCGCGAGCACCCCGGGGGTCGCCTGCGGGTTCGCCTCGCCCATCCTGACGACGCCGTCGATATCCACCTCGCCCCGGTGGCCGACCCAGTACTCCTGGAAATGCATCGGCCCGCTGTCGGTCTCCACGTAGGTCGTCACCTCGGCATCGGTCATCGGGAGCACCTGCGCCTCCACGCCCAGGGTTCTGGCGATCGCCGCCGTCGCCGCCGTGAGGGTGGCGCCGTTCCAGAGCAGGTGCGCCCGCGCGATGTGCACGGCCCGGTCCTTGTCCCCGACGGCGATGAACTCGCCCTCGTCGAACTGTTCGAGGAAACGGTGGGTCGCAAAGGTGTCGCCCCTGATCCCCCACCAGGTCTCGGTGTTGAGCAGGCCCGCGAAGAGATAGAGCACCGTGTCGATGTCAGGGGACATGTGGTTGCCCGAGATCCACATGTCCTCGGCCGTATTGACGACGACGGCGATCTCGTTGTCGTTTATGAGGTTGCGCATCCCCCGCAGGAGCTTGGGTGTGCCGGTCCCGCCGGAAAGGAAAGTAAGCATAAGAGAATAGTTTAATTGCGCATACATGAAGAATTTTAACTGACAGCCCGATGAAAATCATCAAGGACCCGGTGCACGGCGACGTTGAGGTGGGAGAGGCGGCGCTCGTCCTCCTGGACTCCCCGCCCCTCCAGCGCCTCCGCCATGTCAGGCAGCTCGGGTTCGCCCACCTGGTCTACCCGGGCGCAAACCATACCCGTTTCGAACACTGCCTCGGGACGATGCACCTCGCTTCCCTCCTCTGCCGCCACCTCGGCCTCGACCGCCGCGATGCCGACCTGGTCACCGTGGCCGCCCTCCTCCACGATATCGGCCACGGCCCCTTCTCCCATGTCTCAGAGGCCTTCATGGTCGAGATGATGGGAAAAGGGCACCAGGAGGTCGAGGGGCTCCTCCACGAGGAGCGGACGGCCGAGCGGATCGCACGCTGCGGCCTCGACCCCGCGGAGGTCGCCGCGGTCATCAACGGCCGCCACCGCTACGCCGGGATCATCCATGGCGATCTGGACGTGGACCGGATGGACTACCTCCTGCGGGACGCCCATTACACCGGCGTGCCGTACGGGATCGTCGACGCGGCGCGCCTGATCAGATCCACCGTCCTGACCGAGACCGGGATCGCCCTGGACCAGGGCGGGATCAACGCCGCCGAGTCGCTCCTGATCGCCCGGACCCTGATGCGCCCGGTGGTCTATTACCACCATGTCTCCAGGATCGCCACCTCGATGTTCCACCTCGCCCTCCTCTCCCATATCGAAGGGGGCGAGGACACCGTCGATGACCTGATGGGCATGGACGACGCCGCCCTCTTCACCCGCCTCCTCGCTTCTCCGGACAGAACCGCCCGCACCCTCGCACGGCGGCTCTACGGCCGGGACCTCTACAAACGGGCCGTGTACGTCGGGCGGGGCCAGGTGAACGCCGCCTCGGTTCAGAACCGGACCACCGTCGCCGAAAGCCGGCGGATAGCGGCGGCGATCGCCGCTGAGGCCGGCGTCGAGGAGGAGACGGTGCTCGTCGACATCCCGCCCTTCCCGAGCGAGATGTCGATGGAGGTGCGGGTGCGCGACCGGGACGCCCTCGTCGGGCTCGAACAGGTCTCGCCCCTGCTTGCGACCCTGAACGAGACGCGGCGGGAGCAGTGGCGCCTGGGGATATACACCCTCCCGGGCCAGCGGGACGGGGTCGAGAGGGCGGCGATCGAGATATTGCATATCAAAAAACCGACGCAGCAGTACAGGCTGCCAATCTGAGGGAGAACATGGGGAAAGAATATGTCATCGGGGTGACGGGCGCAAGCGGGATCGTCTACGCCCGCCGCCTCGTCGAGGTGCTCAGCGCAGAGGCGCGGGTGCACCTGGTCGTCTCTGATATTGCACGTGAGATCGCCGCCTTCGAAGGGGTGGACCTCTCCGGGTTTCCGGTGATCGAGGAGGACAACCGCAACCTCGCCGCCGAGATCGCCAGCGGGTCGTTCAGGTACGACGGGATGGCCATCGTCCCGTGCTCGATGAAGAGCCTCGCCTCGATCTCGACCGGGGTCTCGGACACCCTCATCGCCCGGGCGGCCGACGTCTGCCTCAAGGAACGGCGGCGGTGCATCCTGGTGCTGCGGGAGATGCCCCTTTCCCGGGTGCACCTGAAAAACATGCTCGCCGCCGACGAGGCCGGAGCCACGGTGATGGTGGCGAGCCCGCCCTTCTACGGGCGGCCGCAGACGGTCGACGACCTGGTGGACATGGTCGTCGCCCGGATCCTCGACCACCTCGGGGTCGAACACGATATAGGAAAACGATGGAGCGGGTATCATGACGATGAGAAGGTTCATTGAAGAGATGCGGGAGCGCGGGCTGGTCGACGAGATCGTCGACCCGGTCTCCACCCGCTTTGAAGCGGCACAGATGGCGGCAAAGACCGACCGGATCCTCCTCTTCTGCGACTGCGGGGGAAAACCGGTCGTGATGAACCTCACCGCCGGCAGGGCGGCCCTTGCGGCGGCGCTCGGGGCCGAGGAGAAAGACCTGGTGAAACGCCTCGCCGACGCCTCGTACAGCGGGCGGCTGAAACCGATGGGCGGGCTTGAGATGCGCCCGGTCGACCTCTCGGAGATCCCGATCATGACCTTCTTCCCGAAGGACGGCGGGCCGTATATCACGGCGGGAATCGTCTTCTCCCGCTCCGGCGAGGTGGAGAACGCCTCCATCCACCGGATGATGATGATCGGACCCGACCGGGTCGCCGCCCGCCTTGTCGAGGGCCGGCACACCGACGTGATGCACCGCGAGGCCCTCGCCCGCGGCGAGCGCCTGCCCATCGCCGTCGTCATCGGGACGCACCCGGCCGTCACCTTCGCCTCGTGCACCCGCGTCCCCGAGGGGAAGGAACTCGCCTTCGCCGCCGAACTGATGGGCGGCGAACTCCCGGTCTGGGAGTGCGCAAACGGCGTCCAGGTCCCTGACGCCGAGATCGTCCTCGAAGGCTACATCGGCACCGAGCGGGCCGAGGAAGGGCCGTTCGTGGACATCACCGGCACCTACGACTTCGAGCGGATCCAGCCGGTGATCGAGTTCACCGGGATGTACACAAAGCCCGACCCGATCTACCACTCGATCCTGCCGGGCGGCAACGAGCACAAACTCCTGATGGGCGTGCCCTACGAGCCGCGGATCTACAAGGCGGTCGCCGGGGTGACGAGTGTGAGAAACGTGGTTTTGACGACCGGGGGCTGCGGATACCTCCACGCCGTCGTCCAGATCAGGAAGAACACGCAGGGAGACGGCAAAAACGCCATCATGGCGGCGTTCGCGGCCCACACCTCCCTCAAGCACGTCGTCGTCGTCGACGAGGACATCAATCCCTTCGACATGGCCGACGTTGAGTATGCGATCGCCACGCGGGTGCGGGGCGACCGCGACCTGATGGTGATCACCGGGGTGCGCGGCTCGTCCCTGGACCCCTGTCGCGAGGGCGACGGGACGAACGTGAAGATCGGCCTCGACGCCACGATGGTCATGGGCGCTGAGGAGAAGTTTGTCCGGGCCAGGTGGGATGCCTGATGTTTCTTGAGTCTGAAGAACAGCAGATCCTGGACGGAGAGTTCGGGGAGACCCGCCAGCAGATGATGGAGCTGCTCGTCGGCCTGGGTACGGTCTTCGGGGCGGAAAAACTCGTCGGAATCGCGAGCGCCCAGGTGAGCGGCGCCTCGTACAAGACGATCGGGCGCTGGGGGCTGGAATGGCTGCAGGGGCTCGACGCCCGCGTGGCCGTGCCGACGGTCTTGAACCCGATCGGCATGGACCGCGACCGCTGGCGCGAGATGGGCGTGCCCGAGGAGTTCGCCGCGAAGCAGGAGGCGGTGATCGACGCCTACGAGCGCCTCGGGATCAGGCTCGAATGCACCTGCACCCCCTATTACCTCTCGAACACGCACTACGGCGAGCACCTCGCCTGGGCCGAGTCCTCGGCGGTCGCCTATGCGAACTCGGTCATCGGGGCGAGGACGAACCGGGAAGGGGGGCCGGGCGCCCTTGCAGCGGCGATCGTCGGCCGGACGCCGTATTACGGGCTGCACATCTTCAAAAACCGCCAGCCCTCGATCGGGATCACGGTGGATGATCCCGCCGCCATAAAGGACGCCGCCGACTACGGGGCGCTCGGCTACGTGGCAGGGAAGATCGTCGGGAACCGGATCCCCCTCTTCTCCGCGATCAGGCCGAACCGCGACCACCTCAAGGCCCTCGGGGCGGCGATGGCGGCGACCGGGGCCGTGGCCCTCTATCATGTGGACGGGATCACCCCTGAAGCCCGCCTCCCGACTTTCAAGGGCGACGTTGCGGAGACGGTCGAGATCAGGATGGCCGAGGTCAGGGAGGTCTTCACCTCCATCGAGGTCGACGCCATAGCGGTCGGCTGCCCCCACCTCTCGCCGGCGGAGATGGAAACGCTCGCAGGCCTTCTCGAGGGGAAAAAGGTGAAAAAACCTTTCTTCGTCTTTGCCGCCCGCGGCGTGATCGCCGAGAACCGCACCGCCGTCGAGCGGATCGAGCGGAGCGGGGCGCGGGTCTACGCCGACACCTGCGTCGTCGTCTCGCCGGCCCTCGACCGCTTCGATGCGATCATGGTGAACTCGGGCAAGGCCCTCGCCTACGTCCCCACGATGTGCGGGGCCGTCGCCCGGATCGGGACGATGGAGGAGTGCGTGGCCGTCGCCACGGCGTGAGGCGAGAACATGGAGACATTCACCCCCTTCCAGCAGGTGCCCGGCGAGAACACAGAAGAACGCTTCGCCGCCCTCGGGATCAGGGCCGGAGAGACGGCCGACCTGCTCGCCCTCAAAGAGATCGGCGAGCGCGGCGACGTCGAGGTCTGGATCTACTTCGACGAGGAGGTGGCCCGTGCCTCCACCATCGAGCGCGACCTCGCAAATTTCGAGTTCGTCCCCGAACCCGACCGCCCCTTCATCGAGCTCCGCCGCTTCTTCGCCTTCATGGAGAGCATCGAGCCCGGGTTCGAGCGCAGCCTCAGGGAGAAGCCCGTGCCGGCGCAGATCGTCGCCGTCGGCGAACGGGAGGCCTTCTGCGGCTGCGTGCTCTCGCCGCGGCCGTACGTGAAGGCGGCCCTCGAGTAGGGAAGAACTCAATACCCACCCCGCCCCATTCTCAAAGAGAGAGGAACCGTGCAGCCAGAGAGTTCATGGGAGAGTGCCCGCGCACAGAGCGACCTGATCAGGCTCTATTGCCACCCCACGATCCTGCGCCTCCTTGTTGCGCTCGGCGAAGGACGGCAGAGCGCAGGCAGACTCTCCCTGATCCCCGGATGCGGCGGGTGCAGCGCAGAGGAAGCGCTCAGGCAGATGCGCTACCGCTGGATCGTCGATCAGGACGAGAACGGCTATACGCTCACCAACAACGGCGCCCTGCTCGCCCTGCGGCTCCGGAACCTCTGCGAGACCCTGCACCGAATACGCTGCGGCAGGGGAGCGCACGGCCTCCAGCCCATGCCCGCACTCTTCGAGGAGGTGCAGGACGACCTGATCAGGATCACGCGCCCGGCCTCGATCCATGCGCTCAGGGATCCGGGATCGGCCAGAGACGAGACGAAGGCATGGCTCGCCGAACAGGGCTTTTTTACCGGGGCCGACAGGACGGTCGCCCTGAGCGCAGAGGGCGCAGAGATACTCGAATCCATCGAACGGTGCATCAGGACCTTCGAGGTGATCGAGCGGTTCAACTCCTTCTTCCAGATCCACTCCCTCGACGGCATGCCAGAATCCGCCCTCGCCACCATCGACGCCCTGATCTGCGCCGACCTGATCTGCGACGTCCCGGTGAACTTCGAGCAGGGACTCGCCTATTTCTATGACGTGATCAGGGAGGCCGAACAGCTCCACGGGGTCTCGACCTGGTTCCTGCCGCAGATCGCCGAGACGATCTGGGAGCGCGTGACCGCCGGGGCAGAGATCGAACTGGTTATCACACCCGAACTTGCGGAAAAACTATGGAACGAGGAGATAGTCAGGAAAGGAAGAAACCCGGCCGACTTCCCGAACCTCAGGTTCTACGTCTGCACCATACCGGTAAAGGTCGGGCTCACCGTCACCGACAAAGCCCTCTCCCTCGGACTCTTCCTCAGGGACGGCAGGACCTACGACCGGATCCACGACCTCCTCTGTTTCACCCCCGAGGCGGTCGCATGGGGCGAGCGGCTCTTCAGGCATTACCGCGAGCGATCGGTGCCGATCGAGGAGTTCTTTTCGGACGGGGTGCGGGCAACAGGTTCATGCCGGTGAACGTCAAGAAGGAAGGTATGAATATCCCTTCAGAGGGTTTTGCACCGGTGCCTGGCGGACGGGTGAGGTACCGCATCGCCGACGCCGACCAGAACGGCATCCCCCTCCTCGTTCTCCACGGCGGCCCCGGGTGCACGTGGGATTACCTCGAACCCCTGGCCGCCCTCGATGACGGGCGGCCGGTGATCTTCTACGACCAGCTCGGCTGCGGAGACTCCGACCGGCCCGACGACCCCTCGCTCTGGACGCTGGAGCGCTCCGTCGACGAACTCGTCGCCGTCAGGGAGGCGCTCGGCCTCGACCGCCTCCACCTCCTCGGCCAGTCCTGGGGAACGATGCTTGCCGTCGAATACATGCTCACGCACCGCCCGGCCGGCGTGATCAGTCTCGTCCTCTCCGCCCCCTGCCTCTCGGCCTCCCGCTGGGCCGCAGATGGGCGGCGATACCTCCAGAGCCTCCCCGAGGATCACCGGAAGGCGATCCTCCGCGCCGAGGAGACCGGCGCCTACGACGACCCCTCCTACGGGGAGGCGATGAACGCCTATTACCGCCGCCACGTCTGTCGCCTCGATCCCTGGCCCAAATGCCTGACACGGACCTTCGAGCGCCTGAACACCGAAATATACCTGCAGATGTGGGGGCCGAGCGAGTTCACCATCACCGGCAGCCTCAGGGACTTCGAGCGCGCCGAACGCCTCCGCGAGTGCGCCGTCCCCACCCTCTTCACCTGCGGGGAGTTCGACGAGGCGGCCCCGGCGACGACGGCGTACTACCACCGCATGATGCCGGGATCAGAGATCGCCGTCTTCGAAGGGGCGTCGCACGAGCACCACCTGGAGGACACCGCCGACTACCTCCGTCTCGTCAGGGAATTCCTCGCCGGGGCAGAGATGGCGGAAAGATTGAGGGTCTGAGCCGATCCATACACGGGAGTACTGATGTACGCACATGAAAGGTCAGAGAGCCGCATCGATCCCGGCCGGATCGGATTGTACACCACGCCGGCGGTGGTCCGCATCCTTGTGGCGCTCTCGCGTGGCGCGCAGCCCCCGGCCCATCTCGCCGTCATCACCGGGTGCAGGCAGGGCGAGACCGAACCGATCCTCCGCGACCTCAGGCACCGCGGGATCGTCGTCCAGGAATGGGGGGGCTACCGCCTCACCAGGAGCGGGGAGCTCCTGGCCGGCCGGCTCCTCGCCTGCGCCACACGGCTCTTCCAGACACTCTACGGCAGGCCGGACCCGTCCCTCCCGCCCATGCCCCTCGTCGCCGAGGGAGTGCTCGACGATATCGGCCGCCTGGCCCTGCCCGCCTATATCGAGGCGTTCAAATGCCCGGAACGTGCAGACCCCGAGATCCTGGCGTGGATGCGCTCCAACGGCCATATCTCGGAGACAGACGGCTTCTTCTCCCTGACCGGCAAAGGCCGGGCCTACCTCACTTTCCTCGACCGCTGCAGCAGGACGATCGCCACCATCGACCGGTTCAACGAATTTTTCGAGAGCCACGCCACAATCGGCGTCCCGGAAATCGCCATAAAAGAGATAGGAGACCTCATCAATGCCGGGCTGGTCGTGGACCAGCCGGTGAACGCGGAGCAGGGGTTCGCGTATTACCTGGAGATCATCAGGGAGGCGGGATGGCTCCACGGCGTTTCGACCTATTCCCTGCCGCAGATCGCCGCGGCGATCTGGGAGCGGGCGGTCGCCGGGGCAGAGATCGAACTGGTGATCACGCCAGAACTTGCCGGCGTCCTCTGGGAGGAGGAAATCGTCAAAAAGGGCAGAGACCCCACGGCTTTCCCCACCTTCAGGCTCTATGTCTCGACCGTCCCGGTCACGGTCGGGCTCACCGTCACCGACAAAGCCCTCTCCTTTGGACTCTGTAACCCTGACGGCACCTACGACACCGTGCACGACCTGGTCGGCAGGACCCAAGGGGCGGTGCGGTGGGGCGAGCGGCTCTTCAGGCATTACAAAGAACAGGCAGTGCCGATAGAGGAATACGTTGCGACACTGCGCTGATCAGCACGTCACATGGACGACGGCGGCGAAACGCCGCCGTTCCACGTTCATGCGCGCCTCGACCTCGGGGGTCGGGGCGATCACCGTCTCGTAACCCTCCAGCATCGCCCTCGCCCCGGGCGTGATGGGCAGGGCACCTTCATAGCCCGTGCCGATGTACACGACCTCCGGGCGCTCTTCTTCCAGAAACCCGAGTTCTGCCTCACTCAGAGGCGTGTGGCCGTACTCTCCCCTCAGGTGCTTCGAGCGTTTTTTCTTCCGCTTCTCCACCCGACCGCCCGGACGCACGACGACGTCATCGTCATAGACCTCACCGCCGATCCTGACCGAACCCCATGGCATCAATGGGGAGGACTCGCAGTGAATGGACATAAAAGCAGCGATGGCCGCGCCGCAGAGATCGCTCCCTGAAGGTCTCGATACCGCCCGCTCCGTAAAGAAATAGACAAAAAATGCGCCAAAAATAATTGCGGGGAGGGTATCCCCGGGAATGGGTACGCCCGGCGCTCACGCCAGATAGTCGTCAGGCCGCGGGATCTGTTCCTTGAGCCCCTTCCTCTTCCGGATCGCCTTGACGACCTCGGGGAGGAGGCCCTGGGGAACGACCTCGAAACCGGCGAACTCGGTGGACCACATCGCACGACCCTCGGTCGCCGAGCGCAGGTCGCCCGCAAAACCGAAGAGTTCTGCGACCGGGGCCTTGCCCGAGACGGTGATCGAGTCGCCCATGCTCTGCATGTCGAAGACCTGACCGCGGCGGCCCTGGATCTGCCCGGTTGCAGCGCCCATCTGGTCCATCGGGACCGTGATCTGGATCTTCTGCATCGGTTCGAGGAGGGAGTCGCCGGCCATCAGGAGGCCGGCCTTCACGGCCGAACGGACGGCCGGGATCACCTGCGCCGGACCGCGGTGGATCGCGTCCTCGTGGAGCTTCACATCGACGAGCCGGATCTTCAGGTTCTGCACCTGCTCTTCGGCGAGCGGACCGCCCGCAAGGGCCTCGCGCCAGCCTTCGAGGACGAGTTCCATCGTCTCGTTGAGGTACTGGATACCCTTGGTCATGTCGAAGAACATGTTCGTCGCCTCGATCGCCTTGAGGTTCTTTGCCTCGTCCTTGTCGAGACCGGCCTTGAGCAGGGCGTCACGCCGTTCGAGCTCGGGCATGTTCATCGTGATCTCGCCATCCTTGATCATCTGGACGAGCCCCTCGGGCATCGGCTCAAGCTCGATGTAGAACCTGTTGTGCCGGTTCGGGGACTTGCCCTCGACCGGGCCGGCCTTCTGGGTGGGGGTCTCGCGGTAGACGACGATCGGCGGGGAGGTGATGATCTCGACGCCCTTGTCGCGCTTGATGCGGCCGGTGATGATCTCCAGGTGGAGCTCGCCCATGCCCGAGATCAGGTGCTCGCCGGTCTCCTCGTTGATCGTGACGCGCACGGTCGGGTCTTCCTTTGCGACCTGCCGTAGCACGGTGACAAGCTTGGGGAGGTCCTTCATGTTCTTCGCCTCGACGGCGACGGTCATGACCGGCTCGGAGTAGTGCTGGAGGGACTCGAACGGGGTCATCTCCATCAGGGAGGTGACGGTGGAGCCGACGATGGCGTCTCTCAGACCGGTGACGGCGGCGATGTTGCCGGCGCAGAGGCTCTCGACCTCGATACGCTCAGGACCCATGAAGATGCCGACCTGCTGGAGACGGTTGGACTTGCCTGCGGTGCCGGAGATATAGACCTCGCCGCCGCGGCGGAGCGTGCCCGAGAAGAGACGGCCGGTGGCGACCTCGCCCGCGTGCGGGTCGAAGGAGATGTCGGTGACCATCATGGCGATCGGGCCGTTCGGGTCGCAGGTGATCATCGCCTTGCCGACCTCGGACTCATAGTCGCCGTGCCAGATGATGTGGACACGCCGGTCCTGGGCCTCGATCGGGTCGGGGAGGTGCTTGACCACCATATCGAGGAGCACCTCGGCAAGGGGGCTCTTCTTCGCGAGCGTCTTCATCTCGCCGGCGCGGCAACGGTCGTAGACTTCCTGGAAGTTCACGCCGCTCTTCTTCATGTACGGCACCGAGACCGCCCAGTTGTACAGCGCCGAGCCGAATGCGACAGTGCCCTTTGCAGCGTCGAGCTTCCAGCCGTCGTTGTACATCTTCTCGTTCATGCCCTTGATCAGCTTGTTCACCTTGTCGATGACGCGGCCCAGGCGGATCTGCATCTCGGTCGAGTCGACCTTGATCTCGTTGATCAGGCGGTCCACCTTGTTGATGAAGAGCACGGGCTTGACGCCCTCCTTGAGGGCCTGGCGGAGCACCGTCTCGGTCTGGGGCATGGTGCCCTCGACGGCATCCACGACGACGACCGCACCGTCCACGGCGCGCATCGCACGGGTGACGTCGCCGCCGAAGTCCACGTGGCCAGGCGTATCGATCATGTTGATCAGGTACTCATCGCCGCCATACTCGTGAACCATCGAGACGTTGGAAGCGTCGATGGTGATCCCGCGGGCCTGCTCCTCGGCGTCGGAGTCCATGAAGAGCTGGTGGCCGGCGAGTTCCTCGGAGATCATCCCGGCGCCTGCAAGCAGGTTGTCGGAGAGGGTGGTCTTGCCGTGGTCGATGTGTGCTACGATACCAATGTTGCGGATCCGCTGGGGCTTATCCATCAGCTCGGTGACCCGCTCTACCATCTTTTTCCTTCGTGTCATTGGGGTGCCTCAGAAAAAAAGGGGTTTAGCGTGCAGCCTTCGCAACACGCTCGCGTTCTTCTTTCTTGGAAACGGAGAAGCACTTCGCGTCTCCCTTTGCCGCGGCGATCAGCTCGTCGGCAAGGACGTCGGATGCGGCGCGCTTGCTCTTGTGGGAGCCGTTGTAGGTGGCGGTGGCAAGGAAGCCGATGGCGGCGTCGACCCGGCGCTGCGGGGCGGTGTCGACCGACTTGGGGACGTTGATGCCGCCGTACTTCAGGCGGACGGTCTCCTCGCGGGGGCCGGCGTTGGAGATGGCGTCGACCAGGACCTGCACCGGGTTCTTCTTCGTCTTCTTGTTGACTCTGTCGAACGCTTCCTCGACGATCCTGATGGCGAGCTGTTTCTTGCCGGTGTTGTTCTCGGTCTGCATCAGCTTGTTGATCAGGCGCTCGACAACGAGCATCTCGCTCTTCGCAAACTGCTGCTGCGAGAGCTTCCCGCAGGAATGCGGGACGATCATGGAGGTGAGGTTCACATATCTGACAAGGCCGGGGTCCGTAATCTGGACCTCGGAAATGTCCCACTTATTGAAAAGGAGCTGCTTTACGCCAGTCTCCTGCTCTTCTGCCTGGACAGGCATCTCTGCTTCGGTCATCATCATCACCTGCGCGGCTTTTCCTTACGGCCAAGCACCATTTCCTGGAGGCAGACATCGTTCACCTTGGTCACGCAGAAGCGGACCCCGGGGATATCACCCTTCGAACGGCCGAGACGACCGCCGATACCTTCGATGGTGACTTCGTCGTGCTCGTCGATGAAGTTGATCGCGCCGTCGCCGACCGCGAAGGCGGTGACCTGGCGGCCGTTCTTGATCAGCTGCACGCGCACGCACTTACGGATAGCGGAGTTCGGCTGTTTTGCCTCGACACCGACCTTCTCGAGCACGATACCGCGGGCCTGCGGGGCGCCCTCGAGGGGGTCGGACTTAACATCGAGCATCAATTCACGGCGTGCGTAGTCGACATCATTCCAACGAGTCTTGTTGGCATCACGCTTCATTTTTCTGGCTGCAAATTTTCCCATTCCCATTGAATACCCTCTTTAGAGTCGGATTTCTGGATGTGGATACCCTTCACTGTGGTATAATACCAAGGCGCGGAACGAATTTATATATTGTCCATCGTTCCGAAATCTGGTATTATTCATGGGGTGTTCTCTATAATAATCTTATATGCCCGCCGGACGAATAATTGAGTGATGGTCACCTGCATCTACAAAGAAACCACCTTCGACGCAAGCCACCGCCTCCTCCACTACGTGGGCAAGTGCAACCGCCTGCACGGGCACCGATGGCGGGTGGAAGTATGGATCGCGGGCACGCCCAATGAGCGGACCGGGATCCTCATCGACTTCAACTGCATCAGGGCGGTGACCGACCGGTTCGACCACCAGGTGATCCTCAACGAGGACGATCCCATGGTCCCCTGCATCCGCCAGTTCCATGAGGTGGTGACGACCGCCGGCGACCCGACGAGCGAGACGCTTGCGGAGATCATCGCCGACCTCATCAACGAGGCGTGCATCAGGGAAGGGACCGACGCGCGGGTGACGAAGGTCCGGGTCTGGGAAGCGCAGACCTGCTATGCGGAGATCGATTATGCAGGTCTGTGAGATATTCGGATCCCTGCAGGGCGAGGGGCAGCACCAGGGGCGCCCGACCACCTTTATCAGGCTGGCGGGCTGCAACCTGCGGTGCGCCTGGTGCGACACGCCTGAGTCGCAGGAGGAAGGTGCCGGGAAGGCGATGACGGTGGACGCCGTCCTCGACCGGATCTGGCGGATGAAGTGCCGCAATGTCTGCATCACCGGCGGCGAGCCCCTCCTCCAGATGGGCGAGGTCGTCGAGGCGTGCCGCCGCCTCCACCGGATGGGATATTCGGTGGAGATCGAGACGAACGGGACGATCGATTTCAGACCGGTCCAGCCCTTCGCCGCGATCTGCATGGACGTGAAGTGCCCGTCCTCCGGCCAGAAGAGCGATCTCTCCCTGCTCCAGTACACCCGCGACGCCGACAGCGTGAAGTTCGTCGTCGCGGACGAGGACGACCTCGCCTTCGCGGAAAAAGTGCTCACCCACTGCCCGGCCCGCGGCGAGATCTTCATCTCGCCGGTCTACGGCGCGGACGAGCGGGGGATCGCCGCCTGGGTGCTCGATACCGGGCTGCCGGTGCGCTTCCAGATCCAGCTCCACAAGTACCTGGAGATGAAATAAGTGAAAGCGGTCTGCCTTCTTTCGGGCGGGATGGACTCGACCACCCTCGCCTACGTGGCAAAAGAGATGGGCTACGATATCCTCGCCCTCCACCTCAACTACGGCCAGCTGACAGAGGCGAAGGAGCGGGCGTGCGCGCGGACGGTCGCGGGGCTCCTCGGGGCCGAGGAGTTCCTCGAGATCGACGTCGGGTATTTCTCGCAGTTCGGCAGGAGCGCCCTCACCGATCCTGGAATTGCGGTGGAAGAGTATAAGGAGGGCGGGAAGGGGATCCCGAAGACCTATGTGCCCTTCAGGAACGCCAACCTCCTTGCAATGGCCGTCAGCTTTGCCGAGTCCCGCGACGCCGACGCGGTGTTTATCGGGGTGCAGTCCTCTGACTACTCGGGCTACCCCGACTGCCGGGAGGAGTTCATCCAGGCCTTCCAGCGGGCGGTGGACCTCGGCACAGCCGCCGGCGGGACGATCAAGCTGATGACGCCTTTCGTGCACATGAACAAGACCGAGATCGTGCAGAAGGGGCTCGACCTGGGCGTGCCGTACGACCAGACCTGGTCCTGCTACACCGAGAACGAGGTCGCCTGCGGGACCTGCGACTCGTGTCATTTCAGGCTCGAAGCCTTCAGGGCCGCCGGGATCGAGGACCCGATCCCGTACCGGGTGAGGCCGTGACCGAGATCTACCGGGGACGGCGTCTGTCGGTGGAGTTGAACCGCTACACCCTTCCGGACGGGACCGAGCGGGAGCGGGTCGTGGTGAGACCGGGAAACGCCGCGGTGATGCTCCCGATAGAGGGCGATCACTGCTATCTCCTCCGGCAGTACCGCTTCGCGATCGGGGCGTGGATCTATGAGGCCCCGGCAGGAACCCTCGAGGAGGGCGAGGAGCCGATCGAGACTGCACGCCGGGAGATCATCGAGGAATGCGGCCTCGCCGCCGGGGAGCTGATCCCGCGGGGGTTCATCTACACCACGCCGGGCTTCTCTGACGAGCGGGTGTACCTCTTCGAAGCCCGGGGCCTCTCGCCCTCGTCGGCCTACTCGCCCGACGACGACGAGCAGATAGAAGTCGTCAGGGTGCCGATCGCCGACCTCCCTGCCATGTGCCGGGACGGCCGGATCTCGGACGCGAAGACGATCGCCATCGTCTTCAGGTGCCTCGGCTGAGAGAGACGATCGCCTGATGCGTGTGATTTATAGGAATCTGCATCGAATACGTACTAGCTTTGAACACTGGTGAATAAGAGATGACCGAGATTCAGGAGATGGACCCGGCGCGGCTGCGCTACGAGTTCAAAAAGATGCTCGAGCGGCTGGAGGCTAAACAGGGGAGCGGGACGGAGCTGATCTCCCTCTACATCCCCCCGGACAAACAGATATTCGACGTGACCGCCCAGCTGCGCGACGAGTTCGGCCAGTGCTCGAACATCAAGAGCAAACAGACAAAAACCAATGTCCAGAGCGCCATCTCCTCCATCCTCTCCAGGCTGAAGTACTTCAAGAAGCCGCCCGAGAACGGGATGGCCATCTTCTGCGGGAGCATCAATACGGTCGGCGACCGCACCGACCTCCAGTGTGAGATCGTCTATCCGCCCGAGCCCCTCGGCCTCTATATGTACCGCTGCTCCTCGAACTTCGAGCTCGAGCCCCTCAAGGCGATGCTCGAGGAGAAGTATGTCTACGGCCTCCTGGTCATCGACCGGCGCGAGGCGTACTGGGGTTTCCTGCGGGGCAACCGGGTCGAACCTATCGGCGGCTCCACCTCCACGGTGCCGGGCAAGCAGCGCAAGGGCGGGCAGTCGGCGGCCCGGTTCCAGCGCCTGCGGCTGATCGCGATCAACGAGTTCTACAAGAAGGTCGGCGAACATTCGAGCGAGATCTTCATGGCCGAGAAGGACTTCTTCGAGCGGTTCAAGGGGCTGCTGATCGGCGGGCCCTCGCCGACGAAGGAGGAGTTCGCCGAGGGCGGATACCTCCACCACGAGGTCCAGAAACGAGTCCTCGGCCTCTTCGACGTTGCCTATACGAACGAGAGCGGGCTTCCCGAACTCGTCGACGCCGCCTCCGACGTCCTGAAGGGGATGGCGGTCGTCAAGGAGAAAGACCTGATGAACCGGTTCCTGAAAGAACTGGTCAAGGACGACGGGCTTGCCGCCTATGGCGAGGAGAGCGTCCGGGCTAACCTGGAGACCGGGTCGGTCGATATCCTCCTCCTCTCTGACCGCCTGCGCGAGTCCCGCCTGAAGATCAGGTGCGGGGCCTGCGGCTATGCGGAGGAGCGCACGATCAAGAGCGAGTCTGGACAGACGGTCAGGGACCTCGACCTCGGGAACTGCCCGAAGTGCAGCGCCCCCCTCCAGATCGAGGAGGAGAGCGACATCATCGACGAACTCACGGCCCTCGCCGACGCGAGCGGGACGAAGGTCGAGATCATATCAGACGAATTTGAAGAAGGGGCGGTACTCTACTCTGCTTTTGGCGGGATAGCGGCGATCCTCAGGTACAGGACGGGATACTGAAATGTATTTCAACACATATCGGCAGATTGAAGCGGCCCTTAAGGCGTGCACCGGCGAGGAGACCGTGGACCTCGGCGAGGGCGGCGAGCATGCAGATTTCGCCACTCCCATCGCGTTCTCCCTTGCGAAGAAACAGCGGAAGGCCCCGGCGGCGATTGCGGCCGGACTGGTGGAAGACCTCAGGGAGCGCCTGGCCGGGACCGGGATCACGGTCGAGGCGGCCGGGCCGTACGTCAACTTCCAGGTGAGCGGCGAGTACGTCAGGGAAGCCGTCGCGGCGGCGCTCGAACCCGGCTTCGGCCGTCTCCCCGAGAGGGGCGAGCGGGTGATCCTGGAGCACACGAGCGCCAACCCCAACGGCCCCCTGCATGTCGGGCATATCAGGAACTCGATCATCGGCGACACCCTTGCACGCGCCTTCAGGAAGGCGGGCTACCCCCTCGAAGTCCATTATTACGTGAACGATATGGGGCGGCAGATCGCCATCGTCTCCTGGGGATTCAGTAACAACCCCCTGCCCGCTGAGGAGGGCGAGAAGCCCGACCACCATATCGCACGCGTCTATGTGGCGGCGAACCGGGCGATCGAGGCCGACGAAACGATCACGGAGCAGGTCGACCGCCTGATGCAGCAGATCGAGGCCGGCGATCCCGAGACCGGGCGGCGGTTCCGCAGCGTCGTCTCCCATTGCCTGGACGGCTTCAAGGTGACGATGAAGAACCTCAACGTCGCCCACGACCGCTTTGTCTGGGAATCCGATTTTGTGCGGAACGGCGACATGGAGCGGGTGATCGCGAAGATCGAGCGCCTGCCGCAGGCAAAGCACGACGGCACCCTCTCCATCGACCTCACCGAGTGCGGCTTCGAGAAGGACTACGTCATCCGCAGGAGCGACGGGACCTCGGTCTACGCCGCCCGCGACCTGGCCTACCACACCTGGAAGAGCCGGAACTTCGACCGTGCGATCGACGTCCTGGGCGCCGACCACAAGCTGATCGGCTCGCAGCTCCAGTGCACCCTCCGCCTCCTCGGGGAGAGGGCGCCCGAGATCGTGATCTTCGAGTTCGTCTCCCTGCCCGAGGGTTCGATGTCGACGAGGGCCGGGAAGTTTGTCTCTGCCGACGAGTTGATCGCCGAGGTGACGAACAAGGCCTTCGCCGAGGTCTCAGAGCGCCGGCCCGAACTCCCCGAGGAGGAACGCGAGGGGATCGCCCGTGCGGTCGCCCTGGCCGCGGTGAGATACGATATCGTGAAGATATCGCCGGAGAAATCGACGGTCTTCGACTGGAAGGAGGCGCTGGACTTCGAGCGGCAGAGCGGGCCGTACGTCCAGTACTCCCATGCACGGGCCTGCTCGATCCTGGAGAAGGCCGGGGCGTTCGAGCGCGCCTTTACCTTCACCGACCCGCACGAGATCGCTCTCGCCAAGCAGATCGCCCGGTTCCCGGCAGTGATCGACCGCGTCATCAGGGAACTGCGCCCGCACCTGCTCGCTGCCTATGCCCGCGAGCTCGCCGACCAGTTCAACACCTTCTACCGCTATGTGCCGGTGCTCAAGAGCGAGGGCGAGACCCTGCAGAGCAGGCTGACCCTCGTGGCCGCGGCGCAGAACACCCTGAAAGAAGCTCTCGAAACCCTGGGGATCGATGCCATCAGAACCATGTGAGGAGGGGCGGATCGCCCTGCGCAAGCAGGGCTACCAGTTCGTCGCTCCGGACGCCACCGCCGCGGTGAAGCCGTGCCTGTGGAACAAGCGGACGCTCCGCGGCGGCGATATGTGCTACAAACACCAGTTTTACGGGATCGAAAGCCACCGCTGCGTCCAGATGACGCCGACCCTGCGGTGCAACCAGCGCTGCCTCTTCTGCTGGCGCTCCTTCGAGCACGAGACGACCGAGGAGCGCTTCTGCACCCCCGAGGAGATTGCGGACGCCCTGCCCGTCCTCCAGAAAAAAGCGCTCTCGGGCTACAAGGTCTCGCAGTACGTCACTTCTGAGCGATTTGCCGAGGCGCTCGACCCGAACATGGTGGCGATCTCCCTCTCGGGCGAGCCGACGCTCTACCCGTACCTCCCGGAATACATCGACCTCTTGAACGAGCGCGGCTACACGACCTTTCTCGTCTCGAACGGGACGATGCCCGATATGATCAGGCGGTGCCGCCCGTACCAGACCTACATCTCCCTGGACGCACCCGACAGAGAGACCTACCTCGCCCTCTGCAACCCGCAGGAGGACTACTGGGACCGGATCCACGAGAGCCTCTCGATCCTTGCCGCCCGGCGGTCGGCGGTCAGGACGACGCTCGTGAAGGGGAAGAACGATTTCGACCCGGCGGGCTACGCAGCGATGTATGAGGCCTCGGGCGCCACCTTCATCGAGGTGAAGGGATACATGTATCTGGGAAACAGTCGGAAACGCCTCTCACGGAGTGCGATGCCGGAGCACGAGGAGGTCCGCCGCTTCGCCGAGGCGATCGCCGGGCACTGCAGCTACCGGATCACCGACGAGAGCCCGATATCCAGGGTGGTCCTGATGGAGAGAGAAGTATGAGGTTTGATCCAGAAGAGCGGAAGGAACTGTCGAGGAGCGATTTCGAGACGGCATGGCACCGGGGCCCCGAGGTGCTGACGCCCCCGTCGCTTGCGGAGACCTATCCACGGAAGGCCTATACGCGGGCGGCGCCGCACCCGATCGCCGAGACGATCCAGCGCCTCCGCGAGGTGTACCTCTCGATGGGCTTCGACGAGGCCCGCGTCCCGGTGATGATCGAGGAATCGGACGTCTACCGGCAGTTCGGCCCCGAGGCGAGCGCCGTCCTGGACCGGGTCTTCTACCTGGGCGGTCTGCCGCGGCCGAACGTGGGGATCTCGGACAAGCAGCTCGATGAGATCATGGCGATCATCGCGTCGCACGAGGAGGACTTCGCCGTCGCCCCGGAGACGGTGAAAGAGAAACTCCAGCGGACCTTCCACGCCTACAAGAAGGCGACGATCGACGGCGACGAACTGACCCACGAGATCGCCGCCGACCTCGCCATCGACGACGGCCTCGTGGTGCATATCCTGGACGCGGTCTTCCCCGAGTTTCGAAACCTCGCCCCGGAGTCGTCCAGGACGACCCTGCGCTCGCACATGACGAGCGGGTGGTTCCTCTCTCTGGGGGCGATGTGGGAGCACTACGCCCACCCGATCCGCCTCTTCTCGATCGACCGGTGCTTCCGCCGGGAGCAGGAGGAGGGGCCGACCCGCCTGATGACCTACCACTCGGCCTCGTGCATCGTGGCCGGCGAGGACGTCACGATCGAGGACGGGAAGGCGGTCTCTGAGGCCCTGCTCTCGGCCTTCGGCTTCGAGGACTTCCAGTTCCGGCCCGACGAGAAGCGCTCGAAATACTATATCCCCGACACCCAGACCGAGGTGTATGCAAAGCACCCCGAGATCGGGTGGGTGGAGGTCGCCACCTTCGGGATGTACTCGCCCTCGGCCCTGGGCGAGTACGGCGTCGGCGTCCCGGTGATGAACCTGGGCCTGGGCGTCGAGCGCCTGGCGATGATCCTCTACAAGTCAAACGACGTCCGGCACCTCACCTACCCGCAGTTCTTCCCCCGCAGCCTCACCGACCGCGAGATCGCGGCGGCGATCGGGCTGCGCGAGGAGCCGCGGAGCGTCGAGGGGCGGCGGCTCGTCTCCGCAATCGCCGCCACGGCGACGGCAAACGCCGCCGCTTCCGGGCCGTGCTCGTTCCTCGCCTATGAAGGGGCGTTCGCGGGGAAGAACCTCCGGGTCTTTGTGGAGGAGCCCGAGGAGAACTCGCGCCTCTGCGGCCCGGCGACCTTCAACGAGGTCTTCGTGCAGGAGGGCAAAGTGCTCGGCGTCCCCGACACCGAGAAGTTCGCGGACGTGCGGGCGAACGGGGCACCGACCGGGATCTCGTACCTCTCGGCGGCGGCGAATCTCGCCGCGGCCAGGATCGAGGAGGCGGCCCGGTGCGGGGAGGGTGTCACCGTGCAGGTGAAGATGGCGAAGACGCCTTCTGATGTGAATTTGAGGATACCGGAATGGGCGATGCGGTATATTACGGATAATAAGCGGAAGGTGGATGTGCGGGGGCCGGTGTTTTTGACGGTGCGGGGGGAAATCCTCGAATAATTTTTTTGGGGGGGCTCAATCTTCAGAAAATAGGGTCAAAAAACCATATAACGAGCACTATTTTGGACACAAACCCTTTTACTGCAGAAAGTGGAGTTAATCCCCTTCAGCATTTTTCGACATTCAATGTAATATTCAGTGTCAACTACCCCGGCCTGAAGTCCGGGGACTCCTTGCGGAGTTCGTTGAATAGTATCCGGGAAATCGCCACGCGGCACGATGTCGCGGGAAGGGGGATGGGATTGTACCGACATCTCTCCTTCGCCGGAAAAGACCGCTATTCCAGCGCCAACAGGTCTTTCAAAAGAACGCTTATTGCTTCCATATCCTCGACCGAGCACCGCCCGATCTTCCGGACGAAACGATCTTCCGAGAGGGCAACAATCTGGAAGACCAGCGCCGCACTATTAGAAGTCAGCCCGTTCTGTGAACTCTTCTCGATACCGTGGGTGTGCGGGAACGAAAAAGCCACCGGGGTCGTCGTCAGCGGGACCGCGATGGTCAGACCCCCGTAGGCGACGGCGAGCACCACGGCAGGACGCAGCCCGCTCTGCTCGTGCCCCCGTGCGTCGGTGAGATCGACGAACCAGATATCGCCTCTGCTCCGGCGCATCCTAATGCCTCATCGACTGGATACCGGATCGTTGCCACTCCTGCAGCTCGGCGTCGAGCGCCGCCCTCTCTTCGGCGGTGGGGACGAAGAGGTACTGCTTCGCCCGGTTGACGCCCTTGACGATCTGCTCATTGGAGTAGAAGGACTTCATCCTCCGGACTGCCCGGTATGCCTGCTGCGGCGGTTGGTGCATCTCGTAGGCCAGATACCCGTAAGTAGCTCCGATCTCAAGCAGGGACGGGCTTTTGTCGAAGAGGCCGGTGAGACTGGCAACAGAGTCCGCTTCGGCGGGAGAGAGGGTGCTCTCCGTCTCGCACCGGGAAAACTCGTCGGCATGCTGGTAGTACTCCCGTGCAAGGTCCGGCGAGTAGGGCCCCCGGACGTAGAGATGAAACGGATACGCACATTCGACACCCTTCAGCTTCAGCAGGTAAACAAGCTTCTGGGCGATGAGCCGGTGCTCGAACTGGTCTTTATCCATCCGGAATCCAGCTTCCCTGAAACAGGCAATGACTTTGCTTCTATCGTTCACAGATATCACCTTCGCAGCTGAGGAGTTTGCAGAGCCAGCCCCGGACACGCCGCCACTCGCCGAGCCCTTCCTGGGTGATGGCGTAGAGCTCCAGTTCCTTCCCTTCAAGCGTCACCTTCTCGGAGCGGAGGTATCCCATCTCGACAAGTTTCTTGAGGTTTGCGTAGAGCACGCCGTCGCTCAGGTTCAGCCCGGCTTTGAGCTGCCGTGCGGTGGCCCCGTCCTCGCCGAGCTCGGAGAGCGCCCAGAGTATCTCCAGGCGCACCCGGGAGATGAGGGTGCTGTTCACGTCCTCGGATTCTTCCACAATTGCTATCAGATCATTCGGCATAGGCGACTTTCAACTTTGAGTAGATGTTGGAGCGTGAGGGGATAAAGGATTCGGGCGGTGTTTCTTATGTGTCAGCGGGTAGTGTACTCTTACAAGGGACGCGATGAAACTTCTGCAGTACCGTATCCTCCTCTGGAAGGAGGCGGAAGACAGGTATACGGTTATAATACCAACCCTTCCCAACTGCGTCACCTTCGGCGGCACGATCGAGGAGGCGATCGAGGTGTACCTGGAAGACCTGACCGACAGGGGCGAGGAGATCCCGACCGAGGAGGACACCCTCGAATATACCCTGACGGTCGAGACGTACACCTGAGATTCCCGTCCTATCTCCGCAAAAAGTCATCAAAATCCTTGAAAGAGAAGAACTCGAAGATCTGAAATGATCCGATTTCACGGGCATGAATAAGGATTCTGGCCTCGTCGTCGCTTAGATGAGCATCCTTGAAATGCGCCAGCCACTCAATATCCTGCTGGTCAGGGAAGTGATGCATCAGGAACGTTGCAATAAACTGGTCGGTGTCGCGATCGGATTCAAATATCGGCGGAGAGAGGTGGGCCCGCTCCATCAAACCGGTGATGCGGGAGAGGATCGCAGGCGAGACGGCCTATGTCTGAGCCGGACCCTCACTCCCTCAGCAAAGAAGCCTCTCCACAACATCCAGAAACACCTCCGCGCGCGAAACGGCATTTTTCGCTTCCTCCTCCGAGACCGTCCCCGCCACATCGTAGACCGTGATATGCCGCTTCCTCCGCATCCGGTCGAAGGCGAGCACGATCTCTCCGTCCAGGAAGAGTTCGGCAAACTTCACCACCGAGATGTGCTGGTTCGTTCCCGCCGGCCTGTAGCCTTTCGAAAACATCAGCGCCCGCCCGGCCTGGAGCATGGCGTTGTATGCAATGGTATAGGCCCAATCGCTGTTGCCCGCAAGGACGCTCCCGGCCACCCCCACGTCCCGCCGGGCAAGGCTCATCGCATTTTCCACCGCCTGCGGATCAGGCTGGAGGCGCCGGATCAACCCCTGGCGTTCCAGGTCCTCAACCTTCGCCAATCAGCACCACCTTCGGCCCTGCAAGCACGTTCGCCACGAACGGATCTCCGGCGGCGATCCGCCGCTCCATCTCGTCTTTCGTGAAGAGGACATAGTTGATCTCCCTCCCGAGCACCTCCTCCGCCTCCCTGACCGCTACGATCAGGCGGGCTTCGTCCACCGTCCCGACGATGAAGAGGTCGATGTCGCTTCCTGCACCGGCCTCGCTGCGGGCGAAAGAGCCGAAGATGAACATCGAGTCGATCGCCCCGATCCCGTCGAGGTGCCCGGCGATGACCTTCGCCACCCCCTCGGTCTTGAGGATCATCGAGGTGAGTTCCTCGTACAGGGGAAATGAGCGGTTCACCGTATAATAATGCGCATTTCCCCGCCGTGTGCTGGAAAGCAGCCCGATCCCCTCAAGATTCGCAAGCTCACGCCTGACGGCGTTGAGGTTCTCCCCGGTCAGGCGCCCGACCTCACGCAGGTACATCTCCCGACCGGGATTCAGGAGGAAAAGGGTGAGGAGTTTCACCCGCGTCTTCGAGGGGATGAGCTGCTCGAGCATGTATCAATAATGTATACGATCGTATAAAAAATGTATTCAATGCCGTGCCTGATCGCGATCGCACCGGCGATCCGAACCAACCGTAATCCCCCCACCGTCGTCCTCAAAACCCTCAAAGACAACCTTGCCGCCCGCGTCCACGTCGCGAAGATCGGCGTCTTCGGCCCGGTCTCCCGCGGCGAACAGACACCCGCAAGCGAAATCGATATTCTGGTCGAGTTCTCCCGGCCGGTCGGCTATCTTCACCTTCATGGAGCCGGCAGACTACCCTCCAAACGACCCGGCGCTCCCCGACGCCATCAAACCGAGGATGAGGGAGCGGATCGCAGGCGAGACGGCCCCTGCCCGAGCCCGAACCCGTCCTCTATCCCAACAATATCCACCCACCACAAAACCTATTTCACCCATAAACCCCCCACAAAAGATCGAACCAACAGGAGAAAAGAGACATGCACCAGATCACCTATCGCATTCTTCTGCGAAAAGAGCCGGAGGGAGGCTACACCGTCACGGTGCCGACGCTCCCGGGCTGCGTCACCTTCGGCGGCACGATCGAGGAGGCGATCGCAATGGCAAAGGAGGCGATCGAGGTGTACCTGGAAGACCTGACCGACAGGGGCGAGGAGATCCCGACCGAGGAGGACACCCTCGAATATACCCTGACGGTCGAAGCATATGCCTAAAATTCCCGTCCTCTCTCCGCAAAAAGTCATCAAAATCCTTGAGGCGAAAGGATTCGTCCGTGTACGAACACGGGGCAGTCACCACCTCTATCGTCACCCCGAAACAGGGAGACGCGTGACCGTCCCGGTTCATGCAAAGGATCTGCCCACAGGGACTCTTCTTGAAATCCTCAGACAGGCAGGGATAGAAAGAGAAGAACTCGAAGATCTGAAATGATCCGTTCTCTCTCGCCATCCACAACCTTTATCCTCCCCCCAACAGATGATCCCCCATGCACTCCCGGGAAAGCGTCCTCGCCATCCTCGCCACCCTCAAAGACGACCTCGCGGTCCGCTTCCACGTCGCAAGGATCGGCGTCTTCGGCTCGGTCTCCCGCGGCGAACAGACACCCGCAAGCGACATCGATATTCTGGTCGAGTTCTCCCGGCCGGTCGGTTTTTTCACCTTCATGGAGCTGGAAGAATACCTCTCCGAACGACCCGGCGCTCCGGTCGACCTGGTGACGCCCGACGCCATCAAGCCGGTGATGAAGGAGCGGATCGCAGGCGAGACGGCCTATGTCTGAGCCGGACCCTCTTCTCTATTGCAACGATATTCTCGAAGCCATCGACCGCATAGAACATTATACCGGGTCAACCGGTTTTGAGGAATTCCTGCACGATACAAAGACACAGGACGCCGTGATCAGAAACCTCGAAATCATCGGGGAAGCAGTGAAAAATCTCCCGGCCACATTCAGGGAGGCGCATCCCGGCGTCGGGGGGGATGCCGTCGCGGGGATGCGGGACAAACTCATCCACCACTACTTCGGCGTCGACATGAGGATCATCTGGGAGACGGCCCACACCGACCTCCCTCTGTTCAGGAAGCAGATCCAGGAGATCATCAAAGAAATCTCCTGAGAGCGCCCCACCATCATCTGGATAACTGGAGGCCCCACCATCACCGGGATCGTGGACGCCGCCCGGGAGAGCGGGGGCGTCTCCCTGATCGGCGAGGACACCGACCAGTCGTACCTCGCCCCCGCCCTCGTCGCCGCATCGGTGGTGAAGCAGATCGACGCCATCGTCTATCATGCCGTGGAGAACGAGATGGACGGGCGGTTCACGCCGGGAAGGGAGGTCTGGACGCTCCAGAACGGCGGCACCGGGCTTTTTGTCTCCCCGCGCTTCGAGGAGTATGCAGGGCTTGCCGCCGGGTGGCAGGAGCGGGCGATCGCCGCCGAGAACGACTACCTGAAGACGGCGGCGCTGTAGAGGAGCGTGGTGCCGTCCGGCAGAGCTTCATCGAAAAAGGCGACGACCCGTCCCTCGTACTCGTCAGGCAGAAGAGCGAACGCTTCGGTATGACCGGCACCGGGGGCGATCCAGAGAGAAGCCCGCCCGTCCGCACTCAGGACGTACATGCGGCCGAATGCTTCTTCCATCGCTTTTTCGCCCCCCGCGATCAGCAAAAATTCGGTGGACTCCGCATCAACGATCGAGTCCCGTATCGGTTCGGGCGTGTGATCGCCGCTCAGCACCCCCACGGCGGCGTACATCACCAGCGCCGTGAAACTCCGGTAGAGGGGCCGCTCGGACTCCAGCGCCACAAGATCGTCAGGGGAGCGGTGCGTGGCGCCGTCGGCGACGATCGCCCGGATTTCCGGATATTCAGACGCCGCACCCATGAGCACCTCGCCGCCGAGGGAGAGACCCATACCGCCGATGGCGGCGACCTCCTCCAGCCCCTCCAGAAAGGCGACGGCGGCGCCCACGTCGCGGCCGCTCTCCCAGCCAAACTGGTTGGTGGCGCCCCCGCTCATCCCGTGCCCCCGCATGTCGATGGCGAGGACACCGTAACCGTGCTTTTTGAGCATGGCGGCATAGGGGCGCAGATCTTCACGCGAACCCCCGGCCCCGTGGATCAGGATGATCGCTGCAGTGCCTGACGGCGGGGCGTACCAGGCGGCAAGCGGCACGCCGTCCTCGGCCACGAGCGCCACCTCCTCAAACCCGGAAGGCGGGGCGCCGACCTCAGCGCCGGCCGGGATGACGACAAAGACGCCGAACAACACCGGGAGCGCGATATAGACCAGCAGAAGGAGAGCCGCCAGTGCGATCAGGATGCGCCGCGTGAAGGAGCGGGAGAGGCGCACGGGAGCACCTCACTCCCCGACCACGATATCGTACACCGCGTGCCACTCGCCCGGCGAATAGCTCCGCACCCGCCGCTCGGCGACCGACGCAACCGGAAAGGCACGGATGCGGTCGAGGTACGCCCCCTCCTCCTCCTGCAGGGCATAATAATGGATCGTCCCGCCCGGGCGGCAGAGTGCGAAGGCCGCCGGGAGGAACTGCGCCGACTCCATCGGGAGGTTCATGATCACCCGGTCGAAGGTGCGGGGGAAGATCCCGGGCAGGTGGGCGGCGTCGGCGAGGACCGGCAGAACGTTCCTGCACCGGTTCATCCTGACGTTCTCGCAGAGCAGGGAGACCGCCGCCGGGTTTAAGTCGGCGGCGACGACGAAGGAGGCCCGGTCAGAGAGGGCGATCGCAAACGGCCCGACCCCGGCGAACATATCGCAGACCTCCTCGCCCTCCGCCATCAGGCCGTGCACCCGCTGCCGCTCGGTGGAGAGGCGGGCCGAGAAATAGGCGTGGGCGAGGTCGACGGCGAAGCGGCGGCCGTGCTCGGTGACGACCGTCCGGGTGGTCGGCTCCCCGGCCAGGACCTTGAGCGCACGCGTCCGGAACTCACCCGTGACCGGGCCGGTCGGGACGACGACCGTATGCAGGGACGGGCGAGATGAGAGGATCTTCTCGGCGGCGGCACGGTCCTCCTCCTGCAGGATCGCGATCCCGCCCACGAGCTCGTGGCGCGCCAGGTCCTCCCTGGGCGGGAACGGGACGAATACCGCCCGCTCGGCGCCCGGCACTTCCCCGGTCAGCGGCAGGAGCAGACTCTCCCCCTCGGATCTCGGCCGATAGCCCCGCTCCAGCAGGCCGCGGCCGATCAGGTCCTGCCGCATCTCCTCGGCCCGCCTCTTATCCACCCTGAGGCCCCAGAGTTCGTCGCCTTCGGCATGCATCTTTATCCCGGATCTCCCAACACTATTCTCATGGATGATCCTCTCGCAAAACTAAAAAATGGAACCCTCAAACTCTACGCCCTGGAGAAGGAACTGCCCCCAGAGGAGGCGGTCAGGGTCAGGCGTGCCTATATCGAAGAGGAGACCGGCGCCGACCTCGCGGCCCTCGGCACCTTCTCCATCGGGATCGACCGCGTGGTGAAGCGCAACATCGAGAACATGATCGGCGCCGTCCAGGTGCCGGTCGGCGTCGCCGGTCCATTGAAGGTGAAGGGCGAGTACGCGAACGGAACCTACTGGATACCGCTCGCCACCACCGAAGGGGCGCTCGTCGCCTCGGCGAACCGCGGCTGCTCGGCGATCACGAAGGCCGGCGGGGCCGACGTCAGGATCATCAAGGACGGCATGACCCGCGCCCCGGTCTTTGCCGCACGGGACATCGTCCACGCCAGGGAGATCGCCGACTGGGCCGCCGCCCACACCGCCGACCTCGCCGCGGCGGCCGAGAAGACCACGGCCCGCGGAAAGCTCCTCTCCATCACCCCCTATATCGTCGGGACCAACGTCTTCCTCCGCTGCGCCTATGACACCAAGGACGCCATGGGCATGAACATGGTGACGATCGCCACCGCCGAGATCGCCGACCGTGTGGAGGCGGCCACGGGAGCGCGGCTCATCGCCCTCTCCGGCAACATGTGCACCGACAAAAAACCCTCTGCCATCAACATGATCGAGGGGCGGGGCAAAAGCGTCGTCGCCGGCGTGCACCTGAGCAACGACCTGATCGAGACGGTCTTAAAGACCGACGCAAAGACCCTCGCCGAGGTCAACTACCGCAAAAACCTGATCGGATCGGTGCGGGCCGGCGCCCTCGGCTTCAATGCCCACGCCGCAAACATCATTGCCGCCCTCTACCTCGCCTGCGGCCAGGACGCCGCCCACGTCGTCGAGGGGAGCAGCTGCATCACCACCATCGAGGCGACCGACGACGGCGCATATGTCGCCGTCACCCTCCCGGCCGTACAGGTCGGCACCGTCGGCGGCGGGACCGGGATCGACACCCAGGCGGCCTGTCTCTCCCTCCTCGGGGTCGCCGGCGGCGGCGAGCCCGAAGGAGCGAACGCAAAGGCCTTCGCCGAGATCGTGGCGGCAGGGGTGCTCGCCGGCGAACTCTCCCTCCTGGGCGCCCTCGCCGCAAACCACCTCGCCCGGGCCCACAAGGAACTCGGCCGGGGCTAAAACCTGAACCACTTCATCATCACCAGGGCGTCCTCGCCATTCGAGTAGTAGCCCCCGACGGTGAAGACCGGTTCATACCCCAGTTTCTGGTAGAACGCCTGCGCGGGGGTGTTGGAGACCCGCACCTCCAGCTGCACCCCTTCGGCGAGGCGGAGGGCGAACTGCTGCTCGGCCCGGCGGACGAGCATCCGCCCGATGCCGCACCCACGAAACCGTTCGGCGACCGCGAAGTTGCAGATATGCCCGTAGATCGCCTCGCCCGTATCTTCAAGCCCGCCGACGATGAAACCGGCGACGTGACCGCCGACAATCGCAACAAAGAACGAGTCGGCCCAGTACTCCAGTGACTGCTGGAACGTCTCCTCGTTCCAGGGGTCGACGAAGGAATCCTTCTCGATGGCGACAATCGCCGGGATGTCCTCTGCTTTCGCCCTTCGAAGAAAAAATCCTGGCCCTTCCATCTCTTCTCATCTATTCCCGCGGGAGATAATATATTGACGCCGACAAAACTACTACCAGCTTATCAGGTGCGTGATCCTCATGGTGAAGGTATACCGGTTTACAGGGCTCAGGCCACAACGCGCATATGCCGCGCAGATCGCCTCGGTGCCGTACGACGTCGTGACGGCCGACGAGGCGGCAGAGATCATCAGGAAAAACCCTCTCTCTTTTCTCAGGGTGAGCCGTACCGACGCCCTTCTGCCTGATATCCCGGCGGACGACGAGCAGATCTACGTGCAGGCCAGGGAGAACTTCCAGGAGATGCAGGACCAGGGGCTCATGCAGCGCGACGACGCACCCTCGGTCTACCTCTACCGGGTGAAACAGGGCGGCAGCCTCTATCTCGGCCTGGTCGCCTGCCTGGATGTGGACGACTACATCGACGACGTGATCAAGAAGCACGAGCACACCCGCTACGACAAGGAGCGGGACCGGACCAGGCACATCGCCGCCACGAACGCCAACACCGGGCTGGTGGTCGTCCTGTACCCGGACGAGGGCGAGATCTTCGGCTACATGGAGTCGGTCCTCCCTGATGGCGAGCCCGACGCCGTGGTCAAGACCGAGCAGGGCAATGTCCACGAGCTCTTCAGGATCACCGACCGCGTCCGCCTCGCGCATATCGAGGACCTCTTTACCAGAGTGCCGGCGGCATATATCGCCGACGGCCACCACCGTGCGAAGTCGGCGGTCACGATCGCACAGGAGCGCCGGAAGGCCGGGACCTACGAGCCCGACGACGGGCGGTTCATGGCGATCCTCTTCGCCCACAAGCGGGTGAAGATCCACGGGTATTCCCGCCTGGTCACCGATCTCGGCAAATATACTCCAGAATCGTTCCTCGCGGCGCTGAAGGAGCGCTTCGACGTCAGGCCCTACGGCGAGATCGACGACACGGTCTTCCGCGTGCCCCCCCTGAAAGAGGCGGCGAACCTCCACGTCGTCCACATGTACCTCGGCGGGATATGGTACGAACTCTCCACGCCGGTGAAGAACCCGGAGGACGTCATCGGCTCTCTCGACGTCTCGTATCTCCAGAAGACGGTGCTCGAAGGGATGCTCGGGATCACCGACCCCCGCGGCGACGCCCGCCTCCAGTACCTCGGCGGGGCGCGGCCCCTTGCCGATCTCGAGGAGCGGGTGGACTCAGGGGAGTTTGCCGTCGCCTTCTCGATGCAGCCCGTCGACGTGGAGACGGTGATGTCGATCGCCGACGACGGAAATGTCATGCCCCCGAAGTCGACCTGGTTCGAGCCAAAACTCCTCTCCGGGCTTGTGATCCACACCCTGGGCGAGGGGAAGAAAGAATAACTTTTTTTAGAAAAAGGGGGGCAGCCTGGTCACCAGCCCCGCGTATAGTCGCCGGCGCAGGGTATGCAGACCGTCTTGCCGTCCTTCATGCGCACCCTGGACTCGGCGACCGACTCGCCGCAGACGGCGCAGATGTACGACCTGAAAATCCGCGCCCGCTCCGGAACCTCGGGCTCGATCTCCTGGATCGTGAAGATCTCCTCGGCCGGCCGCGTCAGGATCGCATTGCAGATCGCCTTTAAGTGCTCTTCATAGGCCTGCTTGTCTTCGGGGGTCGCACCAGCGCCCCATGCCCGCGCCCGCAGGGGGAGGAATTCGGGATCGATCGCCTCGATCGAGAAGGAAGGGCGGGTCGCGATCCGCACGGCTTTGCCGGTGGTGCGGTTGATGAGGGTCCAGGCGTTCTTGCCGAGGTCGCGGAGGAGGAGGTTTCCCTTCCCGACGGTGCAGCCGGTGATGACCTGGAAGGCGTCCACGCCGCAGGCGTCGTTCTCGACGATGACGACAAGTTCTTCGTCGGGCGCCCGCACCGAACCGGTCCGCTCCATGGCGATCCCGGCAGCACGGTAGCCGAAGGTGACGCCAGGGCAGGTATGGCCGTGGAAGCGGATCACGTCCTCGTAGGTTGGGTGTTGCATACGATAGGGTAATACCTGATATGAAAAAAGTATTACCATACGATCTCCGGCGCCTGCGCCCGGCACACCGCCGCAGATCGATCCGTGGACCAGGAAGGAGTGCAGCCGGACAAAGAGAGATATAATGACGTAAAACAGAATTCTAACTATCTGAAACCGATAATAGAGATTCGATCGGTATATATAGTAATCCCCCTAAAGAGGATCACAGATATGAAGCCTATCCCCCCGCTCATTCTGGCGATCTGCTGCATCCTCGCGTTCTCCGTCGTCTGCGGGTGCACCTCGGCGCCCCCCCGGCCATCAGGTGACGGTGCCGGGATCCAGGACGTCACCCATCCGGTCCTGGAGACGAAGACGGATCTCGAAACGGCGCTCGAAGAACTCGATATGCTCGCAGGGGAAGGGCTGGAGAACGTCACCGGCATGGAAGTCGTCATGGTGAGCGGCACCGCCGTCACCGAAACCGCGAGCGCGGGCACCTGGGTGCTCGGCGTGCGCCAGGAGAACGCCACATCTCTCCTCGTCTATTCTCGCGGCGCCTGGTCGAGGTTTGCATGGAACGGGGCCCTGCCCGACGAACCCCTCATCCTCGACGAGATCATGATGCCCGGCGACCTCTACCGCCTGCATGCGGCGACGATCGGCATTCCCGGAGAGCGGACCGACCTGCTGCTCGAGGGCGGCACATATACCATACGGTCGCACAGCGACCGCCCTGACGCCGTCACCTTCGATGCACGAACCGGCGAGGCGATCTGAATGGACCGGACAAACGACGACGCCCTCATGTCCATAGATTTCCTCGCGGGGTTCACGATCTTCCTCCTCTCCCTCATCGTCGCGGCCGGGATGGTGCCCGGGATGCTCGCAGGGCTCCAGAGCGCCACGATCGACTACGACGGCGTCGCCTACCGCACCTCGGTGATCCTCGCGGAGGACCCGGGGTGGTGGTTCGACGACGTCACGATGAGCGGGAGTTCGCACTGGGAGGGGGAGCGGACGGCGATGGACCGCGTGGAGCGGATGGGGCTTGCAGTCTCGAAAAGGCTGCCGAACGTCCTCTCGGCAGGGAAGATCGAGTCTTTCTTCTCCACGAACTACACCTACCCGGACGATTACCGGGACCGGGTCTTCTTCTCCGAGATCCCGTACTCCTTCAACATCTCGCTGAAGGCTGATGACTTTGCGTATCGCCTCGGCGACGGGACCCCGGACGGGGAGTACGGCTCTATCAGGAGGACGGTGCTGGTGAAGAACGCCAGTTCGGCGACGCTGAACTTCTCCGATGCCGCAGTGCTGACCGCATATGCAGACCCGGCGACGGCGCCGGGGGCGACCTCGACCTTCACCGTCAGCCTGAACTTCACCGACCTGCTGGCGCCGTCGCCGGCATACCGGATCGATCCCTTCGGCGAGCGGATCACGATCAGAATCGAGAACCTGAATAAAACGTTTTACAACGGGGCACAAAATGCCACCCTCACGACAGTGAAACTCTACCGCGGGGCGACCTGGGTGCCGCCGAACCTCCCTGATGCGAACTCGCGTCTGTACATCGACGGGGCACAGGTAAACACTACCAGCCCCCCTGTCGAGGTGGAAAATAACCTGAAGGTAGTACTGGAGCCGGGCTTCTTCACCGGCAAGGCCTCCGAGACGAGCACCATGGACCTGAAGTTCACCTTCGCCAACACACCAGGGACGAACACGACGGTTAGAGGCGTATTCAACTACACCAAAACAGACGACAACATCACGATGCCGCTCCTGAAGCCCGCCGTGCTGGAGGTGGCGGTATGGTAGACGACGCGGCCCAGCTCTATACGATGGAGGGGATCGCCGCCGCCTTCGTGATCCTGGCCACCGTGTACCTCGTGGCAGGCACGACGAGCATCTACACGCCCGGCGACTCCCACATCACCGACATGCAGCTGGAGGTGCTGGGAAACGACGTCCTCCTGGTGATGGACACGCCGGTTGACGAGTCTTCAAAGAGTGACCTCGTCACATATATCGAAAATTGGGACGACACAGGTTTTGAAAGCGAGTTTAAAACGCTGTTGAACAACAGAACCGCCGGGACCGACGACACCCTCCAGTTCGCCGCCTCAGTTTCGTACAGGAAAGCCGATGGCACCGTGAAGAACGGGGATTTCGTCTCTTCGGAGCGGCCCACCGGCTACGAACAGGCGGTTCGGGTGACGAGACTCGTATCGGTCGACTACTCTTCAGGAAAACCCGCGGGTGCGCCTGGAGAGATGCGGTCGGAGAAGCAGGTCGTGATGCTGGAGGTGCTCATATGGAGAGATTAGACGACGAGGGGCAGTGGATCGTGATGATGGGCTTTATCGTGGCGGTCTCCATCTTTTTCCTGGCGCTGGTCATCAACCAGGCGACCCTCGTAGGGCAGACGACCGCCGAGGGCGTGCTCGAGTTCCCGAAGAGCGAGATCAGGGACCTCCAGAGCGAGGTCTACGGCATCGTACTGAGCGGCGACGGAAATTCCACAACCCTCAAGAAGGACATCAGGGCGCTCGCACTCGCCAGGAACAACGCCCTCGTCAATTATTCAGTTGTCCAGGAAATAAAATCGGGAACGCCGTACGACAAAACCACCATCCACTTCAACAACGGGGTGACAGCCTATGACGAGACGGTTTATCTCTGATGAGGAAGGGGCCTCAGGCCTCATTGAATACGTCACCATCACCGGCATCCTGGTGGTGCTCCTGGTGATCACGATCTTCGTCACAAACGCAGCCTTCATGGAGGGGCCGGCGAACAAACTCGCCTACCACTCCTTCGTGGACATCGGCAACGGGCTTTCCACCAGAGTCGTGGACGTCTACGTGATCGCCCCGGACAACGGGACGATCGCGACCGAGTTCGATATCCCTGACGACGTGGCCGGCCAGGACTATGCCGTCGACCTGGACGGGAGCGGGGGCGACCAGGTGGTGATGATCTCCCGGGGCGATATCAGGAGCCGGATCGCCATCGCCGGGATCGGGGCGACGATGGGCGTGACCGGCAGCACGACCGGCGGCGGGATCAACCGGATCGTCTACAACTCGAGTGGGGTTTAAGATGAAAATTTCAGCAGGAAACAACGAAGAAGCGGTCTCCGAGGCGATCGGGTTCATCATCATCTTCGGGCTGGTGCTGACCGGGATCGCCCTGATCACCCTGTACGGCTACCCGATGCTCATGCAGCAGCAGAGCAACGCCGACGTGCGGAACATGGAGCAGACGATGGTCGTACTCCAGAACGACATCAAGAGCCTCTGCTACAAGAACGTCCCCTATAAGGAGACCTCGATGCAGGTGAGCGGGGGGTCGCTGGCGGTGGTGAACACCAGCGGAACGGCGCAGAGATTTACGATCACCGAAGGCGGCGACACGGAAACCTTCCCTCCGGGCATGCTCCTCTATGACTCGGACAACCAGGACGCCACCATTGCCCTGGAGAACGGGGCGGTGATCCGGGCGCAGGCCGGCGGATCGTCGATGCTCGCCGAACCGCGGTGGTACTTCGACGACGCAAGCGATACCCTGGTGATCAACCTCATCGCCCTGAACAGCACCGGCACGATGGCCAGGAGCGGGATGGGCGGCGTCAGGCTGAAACTCAACGGCACGGAGACCCTTATGGATAAAAGCGGGACGTTAAACGTGCAGGTCGTCTACACCCCGGATCCCGCCAGCAGCTTCTCAAAGGCCTGGGAGAACTACCTCACCGGGAGCCTCGGGATGTCCAAAACGGCCCCTGACACCTACACGATCAGTGCAGATCGTCTGATCGTCAAAAAATACGATATCCTGGTGCTCTCTGTCTGAGCGCCGAAAAAAGTATTTTTTTAGAGATAACCGTGGCCGCGGAGCCAGTCCACCTGCGGGCGGGTATAACGGTAGATAATATCGCACTTGTCGGCCTGGAAGTCCCATGGGACCACGATCAGGACGTCGCCCTCCCGGATCCAGACTCTCTTTTTAATCTTCCCCTTGATCCTGCCGACCCGGGTCTCTCCGTCAAAGCAGCGAACCCTGATATGGTTTGCACCGAGCATCAGATCGGCACTTGCAAACATCTCTCTGTTGCGCTTATTCGGCAGACGCACCCGTACAATCTCTTCTTCAGGCCCCTTATCGTTTTTTTTCCCATAACTTGTCAGGTAATCAACTCCATTATATTGTACATTCTTCTGCACCCTTTTCTGCTGAGAGCATATAAGGGTATGCATCACGCGCATAGAGGAAGAAATGCGCCCAGAATAGAACTATTCAATTTTTAAGGCATCTTTTATCTCAGTCATGCCGGTGGCGGTGGTGGATGTCAGGGACATGCGGGTGCTCGTGCCTGGTCCCCTCGTGGACATGCGGGTGGGAGTGCTCGCCGTTCCGGTCCGGCGGCACCGTACCGGGCAGATGGGGATGGTCGTGGTGGAGATCGTCGTGCCGGTGGCGGTGCTCGTGGACGGTCGGGAGGTGCTCGTGGGGGTGGGAGTGGCGCTCGGTGACCAGGAGGCACGCTCCCGCGGCCATCACCGGGAGGGCGAGATAGAAGGGGCCGTCTGGCGGGGCGGCGAAGAGGGCGAACGAGACGACGATCCCGAAAAACGGCGAGATCGCAAGGAGCGACCCGGTCCGCGCCGACCCGACCCTGCGGAGCGAGAGGAGGAAGAGGACGCTGGTCAGGCCGCCATAGCTCAGGAGGCCGACGGCCATCGCGATCAGGGCCGGGCCCGGCGCCGGGAAAGGCTCGGCAAGGAGATGGGCGAGCAGAAGGGAGAGGATACCGGCGCCGATCCCCTTGATCATCACCGTCGCCAGCGGGTCCTTTGCCGAGACGTTCCTGCTGAAATTGTTGTCCAGCCCCCAGAAGGTGCAGGCCAGAAGAATCCCGAGGGCGGCGAGCGAAAAACCGCCGGGCCCTCCCTCGGCGAGGGAGAGGATCAGGCACGACGCCGTGATGAGGCCGAGCGCCGCCCAGGTGCGCCGTCCGACCGCCTCGGCAAAGAGGAGGGCGGCGATCCCGGCGGTCGCCACCGCCTCGAAGTTCAGGAGGAGGGCGGCCGTCGCCGCCGGGGTCGCCTGCAGGCTGAGCATCAGGGTGAGAGGGGCCAGAAAGCCCCCGAAGATCACAACTCCCGCAATCCAGGGGAGATCGCTGCGGCAGAGAGAGGCCTCGACAGCGCCACGGTCGTTTCCGCCGAGGCGCACGACCGCAAGATAGGCCGCCATCCCGAGACCGCTGCCCATATAGAGCAGACCGGCCAGGGTGGCAGGGCCGATCCCCCCGAGGAGCACCTTCGCAAACGGAGCCCCGCTCCCGAAGAGAGCGGCGGCGGCGATGGCATAGAAATAGGGCAGAGAGGTGCGGGCGGCCATGGGGCAGGATTCCAGAAAGGTTGGCCTTCGGCAGAGATATAGGTTGGGAAGGGGAGGGACGGGCGGATCTCCAGGGGAAACAAAGTGGTTATGTATGACTCCCGGAGATCACTATAGAGGCCCATCGCGATCGTCCGGGATATTGAGGGCTCTCGGGCCGGTGGGTATATGCACCCGTCAGGGCAGAGAATAGGATCGAGCATGCTGATCAGGGACATCAGAAACGGATCATACGCCCGGGCAAAAGACCGCTCGGTCCTCTGCGAACTCCTCCACCCGGCACACGAGCCAGAGTGCACAAACCGCTGCAGCCTCGCCCACGCCGTCGTCCCGGCCGGGGAGGCGACCCTGCCGCACCGGCTGAACACCTCCTCTGAGACCTATTATATCCTCGCGGGGGAGGGGCAGATGCACATCGGCGACGAGTCCGCACCGGTGCGGGAGGGGCAGGTCGTCTCTATCCCGGCAGGCGCCACCCAGTGGATCGAAAACACCGGCGAGGGCGACCTGGTCATCCTTGCGATCGTCGATCCGATGTGGAGCGAAGAGGACGAGGAGATCCTCTGAACTGAGGGTGCCATGGCCGCGACCACCACCCGCCTGAGAGTGAACCTCGCCGTCCTGGCTGCGGTTGTCGTCATCGGCACCGCCGGTTTCGTCGTCACCGAGGGGCTCTCCCCCCTCGACGCCGTGTATTTCTGCATCGTCACCGTCGCCACCGTCGGCTACGGCGAGATCCACCCGGTGACCGCGGCCGGAAAGGTGCTTGCGATCCTGGTGATCGTCGCCGGGGTCGGCACCTTCGTCGGGGTGATCGCAAACCTCTTCGAGACCTGGATGGAGCGGAGGGAACGGCTGGGCCGGCGCAAAAAGGTGTACATGCTCATCGGCGCCTTCTTCACCACGACCGGGACGCCGCTGTTGAGAGGGTTCGCCCGGGCCGACCCCCTGATCGGGACGATCAGGGAGGAACTGATGGTGACGGCGAACTGGAGCGCAAAAGACTTCGCACGAATGAAAAAAGTGGTGCGCACCCATGACTCAGGCCCGGCACTCTCGGGAATCGACCTCGAAGACCTCCTCGCCTTTCTTTCAGAAAAAAACGATTTCCTTCTGAGGCTGATGGAGAACCCGATCCTCCTGGAGGACGAGGCCTTCACCGAGGTGCTCCACGCCACCTTCCACCTTGCAGACGAACTCTCGTACCGCGACGACCTTACCGCCCTCCCCGAAAGCGATCTCCATCACCTCACCGGAGATCTCAGGCGGGCATACCTTGCAACGATGTACCAGTGGCTCGACTATATGGAGCACCTGCAGGCGACCTACCCGTACCTCTTCTCCCTTGCGGCGCGGACGAACCCGTTCAACCCCGGAGCGTCGGCGATCGTGGAGTGACGAGAGGCCGGTTCAGGCCTCCCCTGTCACCGCCGTACGGCCCTCATCGCCCAGAAGATCACCGGGATCAGGAGGTACACCGCCGTGCTCCAGGTAACTCCGAGGAGAGCGAGCGCGATGCCGAGGACCGAGACCGCCGGGGTGACGGCGGTCTTTTGCATCCCGACCCCGAGCCCGGCCGGCGTGAACTCAGGTGAGAGGAGGTGCGGGGTGCGGGCGACATACCGCCACTGGAGGAGGAGGATGCCGCCGACGACGAGGAGGTTTGCCTCCAGGACAACGGCGGCGAGAGCAATATCCTCGAAATCCCCTGAAAACGAGGTGGTGAAGGGAATGAGGCAGATGGCCATCAGCAGCCAGAGGTTGATCTCCAGAAACCGGCGGTCGATGGAGGCCATCCGCCTGGAGAGGACGTGATGGGAGACCCACATGCCGTGGAGGATGAAGAAGGCGATCACATAGTGAATAAAGTCCGGGAAAAGCCCCATAAGGGTCTCGATGAGGCCCGTCGACGTCCTGATCGTCCCCCCGGCCGGAACCGCAAGCCCGAGGACGAGAAGGGTCATGGCGATCGCGAATATACCGTCGGTCAGCGCCTCAAACCTGGACTTCGAGAAACCGATGCTATCAGGGTGATCGTTTCCTTCCATCATTTCTCGATCCTATCTGGCACCTGGGCGGTGATAACGGCTCTCAAGTGTTCCCGGCACCCTCTCCTCAGACGACAAGCCGCCGGCGCATCAGCCGCAGGGCCAGGAGAAAGACCGGCGGGGTGACGACGGCGATCCAGGCGAGGCCGAGGACAAGGAGTTCCCACCCCGCCATCAGGGTGAGGGCCCGGCAGACGTTGACGACGTGCGCCAGGGGCAGGACCGCAAGGGCGAGGGTTTGCAGCGGGGCGGGCAGGAGATCGAGCGGGAAGAAGGTCCCGGAGAAGAGGAACATCGGGGTGATGAAGAGGAAGGCCGGGTAGTTGATCGACTCGATATTCGGGATGATCGAGGTGAAGCACATCGCGATCGAGGCGAAGAGCAGGCCGGCCGCAAAGGCGAAGGGGATGAGGAGGAGGGACGATGGGAGGGCGACGACGCCAAAAGCGACCAGGACCGGGAGCATCAGGGAGGCGGAGATGAGGCTCCGGGTCGCCCCCCAGAGGATCTCGCCGGCGATCACCTCCTCGATCGAGACCGGAGTGGCGACGATGGCGTCGAAGGTCTTCTGGTAGTACATCCGCACGTAACTCCCGTAGGTGCACTCGAAGAAGGAGGCGTTCATCACCGAGATGGCGACGAGGGCCGGGGCGATGAAGCGGACGTACGGGACGCCGTCGATCTCGCTGATGTACGACCCGACCCCGAAGCCGAGGGCGATGAGGTAGAGGACGGGCTCGAACGCCGGGGTGAGGAGGTTCACCCGCCAGGATTTGAGATAGACGTCGAGGTTGCGGCGCCAGACGGTCCAGGCCCTGCGGCTCAGGTTTTCCCTGATCATTCCCGCAGCCTCCTGCCCGTGAGGGTGAGAAAGACGTCTTCCAGGGTTGCAGGCCGGGTCGAGAGGCGGATCGCCCCGCACTCCTCAAGGAGGAGTTTTGAGACCGCCGCCGGGTCCTCGACCGGGACCTGGAGGCTCCCTCCCCCCTCCTCATAGCCGATCCCGTGCCGCCCCAGGCAGGCGCGGACGGTTTCGGTCGGTTCGGCCTCGATCACGTGCCGCCCGATCCGCGATCTGATCAGGTCGGCCGGGGCGCCTTCTGCCAGGATCCTGCCGCCGTCCAGGATCACCAGGCGGTCACAGAGGCGTTCGGCCTCCTCCATATAATGGCTGGTGAGGGCGATCGTCCGCCCTTCGCGCTGGAGCGCCCGTAATTTCTCCCAGATCTGGTGCCGGGCCTGCGGGTCGAGGCCGGTGGTGGGTTCGTCCAGGATCAGGATCGCAGGGTCGTTGACCAGGGCGCGGGCGAGGATCAGACGCCGCCGCATCCCGCCCGAGAGGCTCTCGATGACGACGTCCGCCTTCTCCCGCACCTGCACGAACCCGAGAAGGTCTTCCACCCGCTCCTCAGCTCTGGCCCTCGGGATGCCAAAGTAGCGGGCATAGGAGACGAGGTTCTCGCGGCCGGTGAGGTCAGCGTCAAGGTTGTTCTCCTGGGGCACGATCCCGAGGAGGGCCTTGATCTCCCGCGGGTTCCTATCCGGGTCCATCCCCATGACGCGGAGATCGCCGCCGCTCCTGGGCGAGGCGCACTGGATCATCCGCATCGTCGTGGTCTTTCCGGCACCGTTCGGGCCGAGAAAACCAAAGGCCTCGCCTTCGAGGACGGCAAAATCGATCCCCCCGACCGCCTCGACGTCGCCGAACCGTTTGGTCAGGCCCCGTGCAGAGATGGCAGCGCGCTCCTCCATGGGGGAGTGATCGTCCCTCGGGGTAATTCAGGGTTCCGATCGGGAGCATGCGGCGGAGGAATCTTTTTTGCGGACGGAAGCAGAGAGACAGACATGGCATCACCACTTCTCGCCGTCGTCCTCTCGTTCTTCATCCCGGGCCTCGGCCAGTTCTACACCGGGCAACTGATCAAGGCCGTCGTGCTCTTCGTGCTTGCGGTCATATTCGGCTTCTTCTCTATGGAGCTGATAGGCCTCCCGTTCTACCTGCTGGTGTGGCTCTATTCGATGTACGACGCCTACACCGCGGCAAAAGGGACTGCATAGGCCCAGAAACTCTTTTCTTAAGCTCCCGTTTCCCGACGCCAACCTATATCTACCGGAAAGTCCTCAGTCTGGATCATCGGAAAAGGAGGGATAAGAAATGGCTGATGCACACGAAAAGGACAAAGTCATCTTTGCCGCCACGATGGCGGCGACCTTTGAGCCGGACTCGATGACCAACGACAAACTCGAGGCGGCGACGAAAGGGCACGGCTCCATGGTGATCCCGGTGTTTGCGGCGGCAAACTCCCTTGCCGGCGACATCTTCTGCCCGATCGGGGGGGATGAGATGAGCCTCATGGGACGGATGACCGTGGTGGACGCCGCCGCCCCGGACCTCCCGCTCGACATGGTGATCGAGAAGGCCGTACGGGCGGCGATGAACGCCGGGGCCGAACCGGCAAACGCCGCCCTGATCGTAGCGTCGCTCGCCTACTTCTCAGGCTCCTGCGCCAGATCGGGCGTGCCGCTCGGCAACCGCAAGCTCGGGGCGATCGCCCGGATGCACGCCGGCGCTGCCCGGACGAGCGCCATCGCCCTGGTCACCGGGAAGTTCACCCACCGCATCCAGGCCTTCCCGGCCTATCTCGCTATCTACGAGGGGCTGATGGGGAAGAAGCTGACAAAGGTGGACGGCGCCATCCTCCCGCCCTTCATCGCAGGCGGGGCGATCTACGGCCATTCCGCACTCGGCGAGGACTACAACATCCCCGAGCTCGCCTACAACGCCGCGAAAGTAGGGACCGAGGCGATGATGCGGAGCATGGAGGGTGCGGGGATCACCCCGTACGCCCTCTGGCCGGCCCTGATCGGTGCGGCGGTGACGATGGAACTCGTGCACCCGGACGCCCTCCTCGGCGAGGAGTTCGGGAAGTTCGGGCGGGTGGACTCGGCCTATCTCGCCGGGAAAGGCGCCCGCGACGCCGCCGGCCTGCCGGAGAAGATCCATATCCGCGGCACGCACGAGGAGTACGACACCGCCAGGGTGATCGGCGACTTCGGGCTGATCCTCAAGGACATCGGCGGCCCGTCGGTCATCGGCTCGATGGCCCTCTCCGAGATCTTCGCCGCCTTCGAGGAGGCGGCGATGATCGGGGCCGGGTTCTCCGGCGGCCCGGTGAACCCGCCCCTCGGCCACCTGGAGGGCGACTGCGTCCCGGCGATGCGGCTGCTCGTGAAGCATAACGGTGACGTCTTCGCCGTTGCCGAGGCGATCCGCGACTACAAGATGAACGCCTTCATCGACCCCGAGATGGCCCTCTGCGGCCTGAACACGATCGCCCGCAAGGCCGAGCAGGTGAGCCGCGGCAAGATCACGAAGGCCTGCATCCTCGCCTCCGAAGGGGTGCGCGACCGGGCGATCTACCGGCGGGCCGCCCACACCTACGACCTGATGAAGGCCGGAAAGACGGTGGCCGAGGCGACGCAGACCCTTGACGCCGAGCGGCAGGCTTATGTGGAGCGCCGGGGCTCGGCGGTCCTCTCGGGCTTCACCGGAAAGCAGATCGCCTTCAAATACACCTCGATCAAGGCGCACGGCCGCCGGACCGACAAGTTCACCGCACGCTACTGGGGCTTTGACTCCAACGTCTCCTATGACGTCTCCATCGACGGCAAGCCCTATCATGTGGAGAACCTGGGCGGGAAGGAGGTGCCGGCCTTCGCCCTGGAGGGGAAGAACCGGGACGATCCGAACTGGGCGACGGCTCTCTTCTGCGGGGCGGTGCTGACGCAGGAGCTCCAGTACATCGGGCACACGATCATCAACATCACGGTCCCGGCGGCGGTGGCGGCCCTTGTGGGGAACGATGCAAAGGACGCCGCATTCAGTGCGGAGGACGGCGCCTTCCTGACCCGCGCCATCCCGGGCGCCGGCGAGAAGGCCTTTGAGGTGGCGAAACTGGCGCAACGGGTGTACGCGAAGATCAACGAGCCCTTCCCGCCTGCAGCATGAGGGCGCTGCTCATCGATCCCCGCACCGGCGGGATATCAGGCGACATGCTCGCTGCCGCCCTGGCCGACCTGACGGGATCGGCTGCGCCCCTCGAACGGCTGAGCGCAGCGATCGCCGCCCTTCCCGGGTGTGTGGAGTTCTCGGTGAGGCTGGAGGAGGCCGACGGTGGTGTCAGGGCCAGGCGGCTCTCCTTTAAGGTGCGCGAGAAGCCCGCGGGATCGGACGGGGACCTTGCCGCCGCCCTGGCTGAAGTAGCCGCTTCGGTCGGGC
This sequence comes from Methanofollis tationis, assembly GCF_013377755.1. NCBI lineage: Archaea > Methanobacteriati > Methanobacteriota > Methanomicrobia > Methanomicrobiales > Methanomicrobiaceae > Methanofollis > Methanofollis tationis. The sequence goes on from NZ_JABXWR010000001.1 coordinate 1,053,333, forward strand.
TTACGGCATGGGGGCGTGAGCGATCAGAGAGGATACTCAGCGACCTCCTCGCCGCCGAGCGGCGCTTCCACCCCACGGGTTTTTCGCGGCACGCCATCGCCTCGGCCGACACGATCTTCGACATCCTCGCCCCTCTCCTCCTGATCGAGGAGGCCGGGCTTGCCGGGTGTCAGGTCCATGCCACCCCGCCGGCCCTTGGCGGCGGGCTGATCAGGACCGGCGGCGGGACGGTCGGCGGTCCGGCGCCTGCGGCCCTGGAGATCTGTGCGGCGCACCGGATCCCGGTGGCGGAAAGCCCGCTCTCGATGGAGCTGACCACGCCGACCGGCGCCGCCCTCCTCGCCAACCTCGCCGTCGTGGCCGACCGTTTCCCGGCGATGACACCGATCCGCACCGGCTACGGGGCCGGGACCCGTCCGAACGGCGCCGGCGCCAACATCCTCAGGGTCGTGGAGTGCGAGATGAGCGGGCTCGTCGAGGAGCGGATCGTCCTGCTGGAGACGAACCTCGACGACATCAGCGGCGAAGTGGTCGCCCACGCCCTCGGCCGCCTCCTCGAGGAGGGGGCGATCGATGTCTTCGTCACCCCCGCGATCGGGAAGAAAAACCGCCCGGTCCAGGTGATCTCGGTGATCACCGACCGGGAGCGCTATGCACGCCTCCTGACCGTCCTGATGGAGGAGACCGGAACCCTCGGGGTGCGGGTGCGCGAGGAGCCCCGGCTGGTCGCCGACCGGCGGCGGGAGACCGTGGAGGTCGCCGTCGGCGGGCGCACCTTTCCGGTGCGGGTGAAGACTTCCGAGGCCTGCGGCCGGGTGATCGCCGTCAAGCCCGAGTACGAGGATATGCGGCAGATCGCCCGCGAACTCGGGGTCACCCTCCGCGAGGTTGCGCGGGAGGTGGAGCGGGGCCTCCCCTCTCCGGGAAGAGGGGGCCAGCAGGAATAAAACGCACCGGCCGGCCCCGCAGATTTGTAAAAAACATTAAATATGCCGCATTTTATATCCTTGGATATATCGAAATGTAAATATAGCATGGCACCATTATGAGCCATAATGGATTTCCCGGAGCCCTATTATCCCAATAAACAAAAAATATCTATTCTTTATATCGACGACGAGCCAGCACTTGTCGAAATAGGAAAATTGTTCCTCCAGAGAGGAGGAAATATGGCCGTGACGACGGCCACCTCCGCAGAGGAGGCGCTCTCGACGCTGGCGACCGCTACCTTCGACGGCGTGGTTTCTGACCTGCAGATGCCGGGCATGGACGGGATCGAACTTCTGCGGGAGGTCAGGAGACTGTACGGCCCTCTTCCCTTCATCATCTTCACCGGAAAAGAGCGCGAGGAGGTAGTGATCGAGGCGCTGAACGCCGGGGTGGACTATTACCTCCAGAAGGGCGGGGCGCCGAAAACCCTGTTCGCCGATCTGGAGATCATAATCATCCAGGCCGTCGAGAAGAGACGGATCGCCCGTGCCCTCGAAGAGAGCGAGGAGCGCTATCGCACCGTCGTCGAGGACCAGACCGAGATGATCTGCTGGTTCGACCCCGACAGCGTGATCCTGTTTGCAAACGAGGCATTCTGCAGGTATTTCGGGGTGCCGGCCGCCGGCGTGATCGGGCGGTCTGACTGCCACGCCCTCATCCATCCCAGCGATCCGCCCGGACCGCTGCTCGCCGATATCGTCGTCGGCCGGGGGAAGAAGGGGGCTGCAGGTCTCCACGACGCTTCCCGGTGGGACTATGAGAGCCTCACGGGTGAGGACACCGCCGTCACCGGCGACGGCGAGGAGCGGGTGCTCCAGGGACGGGCAACGCCCCTGCGCGGCCCGGACGGGGAGATCGTCGGCGCCATCGAGTCGCTGCGCGACGTCACCGAGATCCGCGCCGGCGAGCGGACGCTGCACGAGGCAAATGCCCTCCTCGAATGGACGTTCGACGCCCTCCCCGAGATCGTCGGGATCATGCGCCCTGACCGCCGGATCATCCGCTACAACCGGGCCGGCTACGAGGCGCTCGGGATGACGCCGGAGGAGGTGGTGGGAAAACCCTGCTACTCCCTCATCGGCAGGGCCCGCCCCTGCGAGGTCTGCGCCACCGAGATGGCCCTCAAAAGCAGAAAAACAGAGACGATCGAGAAATACGTCCCTGAACGGGACCTGCACCTGCGATGCACGAGCGTGCCCATCTTCGACAAAAACGGCGAGGTGTGCCTGATCGTCGAGCACCTCGCCCCGGTCCCGGCCGGGGAGGGCGAGGCGCCCGACGACGCTCTCACCGGCGCTGGTACTTCCTGAAGTAGTACCAGACCCCGCCGGCAATCGCCCCGAGCAGGAGAAGCCCCGCGATCGCTGCAAACGACTGCTCCTTCACGACGATCCTGAACTCGTCGCTCTGCTCGCCCTGATCTGAGACCGCCTTCACGGTGATCTTGTACTCGGAGGCGACGATGCTCGACGGCGGCACCACCTGCACCTTCACCTTCTTCGACTCGCCGGGCTGGAGGCTCGTGACGTTTGTGGGCGTCACCGTCGCCTTCCAGCCCTGCGATGCGCTCACCTCGAACCTGATCCCGGTCAGGGCGCCGGCATTGCCGAGGTTCGCCACCTTCACGTCGAACTCGACGGTCTCGCCCATCGACGCCTCGTAGCGGTAGCGGTCCGCGGAGAGCCCCATCTCATAACTCCCGCTGATCTTCGCCGTCAGGTCTTCGGGATAGGCCCCTGACGAAGACTCGATTGTGGCCGTAAGGAAGTAGTCGCCGACCGTCACGCCGTACGGCGGGATCGCCTCGAGGTACAGGGCTTTCTCCTCTCCGGCGGGGACGAAGATCTCGGAGATGTCGCTCGTCTCGGCGGCGTTCTCCTTGTACCTGGCGTACCAGCCCTCAGGGAGCCCGTCGATCGAGAGCCGATAGGTATCGTCGGCCTTCCCGACATTGCGCAGCTTCATCTCGAAGATCGGGTTCTTCCGCGGAGGAGAGCGTTTCGCCGTCAAGCCTCAGCGTTTCTGTGTACACGGTGAAGGCCGGCGAGGATGTCGTTGCGTTTGCCGTCTGTTACCCGGTTCCCGAAGAAAAAACCGGGGCAGGGCTGCAAAAATACGAAAACGCCACGAATAAGGGAGATGAGCAGGCGGATGACGCGAACGTCACCTCTTTACGGCAGCCGGACAGCGCCTCGTATGGAGGGGGCGGGGAGCGGGGGATCCCGATCCTCTCCTCGAACAGCCTCCCTATCCTGCCCGGGTTCGGCGGGAGGAGCCGCTACTATATGCTGGACATCGCCTCGAACATGACCTGTTTCTGGGTCGATCTCGTCTGGATAGACCCTGATCGGCCGCTCGATCTCACCATCTATTATCCGGGCGGCGTGCTCGGCACCTACGACGACATGAGCGACGGCAACGAGGACGGCAGGATCTATCTCAGGATCTCGAACGAGGCCGGGATCGCAGAGGGGAACTGGTTCCTGAAGATCAGCGGGTCGAAATCGTTCACGTCGAAGAACTACACGTTCATGACATATATGGGGTGACGGGATGAGAGCATGGATGATCGCCGTATTTCTTGCAGTCGCACTCGCTCAGATCGCCTCCGCAGCCTACGTTGTCAGTCCGGGGGGCCTGTACCCCCCTTCAGATCATCCCTTCGTCCCGTCCGAAGTCGCCTTCTGGGAACTTCCGCTCTGGGTGATCCTTCTGGAGGTCTGTATCGTCCCGCTCGAACTTCTCTGGGCGGCGAAGACCTGCCTCTCTCTGGGGTGCCGCAGGGTGGGCCGCGAGAACGTCCTGGAGAGCGCGGCCAGAGCCGAGATCTACACGATGATCAGGGCGGCGCCGGGCATCCATCTGCGCTCTCTGAGAGCGCGGCGATCTCGATGAGCACCCTCAGGTATCATCTTGCCGTCCTGCAGGAGCACCACAAGATCACCTCGCTCGACGAGGACGGCCACCTCCGCTTCTACGAGAACAGCGGGACCTACACCGCTGCCCAGCAGAGAGTGCTCAAGCACCTGAGGAACACGACCACACGGGAGATCCTCATCGGGATCCTGGAGCACCCGGGAGCGTCGCGGCAGGAGGTTGCCGACACGGTCGGGATCTCGGGGCCGGCCGTCACCTGGCACATGAAGAAGCTGACCGGGGACCGGATCATCAGGCAGGAACGCGACGGGCGGGCGGTCAGGTACCGGATCAGCGAGGACGCCGCCGTGGACCTCGCCGCCGGGATAAGGGAGGCGGAAGACCGCCGGGTCCTGTCGCACACCTGATTCCCCCTCCCGGGAGGCCCGGGGCAGGGGTGAAAAAGAGCAAACGCCCGCTCCGGGCGCATGACCGGAAGCACTCAGGAAAACAGGCCGGGGAAGGTCAGCGGCAGCATCATCCCGATGCCGAGCGACATCAGGGCGATCAGGGCGACGATCAGGATCAGGATCCGCTGCTCCGCGTCCACCCTCATCACATCAAGGAACAGGCGGTCCTGTACCGGTTTCTCCATTGGATCAATACAGACCACAATACTATTTATAGATATCCCTGACCGGAAGATCAAAAAACGCAATTTACAAAAAAAATAATAGATTTATTCATAATCAGGCAGCCATATGGCGTTTAACGAGAGAGACGCCCCCTTCATCCCGCAAGTTAAATAACCATCTCTACCTATTCCTCGATCACGATGACCGCCGACGCCATGGACCGGAGCCGTTTCGATCATGTCCCGGAGCGTATCGAGGGGCTCGTCGACCTCGCCTTCAACCTCTGGTGGAGCTGGCACCCGTCAGCCAGGATGCTCTTCAAGCAGGTGAACGCCCATGCCTGGAAGGAGAGCCGGCACAACCCGGTGCAGATGCTCCAGGAGATCCCTGAGGACTACCTCAGGCGGGCGGCGCAGAACAGGGAGTACCTCCGCCGCTACGACATCATCATGGAGCGCTACCAGGAGTACATGGCCAGAAAAAACTCCTGGTTTACCGAGGAATACGCCACCTCCCGTCCGTTCACCGTCGCGTATTTTTCGGCGGAATACGGCCTCCACCACTCCCTCCCGTTCTACGCCGGCGGGCTCGGGTTTCTGGCCGGCGACCACCTCAAGGAGTGCTCCGACCTCGGCGTCCCCCTCGTCGCCGTCGGGTTCATGTACGCCGCCGGCTACCTCCACCAGCACATCGGCCCCGACGGTTCGCAGATGAATGTCGAGGAGAGGCTCAACCGCGACGCCGCCCCGATCACCCGCGTCCTCGACCCCTCGGGCAAACAGATCGTCCTGCCCGTGCCCCACATCAACCTGCCCATCAGCGTCGCCGTCTGGAAGGTGCAGGTCGGCCGCATCCCCCTCTACCTCCTCGACACCGACATCCCTGAGAACGCCCCCGAACATCGCTCCATCTCCCACCGCCTCTATTCAGGGAATAAGGAGCAGCGCCTCCTCCAGGAGATCGTCCTCGGCATCGGGGGCAGAAAGGTGCTCTCGTACCTCGGCGTCCACTATGCGGGCGTGCACATCAACGAGGGCCATCCGGCCTTCGCCCTGGTCGAACGGGTCAGGGAACGGGTCGGGGAAGGGCAGTCCTTTGAGGACGCCCTCGCGCAGGTGCGGGGGACCACGGTCTTCACCACCCACACCCCGGTCCCGGCCGGCACCGACATCTTTCCGGCAGAGATGATCGACCGCTACTTCAGCACCTACTACCGCTGTCTCGGCATCGAGAGGGAGCGGTTCCTCGCCCTCGGGGCCGCGCCCGGCGATCCGGGCGGCAATTTCAACATGACCGTCTTTGCGATGCGGATGTCGGCCCATCACAACGCCGTCTCACAGCGCCACGGCGAGGTGACAAGGGCGATGTGGCAGGGGATCTGGCCCGGGCTCCCCGAGGAGCGGGTGCCGATCGATGTGATCACCAACGGCGTCCACCTCCCGACCTGGCTCAACGACAGAATGGAACTCCTCCTCGATCGCTACATCGGGGCCGTCTGTCCCTGCTGGCAGATGGAGCATGACTGCCCGGTGATCTGGGACCTCGTCGACGAGATCCCGGACGAAGAACTCTGGGACCTCCACATCTGGCTGAAGGCAAAACTGATCAACAGGATCAGGGAGAGAAAACGGCGCACGTGGGCCGAACACAGGGATATGCCCGAGAACATCGTCGCAGAGGGGGTGCTCCTGAACCCGACTGTGCTCACCATCGGGTTCGCACGGCGCTTTTCGACCTACAAACGGGCAGACCTCATCTTTCACGATCTCGAACGGCTGAAGAGGATCGTCAACAACCGCTGGCGACCGGTGCAGATCGTCTTTGCAGGCAAGGCGCACCCGGCAGACGTCGAGGGGCAGCAGATCCTCCAGCGGATCTACTCGTTCGCCCGGTCGCCGGATTTCGGCGGGAAGATCGCCTTCGTCGAGGACTACGGCGAGCAGGTCGCCCAGTACCTCGTCCACGGCGTTGATCTCTGGCTCAACAACCCCCTGCCCCCGATGGAGGCGAGCGGCACCTCAGGGATGAAGGCGGCGATCAACGGCGTGCTCAACCTCTCCATCCTGGACGGCTGGTGGATCGAGGGCTACAACGGCAGAAACGGCTGGGCGTTCGGCGGCGAGTACATCGTCGGCGACCGGACGGCGGCGGATGCGAATGCGATCTACGAACTCCTCGAAAAAGAGATCGTCCCGCTCTATTACGACACCGACATGCACGGGGTGCCGCACGGGTGGGTGCGGGCGATGAAGGAGTCGATCAAGAGCAATGCCCCGCAGTTCTGCGCACGAAGAATGGTCAAGGAGTACGTCACCCATTACTACCCGAAGATGCTCGCCGCCGCCGGCACGCCGTTTTCCGACCTCGGCAACGAGGAGTGAACGGCCCTCACTCTCCCATATACAGCGCCTGGATCGCCACGACCTCGGCGGAGTCCTTCGCCGCCGCGTACTCGGCGAGGGGGTCGGCGTTCAGTTCGAGGAAGTGCATCCCCCAGTTGAACTTCGAGAGGACCTGGCGCGCCTGCTCGTCCTCGCCCAGGATCACGAGCGCCGCTGCAAACGCCTCCACCGAGGTGAGGCGGAGGGGGCGGCCGAAGTTCACCGGGTTGGCGGCGACGAGGTAGGGGAGGGCGCGGCGGGTCGGCCAGCGCCGCACCGTCACCGAGTCGAGCACCTCCCAGGAGCAGTCCAGGGCGGTGATCGAGGGCACGCCCCGGTCGGCCGGGGAGAGGGCGCGCTCGGCCGTCGGGTCGAGAATCAAGGATGAGCGCGGGATCCGGGTGAGGGTGTCGACAATTTTCACCTGCCCCCATTTTTCCATCCGCTTCACCGTGCACTTCCTGGGATCGCAGGAGTTGTCCCTGAAGGCGAAGAGGCGTATCATCTATGCCGGTTTGACGCAGACACCTATTGAATGTATGTCCTGGTCTCACCCTGCATCCTCGACCCCTCTCTGAGGGCCGAGGGGATCACAAAACCGTCCGACCGTGCGGCGTTCGAGCGGGCCCTGGAGCGGTGCCGGCGCTTCTCGATCGAGGTCGTCCCCCTCCCCTGCCCGGAGACCGCCTATCTCGGCCGGCCGCGCCCGCCCGCGACCTTTGTCGAGCGCCTGGACACCCCGGCCTTCCGCGCCCTCCTCGACCTGATGGAAGAAGAGGTGAGGGCAACGATCCGCGCACGGGGACCGCCGCTCTGCATCATCGGCGTCGATTCCTCGCCGGCCTGCGGGGTGAACCGGACATGGCTGGACGAGCGGGTGCCGGGCCGGGGGGCATTCCTCGCCCGGTTCCCGGAGATCAGGGCGGTCGACGTCTGCACCTTCGCCCGGTACCGGGTGTACCTCGCCGCCCCGCTCTTCTCCGGGGCCGAACGCGCCTTCAACCTGGAGGTGCGCGACCTTCTTGAGGCGGCGCTCTACGACGTCCATCTCCCGCAGGAGGTCGGGGACAACGACGCCGCACGGAGCGCCGGGGACGGGCGGGCGATCTTCGAGCACAATCTCGAGGCCCTGAACAGGGTCGATATCGTCGTCGCCGTCATCGACGGGGCCGACGCCGATTCGGGGACGGCGTGGGAGATGGGATATGCGTACGCCCGCGGCATCCCGGTCGTCGCCCTGCGGACCGACTTCCGCCGGGTCGGGGAGGCCGAGGCGGTCAACCTGATGCTCGAAGCCTCGTCGACCGTTGTTGAGCGCTCCTCCGACCTGCCGGGGGCGATCGCCGCCGCCCTCTCCTCAAAACAGGGCGAAGATCCTGGCACGCTCTGAGAGCGCCACCGCATAGGAGCCCCCGGTAAGAGAGACCTCGTCCAGGCCTTTGACCCTCTGCAATGCCTCGGCATAGGCGGAGAGCGCACGCTTCGCACACGCCTCCCGCTCGATCATCCGCTCGCCGGCGGCGATGAGTTCGGCGGCGACCGGGTCGTCGACCGCCGGGGGCGCGGCCTCTTCTTCTGCCGTCCGCAGGTCGCGCTCGCGCTCGTATGCGGGCTCTGCCGGGGCGAGGCGCACCGCTTCCCGCGCCGCCGCCGCCGCACCGGCAGGATCCCCGAGTGCCGCCCGCACCCCGGCCAGGCGGTGCCAGAGCGTCGGGTCTCCGGGCGCATACCTGACGGCCTGGTCAAAGAGGGAGGCGGCACGTTCTGGATTGCCGGCGTCGGCGGCGATCACACCCATATTCCTGAGCACCCGCGCCCGCACCGGGGACGGCGGGGTCGCCTTGAGGGCCCGGCGGTAACAGGTTTCTGCCTCCCCGGAAAAGCCGAGATCGGCGAGGATCGTCCCTGCCCCGAGATAGTAGAGCGCCCGGCCACCGCCCTGCGCCGGGAGATCGCCTGAGCGGTCGATCGCATCGAGGACCGCACCGTCGGCAACGGCATCCCGAACGATGGGGTAGAGGACGAGGGCGAGGTCCATCCGCCCCTCAAGGGCGGCGGCGATGCCCTGCCCGATCAGCCGGCGCCCTTCCTCCCCGCCGGCGAGCAGGCCGAGGTGGATGAGGGAGAAGACGTCTCCGGGCCGCTCGGCACGCACCATGCCGAAGTACTCCCTGGCCGCATCGGCCGAGCCGTACAGCCGGTGGGCGATGGCGATGTTCCTGAGGAGATCGAGGTCCCGGCTGATCGCGAGGGCGTCCCCGAAGCAGGCGATGGCGCGGTCGAACTGGAAGGCCTGGAGCAGGGCCGCACCCTTGCCGAAGAAGTCCAGGTAGCGCCGCCGCTCCTCGACGGCGGCAAGCCCGGCCAGATCGAAGGAGCCGTCGGCCCTGGCGTACTGGTCCATCGAGAAGAGGCGCGCCATTGCGGCGTCCATCGCCTCCCCTTCACCCTCTCCTTCGAGGATGCGGGTGAGCAGAGCATATTCCTCCTCAAACCTCCCGGTCCTCCTGAAAGAGGAGGCGATCGCCCAGAAGAGCGACCTGGCCTTCTCAGGAGAGAGGCGGTCGGCCGCCGCCACCGCCGAGGCGATCAGGTCGGCTGCACGACCGGCATTGCCCTGCAAATAAAGTGCTTCCGAGAGGCTCTTCTCCCCGAGGGCGACGAGGTAGGGATCGGCGCCCGGCATGGCCTTCCTGATCGCGAGGGCGCGTTCGGCGCAGTCGCCGGCACGGGCGTAGTCACCCTCCTCCCTGAAGAGGACGGCGAGGTTCTCATAGCAGGCGTGGTGGAGGGCCGCCCCGTCCGCGTGCAGGATCGTATAGGCATAGACGGTCTTTGCCTCCTCGATAAAACCGCGTTTTACAAGCCCGGCCGCCTCCTCGAGGAGGGTCTCATAGTCGTCGAAGATCGCCACGAACCGGTCCAGCGTCTCCTCGTCGAGGCTGAACGGATAGACCGCATTCAGGATCGCCGTCTGTTCGTCGTAGGCTTTTCCGGCGAACCAGGAGAAGGCGATGATCATTCCTGCATCGTTGATGAAACGCTCGAAGGTTCCGGCGTCCCCGGGCGGGATCGCTCCGCCGAGGAGGTTTTTCAGGTTCTCGACGGCGAAGGAGGTGATCTCAAGGTCGGCCGGGCTTATCTGCGCACCCGAAAGGTCCCGCAGATAGGGCGCCTCAAAGTAGAGGTCAGGATACCGGATCTCCGCCATCACCACCCTCTTCTCCATCCGTTCCCAGGCCGAGCGTGACGGCCCCTCGCCGGCGGCGATCGGCGGGGCAAGATAACCGTCTTCCGCCGGCGTGCACAGCATCGTCTCAACAAGCCGCGCTCCACGGAGATCGCCCGCATCCAGAAAGCCGAGATACCGCCGCCAGAGATATGCGTCCCTCCCGGCGCCGAAAAGATCAGGGCAGTCTTCGGCAAGGGCGCCGGCAAGCGCCGTCCTGACCGCATCCTTCGCCCGGTCGTCAGAAAAACCTGCAGCTGCAGAATAGGCCGCAAAACCCGGGTCTCTCGCCCTTCGTATCAGAAAGAGATGCAGGAGGGCGGCGTCCCGGGGAGCGGCGTCGCGACGCATCCACCGGTCGATCCAGAATGATTCCCAGAAAAAATTCAGTGCAACGGTTGTATCCATCTCGTCGTACCTCTCCCGGCTAAGAAGATGATACCTGCGGCGTGATACTCCTGTTGATCCGGTCGCCATACAGGAAGGAAAAAAGGGCTCTTGAGTCCTGTGCGTGGGCGGCCGCGACGCCTTCGCCCGACCTCCCCGGACGACCGACCGCTATCAGGGGTGGACCTGCGGGATGGGACCGGGCAGGGAGTTTCCCGCGTGAAAGAGCGAAGAACAAAAAAATGGCGCTGTTGAAACCCTCGTGCCGGGTTTGATAGCTCTCCTGTAATCGCAGGGAGGGGTGCGGATCCCCCGCCTTCCCCATACTGCCTGCCGGGGGTTTCACCCCATTGGAGCCGATGGGCCCCGGGAAGAGCGAACAGGACGTGCGGGGGCCATATCCCCACCTATCCTGCGCGGGGGTCCGGGGGCAGCAGTCCCCCGGTTCAAGCATGCCAGAATAGGATTTACCATGAAAAACATTTCATGGGGTATGCTTGCGTCCCCTTCCCGGACTCATGCCCAATTCTACAAAGCAAAAAAAATGTACAAAGGGTGAAACCTTTCCAGGGACGCCAGGTTCGCGCCCCCAGAACCTCTTCTGAGTGAGGTGTACGTGAATGTGCACAGGATGGGAGGATGCCGGCCTCCCGCCGGAAGAATGAATGTTGACGCGTTTTGAGAGGTGAAATATCCAGGCACCCACGCGTGCTGGTGTGTGCCGCTTGAGTTAGGTGATGTGCGGGTGCCTGCTGGTGTTCCTGTCGATTGCGCCCCGTCCGAGATTTCCCCACTTCGGATGGGACGTCGGCGATCATATGTTGAATGTTCAGATATATAAATGTATCACGTATTGCATGGCATTGACGCTATCACCAATGCAGAGCATGATGCCGGTCATGTCCGAAACCGATAAGTACTGGCCAGTATCACTCTGATCAGATATGAGGCCCTATCCTGAGGAGATCACTAAAATTATCGCCCGATTAAAGGCGAATCCCCGCGGGATGTCGGTCACCGATCTGTCCAGAGACCTCGCGATCAACAGGAATACGACCTCCCGATACCTCGACATGCTCCTCATCGCCGGCGAGGTGGAGATGCGGACCTACGGCAAGGCAAAGGTCTTCTACCCCTCGCAGCGGGTGCCCCTCTCGGCCATGATCAACTTCTCCTCAGACGGCGTGGCGATCCTGGACCGCACCCTCACCGTCGTCCAGGCAAACGACCGCATCCTCGAGATCGTCCGCGCCGGCCGGGACGACGTCATCGGAAAACCGATCGGGGAATCGCGCCTCTCGGCCTTTGATCACCCCCTGATCAGGGCGCGGATCGAAGACGCCCTCGGGGGCGACGACGTGGTCGAGGAGGTGAGGTTCCTCAGGACCGGGGGGGAACTCTACTTCAGAATGAAGATCCTGCCCACCGCCTTCAACGACGGCAGCCCCGGGATCACCATCATCCTCGAGGACATCACCAGCCAGAAACTCGCAGAGGAGGCGCTGCGCGCAGAGGAGGCAAAGTTCAGGGCGCTCGTCGAGGACATCAACGACATCATCTGGAATGTCGACGACGACTGGACCTTCTCCTATGTGAGCCCGAAGAGTTTCGATCTTCTGGGCTACGCCCCGGACGAGATGGTCGGGCGTTCTCTCCTCGATTTCGTCCCGGCCCCCGAACAGGAGCGGCTCTCAGAACGCCTCGCCGGACTCCTCGACCGGCCATTCTCCCTCCTCCCCATCCCCCTGCTTCACCGGAGCGGGAAGAGCCTCGTTTTTGAAGCGAGCGGGACCCCGGACTTCGACGAGATCGGGGATTTCGGTGGCTATCGCATGGTCGCAAGGGACGTCACCGAACGGCACCAGGCAGAGCGCCGGGTGCGGGGCTGGAAATCGTTTCTCCACTGCATCGTCCAGAACATCCCGGACATGGTCTTTGTCAGGGAGATCGCAGGCGGAAAGTATGTCTTTTTCAACCGTGCGGCAGAGGCGTTCGTCGGTGGGGCACCCGGGCGTCTCGCCGGAAAAGAGGAGGGCGAGATCTTCGGGCCCGATCTCGTCCCCCTCATCACCTGCGGCGAGGCGGAGATGCTCCTGAAGCAGATCCCGGTTGAATGCCCTGCAATGCCGGTCGTCTTCCAGAACGGGGAGACGCACCACCTGCAGACGAAAAAGATCCCGATCGCCGGGGATAGGGGCGAGATGAAATATGTCCTCACCATCGTGCGCGACATCACCGACCATGTCCGCGCCGACGCCCTCCTCGCGGACCAGCGCGACCTTGCAGAGGCCCTCGGTTCGGCCTCAGACCTCAGAGCGGCCCTCTCCATCTGCCTTGATGCGGCGATGCAGGCCGCAGGCGTGGACGCCGCCGCCGTCTACGCCGTCAGGGAAGAGGGGCGCCTCGAGCGCGTGGCGGCGTTCGGGCTCTCCGCAGAAGCCGCCGCCCGGGCAGAGCAGATCGACGGGGATGAGGCCGGGGCGCTCATCGGGGGCAGAGCCGCCGCCTTCCCGGGAGACGAGGACCTGCGCGGCACCGTCACGTTCACCATCGTCCACGGGGGGATGCCGGTCGCCGTTCTCGTCGCCGGGTCCCGCCTCACCGGCCTGATACCCGCGGCCGGCGTCCAGGCCCTCGAGACGATCGCCGCCCAGGCGGCAAACGTGGCCGGGCGCATCCTCGCCCAGGAGAGCGTCAGGATCGAGCGTGACCGGGCCGAGCGCTACCTCGACGTCGCCGGGGTGATGATCGCAGGGATCAGGACGGACGGGACGATCGAACGGATGAACCTGACCGGGTGCCTCGCCCTCGGCTACGCCGAGACCGATCTCGTCGGGAAAAACTGGTTCAAAACACTCGTCCCGGCCCGCCTCAGGCCGCGCCTTGAGGCAAACTTCAGGCGGCTGATGGAAGGGGCGTCCCCCACGCCCGGAGAGGAGAAAGGCTCCCTCCTTGCACGGGACGGCTGCGAGATCGGCGTGCTCTGGCGCAACACCATCGTGCGTGACCATGACGGCCGGATCACCGGCCTCGTCACCTCGGGCCTCATCTCAGGGCCGCCGGCGGAAGATGTTTATTAAGGGGCCGGTGACTCTTCTCACCATGACGCGACCTGACGCCCCCCTCCATCTGTCGCCCGGCGAGGAAATGAAGCAGAACGAGTTTTTCGCCTCGCCCAGGGTCCCGCGGCGGCTCGAACGGCTGATCGAGGAGTATATCGAAAAGAAGACCGGGAAGACCTGGAACGACCCGGTCGTTCTCGAGCGGATCCGCTCGGCGGTCGTCGCCCAGAAATGGGGCTACTGGGCGAGAGGGCGCCGGAGAAAGATCTCCTATGCGAAGGGCTACGACGTACTCGCCTACCTTGCCTACCAGTTCCCGGTCTACCTCGTCCAGTCAGAGCTCCTCCTCCACGGCCTCGTCGCCGACGGACTCATCCCCAGAACCATGCGGGTGCTGGACGCCGGGTGCGGCCCCGGCGTCATCTCGCTTGCAATCGCCGATTATCTGGGGAGGGTGAAGGGCGCAACGGCCCGGATCGACGCCATCGACATTTCCGAGGAGAACATCGAGGCCTATATGGCGCTGGTGCCTCCGGCCGCGGAGAAGAAAGGGCTCGTCACCGTCGGGCGCCCGGTGGCAGGCGACCTCCTCGACCCCCCGGCAGGAACCCTGCAGGGGCCCTACGACCTGATCGTCTTCTCCAACGTCCTCAACGAGATCCCTGGCCGCGGCCCGGAGGAGAAGGCGGCGATGGTCGCCAGGTTCGGGGAGAGGCTTGCGCCTGACGGCACCATCCTCATCGTCGAGCCCGCAGAGAAGGACGCCTCCACCGCCCTGCGCGAGGTGCAGCGCGCCCTCGTCGATGCCGGCCTTTCGGTCTACGCCCCCTGCACGCACCTCTGGGGCGAGCCCTGCCGCCCCGACCGGTGCTGGACCTTCACCACAGGCCCGGAGGTGCGGCCGCCGCGGCTGATGGAGGCCCTGGTCGCCGCCGGCGAGGAGGGCTACCGCTACCGCAACACCGACATCAAGTTCTCCCATCTCGTGCTGCGGAAGGACGGGTTCACCCGCGAAGGCTACCGCATCGGCAAGAACCTGAAGGCCGCCCGTCTCGGCGCTCTCGCCGACCATGTCGAAAAAAGGATCCACCTCTGCGCCGCCAGGATGTCGGCCGATATCGGCGAACCCGGGCGGCACGTGGTGAAGATCTGCGACGGGACCCCGAAAAAGCCGGTCTATGCGGTCCTGCCCGAATATTCCCGGAACGAGGGGAACGAACCGCTTCTGAGCGGCCCATACGGTGAGATCCTGATCATCAGGAATGCGACGGTCAGGTACAACCGGGAGGCAGACACCTACTCGGTGATCATCGGCAGGAAGACGACCGTGGCCCGGGCCGGCCGGGAGTGCGGGGCGTGATCCCGCATATGTGGCGGATTTCCGCCCTCCTGATCCTCCTGATCGTCTCGGCCGGCTTCATGGTCTCCTCGACGGTGCGGTGGGCCGATGACGGGGAGGAGACGGCCGAGACAATCTACCAGGTCTCGACGATCGGCGCCCTTCTCGAAGGCGTCTATGACGGCGTCGAGGAGTTCGGCGCACTCACCGACCGCGGCGACACCGGCATCGGCACGCCCGAGGGTCTCGACGGCGAGATCGTCATCCTGGACGGAGAGGTCTGGCAGATCCGCGGCGACGGAGCGGTCAGCCAGATCGACCTCGCCACCAGGACGGCCTTTGCGGCGGTCACCGTCTTCGACGAAGACATCGCCTTCGACCTCGACGGCCCCGTCTCCCTCGCAGACCTGGAGGCGGCGATCGAAGACGCCCTGCCCTCCCCCAACCACCCGGTCGCCGTCATCGTGAAAGGCCGGTTTGCAAACCTCACCACCCGGAGCGTGGACGCGCAGACCAGACCCTACCCGCCCCTGGTCGAGGTGACCGCCTCGCAGCACCTCTTCACCTTCGACCGGACCGAGGGCACCCTGGTCGGCTTTTACCTCCCGCAGTATATGGCCGGGGTCAATGTCGTCGGGTTCCACCTCCACTACCTCTCAGACGACCGCACCGGCGGCGGCCATCTCCTCGACTGCACGGCAGATCAGGTCAGGGTGGCCCTCGACATCACGCCCAACCTCAGGCTCTCGCTCCCCGAGGCCGGAGGTTTTGCCGCGGCCGACCTCTCGGGCGACCGCTCGGGCGAGGTAAACGCCGCAGAACGCGGGAGAACGACCGGCTGAGCCCGGCCGTCACCCTTCCGCGGACTCGTCGAGATCGACCACCTCGTCGACGAAGGTGGTGAGCTGCGTCAGGAGAAGCGGGTCAAGCCCCTTCTCGACGGCGAGAAAAATGCCTGAAACATCGAGAATTTTTAAACGGCTCGAAACGAAGTGAATGAACTTCGAGATGTTCACCGACGAGAGATAGATGAGCATCGTCGAGACCGAATCAAAGACGACAAAGATGTTCTGCCCCTCCATCTCCTTGAGGGTCTGGGTGATGGCGATGCCCATGTCGGTGAGGTTCTCAGGGCTGTTGACGAAAAGGGCGTTTGCAGCGTCTTCGGGCACCTTCCCGATGGCATAGCGCGTGATGGCATCGACGAAATGGACCTTCGAGAGATCGATCCCATCCCGATCATAGAGTTTTCTCAGGATCAGATATGGCTGATTTGTGGTGATGACGATGGCGGCATTGCCATGGGCGGTGATCTCCCTGACAATAGCGAGATTCGCCTGTTTCATCGTCTGTGCTGAGGAAAGGAGCAGGCAGAGTTTTTTGTCATCAGACCCATTCAGGGAGAACTTCATGCACCATCACCGCGTCAGGAGGTCTCTGTACGACTCCGGAATATCCTTCTGTTCATCGATGACACCCTGGTTCAGTTCCCTCAGCGTGGCAAGGATCTTCTCGGCATGGCTGATCTGGACCTGCAGAGTGGCTAAAACCTCTTCCTTTTCCATCTCGTCGGCCTCGATGCCGCGGCCGATCTCACCAAGGTTCTCGCGGATCACGCTCATCGGCGTCTTGATCCGCAGCCCGACCTCAGAGACGAAGCTGAGAAGGGCGTTATGCTTCATCTCCCGTTCGGCGGCGAGAAAGTCTTTTGATTCTGAGAGGGATCCGATCACAAAGGCGACCACGACGAACATCGCCGCCCGAACGAGGGCCACTGGCTCGAAGACAAAACCCATCGTGAAATATTCGACGGCGATGTGCATCGCCCCGAGGAGCAGGGCGATCACGACGGCTTTTTTATAGTACCAGGTCCCGGCGATGACGATCGGGAGATAGAAGATGTGGGTGAAGGCCACTGCGATATTCAGGTAGGCATGGACGAGCACCTCAAGGGTGACACAGACGGCGACCAGACCGATAACCACGGCAGGTTTGATCCACGGGTGGCGCCCGGCGATATTATGCATCTTCATCTCCATCCTCCTGCTTGCTGGATAGGGCTAAGATCTCATTCTTTATTCTGATAAATCTACCCAAATAGATATGTCCCACTCCACTCATCGAAACGGTCGAATTTCTGGAAAATACGCCAGCATTGCCCGGTCCGTCTCGCAAGCGCCGGTTTTCGTTCGCACCCGATCTTAAGGCCCCTCAAGTCCTTCTTTTCCAGAAGAATCCCAAATGCCGTCGGGATGGAGAGATGGCCTTTGCGGCGTCTAAACGGTCAAAAATCAGAATACACCCCGAACATCAGCGATTGCCGTATCGGGGTGACATTTCACGCATGAAGGGAATAGTAGAAATATAACGAATTCCAATCTTTGTGTTCGATGAAAAAGAATATCGGGAGAGTCCTCGGGCCGCTTGTATTTTTGGCCCTGGTGTTCGCCCCCATCACTGAGAGCGTGATGCCGACATCGGCCAGATATGTGGCGGCGGTCACGCTCCTGATGATCATCTGGTGGATCACCGAGGCAATTCCCCTTGAAGCGACGGCCCTTCTGCCGGTAGTGCTCTTCCCTGCCCTTGGCGTCCTCAGCGCCACGCAGGCGACGGCACCCTATGCCGACAAGGTCATCTTCCTGTTTATGGGCGGTTTCATCATCGCCATGTCGATGCAGCGGTGGGGGCTCCACCGGCGTATCGCGCTGAATATCATCAACATCGTGGGTACAAGCCCGAAACGGCTGATCCTGGGCTTCATGATCGCCACGGCATTCCTCTCCATGTGGATCTCCAATACGGCAACGGCGATGATGATGATCCCGATCGCCATCGCGATCATCACTACCATCATCCCCAACGCCAGCACACTCCTCAAGGATATGACCCACGAACAGCGCGATTTCTCCGAGGCGCTGGTCATTTCCATCGCCTATGCGGCGAACATCGGCGGGATTGCAACCCTCATCGGCACGCCGCCGAACGGGATCTTTGCCGCCCAGATGAAGACCCTCTTCCCGGCCGCCCCGCCCATCGACTTTTTCTCGTGGATGAAGTTCGGGGTTCCGCTTGCGGCGATCCTGCTCGTGCTCGCCTGGATCTGGCTCACCTACGGGTCGTACCGCCACCTTCCCACGAAGATCGCCCATGCAAAGGATATCATCGCCCACCAGATCGAGAACCTCGGGCCGATGACGCGGGGGGAGCGGTGGACCCTGATGATCTTCGTGCTCACCGCCTTCGCCTGGATCTTCGCGAAGACGAAGAACATCGAGGGGGTCGTCATCCCGGGCCTCGACGTGTTCTTCCCGGGGATCGACGACTCGGTGATCGCCATCGCAGGCGCCCTTCTCCTCTTCCTCCTCCCGGTGGACCGGGCAAAGGGGATCTATACGATGGACTGGGAATGGGCGGTGAAGATACCCTGGGGCATCCTCATCCTCTTCGGCGGTGGTCTCTGCCTCTCGGTCGCCTTCATCCAGAGCGGGCTTGCAAAGCTGATCGTCGACCAGATCGCCATGTTCGGCGGACTGCCGATCGTCGTTCTCGTGCTGCTCGTGGCGATCGGGATCTCCCTCCTGACCGAGGTGACCTCGAACACCGCCATCGCATCCCTGATGATGCCGATCATGGCGGTGACCGCCGTCTCGATGAACATGAGCCCGTACATGCTCATGCTCACGGCAGCGGTCTGCACCTCGCTGGCCTTCATGCTCCCGGTGGCGACGCCGCCGAACGCCGTCGCCTATGCCTCCGGGTATATCGACATGAAAGACCTGATGCGTTCAGGCTGGGTGCTGAACTTCATCGGCGTCGGTCTCTGGACCTTCTTCCTCTTCACCATCGTGATGTGGGCGCTCGGGTTCTCCCCGGCCCTCCCGGACTGGGCGACGATGCCGGTCAAGTGACGGCGACGTCGCCGGGGAACTGCACCACAATCTCCTTTTCTCCCCGGTAGGTCTGGACGGTCCCGGCAATACTCACGTTCAACCCTTTTTCCAGGCATATGCGGTCCGAGACCCGCGCAGGGATAAAGACGGTCGCTCCCCCGACCGTCACCGAGAGGTGACCGCCGGTGAGGTGGCGGAGGCCGTCCACCGTCCCGCGCACGGCCACGAAGGTGCCGTCCTCGGCCTCCGGGGTCCATGGGGCGGCGAAGGTCGTACTCCCGGCGGCGGCAAGCGCCCCGTGTGCAGCAAGAAGAAGAAGCGAAATACCGACAAGGATAATCAAAGCGATTTTTTCCCGGCGATCAGGCATAGCATAATATTCAGCCTTTATTTATAAATGGGCGATACATTGATATGTTAACGTTGTTAATTGTATACTATGCACCACATGACCCTCCCACCTTCCTCCAGGAAGGTCCTGCTGATCCTGGGGGATGGGGGTGCGATGACGCACAAGGACCTGGTACGGACCTCCAGCCTTGCGCCCAGAACGGTCAGGTATGCGCTGAAAAAGCTGAAGGAGAACGACCTCATCATCGAGAAGTTCAACTTCAAGGATGCACGCCAGATCATCTATCTGTGTAAGCCCGGGCAGGCCGTCGAGGCAGCCTGAACCAGAAGGAGCCTTTCTTTTTCGGGGCCAGAGCCCTTTCATCACCGCCGGATCTTTCGCACCGCATAGAGCAGGGCGAACGCCAGCACGATCAGAGCGGCGCAGACGAGACGCACATCGGCCCCATTGCCACCCTCGCCGCCGGCGTTCCAGTCGGCATCGAATGCCGCCGCAAAGTAGCGCGCCGCATCCGGGTGAACGACGATCACGCCGGCTTCCCTGTTGAAATCAGGCGAGTTGTCGTTCCAGTTGATGCTCGAGATGAGCACGCTGCGATTGTCCACGACCACCCCTTTGGTGTGGACTTTCTCCAGGTCCGCGGCGGCAAGGTCGATGCACCGCGCCTCGACGGGCAGGGATTCAGAACGGGCAAGGGCGTTGATCCATGCCGCCTGCTCGTCATTGTCGTTCTCCCCCTCGACATTGAACCAGGAGGAGTCCAGGATAACCCGCACCGCAACGCCGCGGCGCGATGCGTTGATCGCCTCCGCGAGGAAACGGTTCGGCCCCCCGCCGGTGCTGTTCGTGATATAGGCCTGCTCGATGAGGAGGCGCTCCTCTGCACCGGCGATGAGGGCGAGGACGAGATCGCTCGTCTCGGGTGAGAGCACCGGCGTCACCGCCGCCCCTTCCACGGTGAGGGGTGCAAAGACCGGATCGTATGCGCTCCTCCCGGTTTCGCAGGGCGCACCCCCGGACGGCGCCGGCCCGATGTCGCCGCCGGTGCTGTCTGTTTCATAGACCGCCGAGAAGTAGCCGGCCACGCGGGCGTCCTGCACCCAGGCGCCCCAGCCGCGATTGCCCTTCAGCCCGGTCTCCGGGACCCCGCTCTCCTTGAAGTTCTCCGAGGTGACCAGCACGCTCGCCCCGTCGATCACGAGGTACTTCGCGTGGTCGAAACGGTACCTCGCATGGGCATCGCCCTGCGTCGTCATCACCCTGACAGGAATCCCGTTCCCGGTGAGATAGGAGACGACCGCCTTTTCTTCCGCCGAGATCCCGCCGACCGGCCCGCCCTCCAGGAGCACCGCCACCGCGACGCCGCGGCCGGCGGCCTCGACGAGCATCCGGGCGATCCCCGGGTGGGTGAACTCGTAGACGTTTGCGTCGATGCTCTGCCGCGCCGACCCGATCGCCCCTGAAAAGACCTCGTACGAACAGTCAGGGGAGACGAAGAGGGTGACGGTGACGCCCTCATACGTCGCCGGGGCAAAGTCCGACTGCCCGATCATCCTGGGGTGCGGGTCCCAGACCCCGTCCCGCAGGAAATGGACCTGCCCCTGGCGCGCCGCCACGTCCTCCGGCCACCGCACCTCCTGGACGACGGTGCGGCCCGCCATCAGGACCAGGCTGTCGCCGTCGTTCGCCATCCGCAGGTCGCCGAGGGCGGTCATGTCAGGGACCGCCGGATCGCTGCCGGCGATCTCGTAGTCCGGGGGCAGGCCGTGGACACGGGCATATGCGGCGGCGTCCCGCGCCACCACCACCCGGCCCGGCGAGACGGCGCCGGCCGGGAACCGCACGCTCCCCTCGCCGTCGGTGACCGTCACCCCGTCGAGGGGGCCGGCACCCTCCAGCACGAAATACTCGTCGGGATCGCCGGAGAGGTAGGGGTCGGGGCAGAACTCCACGATCTCAAACGCCCCCGCGGGCAGGGCGAGGAGGAAGACGAGGAGGACGAGGAGGCAGGGGCGGGGCATATCTGAGGGGTGCGCCCTCCTGATTTTTATAATGAGCCTGTCCACCCTCATCATGGACGGAGCGGTGGTCATAAAGATCGGGGGGAGCCTGACCGTCCGCGCCCGGTCGGTCGTGGAGGAGGTCCGCGCTTCAGGCCGCCGGGCGCTCATCGTCCCGGGCGGCGGCGGGTTTGCCGACGGCGTGCGGGCCCTCGACCCCCCGGCGACCGCCGCCCACTGGATGGCCGTCTGCGCGATGGAGGCCTACGGATGGTACCTCTCCTCCTTCGGGCTGCCGGCGACCGCGGACGTCGCCGTCCCGGCTGGCCCGACGGTCCTCCTCCCCTATACCGCCCTCAGGGCGGCCGATCCCCTCCCGCACTCCTGGGAGGTCACCTCAGACACGATCGCCGCATGGGTGGCGGATCGCCTGGACGTCCCCCTCGTCCTGGTCAAGTCGGTGGACGCCCTGAGGCGGGACGGGCAGAGAATGCATGACGTCAGGGAGCCTTTTTTCTGCGAGGAAGTCGATCCCTGCCTTCTGCCCTATCTCTTCGACCGCAAAATCCGGGCATGCGTGGTGAACGGCCGGGTTCCTGGAAGGGTATCCGCCCTCCTCGCCGGCGAGGATGTGCCGTGCACCCGTATCGGTACGCGACCTTAATTGCCGAGAACGATCAATCATTAATGACTCATAACCGGGGTTTATCCATGGCTATAGAAAAATGCACTTCCTGTAATGCGCCACTCGCGGAAAGCGGCGCGACTAAATTCTCCTGCCCGGCCTGCGGTGCCGAGATCAAGCGCTGCGTCCAGTGCCGGGAACAGAGCAATGTGTACATCTGCGGAAAATGCGGGTTCCAGGGGCCGTAAGAAATGGGTAAAGTCGCAGTCATCCTGAAACTGATGCCCGAATCTGCAGATGTTCCAATCGAGGAACTGGAAAAGAGGGTAAAAGAAACCGTTTCCGGGATCGATGAGATCAGGGCCGAACCGATCGGCTTCGGGCTCTCGGCACTGAAGGTCGCCGCCGTCATCGAGGACGAGGAAGGCGCCACCGACGCGCTCGAATCGAAACTCGCAGCAGTCGACGGCATTGCAACCGCACAGATCGTCGACGTCAACCGGATGATCTGAGTTCATCCATTTTTTCGAAGATGTTCCGGGTGAGTGCCCGGATCTTCTCGACCGACGCACCGAACGCCGCCAGTTCTGCGTCTTCTATCCTGATAGACACCGGAACGACGCCTTCCCTGTTGATCCTGGCCGGAACGCCGATACAGGTGTCGCCGATATCGTGGACCTCGCTCCTGACGTAGCTGGAGACCGTGAGGATCCGGTTCTCGTTGCCGATGATGGTCTGGACAAGCGTCGCGATCGCATCGCCCGGGCCGTAAACGGTCGCCCCGCTGTTTTTGATGATGAAGCTCCCGCTGTTTTTGACCCGGTCCACCATCTCGTCCATCGGCAGGTCTGAAAACGCCGGGAGGTTCGAGATCCTGATCCCGCCAATGGTGGTGGCCGACCAGAGGGGGACCATGCTCTCGCCGTGCTCGCCGATGATGCGGGTGTGCACTTCGCTCACATGGACCTGGAAATATCTGGCGATCAGCACCTTCAGCCGCATCGAATCGAGGTGGGTGCCGAGGCCGAAGACCTGCCGCGGCTCCATCCCGGAATACCGCAGGGCGACGGCGGTCATGACGTCCACCGGGTTCGTGATCATCAGGATGATCGCGTCCGGGGCATATTTTCCGATTTGTTCTGCGATCGGAGCGATGATCCGGGCATTTTCGAGGGCGAGGTCGGTTCTGTCCTGCCCCTCCTTTCTCGGAACGCCGGAGGTGACGACGATCACATCTGAACCTGCATAGTCGGCCGGCGAGGTGCTCCAGGTGATCTTCGTGCCGGTTCCCCGCGCCGCACAGGAGTCGGTGAGGTCGTGGGAGAGAGCCATAAGAGATTTTTCCCGGCCAGGACGTCCAGCAAGCATCACTTCATCGACATGCGGGATGCCTGAGATGGCATGGGACGCAAAAGAGCCAAGTCTTCCCGTGGCTCCGATAATCGTAACTTTAGACATAGAAATCAGTCATTGGGGACGGGTCTTTGGTCGACAGCACGTGCCTGCATTTGCCAGGGCATCCCTTCTCCACCCCGCACCCCCATGGGCGCCAAACGTCCACGGTAAGTCTGCTCCCTTCCGGGCCTGAACCGGTTTCCGCGGTGCCAGGTCTCCACCCCCTACGAGGCATCGATCCCTGTACGTCGACCTCATGGGACAAGGCTTCTCAGTCAGGACGCGCAAAGCGCCTGCAGATCGCCAGAGCCTTCCTCAGACTTCGCCCTCCGCATACCGGCGATTTCGGGTTACAGGTGACGCCGAACCACCCGGGCTAGTCCCCATATATACTGATACTCACGGGATAAATGCCTTCCCTCCCCCGCTCTTTTGCCACTGCGCAAGCGCCGCCTCGCAGGCCGCCCGGTCTTCTTTGCCGAAGAGGTCGAGTGCCGCAAGGCTCCGGTCGATCCCGGGGACCAGGGGGGGCAGGCGGGCGAAGTCGCCCTGGTAGACGATGAGGCGCTGGTCGCCTTCGGCCTCTGCGACGACGACGGGGTCGGTTCTCGATACGGGAAGGGCGGAGGGGGGCAGGGAGACGCTCTCGACGAGGAGAGACTCACGGTTTACGGCGATGTTCACGGCGGTCCAGAAAGCGGCCGGGCCGTAGGCGTCGTTGAATATGACGACCGGCGTCCCGGCAAGGGCGGCCGCAAGCCCGAGGGTGCCGGCGCCGCAGCAGGCGTCGATGAAGATCCGGGGGTTGTTCCGCCCGATCTCCCGCTCGACCGAGCGGATCTTCGGGTTGAAAGGCCGGGGAAACTCGATGTGCATCGTCGAGACCTCTTTGTAGACGACGATATCGCCGTAGGCCGTGGAGAAGACGTTTGCCTGGACGTCGCATCCGGCAAGGAGGGTGTGAGCGGCGGCGGCGCCGTCCGGGCCGATGCCCGGGGTGGCCGGCACGGTGCGCACCACGCCCTGCACGGCCGGCACGTCTTCGACGATCCGCTCTGCGGCGGCCCTGTCCGGGTGGGGGCTGAGGAGGACGAGGGAGTCTTCGGGGAGATGCGGCGGGGCGGCCATCGCAAACCCGGGGTTCGTGACCGGGACGCCGGCCGCCCGCAGGGGTTCGGTGCCGGCCAGGGCGCCCTCGTCCACGAGAATCAGGTATATGGCGGCGAAGACGTCGTCGATGAACTGCCGCCCGCAGGTGCAGGGCCCGCGGGGCTCAAAGCCCGGCGGCAGGGGGGCGGCCTTGTCGAGGTTTGTCCCGCGACAGGCGTCGCAGGGGGCGAAGACGTCGGGGAGAGAGGCGAGGACCGGACCGGCCTCGCCGATATGGTCTCTCCCGCAGACCGGACAGTGCATGAAGAGAGATCGGGGGAGAGGGGGGATAAAAGATGTGGCCGGTCAGGTCCCGTCGAAGTCGATGAGGCCGACGGACAAATCGCAAGGTTTATAGGGCAATGCACGGACTTTTTGGTAAAGTGACCATTATAAAAGACAGATATTCCAAATTGACCTCTCAGATGGCGATCGAAGGATCGATGTCGCCGAACCCTGCCGGGGCAGGAAGGCAGAACACCATACCTTATGCAGATCAATCAGTGTTAGCGCACGCTAACGAAAAGGTATGAGAAATGGCTCAACTGGAACATATCGAAGCAATCGAAAAACGGCTCTGGACCGCGGCGGATACCCTGCGGGCGAACTCGAACTATGCAAGCAACGAGTACTTCCTGCCGGTCATGGGCCTGATCTTTCTGCGGCACGCGTACAGCCGTTTCCTCGCGGTCAAGGACGATATTGAAGCACACCTCCCACAACGCGGCGGCAGGACCAGGGCGCTGACCAAGGAGGACTTCTCCCGGAAGAGCGCCATCTTCCTGCAGCCCATGGCGCAGTTCGACCACCTGGTCTCTCTCACGGACAGCGACGATCGCGCCAGGGCGATCATCGATGCGATGGAGTCTATCGAAGGCGATTACGAGACCCTCAGGGGTGTTCTGCCCAAGAGCGAATACCAGGAGCTGGATAACGGTGTGCTCGGCCATCTCCTGCGCACGCTCAACCCCGACGAGCTCAGGCGTGTCTCGGGCGATGTGTTCGGCCGCATCTACGAGTACTTCCTCACCCAGTTCGCCGACCAGAAGGCCCATGATGCCGGCGAGTTTTTCACGCCGGTCTCGCTGGTCTCGCTCATCGCCAACATCCTCGAACCCGAAGGCGGCACCGTCCTGGACCCGGCCTGCGGTTCAGGCGGCATGTTTGTCCAGAGCGCCCGGTTCGTCGAGCGCCGCCACGAAAACCCGGTGGATAAACTCACCTTCTACGGGCTGGAGAAGAACGCCACCACCATCCGCCTGGCGAAGATGAACCTGGCCGTCCACGGGCTGGAGGGTGATATCCAGAAGGCAATCACCTACTACGAAGACCCCCACGAACTGGCGGGCAGGGCCGACTTCGTGATGGCCAATCCCCCGTTCAACGTCGATGAGATCGACGCGGACAGGGTCAAGAGAGACCCCCGCCTCCCATTCGGGCTGCCGGGGGTCAACAAGAAGGGCAAGGTCTCGAACGGCAACTACGTCTGGATCAGCTACTTCTACAGTTACTTAAACGAGCACGGGCGGGCGGGTTTTGTCATGTCCTCCCAGGCCTCAAGCGCCGGGCACGCGGAGGCCGCGGTCAGGCAGGAACTGATCGAGACCGGCGATGTGGAGATCATGGTCGCGATCCGCTCCAACTTCT
Organism: Methanofollis tationis; assembly: GCF_013377755.1. Lineage (NCBI taxonomy): Archaea > Methanobacteriati > Methanobacteriota > Methanomicrobia > Methanomicrobiales > Methanomicrobiaceae > Methanofollis > Methanofollis tationis. Next base: position 1,079,273 of record NZ_JABXWR010000001.1, read on the forward strand.
TCTACACCCGTTCGGTGCCGTGCGAGCTCTGGTTCCTCAACCGCGCCAAACCGGAGGAGCACCGCGATGCGGTGCTGATGATCGATGCGCGGAATATCTACCGCAAGGTCACCCGCAAGATCTACGATTTTTCGCCGGAGCAGGAGCAGAACATTCTGGCCATCGTCTGGCTCTATCGCGGTGAGACCGGGGAATACCTGGATCTCGTGGCCAGGTACTGCCGGCGGGTGCTGGATGAAGGGGAAGGCTGTTTTGCCGCCCGGGAAGATGACGGCGAATCGATCGAGCCGCTGCCGTCGTTCATCGCTTCTCTGTCGGCGCTGCGCGAGGCGATGGGGCCGTTTCTGGCGATCTTGCCCGCAGATAACCCCCATGCCGGGGTGCTCGGGGATTTCGACGAGGCCGATCGTGCATTCAGGGCCGATGTTGAAGAATTCCAGGAGGTGGTGTCCGACCAGCGGGCAGCGTGGAAAGAGCAGAAGACCACCAACGGCGACCTCAAGAAGGCGGTGGACCGTCTCGCCCCGCTGGCTGAGTCCGGCCGCGACCTGGTCAGGCAGAGCGACCTGCTCTACAAACTTGCATGCCGCCTCATCGAGACCTGCGAGAGCGCGGCCGACGCCCGCGCCGGCCGCGAGGTCGCCCGCGCCCGGAAGGCCGCGGACGAGGCGCGGCAGGGGGCCGTGGAGCACCTCAAGCAGGTGCGCTACTTCTGGCGGCAGGCGAGCTGGCTGACCGAACGCTTCCCGGAGGCGACGTTCCGCGATGTGGAGGGGCTGGTCAGACTGGTGGACCGGGCAGAGATCGAGGCGAACGACTGGTCGCTCACGCCCGGACGCTACGTGGGTGTCGCCCCGGAGGAGGAGGACGAGGACTTCGACTTCGAGGAGGCGCTCCGCGAGATCCACGCGGAGCTGGAGGATCTCAACGCCGAGGCGGTGCACCTGGCGGCGACGATCAGGAGGAACTTCGAGGAGCTGGGGATATGAAGATGGCATCAGATGGCCCTGACGCTGACGGGGAGAGGAGAGCACTGGGAAGAATCAAGGAAAATGCTTCTTTTCCCGCACCGATAGGCAAAAACGTCCTGCCTGCGGACTATGCCGGGGTACTCGAAGACATTAAAGAACGAATTTGGTCGGAGCGGCTGAGAGTCACCCTTGCGGCCAATACGGCCATGATTCTTTTGTACTGGGATATTGGAAGGATAATCCTGGAACGCCAGGAAAAAGAGGGATGGGGTGCGAAGGTTATCGATCGCCTGTCGCACGACCTCAAAACCGCCTTTCCTGATATGAAGGGATTTTCCCCCCGCAATCTGAAGTACATGCGTACCTTTTCCGGGTCCTGGTCTGACCGGGAATTTGTGCAACGCACCATTGCACGAATTCCGTGGCGCAGCAATATCGCTCTGCTCGATAAACTGAAAGATCCGGACGTGCGCCTATGGTATGCGCAAAAAACCATCGAAAACGGTTGGAGCCGGGAGATACTTGATATCCATATCGAGAACCGCCTGCATGAACGGCAGGGCAGGGCACTGAACAATTTTGAGCAGTCCCTCCCCCCTGCCGATTCGGATATGGCCGCACAGGTGTTTAAAGATCCGTATCTTTTCGATTTTCTGGGAACTGCCGATCCGAGGAAGGAGCGTGAAGTCGAGCGGGCCCTGGTGGACCACGTTCAGAGTTTTCTTCTTGAAATGGGAACCGGATTCGCGTATGTCGGCAGACAGGTTTTGCTGGAGGTAGGGGACCGCGATTTTTCTCTCGACCTGCTCTTTTACCACCTGAAACTGCGCTGTTTCGTGGTGGTCGAGTTGAAGGCCGTGCCGTTTGATCCGGCTTTTGTGGGACAACTCAACCTCTATCTCTCTGCCGTCGACGATCTGTTGCGGCATCCAGATGACAATGCAACCATCGGGCTGCTGCTCTGCAAGAACAAGGACAGGCTGGTCGTGGAGTACGCTCTCCGCGGATTGAGCAGCCCTATGGGGGTGGCAACCTGGGAGACGAGATTGACCGAGCGCCTGCCCGAAGACCTGAAAGGCAGCCTCCCCACGATTGAGGAGATCGAGGCGGAACTGAGGGATGAAGAGTGAGTCCGGCCGATTATGAGGGGTCCGGTGCCTTTACCTGCGTGACCGGCGATCGGTCGCATTCGCCCGGGCGGCGCACCGGGAAGTACCGCGACAGCGAAAAACTCCAACCACCGGTTGGAGAAACCGGCTGGAGCCACAATCTCATCATCATGTCGCGTCGCAAGGACCCGCCGGAGCGCTCCCTGATCGGCCGTGTCGAGGAGTTCCTGCGGGCGATGGGCGGGCTGTTCGCTTTCGTCGGCAGCCAGTTGCCCGGGGAGCTGAGGGGAGAACTCCCTGGCCCGGAGGAGATCTCGAGGCTGCTGGAGGGTGTGGGATGATGGTTGAGCAGGTTGAGAGGGCAGGCAGATCAGGGGCGGCGATGTTTGAGGGGGTAATGGTGTGATATGGAAGAAACAGAAACTCGAATCCATCGCATCTGATGAACCGTATTCGTTTGTTGGTGGTCCATCTGGCTCGAAACTTACGACACGTGACTACATCGATACAGGCATTCCCGTGATTCGAGGCTCCTATTTGAACAGCGGGAGATTCCTGGATATGTCCGATTTTGTGGCTTTGTAGAATCGGGCATGAGTCTGGGAGGGCGACTCAAGCATACCCCATGAAATGTTTTTCATGGTAAATCCTATTCTGGCGTGCTTGAACCGGGGGACTACGCCCCCGGACCCCCGCGCAGGATAGGTGGGGATATGGCCCCCCGCACGTCCTGTTCGCTCTTCCCGGGGCCCGTCCGCTCCAACGGGGTGAAACCTCCGGCGGCAGTATGGGGAAGGCGGGGGATCCGCGCTCTCTCCCTGCGATTACAGGAGATACGTCAAACTCGGTGTGTGGGATTCTACAAAGACGATTTTGTTTATTTCTCGGCATCAAAGGTCCGAAAGGCTCTATCGAGCAATCTGGCGAAGCCAGGAGATCTTGTATTTACCCAACGCGGCACTCTTGGTCAGGTGGCCTTGATCCCCAACAACATCCTCAAGGCGGAGAAGCTTCGCGTCGATCACTGGCGCGACAAGGAAGCCACCCGCGACGCCGTTCGACTTGTCATCCGCGATTTCCTCTGGAGCGAATCCACCGGCCTGCCGGTGAATCACTACACCGAAGACGACGTGAAGGCCAGGGCTGAGGATGTGTATCGTCATGTCTACCGCGCCTATCCAACGCTCCCGTCGCCGTTCTACGAAAAGAGCGCATCGGTATAATGCAACGGACGCGGGAAAGCCGCACCGGAGGAATCGGAAAGGGACGCCATCACCAGGGACTGGAGCGGCAATGCCTATAATCTGACACCTATCGGCCTCGCCGTAAGAGAGTCTCGATGCCTGACAGAAAACGGCGTTTCGTCCTCCAGAGCCCCAGACGGATTCCTCAAAAGAGAAAGGGGGGAACCTTCTCTCCCTTTCAATCGACCCGGATATACTCGTACTTGATCTCCCAGTACGAGGCGCTCAGCCCCTTATAGACCGTGAGCCCCACGTCGTAGGTGCCGTTCTCGGTGTAGACGTGGACCGGGTGCTGTTCTTCGGAGGTGCCGTTGTCGCCGAACTCCCACGCCCATGCGGTGATGTTCTTCACCGTGCTCAGATCGGTGAACTGGACGGCCAGAGGCGCGGCCCCGCTGGTGACGTCCGCCTCGAAGTCGGCGCTTTCCTCCTCCTCTTCCTCAAGAACGGCGATATAGTCAGGTTTTGTCACGGTGTAGGTGGCATTGGCCTCGTCGGTGACCGTGAGGCTGACCGTGTAGAGACCGGGCGTCCCGTAGGTGTAGACCGGGTGCTGCTCCTGTGAGGTGCCGCCGTCGCCGAGCTCCCACGCCCATGCAACGATCTTCTCGACGGTGCTCGTGTCGGTGAACCCGACGGTGAGCGGGGCGTAGCCTTCGGTGGGCTCGGCGGTGAAGTTCGCCTCAGGCACGACCGGCGCCGTCACGGTGACGTATCCCTCTTTTACGGCCGTCCATGTGCGGCCCTCGTCATCGGTGACGGCAAGGGAGACGTTGAAGACGCCGGGCGTATGGTAGGTGAAGAGCGGGGCTTCAAGGGTGCACATATAGCCATTGCCGAAGTCCCACCACCAGGCGGTGATGTTCTCGATCGCGCTCGTGTCGGTGAACCCGACGGTGAGCGGAGCGGTGCCGGCGAGGACGTCCGCTTCAAAATCCGCCCCGGGCTCATCCGGCGGGAACAGGGGCAGATCGATGGCGTGGATGACGCCGTTCGAGCACTCGATATCGGCGACGATCACCGTTGCATCGTTCACCATGAGGGTCTGGTTCGCCTCGTCCCAGGTGATCGCCACGGTCGGCCCGAGCAGCGTCTCGACCTCGTCCAGCGGGATCAGGTCAGCCGCCCGGTAGGTCTCCCCGGCGACATGGTAGAGGAGGATCCCGGTGAGCGCGACGGTGTCGTTGAGCATGGCATCGAGGAGATCAGGCGGAAGGGTCGCAATCGCCTCGTCCGTCGGTGCGAAGACGGTATAGGTGCCGGGGGCGTCGAGCGTCGCGTTGAGGCCGGTGAGATCGAGGGCGGTGACGAGCATGGTAAAGTTGCCGTCCGTTGCGGCCGTTTCATAGATGCTCATACCGTCCACGACGGTGATATAGTCCTCCCGCACCAGGGTGTCATCCGCGCCGGCATCGTCAGTGACCGTGAGCGAGACCGTGTAGGTACCGGGCTCCTCATACGTGTAGACCGGGTTCTGCTCTTCAGAAGTGGCGTTGTCGACGCCGAAGTCCCACCACCAGGCGGTGATGTTCTCGATCCCGCTCGTGTCGGTGAACCCGACGGTGAGCGGGGCAGGCCCTTCGGTGACATCGGCGGTGAAGTCCACCCCGTCGTCGGCGAAGTCGACCGTCATGTCGATGACATATTTGCTATTGCCGACGATGTAGTCAAAGGGGTCGCCGGTCCAGTTGCCCGGCGCGTTCATGGGTGCATAGATGAGCCGGATCCACTCGCCGTCCGAGAGGGATTTGAAGGTGGGATTGTTGGTGATATACTGTCCTCCGATATCGTAGAACCACCAGATATGGACCTCGCCGTCATCGGCCGGGCCTATCTGGATGTCGTTAACGCGGTAGACCAGGAGGCCCCAGTTCGCCTCCCAGACGCCATAGGTGAAGGTGTCCAGGGCGGAAGCGGCGTCGAGCGCCCCTAACGGGGTGTTGCGGCTGACGTCGAGTGGTATTCCGGTGTTGAGCGGGACGAGGGCAAACCTCCCGTCTGGATCGATCTCCACGGTGCCTTTCCAGATGACGGTCACCCCATCGGCTGCGGCCGCCATCGCTGCCGCGGTCTGGCCGTCCAGCGGCGCTGCACCGCCCATATACGCGGTCTCATCGGTGGGCTGCGCCCATGCAGGCGCGGCGACGAGCAGCAGGAGGAACAGAACCGCTCCTGCTGTGATTGTTCGATACATTTTTTATCACCTTCCCATTTCTGGCTGAAATCACGGAAAGGCCGGTGCAGGCCTCGATTGTGTTGTCATCTCCGCATGAACGGTCCCAGAACGGGGCGTTCAGGCGGTTCGTTGAAGATTTTCTCCCCTGTTTCCACGGCAATCCCGGTGATCCCTGGCAGAACGATGACGATAAAATATAATAATATTTGCATAGTGAAAATTTCAAGAGATTCGGGCAGAGATTAAGGACAATACAGGGCAAATACCGATCCAATAGGTTTTTTTCGCCCCTCGTTATCCGCCAAAAAAATTACATTTTTTCTGGAGGGGGATGCGATCGCAGGGCCTGGCCCGGATCCGGTACTTCGCTCATTTTGACATCCGACATCGCGCGATGACTCAAAACGGCGTTAGCAGCACCCGAACACCGGGCTTCGCGTATCTTCGCGCCTTGGCGAGAGGCTCTCTCGGGGTGTTGAAAACGCACGCGAAGGACGCGAAAAGAGGCGACGGGAAGCCTATGGGTTGATCTCCTGATGGCTGTCTCAACCATTTTAGCGAAGTACCGTGATCGGAGAGAGGGCCACAACCCGGCCCTGATGCCGAAGAGTTATACGTCAGGGCCAGAACACATAGAACCGGGAGGGCCCGGAGGTGGAGACCGAGATCGTCCTGATGTTCCTCGTCATCGCAACAGCCGTCGCCCTCTTCGTCACCGAACGGCTCAGGGTCGACCTGGTCGCCCTCATCGTCCTCCTCATGCTCTTCTGGTTCGGGCTGGTGACCCCGCAGGAGGCGATCGCGGGGTTCGCCAGCAACGCCGTGATCGCCGTCATCTCGGTGATGATCCTGGGCGGCGGGATCGAACGCACCGGGGTCACGAGCCACCTGAGCCGGTTCATCGTCGGCATTGCCGGAAAAAACGAAAAGCGGCTTCTTGTCATATTCTCCGCCGTCGTCGGCGGCCTCTCCGCCTTCATCCAGAACATCGGCTCCGTCGCCCTCTTCCACCCCTCACTGATGAGGATCGCAAAAACGACAGACATCCCGCCCTCCCGCCTCGTCATGCCGATGGGGTTTGCGGCGATCACCGGCGGCACCCTCACCATGATCGGTTCAGGGGCCCTGATCATCTTAAACGACCTCCTGGTCTCCAGCGGCGAAGAGGCGTTCGGGTTCTTCGCGGTGACGCCGGTGGGTCTTCTCCTCCTCTGTACGGCAATCCTGTATTTCCTCCTGCTGGGCCCATACGTCCTCCCCGTCGGTCACCCTGAGGCTCACAGGCCCGGGAGCCAGGAGGATCTCGTGGACACCTGGAACCTCCCCACCGGGATGCACCACTACTACATCCCGGCCGCCAGCCCCCTTGACGGCAAGGAGAGAGAGGATGTGCGCCTGAAGGCCGATTACTCCCTCCACCTCCTCGCCATCACCGAAAAAAAGACGTCTCCTATGCGCCGTGGCGGCACGCCACCCTGCATGCCGGGCAATACCTCACCCTCCTGGGCAGAGAGGAGGACGCAGAACGGTTCGCATCCGACTACTCGCTCCAGCGCAGCCTCTACCAGGAGCGCCTGTCCGCGGAGGTCGGGGGCGTGTATGCCGGTTTTGCAGAGATCGTGGTCAGACCGCACGCCCCGTTCACCGGCAGAACCCTGCGGGAGATCGCATTCAGAAAGACCTACGGCGTCGAGCCCATCATGTTCTCCTCAGGAGGTTCCGAGATGCGCATGGGGTTCGTCGACACCCCACTCTCGGCCGGCGACGTCATCGTGGTCTTCGGGCCGTGGAACAACATCCACGCCCTGGCCACCGACCCGAACTTCGTCCTCTCGACCCGGGTCGAGGAGCCCGCGGTGCGAAGGGAGAAGGCGCCCGTCGCCCTCCTCTGCTTTGCCGGGGGGATCGCCCTCACCCTGACCGGGATCCCGATCTCCATGGGCCTCCTCACCGGGGCGCTCGTCATGATCCTGGCCCGCGTGCTCAGCATCGACGAAGCCTACCGCTCGATCGACTGGAAGACGATCTTCCTGCTCGCAGGCCTCATCCCGCTCGGGACGGCGATGATCAACACCGGGACGGCGGCCCTGATCGCCGGCACCGTGCTCCCGCTCATCGGGGACGCCCACCCCATTCTGCTCTTCATCGGGATCGGCGCACTCACGACCCTGTTCACCCTGATCATGTCCAACCTCGGGGCGGTGGTCATCCTGGTCCCGATCGCTCTTCTCATCGGCGCCGAAACCGGGATCGACCCCCGCGGTCTCGCCCTGCTCGTCGGGCTCTGCGCCTCCAACTCATTTCTCCTGCCGACGCACCAGGTGAACGCCTTTTTGATGTCATCGGGCGGCTACCACACGCGCGATTATCTCAAGGCGGGCAGCATCCTGACCGTCCTGTTTCTCATCATCGTCTCGGGATGGATTTATATGGTCTTTGTATGATCCTCTCGTCCAAGAGAAGAGGGGAGTGGATGAGAGAATGGTAATCCAGCAGTTTTTCATACCGGGCATCGCGCACAGCTCGTACCTGATCGGCGCCTCGGGGACCTGCGCCATCATCGATCCCGCACGGGACGTCGACCGCTACCTCGAGGCCGCAAAAGACCTCGGGCTTATGATCACGCATATCCTTGAGACGCACCTCCACGCCGATTTCGTCTCCGGCCACATGGACCTGGCAGAGAAGACCGGCGCCCGGATCTATGCGCCGGGGTCGGGTTCCTGCGAGTTCGAGCACGAGCCGGTGGGCGACGGCACGCAGTTCTCGGTCGGCGGGATCAGGTTCGATGTCCTGGATACGCCCGGGCACACCCCGGACGGCGTCACCTACGTGGCCACCGACCTCTCCCGGGGCGAAGAGCCCTTCGCCGTCTTCCCCGGCGACACGCTCTTTGTCGGCGACGTGGGGAGGCCCGACCTGTTTCCCGGACAGGCCCGGGACCTTGCGGCGCACCTCCATGAAAGCCTGCACACGAAGGTCCTCACGCTGCCCGACCACTGCATGCTCTTTCCCGCGCATGGCGCCGGGTCGCTCTGCGGCCGGGCGATGGGCTCGATGCGCTCCTCCACCATCGGCTACGAGCGGCGGTTCAACGAGGCGCTGCGGATCGCCGATAGGGAGGAGTTCATCCGCTCGCTCACCGAGGGGATGCCGCCGGCGCCGGACCATTTCGCCCGGTGCAGCGAGATCAACCGCCGCGGCCCGGCTCTGGTCCGCACCCTCCCGGCGACGAGACCGATGAAACCAGCCGAGTTTCGGGAGCGGGCTGCACGGGAGGACACGATCGTCCTTTCGGTCAATGACTATGCCAGCTTCGGGGGGCAGCACGTCCCGGGGAGTTACCACATCGACCTCGGCGGGAACTTCTCCACCTTTGCCGGCTGGGTGCTCCCGCCGGAGAGCGAGATCCTGCTCGTCGCCGACAGCCCGGCACAGGCGGAGGCGGCGGTGGTGATGCTCCGCCGCGTCGGGCTCGACCTGACCGTCGGCTATCTCGAGGGCGGGACGCACGCATGGGCGATGGCGGGCTATCCCACCGGCCATGTCCCCCAGGTCTCGCCGGCCGAGGTGCACGGGATGGTCGCCGAGGGCGGGGCGGTGCTGGTGGACGTGCGCACCACCGAGGAGTACGAGGAGGACCATGTGGCCGGTGCGGTCAATATCATGGTGACGGACCTGAGGGAACGCGCCGCCGGGCTCGATCCGGCGCGGCCGGTCGTCGTGATGTGCAGCACCGGGCACCGGTCGAGCCTGGGGTGCAGCATCCTCAAGCAGAAGGGATTTGCCAGCGTCTACAATGCCGCAGGCGGGATCACCGCCTACCGTGCGGCAGGATATACCTGAGGAGGCGGGGATGGACTGGACACCGTATATCGCCGGCGCCGGGATCGGCGTGCTCTCCTGGCTCGCGTTCCTCCTCTCAGACCGTCCCCTCGGGTGCTCGACGGCCTATGCCAGGACGAGCGGGATGATCGAGCGGGCCGTCCGCGGGAAGGTGGTGCTGGACCGGGCCTATTACAAACAGTTTGCCCCGCGGATCGACTGGGAGTGGATGCTCGTGCTCGGGGTGGTGATCGGCGCCGGTGCGACGGCCCTCCTGACGGGAGCGTTCGCCCTCGTCTGGGTCCCGCCGACATTCGAAGCGGCGTTCGGGCCGTCCGTTCCCCTCAGGCTCGCCGTCGCCCTCGCCGGCGGCGTGCTGATGGGGATCGGGTCGCGGTGGGCCGGCGGGTGTACGAGCGGGCACGGGATCTCGGGCACCCTCCAGCTGGCACTCTCGAGCTGGGTGGCGGTCTTCGTCTTCTTCGCAAGCGGGATCCTCTTTGCCTTCCTGCTCTACGGGGTGAGGCCATGAACGAGGCCCTGCAGCGCCTGCGCGGGAATGCGCCGGCGCAGCTCGTCCTCGGGCTGGCGATCGGGGTCGGCTTCGGCGCCTGCCTCCAGATCGCCGGGGTGACGCGTTACGACGTGATCCTCGGGCAGCTCCTGCTCACCGATTTCACGGTGGTGAAGGTGATGCTCACCGCCGTGGCCGTCGGGACGGTCGGGGTCTACCTGATGCGGGGGGCCGGGCTTGCCGATCTCCATATCAAACCGGGCTCGGTCGGGGCGACGGTGGTCGGCGGGGTGATCTTCGGCGCCGGGTTCGCGGTGCTGGGCTACTGCCCGGGAACAGTGGCCGGCGCCGTGGGGTCGGGCGCCCTCGACGCCCTGGTCGGCGGGGTGACCGGGATCCTCATCGGGGCCGGGATCTTCGCGGCGCTCTACCCGCGGCTGGAGGCGTCGGTGCTCAGGGTGGGGGCGCTGCCGACGGCGACGATCCCGGATCTCCTGCGGGTCAGCCCGTGGGCGGTGGTGGTGCCGCTGGTGCTGGCGATCGCTGTTGTTCTGTACGGGATTGAACTGGCCGGGCTCTGAGCGGGGCCCCGGATTCGACTTTTTTCGACCGGCGGAGATAAAGGGGTAGACCTAAAACAGGCATTGACGCGGTATTATTCACAGTTTCTCAAAACAACGATAAAACCAGGTGGGCCCGGAGGGATTCGAACCCACGGCCACCCGGTTATGAGCCGGGCGCTCCACCACTAAGCTACGGGCCCTGAAGGATGCATATAATCATTGCACCTCTTCATAAATACGTTTGGTGGACCCGGTCTCCATTCAGGCTCCGGCATGCCGCCAGGGGACGATCGCCGATCCCGGCAGCATCATGCAGACAACCGACCGCCCTCCCGGGATCGGCCGGCCTTCCGACCGACCGGGCGGGCGAACAGGGCGAAGAGGATGGCCGGAACAACGAGGAACCCCAGCACGACGGCGGCCGCGCCGAGGGGGAGGGCGACCGCACTGACGGCCATGCCGATAACGTATCGGCGGATATGGCCCAGGACGACAGAGGCGATGAGGCCGGAGATGATCGTCAGCATGCCGAAGGCTCATCCCCCGGATATTTATAGCCACGCCCCCTCCGGCGCCGCGGGGAAGAGGTGTTATCCGGATAGCGGACAGATTTCTTACTCACAAATCCGGGGAACACTATGGAACAACCCGATGCATCAGACCGTCCGGCCCCTCACGGCACAAGGACGGATCAGCCGACCATTGAGAAGATCTTCGAATGGCTCCTCTGGAACTCCAGGTACATCGTCCTCCTGGGCGTGGTCTTCGGCGCCCTCAGCGCCATCGTCCTCTTCCTCGCCGGTTCGATGGAGATATTCGAGATCCTCGTTGAATACACGAAATTTTCCAGCAGCCACCTGACGCACGAGGAGATCCTGATCGGCGTCATCGGCGCCATCGACTTCTACCTGATCGCCCTGGTGCTCCTGATCTTCAGTTTCGGAATCTACGAACTCTTCATCTCAGAGATCGATGTCGCACGCGTGGACGGGGAGTTCGGGGGCATCCTGGAGGTCTCCAGCCTCGACGACCTGAAGAACAAGATCATCAAGGTGATCATCATGGTGCTCATCGTCAGCTTCTTCCAGCGGATCCTCTCGATGGAGTTTACGACCTCGATCGACATGCTGGCGATGGCCGTCTCAATCGGCGTGATCTGCGTCGGCGTCTTCTTTATCGGGAAAAACCACTGATCACCCCTTTTTTTATCCCGGCCCGGAGAAGGGATCGGGTTCATCCCCGATGCCGACGATAGAGGTGTCGATGAGCGCCGCGAACAGACCGGCAGCGGGGAGGCACGGGGTCCACCCGGCATCGCGCGCCGGCGTCCTGGACAACCCCCTTCGCAGACTTCTCCAATCGCCGAAACGGATTGTCGGACGCTATATCAGCCCCGGCGATACCGTGCTCGATATCGGGTGCGGGCCCGGGTTCTTCGCCAGGCCGATGGCCGTCATGGTGGGGGAGGAGGGGTGCGTGATCGCCGCCGATCTCCAGGAAGAGATGCTCGCCATGCTCGCCGAACGGGCCGGGCGGGAAGGGCTCCTCGACCGGATACGCCTCCACCGGACAGGGCCCGGATCCCCCGGTCTTGCCGGTCTGGGGCCGGTCGATTTCGCGCTCGCCTTCTACGTCGTCCACGAGGTGCCTGACGGGGAGCGACTCCTGCGTGAGGTGACAGCGGCCCTGCGTCCCGGCGGATTGATGCTGCTCGTCGAACCGAAGGATGAGGTGACGGCGGCGGAGTTTGAGCGCACGGTCAGGGCCGCGGAGGCGGCCGGGCTGACGGGCGCCGGCACGCCCCGAATCCTGCTCAGCAGGACGGCGCTCCTGAATAAACCGGTTGAACCGGGCCTTTAGAGCCCCTGCTTCTTGAGCACCTTCTCGATTGCCCAGCGCCCGCGCCCGAACTCCAGCCCCAGCAGGCGCACCGCCTCCTTCTTCGTCGTCCCTGCAGCGGTCAGGCGGCGGTAGCCGGCGACGAGCGCTTCGGTGTCCTCCACGCTCCAGCGCTTCCCCCGGTTCTGCAGCGGCTCGATCCGGGGCCGCCTGAGACCGGGGAGCAGCCCGCCAGGGACGGTCTCCCCCATCTCGATAATTCTGCGGTCGAAGATCGCGGGGGAGACCTCGAACCCGACGAAGCGGCGGTTGAGGCCGACCGCAGTCTTCGCCGTCGAGAACCCGCCCAGGAAGAGGTCGCAGACCAGGTCGCCCTCGCCGCTGCTGTACTGGATCATCTTGACGAGGAGGTCGGGCGGGAGCTCGTTCTTGTTCTTCACCTGGCCGGGCTTGTAATCGCGGTGGATCGTCCAGACGTCCTCCCGGTCCCCGTAGTTCAGGGACCCGCCGCCCGCGTCCTTCTCGGTCAGCCCATAGCGAGACTCGAGGTTGAACGTCCTCGTTCCGCCGGGCTTCTCGTAGTAGAGAATGTGGTAGTGGGACGAGACGTATTTTCTCCTCGTGTACACCCCGAAACTGTATCTCCAGACGATGTGGTTGACCTCCTCCAGGGAGGTCTCCCTGAGGGCGTGGAGGATATGGTAGAGGTTCGTGTAGCCCGAGACGATGTAGACAGAGCCGCCAGGCCTGAGGATACGCTCGGCCTGGGCGATCCACCGGAGGCAGAACTCGCCGTATTCGGCGGCCGGGACCTCGACGTATCCGTCCACGACATAACCCTCGTCCCGGTTGTAGTGGCGGTGGAGGAGGTCGCCGTCGATCCCGTACGGGGGATCGGTGACGATCAGGTCCACCGAGTTGTCGGGGATATGCGCCGCTGCGCCGGCGATGCAGTCGCCGTTGTAGAAGGTGTTGCCGTGGATGGTGACGCACCTCATCGCCTGACCCCTGTCATCTCCAGAGGGTCGGACGCCGCCGGAAAAAAAGGTTGCTGAAACGAGGGAGGAGGCATCAGGAAAGCAGGGTCTCGTCGAGGACGAGTGAAGACCTTTTTCTAACCAGGATGACTATCTGCGTGTGCATCCGTGTCCCTGCCCCTAAAAATGTTCTTTGAGGTCATTCATCCATGAGGGTTTAATGAGCCCTTCATGCTGCAAACGGCCGACGACAATTCCTGGATGAATACCGATCATTGCCGAGAATTCTTTCACAGCGCGTTTGGACCGCAATTTCGGCAAATATTCATTATATCTGGAGGGAATGAGAATTTCGCTCGCAAAATCATTTGCCTCATCTTCCTCTTCGGAATGCCCACTATTCGGATCGAGAGAATCGTCCAGAAACACTGCGTGCCTGCCATGCTTCAGAATGTGGGCCGCCTCATGAAAGAAACTAAACCAGAATTTATCGTTCGTCTTCCCGTAGAACGACAACTGTATGAGAGGACGCCCGTTCAACCAGCGTGCCGCTCCGCTGACATGCGCTCGCGGGATTGCCGGAATAAATATCAACGACACCCCTGCGCCTTTGCAAAACCGCTGCATCTCATCTTTGAATACATCGGGATCTTTTGTCGTCAGGCTCCGAATGTTTTCAAGTAATTTCGCAAATCTGGAAGCATTATAGGGAGACATTTCGGTGTTCTCTGTTTTTACTTCGCCCAGGCGCAACCATGCCGACACAGACCCGATATCGTGTTCTTTCTTTGCAGAGCGAAATGCTACCGCCATATTCTGATATTGTGCCCTCCAGTCATCGGGAGAGGCAACGCCATAAAAGTGGAGCACGTTATCCACCACGTCTGGCTTATTTTTCGAAGTTAATCGGACCTTCTCAATAGCCTCCGCATCCATCAATTCTTTGACGGGCAATTCATTGAGCCAGCCGACCCACTCTTCAAGGTTCTGCGAGTCTTGCAAACGGTGAAGGCGTTCCCGGTATTGGATCTCCCGGTTCAGCCAGAATCCTGCGGTGCTTCCAACGACGCGCTCAAGTTTCAACGCGGTTTCCTGAGTAATCGGTGCTTTTCCGTTAATGAGGAGACTGATTTGCTTTGTGGAACTACCCATTCTCTTTGCAAACTCTTTTTGCGTCCAGCCACGCTCCTCCAGGAGATCTGCAATGGTGTCCCCGGGAGGCGAGATCCAATCTGGAGAAAATTTTTTTCTCCCCTCAGTCATGATAATCACGCACCTCAATAATACAGACTTTTGTCACGCCGGACCAATCGATACCCCCATCATCGCGACGCGGAGTCGGATCGTTTGCAGGGACGAGAATCAACCGTTTTCCATCAGGCAACTCTATCGCCAACTGCCCCTGACGCTCTCCCTTCAACGGATGGGGCCTCCCGGCACTCAGATAGTGTAACGAATTTTCTGTAAAAATAATTTGGCCCTGAATCCAACCTAGATTTGGACAAAGGAGAAACAGGGCCATGGATCCCTTAGCGTTAATCGAAGATTATCTTTCCGATAATGAGAATGGCATGAAGACCCTCATCACCTGGTTCCTCAACCAGGTGATGCTGCTCGAAGCCCTCCACCAGGCGGGAGCCGAGCAGTATGAACGAACCGATGCGCGGAAGGCTCACCGAAACGGCTACAAGAAGCGCTCTCTAAAAACCCGATATGGAGAAACGATCCTCCAGAAACCACAATTCCGAGAGTTCCCCTTCGAAACACAGGTATTTGGACGCTATTCCCGGGTTGAGAAGGCTCTTGAGAATGCTATCTTTGAATCCTACCTTCAGGGAGTCTCAACCCGCCGGATCCAGGAGATTGTTGCTCATTTTGGCATCGAACAACTCTCTCCTGCTTCAGTATCCAGGATAGCAAAGGACCTCGATGAACAGGTCCATGCATTCCTTCAGAGGCCGATTGAACAGGAGATTCCCTATCTCTTTGTGGATGCTTCGTACTACAAAGTCAGAGAGGGACCACGCTACATCACCAAAGCTCTTCTGGTGATCGCCGGTGTTCGAATGGATGGCTACCGGGAAATCCTGGGAGCTAGAATCACTGATTGTGAAAATGAGATGTTCTGGTCGGGATTGTTCGAAGACCTCAAAGAACGAGGATTGGTGGGTGTCAAGATGGTTGTCTCAGATGGTCATGCCGGGATCCAGAAGGCGGCGGAAGCCACCTTCCTCGGCGCATCGTGGCAGATGTGCTCGGTCCATTGCACCCGGGCGGTTTTAAAGAATATTCCACGGAAACATCAGAAAGAAGTTGCTGAGTCCTTGAAGGAGGCATATGGGGACGAGGAGAGACTGCAGGAGCTTGCAGACGATCTGAACGAACGAGGATATCGGAAAGCGGCCAATACGATCGAGAGATTCATCCCGGGACTTATGAGTTACACGGCGTTCCCGAAAGAGCACGCAAAGCGGATCCGAACGACGAACATGATGGAAAGAGTCAACAAGGAACTGAAACGGAGAACCAAAGTTGTAGGGGCCTTTCCCAATGAAGAGTCACTCCTCAGGCTGGCAGGATCCATCCTGATGGACATCAATGAGGAGTGGGTGACCGGCAGAAGATATTTGACGATGGAGGGGGAATGATCAAACAAGGAGACAGGGCTCAGACGAATTACAGAAGATCTGAAACACTACCGACAGGTACCCCCCGTAGATTCTATAGCCGATGCGGCTCCCCGGCATCAGAGGGGCGACGGCAGAACCCATGATCCATGATCAGAATCACAGAGCCGGGATGACTACCTCAATGGATCATAAAAAAGGCAGCGAACCCTTCCCTACTTCGTCCCACCCACCTTACGGTGGCCTCATCCTTTTCGGGAAGGACGTACTCGCTACACACATACATACCATCAATCAGTGTATACATTTTTCTTCTACTCCCCCTCTTCACCCGCCGGGAGAGCGGGCAGTGCTGAAAGAGGGGGCGGCGAAGATCACCTGAACGGACCTGCATTCATCGTGCACACGGCCCGGAAGCACGATATAAAGGGGACGAGAGATTTTTTTGAAGGGAGATAGAAAATCTTCGGAGCAGAACGGTCGAACAAAAATGAAAGAACGCCGCCAACAGGACTCGAACCTGTGGCATGCTGGTTAACAGCCAGCCACTCTACCAACTGAGTTATGGCGGCAACGCAACGTTGTGCCTTAATACCTATCTTGTCGCTCCTATTAAATGTTATGGGAGATGGGCCTCCGCATCCCTTCGAGAAGTGCGATCATGGCGTCGAGATCGTCGTCGAGATGGTCGAGGAAGGCGAGGGCGCGCTCGGTCGCCACCGCCCCCGCGGGCGAGGCCCTGATATACCCCATCCCTTCGAGCACCCGCAGGGAGTAGCGGACGCGGTGGTACGGCAGCCCCAGCACCTCGGCGAGTTTCATGATCCCGATCGGCTGGTGGGCGGCCACCACCCGCAGCACCTCCAGGTGGCGGGCGACCAGTTCAATCTCGGTCTTCAGTTTCTCAAGCATGGTCCTCTTTCTTCTCCGGAGGGGTGGCGTGGACGTCCAGCCATGCCTTCGTCCGGTAATAGTCCTTCCGGAAATACCAGATCAGGGGGATATCGGCGAGGATGAGCACCCCTGCAATGACAGGGCCGTACGGCTGCGGTGCCTTGAAGTAAAGACCTATGGCAAGGGCGACGAAGATGATGATGATGTTCAAGATGATTGCCAGTCTGCCGAACTTCCACTTGAAGACCTGTTTATCTGCGTCCTCCATCACTCGTAGTTGCATTTGTGTGATTAAGTACTTGTGGTATCCCCGCAATAGGTATACAGAATGGCGGGCCCGGTCCGCCGGGAGCGGGTTATGAAAAGACTGGACGATGCGATATCTGCCGCCGGATGCGCCGCCTACGTGGCCTATGCCTCATCAAAGGACGCGGACTTCAGGTACCTCACGCAGTTCCAGGTCTCCGACCCCCTCCTGTACGTGAAGCGCCTCGGGCAAGAGCCCGGACTCGTCGTCCCGCAGATGGAGTACGCCCGCGCGGCGGCCGAAGCGGCGGCAGTGCCGGTGACCAGGGCAGAGTCAGGCTACCTTGCATACCTGGACGAGGACAAAGAGCCCTGGAAGGCGCTGGCGCACACCGCCGCCGCCCTCGCAGGCGGGCCGGTGCTCGTCCCGGGCACCCTCCCGTACCGCCTCGGCCGCCTCCTCGAAGGTTACGGCGAGGTCGTCGTCGATACCAATGGGGCAGTCGGAGCGATGCGGGCCGTCAAGACCTCGCACGAACTCGCCGCCATCAGGGCGGCGCAACGGGCGACGGCGGCGGCGATGGACCTCGGGATCGCCATGATCCGCCGCTCCTCCGCAAAAGGCGGAGTCCTCGTCCTCGACGGCGAGGCCCTCACCTCAGAACGGGTGAAGGCGACGATGCACACCTCGCTGATGGGGCAGGGCTATATCGCCCGCGAGACGATCGTCGCCTGCGGGGAGGAGTCGGCGATGCCCCACCGGCAGGGCGCCGGCCCTCTCAGGCCCGACGAACCGATCGTCATCGACCTCTTCCCGCAGCACGAAGAGACCGGCTACTACGCCGACATGTCCAGGACCGTCGTGAAGGGCGAACCCTCCCCCGAGATTGCGGATATGCACCGCTCGGTCCTGGAGGCGCAGACCCTCGGCAAATCCCTCATCCGCGCCGGCGTCCCGGGCGCCGACCTCCATGCCGCCGTCGTCAAACACTTCGACGACCAGGGCTACGAGAGCGGGGCGCAGGGGTTCGTCCACAGCCTCGGCCACGGCGTCGGGCTCGAGATTCACGAAGCCCCATCCCTCTCCCCCTCGGGCGGCCCCCTGGCCGCCGGCAACGTCGTCACCGTCGAGCCCGGCCTCTACTACGCCGGGATCGGCGGGGTGCGGATCGAGGACATGGGCGCTGTCACCGCCGGGGGATTTGACTGTTACACCGATTACACCAGAGACCTGATCCTATGAAAGACGAAGAACTAGAGCAGTACCTCGAAGCAGGGCGCATTGCCGCAAGAACCCTGCACGCCGGGGCGGCAATGGTGAAGCCCGGCAGATCGGTGCTCGAGGTCGTAGACGGGATCGAAGCGATGATCCTGGAGGCCGGGGCCGAGATCGCCTTCCCCTTAAACCTCTCCTTCAACGAAGACGCCGCCCACGACACCGCCTCGGCCGGCGACGAGCGGACCTTTTCGGCCGGCGACCTGATCAAACTCGACCTCGGCGTCGCCATCGACGGCCGGATCGCCGACACCGCCCTCTCGGTGGACCTCAGCGGGCACGACGCCCTCGTCGCCGCCTCGGCCGCCGCCCTCGACCGTGCCATCGCCCTCGTGCGCCCGGGCGTCACCGCCAGCGAACTCGGGGCCGCCATCCAGGCCGAGATCGAGGGCCGGGGCTTTCTCCCGGTCGCAAACCTCACCGGCCACGGCCTCGCCCCGTACCAGATCCACACCGCCCCCACGATCCCGAACGTCGGGATCGCCGGCGGCGCCGTCCTCGAAGAGGGGATGGCGATCGCCATCGAGCCCTTCGCCACCACCGGCAGCGGGCGGGTGAGCGACCGGATGCGGACCGAGATCTACCAGCAGATCGCCATAAAGCCGGTGCGCCTCCCCTCGGCAAAGCGCATCCTCGGGGAGATCAGGGAACGGCGCGGCATGCCCTTCTCCCGCCGCTGGCTCCCGCAGGAGAAGGTCGAGATCGCCCTCTCAACCCTGTTGAAGAGCGGCGTCCTCTACGGCTACCCGGTCCTCCACGACGTGGCCGGCTCCTTCGTCTCCCAGGCCGAGCACACCCTCATCGTCACCGCCGACGGCTGCATCGTGACGACGCACCATGGATAGTATTATCGGAGCAGACCGACAATAGAAGATGTTACATCCATGTCGAGTGCAGAGAGCAGAGACGACGTCATCCGGCTGATGGAGGTCATCCTGACGGCCGAGGTGTTCAACCGCACCCCCCGTCTGGACCTGGACGACCTTACCCCCCGGCACCGGAGCCTCTTCCTCGCAGGGCCCGAGGCGTCCGAGGTAAAACGGCCGGTCCTCGTTACCGACGGGTTTCTGAAGCGGGTGGGCGTGCAGTCCGACGAGGCCGTAAAAAACCTCTTGAAAAACCCGTTCGTTGAGTTCGACACCTTAAATCTCCAGTACCACGTCACCGACCTTCAGGCAGCGGCCGAGTGGTTCGTCGGCCACGGCGGACGGGATCTGGTGGAGAAAAACCCGGCCCTCGCCCATTTCATCGGGGGCTACGACTCGCTCGGGATCGACTATGCGAACGTGCGGGCGAGAAACCCCAGGTTCGCCGATTCGAGAACCGCCCTCGACCAGCGGGTCGCGCAGATCCTGGCGCGTGACGAGGCGCTCAAGGAGGCGATGGACCTCGTGATCATCTCGGCCCCGGCCGAGATCGAGCAGCAGATGGACGGCCTCGTCTGCACCGAGGACCAGACCGGGATGATCGCACGGATCAGGACGGCGATCGAGAACCGCGACTTCCTCAGGGAGCACAACATCTCCGAGGTCGGAAAACTCCTCTTCGTCGGCCCGCCCGGCACGGGCAAGACCTCGCTGGCCCTTGCCCTCGCCAATAACCTCGGCATGCCCCTCCTCGAGGTCCGCCTCTCGATGGTCACCTCGCAGTACCTCGGCGAGACCTCCAAGAACATCGACCGGATCTTCGACCTGGCAAAGCACCTCTCCCCGTGCGTCCTCTTCATCGACGAGTTCGACTTCGTGGCAAAAAGCCGGGTCTCAGACGACCACGGGGCGATGAAACGCGCCGTGAACATGCTCCTCAAGAACATCGACAAGATCAGCCTGATCAAAAACGGCGTCCTCCTGATCGGGGCGACAAACCACCCCCAGCTCCTGGACGAAGCGGCATGGCGGCGCTTCGACGAGGTCGTCGAGTTCGTCCTCCCGGACGAGGCGATGCGCGAGACGATCCTGAGAAAGTTCGTCCTCTCCCTCGAGTGCACGGGCGACCTTGCAGAGGCGGCAGCCCGTTCAGAGGGCTTTTCAGGCGCCGACCTCCGCATGGCCGTCAAGGAAGCGGTGATCTCGGCCTTAATGGACGGCCGAAGGGTCGTCTCCCAGACCGACATCGACCGGGCCCTCGCCTCGGTCGCGAACAGGAGCCTGATCCGCACCTGCTCGTGGGGATAAGATGAAGGTCACCCTCCTCGGCACCGGGGACGCCATCGGGACGCCGAAGATCGGGTGCACCTGCCCGGTCTGCACCGAGGCCCGCCTCGCCGGACGCCAGCGCCTCAGGTCGGCGACCCTGGTCGAGATCGGGGACAAAAATGTCCTGGTCGATTCGGGCCCTGACCTGCGGGCCCAGCTCATCGCCGCCGGTGCGCCGCAGATCGACGCCGTCATCTGGACGCACGGCCATTACGACCACTTCATGGGGTTCGGGGAGTTTTACCGGGTGCAGCGGATCCCCCCGGTCTATGCAGCCGAACCGACCCTCGACTATGCCAGCTCGATCTTCTCTTTTCTCCGCTTCGAGTCAAACGCCGTCAGCCCGTACTGCCCCTTCGACCTCTTCGGCGCCTCGGTCACCCTGGTCCCGGTGAACCACCCGCACATGCCGACCTTCGGCGTCAGGATCGAGCACGAAGGCGCCGTCCTCGCCCTCACCTCGGACACCAACGCCTCCGTCGCGGAGCGGAGCAAAAAGGTGCTCTCCGGCGCCGACCTCCTGGTGCTCGACGCCATCGCCCCGCGGGGCTACACGATCTCGAAGCACATGAACTACGCCGACGCCGTCGCCCTCGCCGCCGAACTGCACCCCCGGGAGTTCCGCTGCACCCATACAAGCCACCTCATGCCCTGGGACACGCCCCACCTCGCCATGGACATGGAGACCTTCGACCTCTGAGTCATCCCCTGAACACGGCGATCACGGCGCCGGAGACGAGGAGCGCCCCCCCGAGGGCGAGAACGGCCGCCTCGAGCTGGAAGAGGAGAAACACCGAGAAGAGGATCCCGAGCACCGGGACGAGCGGGACGCCCAGGGCCGCACCCGGCACCAGAAACGGCCTGGGCGTATCGGGCTCCCTGAACCGCAGCACGATCACCACGGCGTTGATCGTCAGGAAGGTGAGGAAGAGGGCGACGTTGGTGGCGTTTGCGACATAGGCGATGTTTCCTGCAAAGAGGAAACCGGCGGAGATCGCACCGGCCGCCGCCACCGCAACCCACGGCGTCCCGAACCGGCCGTGGACGCGCCCGAGCGCCGCCGGGAGCGATCCGGCCGCCGCCATCCCGTACGCGAGGCGCGAGGCGGCGACCAGGAGGAGAAGAGCGGTGTTCGCCGTCGCAAAGAGGGCGACCAGGGTGATCACGGCGAAGGCCTGCTCCCCGAGGACCGCCCCGGCGATCTCGGCGAAGGGGGCGCTCGATGCGGCAAGCCGCTCCCACCCGAGCACCGAGACGGCGCTCACCGTGACGAGCATGTACAGGGCGACGGCGATCGCAAGGGCGAGGAGCACGGCTTTCGGGATCGTCCGTTCCGGGTCTTTTGTCTCTTCGGCGAGTTTCACCATCTCCTCAAAGCCCATGAAGGCGAAGAAGACGAGGGCGGCGCCTTTGAACACCCCCGAAACCCCGTTCGGCATCACGAAATAGTCGACCGAGCCGAGGTGGGGCAGGCCGATCAGGATCACAAAGACGATCCCCCCGGCCTCGACCAGGGTCATGGCGATCGCAAACAGGGCGGTCTCCCGGATACCCAGGACGGCGAGGGCACAGAGCCCGGCGATGAGGATCAGGGCGGCCGGGACGATCGGCAGGGGGGTGGCCCCGGCGACGTAGCCGCCAAAACCCAGCGCCACCGTCGCCGTGGAAAGCACGCCGCTCGCAAGGATCAGCCACCCGACCACAAAGGCGGCCTTCCGGCCGAACGCCTCGGAGACATAGGCATACTCCGCGGCCGCACGCGGGAACATCGAGGAGAGTTCGGCGTACGAGAGGGCGGTGCAGGCCGCCATGACGGCGGCGATCCCGAAAGAGAGCCAGACGGCGTTTCCGGCCAGGCCGGTCGCCTCGCCGAGCAGGGCGTAGATCCCGGCACCGAGGATGATGCCGATACCCGAGACCGTCACCCCGGCAAGCCCGAGCTCCCGCCTGAGCCCTCCCTCCGCTGTCATGAGAAGAGAAACGCCGCCCGGATATATAGGGATTGACCCGCCCGACGCCGGGGCGTCCCGGAGTCAAACGGGCCACCACGGCCGGGGATTTCCCGACCGATCCCGGTACCCATATCTATATACTCTTCTGCCCACCACCTATCTCTACATGGATATCAAGATCCTTGAGCGCGAAGGGGACAAAGTGCGGATGGTCCTGAAGGGTCAGGGACACACCTTCATGAACGCCCTCACCGAGGAGATCCTCAGTGATCCCGCGGTCGATGTGGCAAAATACGTCATAAAATTCCAGTTTTCCGATCCCGAACTTCTCGTCACGACAAAAGGCGAAAAAGATCCGTTCCTGGTGATCAGGGAGGCCTGCGCCCGCATCACCGCCCAGTGCGACGACCTCATCGAGCAGGTCAGGGCCGCAAAGACCGCATAAAAGGGCCTCTCCTGGCCCTGAAACTCTTTTCCCGTCGCCGCTTTAAGAAGCCCAGGGCTCTCCCGAAAATTCGTCCGATACCTGCCTATTTTCCGACAATCCCATCGATCTCTTCGTCCTGCCCCACCCGATCGTCTCCGGGAAGGGCAACAGTGGATCATAACAGGGCTACATCCTCCCCACCCACGATCCGGCAGGGAAAAAGCAGCACATGAGCCATAAGGGCCACACCCATCTCCCCTCAATCGCAACCGGCGGGGGGGCCGGGGGGCGGCAGGCCCCCCGCCACGGCTCACCAATCAACCACACCCCCACCGGATCCATCCGGGGACGTATATTCCCGTATCCAGGAAAAAAAGAAGACGCAAGTTCCGGGAAGAAAACCCCGGCTCTAAGCCCGCTCGGTGAAGATGATAGAGCCCGATATCCGGGCGATCTTCACCTTTACCACCTGTCCGGGACGGGCATTGGTGACGTACATGATATATTTCCCCATCTTCACCACACCGTCGCCGCGCTTGGAGATCGACTCGATCTTGACGTCCAGGATCGCTCCCTCTTCAAGCTTCGGGGCCCCGTCGTCTGCCTTGGCGCGGCGCTTTCTCACCGGTCTGTGCCCGCCGCATGCTTCGCAGCGGAGGATCAGCACCCGGTCGTCCTTCACGAGGCGGGTGTCCGGCCGTCCGCACTCAGAGCAGATCACATAGTCCTCGACGTATTTCTTGACCGACGAGGTGATCACCGCCGGCTCGAACTTGCCGTTGAAGACGGCGCGGTTTCCCTCGACTTTTCCGGCCGTCCCCAGTTCGCCGAGGAGGAACTTCATCAGGTGGTCGGGTTCGCGCCTGATGTACTCCGCAATCTCGGTGAAGTTTTCGAGGACCGTCGTCTTGCCCTCCTGATAGATCTTCCCCTCAGGGATATGGAAACGCTCGGCGGAGTCGCTGATCTCGGTGATATTGGAATATGCTTTTTTCAGCAACTCTTCGTAAGGATCTGCCATGATATATACTATGGTGGGGATCGGATAAAAGGAATATGTGCCCCTCCGGGGAGTGAGATGAATATAAAGGCGCGCGAAACCCATCTGTGTGTACATGCTGTCTGCCGAGGACCTCGCCTTCATCACCGGAACACTGGGCCGCGACCTCACCGACGTGGAGGCCGCCTGCTTTGAGAACCTCTGGAGCGAACACTGCTCGTACCGCTCCACCCGCTCGCTCCTGAAGACCCTCCCGACCGAGGGAGAAAACGTCATCCTCGGCCCTGGCGACGACGCCGCCATCGTGCGGTATTCCGACTCGCTCGCCCTCGCCATCGGGATGGAGAGCCACAACCACCCCTCGTACGTGGACCCGTACGACGGGGCGGCCACCGGGGTCGGCGGGATCGTCCGCGACGTCATATCGATGGGCTCCCGCCCGATCGCCCTGATGGACCCCCTGTACTTCGGCTCGCTCGCCGCCGAGAAGACCCGCTACCTCCTCGAACACGTGGTGGCCGGGATCGGCGACTACGGCAACTGCATCGGCGTACCCGTGGTGCGCGGCGAGACCGTCTTCGACCCCTCGTACCAGGGCAACCCCCTGGTGAACGTCGTCTGCGTGGGCGTCGTCGATCCGGAGCGCTTTCTGACGGCGCGGGTGAAGACGCCGGGCACCAGGCTCGTCCTCTTCGGATCCTCCACCGGCAGGGACGGGCTCGGCGGGGCGTCGTTCGCCTCGCGGGACCTTTCCGAGGAATCCGAGGCCGAAGACCGCCCGAGCGTCCAGGTCGGCGACCCCTTCACCGAAAAACTCCTGATCGAAGCGATGATGGAGATGGCAGAGACCGGAAAAGTGCTTTCCTGCCGCGACCTCGGGGCCGCCGGGCTTGCCGGGGCCTCCTCGGAGATGGCGAGCACCTTCGGGGCCAGGATCGTCGCCGACCGCGTCCACCTCAGGGAGACCGGGATGAACGCCGTCGAGATCATGCTCGCCGAGTCGCAGGAGCGCATGCTCATCGAGGTGGCAGCAGAAGACGTCGCCCTGATGGGTGCGATCGCCGCGAAGTACGACCTCGGCTGGAGCGAGATCGGTGAGGTGATCGCCGAGCCGCGCTATATCGTGGAGTTTGCAGGGGAGACCGTCTGCGACCTTCCCATCGACCTCCTGGTCGGCGGGACGCCGCGGTGCGCCCTTCCACAGGCGCCGCGAACCGTCGACACCACCTACACCCGCCCGTCCGGCGACACAAAGGCGCTCGCCCTGGCCGTCCTCTCCCACCCCGACATCGCCTCGAAGATCTGGATCACCGAACAGTACGATCACGACGTCCAGGTGCGCACCGTATCCCTCTCGCACGACGCCGCCGTGCTGCGCCTCGAAGACGCCGCCCTGGTCCTCTCCTGCGGCTGCAACCCGCGCCACATCGCCCTCGCCCCGTATGCGAACGCCGCAAACGCCGTCTACGAGAACGCCGCCAACCTCGCCTGCGTCGGCGCCGAACCCCTCTGCATCGTCAACTGCCTGAACTTCGCCAGCCCCCTCCACCCCGAGGTCTTCCACGATATGGAGCAGGCCGTCCTGGGCCTCGGCGACATGGCGCGCATCCTGGCCACCCCGGTCGTCGGCGGGAACGTCTCCCTGTACAACGAATCCGACGAGTACGGGACCGAGATCAAGCCGACGCCCTCGATCGGTATGGCAGGAAAAGGCCCGGTGCGCTGCTGGACGAAAGCGGCGGCCGGCGACATCCTGGCCCTCGTCGGCGAGACCGGCGAGCACCTCGGCGGGTCGGTCCTGGACGCCGTGACCGGGTGCGGCGGTGCGGCCCCGGCGATCGCCGACCCCTCCCTGCTCCCCCTTATCCGCGAGCGGGTGGCGGCCGACCGCTTCTCCGGCGTCACCGACCTCTCGAAGGGCGGGCTGCTCGTCGCCCTTGCAAAACTCTCTCCCGACGCAGAGGTGCGGCTTTCCGGCGACCCGGTCACCGCCCTCTTCTCCGAGACCTATGGCCGCTTCCTGGTCGCCGTCAAAAACGAGGCCGACCTTGCCGGCCTCCCCCACACCGTGATCGGCACGGCCGGCGGGGAGGGGCTCAGGATCGCCGTCGGGGATGAGACGGTCGTCCTCTCCCCCGAGGAGATCGAGTTCTCCCTCTCCTCGATCACGCGCCTGATGCGCTACTGATCAGGCGGGCGAGGGCGTCGGCGCCCTCACCGCTTTTTACCTCTTTATCGCTCGCATGGAAGGTGCCGACGACCTTCATGCCCCGCTCCTCCATCCGCGCCTTCAGCACCCCCACGGTATCGCCCGGCGCACCCCCGCTCGTCGCAAAGGCGACCGCCCGTTTCCCCGCGCAGTTCTGGAGGGCGGCGACGATCGCATTTGCCGCCGGCGTCGGCCTGAACGCCCAGACCGGGGTGCCGACGGCGATCAGGTCATACCCCCCGACATCGATCGCCGCGGGCTCGATCCTGGCCGCCTCCCCCCGGCGCGCCCTGGGCGCCCCTTTGAGGTACATCATCACCTTCGAGTAGTCCTCCTCGTCCTTCACCTCGACGATATCGGCCCCGGAAAGTCCGGCGGCCGCTTCGGCCAGCGCACGCGTGTTTCCCGTGGCCGAGTAATAGACAATGCAGGCTCGCATACAGGAGAGATATACGCACACCCATAAGGGCGTTCTGGCGGCAGGACCCGCCCTGAAAAAAGAGAGTTATTTTTTCTGGAACTGCGGCATCAGCGCCCGGATCTCGGCGCCGACCTCCTCGATCTCGTGCTCCTCGTCGGCGCGGGTGAGGGCGGTGAAGACCGGGCGGCGGGTCATGTTCTCGAGGATCCACTCCTTTGCGAACCGGCCGTCCTGGATCTCCTCCAGGATCTCCTGCATCGCCGCATATGACTCGGGGCCGATCACCCGCGGGCCGCGGGTGAGGTCGCCGTACTGCGCGGTGTTCGAGATCGAGTCGCGCATCTTCGTAAACCCGCCCTCGTAGATGAGGTCGACGATCAGCTTCAGCTCGTGCAGCACTTCGAGGTAGGCCATCTCGGGCGCGTAGCCGTTTGCGACCAGGGTCTCGAACCCGGCCCTGACCAGCGCCGTGCACCCGCCACAGAGCACCGCCTGCTCGCCGAAGAGATCGGTCTCGGTCTCCTCCTTAAACGAGGTCTCGAAGACCGCCGCCCTCGTCGCCCCGATGCCCTTCGCATAGGCGAGGGCGACCGCCTTTGCCTGACCGCTCGCGTCCTGCTCGATGGCGATGAGCGCCGGGACGCCCTTGCCCTCCTCGTACATCCTCCTCACCATGTGGCCCGGCCCCTTCGGGGCGACCATCACGACGTTCACGTCAGGCGGCGGCACAATCTGGCCGTAGTGGATGTTGAATCCGTGCGAGAACATCAGGGTCTTTCCTGCGGAGAGCCCCTGCCTGATGGACGCCTGATAGATAGCGGCCTGGTCCTCGTCTGGAAGAAGGACCTGAATGATGTCCGCCATCTTGGCGGCATCGGCCACCTGGTAGACTTCAAACCCGTCCTTTATCGCGGCCTCCCAGCTCCTGCCGGGCCTGACCCCGATGATCACGTCGAGGCCGGAGTCCTTGAGGTTCAGGGCCTGACCCCGTCCCTGCGACCCGTAGCCGACGACCGCGATCTTCTTTCCAGCCAGCACGCTCATATCCGCGTCGGCATCAAAGTATTTCTCGACCATACTGTACCACCATATGGTGAGAACGAAGTTCATAAATAATTATAGGGGGTACCTAAAAAGCACTATAATTTCGGCGCCCCTGAATGTCCCGGTCTACGCCGCGATTTCGTGCAATTATCTCCAGTAATTCGAGGTTTACAAGAATGGAACTTCCAGATGTTCAGTCGACCATCCCTGATGTTCGCATCAACCTGACAAGGGTCGGCGTTAAAAACGTGAAGAAGCTTGTAGAAGTCAGCCGTCCAGGAAAGCGCCCGGTTATCTTCATCTCCAATTTTGACGTCTACGTCGATCTGCCGGGGAGCCTGAAGGGTGCCAATCTTTCACGGAACTTCGAGGTGATCGACGAGGTGCTGCAGGAGGCGATCAACGGTCAGGTCACCGAGATCGAGGAACTCTGCAGCGTCGTTGCACGCAAACTCCTCGACCACCACGAGTACGCCGACCGGACCGAGGTCCAGATGCGCAGCGAGTTCATGGTCCGTCGGGACACCCCGGTCTCCAGGACGAAGTGCCACGAGGTGGTGAAGGTCCATGCCCGCGCCATCGCCATGAGGACCGGGCACCAGCCGATCATCAGGAAGAGCATCGGCGCCGAGGTCACCGGCATGACCGCCTGCCCCTGCGCCCAGGACATCGTCAAGGACCACGCCGTCCGCGTGATGGAAAACCTCGGGATCGAGGCGGAGAAGATCACGGCGTTCTTCGAGGAGGTGCCGATGGCCACCCACAACCAGCGCGGCCGCGGCTTCCTCTGCATCGAGACCGACGACGACCAGCACGTCTCGTTAGAGGCGATCATCGACGTCCTGAAGAACTCGATGAGCGCCCAGATCTACGAACTCTTAAAGCGCGGCGACGAGAACTATGTCGTGATGCAGGCCCACCGCAACCCCCGTTTCGTCGAGGACTGCGTGCGCGAGATGGCCCGGAGGGTCGTCGGCGAGTTCGGGTCCCTCCCTGGCGACTCCCTGGTCCTGATCCGCCAGACCAACGAGGAGAGCATCCACCAGCACGACGCCTATGCCGAGCGCAAGGCGACGCTGGCCGAACTGATCGCCGAGTTAAACGGCGATTAACGCCCCTCCCCTTCTTTTTTCCCGTCCGTGACAACGTCACGGGCGACGCCGACGATCGCCGGCCCTTTTCCATCCCAGTCAGGCACCGGTATCAGCCAGGTGTCGAGAGCGATCTCCCGCCCGAACGAGGCGAGCCTGATCTCCTGCCTGACCGGCCTCCCTTCTGCAAACACCTGCTCTCTCTGTTCGCCGGAAAGGGCACCCGCAAGGATCGCCTCGACCGGCACGCCCCGCAGGGCCTCGCCCGGCGTCCTCACCGCCCTGACCTCGCCGCTGGCGCCGGCCACAAAGATGCAGTCGGCGATCACCTCCAGCATCAGCCAGAGGGTGTTCCTGCTCTTCTCCAGCGCTTCCTGCGCCCGGATATGCCCGCCGATCTCTTCCCTGAGCGAGGTGTTCGCAAAAAGCAGGTCGGCAGTCTGGCGCCGCACCGTCGCCTCGAGGTTCTGCTGCGCCGCTTTCAGCTCCTCTTCCATCTGCTTGCGGGCCGAAATATCGTTGCCGACGCAGGTGACGCCGACGATCTCGCCGCCATCCCCGTATATCGCGCGGTTCGTCCACGAGATCCAGACCGGCGTTCCGTCCCGGGTGACGTTCTCGTTCTCGACGTTCCCGAATCGATCCGGCCTTGCACAGAGAGCGGCGATCATGAACCTGAGGTCCCGACCGGCAGAATCCGTCTCCGGGACGATCAGGCCGAGAACGCTCTTTCCAAGCACCTCGTCCCGCGTGTAGCCGAAAAAAGCCTCTGCAAACCGGTTGAAAAAGGTGATCCGCCCTTCGGTGTCGAGGGTGAGGATCACCGAGTTGGCGTTCTCGACGAGGTCCCGGTACTTCGCCTCGCTCTGTTTGAGCGCTTCCTCCGCACTGACCATGCGGGTGACATCCCGGATCGACTCTATCGCACCGACCCGGTTTCCGTCCTCGTCGAAGAGCGCCGTCGCCTTGCCCCAGAGATATGCCCCTTTTCCCCCGGCGATGGAGGGGCAGTACGCGCCCCCGATGACGGCGTGCCGGGTGCGGTCGATGCTGAGGTACGGGGGAAGGTCGTCGCCCTCTCTGTCGATGAGATCGATGAGGATCTCCCGCTCTACGCCGTAGAAGGGAACGGCGTACTGGTAGTCCCCTCTCCCGATCATCTCCTCCTTCGAGACGCCGGTGAGGTCTTCCATCGCCCGGTTCCAGGCGGTCACCCTCCCGTCCGCGTCGATGGTGAAGGTGGCGTCGGGGAGGAACTCGATGATCTCGGCAAGATGCCGGTTCATCCGCCTGAGCCGGCCCTCTGCCTCACGTTCTGCCGTGATATCCCTGAGAAAGACCGCCGATCTCGGAGAAGGGGATCGCTCGTCCATCACCGCCGCAACAGATACGTCAAAGACCCGCCCTGCTATCGAGACCTCGAAGCGCGCATGCGCCTCCCCCTCCGGTGCATCCACCCCGGGCAGGACCTCCCCGAGCGAGCACCCGATCAGGTCTTCTTCAGACCGCCCGAGAAACCGGGCGGCTTCCTCGTTGAGGTCGAGCACCCGGCCGCCGGCATCGGTGAGGATCGCAAGGTCGTGGGTGGCGTTGAGCAGTTCTTTTGCCTGTTTCTCGCCCCTCTTGAGGCTCAGGAGGGCATTCCGGCGCTGGATTGCGACCGCCGCCCCGTCGATGAACGTCTCGATCAGGGTAGGGTCCTCGACCACGGTCCCCTTCTTCAGGATGATGAGCACGCTGCCCAGGTACCGGCCATTCGAGATGATTGGGGCATAGAAGCTCCCGTTGAGGCCAAGGTCCTCCTCGATTTGCCTGCAGGTCTCTTCAGGCACGGCGTGCATCAGGATGGTGTAGAGCGGCGGGCCCGGCGCAAGACCGGGTTCCTTAAAATTGTCCCGGTACTCGTCGAGGAACGGGACGGTGATCCCGACCGGCGAGGTGCAGAGATACCCGGCCATCACCTCGAGGTCGTGCGGCGAAGCGGCCACCTCCTCTGCGGTCAGGGTATTGTTCACCGGGTCGTACGAGGCGATCGCAACGAGGGCGCCGGGCACGAGTTCCCTGGTCTTCTCCGCGATATAACGGTAGAGATCGTCGTCGTCCGTCCTGACAAAGGCCGTCGCCGTCCCGGAGAGAAACGCCATGTTTTTGAGGTGCCGCTCTTTCTCCGCCTCCACCCTCTTCAGGGCGCTGATGTCCCGGGCGATCGTCGAGGCGCCGATCACCGCCCCGTCCTCGCCGCGGATCGGGGAGACGGTCAGGGCGACCGTGACCTCGCTCCCGTCCCTGCGGACCCTGGTCGTCTCGATATGCCTGACCGGGAGGCCCTGCCTGACCTCCTCCACGATCGCCGCCACCTCTGCGCCCAGGTCCGGCGGGACGATGCGGTCTAAGGTCTGCCCGATCATCTCCTCTGCCGTATAGCCGTAGAGGGCCTCTGCCGCCGGATTCCAGGAGATGACGATTCCGTCAAGGTCTTTTCCGATGATGGCGTCGTCGGTGGACTCGACGATCGAGGCGAGGATGGTGCAGGTCTCCCACGCCCTCTTCTCCCCGGTGATCTCCTCCAGGATCACCGTCGTCCCGTGCCCCCCGTGCTCAAAACGGGTCGGAAGAATTTTCGCCCGGAAGACCGCCCCGTTCTCCCATGCGATCTCGGGGATCACGATCTCTTCGGCCGGGGGATCGGCCAGGACCGACCTGAGCGCCGGGGCCGAGAGGAGCGGGAGATCAGGGGGGCCGGCGCCCGGGATCTCTTCCCTGGACAGTCCGGAGAACGCAAGAAACGGGGTGTTGACCTGGATCACCGCCCCGTCCCGGTCGAGGACGGCGATCAGGTCGTTCGAGGACTCCAGCAGGGCGGAGACCGGGAGGCGGTGAGATGGCGTATACACTCTGGCGGCGCCGATGGTCCTGAGCTCGGCCTCGCCCGAGGCCAGGAGGACCTGGAGGTATTTTGCGACAGAGTTCCGGTTCAGGTGCGCTTTTCGCGCGATTTCAGAGATGCTCAATCCTTTCGGGTTGTGCCTGATGATCGCCCTGATCTTCGCGATATGGTCTGCCTCGCCCCCGCACATACAGGATGAAAGTATAATAATAAACCGATAAAAGTATCCCCTTCACGGAGATGCTAAGGCGCCTGATAAGACCACCCAGAAGAGGGGGAAGATCCCCCTCAGTTCAGGGCCGCGACCTCGTCCGCCCACGCCTCGATGGTGGCGAGAACGGCTTCATCCTCGTACGAGGTGATCCGCACGCTCTCGCGCCCGAAGGTGACGTAGTAGGTCTCCCCGCTCGCGTCGTGGCACTTCAGCTGGCAGCTGAAGGCGTCGGCGTCCGGGTTGCGCACCGCGTCGCCCCCGAGAGCGGTCTCGAGGGCCGCATCGTTCAGGACGGCGGTCGCCGCGGCGTTGAAGGCCGCCATGTCCGGCGCCTTCACGGTGACGGTCCCGACGACGTTGCCCTCGAGGTCCTCGTAGTTCACCCGGAGGGTGTAGGACTCGCGGTTGCGCTCGACGCCCTGATGGGTCGAACCGCCCTGCACGTACTCCACGCACCCGAAGGGGTTGTCGGCGATCACGCCGGCGACGATCGCCTCGAAGGTCGCAATGTCTGCGATCGGGGCCGGGATCTGCCGCACAGCGGTCCTGGTGTTGCTGGTCTCGACAAAGTCTACCATTTCTTGTTTCTCCTGCCCGCATGCTCCCGGGCACATGAACAGGCACAGGATACTATTACCTGGAGGGATATCTGCCTGCCTTAACATCTGACGGCCGAACGGGCGGGGCGTATGGCAGGGTTAAGAAACGCTCATCTCCCTTCCCGCCGATCTCCGGGGCAGGTATGAACGAGAAGAGCACCCGCGAGCTGGTCGCCGAGACGGCCCGGGACGTGAAGTGGATCTGCAGGACGCTGCAGCGGATGGAGGAGGAGGACGCCTGCCGTGAGGGGCGGCTCCGCTCCCTGGAGGGGTGGCGGAGCGAGACGGTGGGGGAGGCCAGACGGGACCGGCAGATCGCCGCCGGGGCCGGCGGGGTCGTGGGCGGGGCGGTGGCGATCGTGCTGCAGATGCTCGGGTGGGGGTGACGGGTCACTCCCCTTCATCCCGGATCATACCCTCGACGGCCTCGTCAAGGGGATCGAGTTTGGTCTGGATGATATCCCAGAGAATCGTCGGTTTCACCGAGTAATACGAATGGACACTGATGTCCCGGAGCCCGGCAATCTTTCGCCACTCGATCTCGGGATGGCTGGCGGTGAGGTCGGCCGGGAGATGTTTCACCGCTTCCCCGATGGTGATGAACCGCAGCACGACGGCGTCGAGGCACATCGGATCGTCCACAACCTCCTCAAACGACCGTTCCCCCACAGAGGGCGTCCCTGATGTCCTCCAGATAGAGCAGGAGGTCCCCAGGCATAGACCACCTCCCCCAGGACGGTGCTCCTGATCCCGGGCTTTAACGTATCGGCAATGACGAGATCGGCCGGCCGGCCCAGGAGGTCTTCGAGGTAGAACTTGAGGTCCATGAAATGGTCGAAGGTCTCCTCCCCCTCCCTGAACTCCACCAGAATGTCGATGTCGCTTTCCGGGGTGGCCTCGCCCCGCACGACCGACCCGAAGACGCCGATGCGTGCCACACCGTAGCGTTCCCGGATGGTGCGGAGGTTCTGGCGGACCAGGGCGAGAGGGTGCATATCTGGTTTCGGGTGGCGCGTGCGTTCATTTATAGTGTTCGGATGGGCTGTGCCGCATGATGGGGCCGGGCAGGAGGTGGCGATCGTGCTGCAGATGTTCGGGGGGGGTGAGGGGTTACCCGTGCCGGAAAGAGCCTTTGGGATCTCTCGGGAGATCATCACACCACATCACTCCTTATCACACCACATCACGGTGACCCCCTCGTCTCCCTGAACAGGACATAGTGCATGTCCCGCCGAGATTCGCCCCGCCGTTCAAGAACATGCTTTGCGACCATGTCGTGCAGGTCTCTCAGTGCGGTGCTGGCACCGACGGCGTTGAGTTCCTGGTACTGACCATTGGTGATGGTGCCGTGCTCCTTGAGGTAGGAGACGGCTGCGATCTGTCGCTCGTTCAGACCGATCTCCTGCAGATACTCATCGGTGAAGGAACTCATACGCATGGTGAGCGTGAAGCCGAGGGGCGTGCTGACGATCTCTGGCGCCGGCAGGTTTTCCTCCTTCAGTGCCCGGAGGATCCGCTCGATCCCTGACCCGTAACGCTCCACCAGGCCGGCACGGTAGAAGACATCGGCGATACGGGGGTTGCGGAGGTAGGAGTAGTGCTCCCTGAGGATCATCTCGATGGTGACACCCTCGGGGAGGCGGCCCGGGTTGTGGAAGCGGATGTGGTCATCGAAGATCCTGACCTGGGTCTGGACGGTGTTGTTGAAGTAGTCCCGGTGGATGAGGGCATTGAGCAGGGCCTCCCGGATCGCCGGGAGGGGATAGTCCCAGACCTCCTTTCGCTGGAAAGACTCCTGCATCGCCTCCCCGGAGATGTCGTAGCGGACGCCGATGTAATTCTTGATGGTCCGCTCGGCTTCCTCGAACTGGGCGAAGAGGTTGCCCCTGATCTCGTGGTCGCCGATGATGATGTCGGCCCGCCTGAACCTGCCGATCCGCAGGATCGTGTTCGGGAAGTGGCGCTGCGGGTCGGTGCCGAAGAGGACGACGGCGCCGTTGGTGATGCGGCCGTCCCTGATGAGGCCGAGACGGCGGAGGACGGCCTCGACCGGTTCGTCAGGGTCGATGGCCGTGAGGCGGCCGGCTTTCCGGGCGAGGGCGAGGAACCGCCGGACACTCGCCGCGTCGATCTCGTCGGGGTCGAACGTCCCGGTGACGCTTTCCCACTCGATGCTCTCCTGGAAATAGCCCCGCAGTTCGTCCGGGAGCATCTCGCGGGTGGTGTCGCCGACGCGGGTGTAGTAGCGGCCTTCATAGGCGACCAGCGTGCGGCTCTGCTCGACGGTGACGATGAGGATATTTTTGCCGTCGATCTCGTGGGTCTCGATGACCGGGTGGAGGCCGAGCCTGCTTGTGATGCTGTCTGCGAGTTTTTTCTGGGCGTTGTTGCGCAGGTCGATGCCGGTGACGGCGTGGTCGCGGTCCCTGACGCCGAGGACGGCCGTGCCGCCGGCGGTGTTGGCGAAGGCGGAGAGGAGTTTGTAGAAGGTGCTGCTCACCTCTTCCTTGAAGTCGATCTGCCGCCCGTCCGGGAGCGATACCCCGCCGGTCCCTGCGTCAGCACATGGTGTGTCTTCTTCTTTGAGGGTTTTGGGATCCTCCCGGTCGCCCGGGTAGCGACAGGTGAGGGCGTCGCGGAAGGAGGCGACGACCCGCTCCTGCGTGAGACGCTCACAACGTGTCTCTTCCGGGGCCTTTCGCGAGCGCAGCCCGGCCCTGACCGGTGAGGCGGTACTTCTGGTGCCGGCTGCCCGGTTTTTCAGGGATGGTGTAATCGATCATCTCCTCGGCCAGGAGCTGGCGGACGACCTTGTTGAGCTGACCCGAGATCTCTTTCTGCCCGAGCCCCCGCGAGAGTTCCCCTTTGGACTTCGGGCCGCTCTCCAGGAGCAGGAGGACTCTCGTCTCCAGTGACTCTGGCCGTGACTCTGGCCGTGACTCTGGCCGTGACTCTGGCTGCGGCGCCCGACCGGGGGCCGGAGCCCGGCGGATGAACGTCTAGAACCCGTCGCTGACGGCGAACTCCGGTTCCGGCATACCTGCCTCGGTGCAGCGCCGGATCATGTCCCGCGTTCCCGTGCCCATCCGCTCGATGTAGCCGGCGAGATACATCGGCTCGGCGAGAAGCGGGTTGCCCGGCACCGAGCCATGGGCCTCCCGGAGTTTCTCGAGGGTCAGGGACGGCGGGAGGGTGCCCGGGTTCCAGACTTCCAGGCGGTCGGCAAAGAGCATCACCTGCACGCTGCTGGTGCTGGTGTAGTCGCGGTGGGCGACGGCGTTCCCATGCGGTGCCGGACGATTACGTATAAATTCCAGGAACTGACAGGTAGGAGTATGAAACTGCGGGTTGTGCTTGAACCCTCTGAAGAAGGCGGGTATACCGTCTATGTTCCAGGCCTTCCCGGCTGCATCAGCGAGGGGGAGACGAAGGAAGAGGCCCTGAACAATATCAGGGAGGCGATCGCGTTGTATCTCGAAACGGTTGAGGACGATTATATCTCTACCGAAACCTCCGAAGAGGTCGAGATCGCGGTATGAACCGGGTGCCGGCCCTGAACTACGACAGGATCGTCACGGCTCTCCAGAGGGATGGATGGGTCGTGGTCCGCCAGCGGGGCAGCCATATCCGCCTGCACAAGCGCCTGCCCGATACGACCCTGAAACTGACCGTGCCCATGCATACGCCGGTCAAGCGTTCGACCCTCTCGCACATTTTAAAGCAGGCCCACATCACGGTCGAAGAGTTGAACGATCTTCTCTAGGCCCATCGTGCCCCCGCACCGTGCGAACCGGGTGGGGTCCTCCTCCGTGCAACAGTGTGAATAGGGAGTCCTGAGAGAAAAGGCGCCGCGGGCGTTCAACGCCGGGGCGTTCTGGGGGGTATCACCCGCCCGCGTTCACTTCCGCCCCGCACACGCCTCGCCCATTTATATTTCAGGAGAGATGGACTCCCCATGACCCAACCCCCCCTCATGGCCGACCAGACGCTCTTCCGCGACCACAGCGTCTTCGACATCACCTACCTCCCCGAGACCTTCAACTACCGCGACACCCAGCTCACCGACCTTGCCTTCGCCCTGCGGCCGACGCTCCAGGGCGCCCGCCCCATAAACACGGTGCTCCGCGGGCCGCCCGGCACCGGGAAGACCACCGCCGTGCGCCGGATCTTCGCCGAGGTCGAGGAAGCGACCCGCGTGGCGGTGCCGGTGCTCGTCTCCTGCCAGGTCCACCGCACGCCCTATGCGGTCTTCGGCCAGGTTTATCTCGCCCTCTTCGGCCAGGCGCCCCCGGCGTCCGGCATCCCGCTCAGGCGGCTCATGGGCCGGATCGCCCGGGAGTTGACCCGCCGGGGTGCGGTGCTCGTCGTCTGCCTGGACGATGCCGGCTACCTCCTCCCGGACAACGTGTTAAACGACCTGCTCGCCGGGATCCTCAGGATGCCGGAGGGCTATCCCGGGACGCGGACCGGGGTGGTGCTGGTCGTCTCCGGGGTGGACGTCGACCTCGTCCGCTGCCTGGACCCGGCGACGCGCTCGGTGCTCCAGGCCTCCGAGGTCTATTTCCCCCTGTATACGCCGGGGGAGATCCGGGCGATCCTCTCTGACCGCATCCGGGCCGGGCTGTACCCCGGCGTTGTGCCGCCGGCGGCGCTCGACCTCATGGTGGAGCGGACGCACGCCTGCGGGGACCTCCGGGTGGGGCTGGAGATGGTCCGGCTGGCGGCGGTTGCGGCCGAAAAGGAAGCCCGGCGGGGGGTGACGACGGCGGACGTGCTCGCCGCGTATGCGGCCTCCCGGGACCTGCGGGCGGCACAGGCGGTCGCCTCCCTGGACGCCGGGGAGCGGGCGGTGCTGGAGGCGATCGTGGCGGCGGGCCTGGAGGACGAGGAGGAGCCGGTGATCTCCGGGCAGGTGTACGGGCTGGTCGGGGGCCGGATGCGGATGAGTTATACGGCGTTTCACGAGCGGCTGCGGAGGCTGGAACTCCTCAGGCTGGTGGACCTGGCCGTGACGAGGAGGCGGGGGCTGACGCGGGTGATCCTGGTGCGGGAGGGGGTGGAGGAGGTGCTCCAGGTTCCGGCAGGTTCATCGGGGGTGCCGGTGAACGGTCCTGCAGGAGTGTGCGACGATGAAAAATGTTGATATGAAGGTAGAGGGGGACAGGCTGGTGATCACGGTCGATCTCTCGCAGGAGTTCGGGGCGTCGAAGTCAGGGAAGTCGATCACGATCGCCTCGACCGATGGGAATGTGTCGGTGCCGGGGCATGAGGAGATTAAGATCGGGGTGAATGTGTACCGGAAGAAGTGAGGGGGCCAATTTTACGGGGCGGGGGAGCCCTCACTCGATCACCTCCGGGCGGCCGCCCCTGGGGGGACCGGTGCGCCTGATTCTGCCTTTTCCCGCATTTTGGCGATCGGCGAAATACTAATTTTAAGAGAATTTCGAACAACCCCACCTCACCCAAAGTACTTTATAGTCCCGGATCGACCTTTTTCCCATGAGCACGTTTACCAATTTCGCGATCCACCACGAATATGCCAGCCTTGCAGCTCTGGGTGATCGGCTGGGTGAGGTCAGCGGTCTGATCGACTGGGATGCCTTCCGCCCTCTCCTTGCTGACCTCTACACCAACGCCGAGGGGCGAGGCGGCCGTCCGAACTATGACGTCGTTCTGATGATCCGGCTGCTGGTGCTTCAGCAGTGGTATGGCCTGTCTGACCCCGAACTGGAGCGTCAGGCGACCGACCGGATCTCGTTCCGTCACTTCCTGGGATATCCGGAAACCATTCCGGATCGGTCGACGGTCTGGCTGTTCCGGGAACGCTTGGCGCAAACCGGGAAGGATACCGCGATCTGGGATGAGTTCCAGCGGCAACTCGAAGTACAAGGGCTCGCCATCAAACGCGGTGTCATGCAGGACGCGACGTTCATCACCGCCGATCCCGGGCATGCTCCTGCCGGCACGCCCCGGGGAGATCAGGCAGAGACGCGGCGCAGCCGCGACGGCACCTGGGCCAAGAAGGGCTCGAAGTCACAGTTCGGGTACAAACTTCACATCCTGCTCGACAAGGACAGTCAGCTGATCCGCCGGATTGAGACCACCACGGCGTCACTCCATGACAGCAGGATCGATCTCTCCCGGGAAGGTGAGACGGTCTATCGCGATAAAGGCTATTTTGGGGTGAAACCGCAGGCATCTATGGACAAGACCATGCACCGGGCCGTTCGCAACCATCCCCTCTCCATCAAGGAGAACCGGCGGAACAAGGCCATCAGCAGAACACGATCGCTGGTGGAACGACCGTTTGCCGTGATCAAGCGGGTGTTCCATGCAGGCCACCTCATGGTCACGACGGTTGCCAGAGTGCACGTCAAGAACATCTTCTCCTGCATGAATTTCAACTTCAGGCAACTTCTTACCCTCAAAGCGCAAGCTGCCGAGCGATAGCTCTCGAGAAAATCCAAAAAACCCTCTAAATGCAGGGGTTCAGGAAGGAAACGGCTGAACAGCGAGGGGAAGAGGGCAGTCGGGAGCGAGTATCTGATGGCAGGGAGGAGTTAATCGCAATTCTCTTAGATATGACAATTTTTAAATCACTCATAAGACATCCCTCGTGTGAATTGCAAGGTAATAGTACTGTTTTCTCCCGTACTCGATCCCCTGTAAATATCGATCAGATGTGAGTTCTATCGACACTCTATCGAGCATCTGAGAGAAAACAAGAGATTTTATCTTAGTGCTGGATTTTTTTGCGTGTGTAGTGATCGGAGCGCCGGCCAGTTCCCATCTTCCAATATTGTTCCCGTAGAGATCGACAAATGTTGTATCGAACCTCTTTCTTGAAATTTTCAATTGCTCACAGACATATTCCCGGATCTTTGGAATCTCGACATATCGTTGTTTGAGGTTCCCGCTCCCGGAGAGGTTCAAGTCATCGTATGCGTTCAATAAGACCTTTGTAAAGGATTCACCGGTGCCATCAACGTCATAATAATGGTTGTTGAAGACGTTCCGTTGAAGCGATCCGATCCTCAAGGTCCAGTCTGAGATAACGGAGAGAGCTGTTTCGTTGAAGTTGAAC
The DNA here is from genome assembly GCF_013377755.1 of Methanofollis tationis. NCBI lineage: Archaea > Methanobacteriati > Methanobacteriota > Methanomicrobia > Methanomicrobiales > Methanomicrobiaceae > Methanofollis > Methanofollis tationis. The sequence goes on from NZ_JABXWR010000001.1 coordinate 1,118,657, forward strand.
TCTTCATCAGAGATGAGGTCCTGGAGATCATGTAACTCGATAGGTCCGGAATTCTTCACCCCACGATAGAACGCAGCATAATACGGATATCCCATCATGAGATCATGGACAGATCGCCAGTCGTCATCTCTGACGGCCTGTACGAACTGTCCTGTCGTCTCTGTTCTGACGTAATGACCGTCTTCCTGCGATATCAGACCCATTCGTGCCATTTCACGGAGAATTTCTTTAGATCTGTTTGCTGAAAGGGCGAAAATATCCTGAAATTGTTGGTATGATAGCTCGTGTTCGTCTTCTACGCAGAACGCCGCTTCGACGACTCTCCGAAATGTTATTGGACGCAGGCTTTTTCTCATACCAGACCTCTTTTCTTTGCTTTTGCGTAGCGGAAGGCGTCGTAAACCGCTGGATTGTGCCTCAATCGTTTCTCAAGGTAGCGCTCAACCTCGTTCTCTTCAAGGGCGACTTTCAGTTTCCGTAGTTCGTGCGTTATCATCCAGAGATTGTGCATTGCAATGAGTTTTCGCTCTGAGCGCACCTCGTTGTAGGTATGCTTGCTGCAGATCGGACATACACAGGGCAGATATAGTGTTTCAGGAATATCGGAAAATTCTATTGTCCCTTTTTCTGGCATGAAATAGAGGCGTTTTGATCCGGCTGTGATAAATGCCGATGAATCAAAGGTGTCTGCCCCCATATACACCATGAGAGGGATCATGGCTGGCCCTCCCAGGCCAAAAACATGAAGAGGCCGATCGCCGATTCGTCGCCGTACGGCATGGATGATATCTATGATCTCGTGATATCTGGAGCGTTTGGGGACACAGCCACCGATCGCAAAACCGTCAAAATTACCCTTTTTCATCAGGTAATCGATGGTGTTCACCATCATTGTGGGATCGTTCCCCTGGAGTGATGCATAGATGAGCATATCTTCACGCTCTCGGTTCTCAAGGGCAATGAGTGCATTTTTAACGGACTTCTTGACGAAATCTGCATGATTCTGGTTGTAGATGCAATCCTCCGTGAACGTTGGCAAATCCAGTGTCGCAGCAATATCGGCGCCGACCATCTCCTGAACCCGAAGTATTTTAATGGGGTCGAGAGTGATGTTGCGGCTCTTCTGCTGGAAACCTCCACTATCGACAAAGAAAACCCCATTTTCTGAAAATTTTTTATGAAGCCCACCATTTCGCATTTTTTCATACAACGGACTGGAAAGAATGGAATACGCATTGATCATCATCGTATTCATTTCGGGAATGTTTTCCCAGTATCGGGGTGTATTCCCCTCAGCACTTTTTCCTCCGTTATGTACAGGAAAGAAGGCCGGTGTTTCAAGTTCTCGTGTGGCTGTTTGAATAATTTTGAGTTGCGTCATGTCATTCAATAATTAGTCTACCAAATAGGTAGACTACTCATATGTATAAGTAATTTTTCCTCGATATTGAACATAGGAATGGCCCAATCAATCCCCAAACACCTCCTTGAGAAATTTTCCCTGCTCTATTTCGTAAAAAAAGGTGGAAGCTTCACGCATAAAGATGCTCAAACGATACTGAGAATATCAAAGTCTTATGCTGGTCAGGTGCTTCCGATTCTTGTAAAGTCCGGGTGGATCATTTCTCATCGATTAGGTGATGACCGCCGTAAGAAGGTGTATGAGTTCAAAAATCCACATATAATCATTGAGGAGATCGGTCAGGAATTGAATCTGAAAGCTACCTTTGAAAAACATAATAAAAAGAATTTTGGGCCTTAATTTTGCAGACTGATCTGAATATACTGATTTAAATCGAGATCAGAGGCTACGGGGCATGGGCGCTATGACCCGTCCGTTCTGCAACCCCAGTACATGACATAAAACATGCAGAGCCACTTCTCAGGCAGTGCCGGCGGAAGATCCTGCCTTGTGTCCCACCTACTCTGCCCCCGTTGCGATCCCCGGCAGATCGCCGCCGAAGAGTTCACGGGCCCGGGATAGGGTGATCTTCTTCTCATTCAGCGCCCGCAGGATGAGAAGGTGCATATATGTGGGCGCCTCCGGTCTGACCTGCCGCCCTGGCTCCTCATCCCCGACCGTCACCCGGTTCAGGCGGATATACAACCCCTTTGCCGTCCCCCCGGTGATCACCCCGAGGTCATGGGCACGGCGGATCCAGGCCCAGTACTTCGCTAATTTTAGAAACCCCAAATCCCCCTCTACCGCCCGAAGCCCGCCCAAAATCGAAAGATCTATATAGATTGCAGGCTTCCCCTCATGCCTTTACCTAAATCGAGGGTGACCTGCAGAAAGAGCAACATTCTGAAACCTAAAGACTGTTGCGCCCCTGTTGTTTCGGCACTGGATCAGCATCTAACCATTCCCATTCAGGGAAAACTCACTCAAACGGACTTGATTTCTTCTCTGGTCGGCATGGCTGTAATGAATCAGTCAGTTCACTCAATCACCCACATCCTGGATCGGGTACCGTGCGAAACGTCCGTTCGCTACCACCTCAAAAAGCTCGATATGGCCGATTTGGAACAGAATAACACCTCGATCCTCACCACCCATATGCACCACGTCCTCAAACCGGGGTACGCCTATCAGTTTGCGATTGACTTTACCAACGATCCGTACTACGGGTCAACCGATGAGGAGAACGAAGCCTATATCGTGCGAAGTAAGCGTAAAAAGTCAACAAATGAGTTTTATTCCTACATCACTCTGTATGTGACCACCAGGAACCGGCAGATGACGCTGGCCGTGTTCCCGGTGCGCCGGGATACCTCGAAGGTCGGATACATCGCGCAATGTCTCGATCGGATCACTGAACTCGGTCTTCGCATCGAAGTTCTCTGCCTGGATCGGGAGTTCTACACCCGGAAGGTGCTCGGGTTTCTGATGGACGTCCAGGTGCCGTGATAGTGTAACGAATTTTCTGTAAAAATAATTTGGCCCTGAATCCAACCTAGATTTGCAGAAAGGAGAAACAGGGCCATGGATCCCTTAGCGTTAATCGAAGATTATCTTTCCGATAATGAGAATGGCATGAAGACCCTCATCACCTGGTTCCTCAACCAGGTGATGCTGCTCGAAGCCCTCCACCAGGCGGGAGCCGAGCAGTATGAACGAACCGATGCGCGGAAGGCTCACCGAAACGGCTACAAGAAGCGATCTCTGAAAACCCGATATGGAGAAACGATCCTCCAGAAACCGCAGTTCCGAGAATTTCCCTTCGAAACACAGGTATTTGGACGCTATTCCCGGGTTGAGAAGGCTCTTGAGAATGCTATCTTTGAATCCTACCTTCAGGGAGTCTCAACCCGCCGGATCCAGGAGATTGTTGCTCATTTTGGCATCGAACAACTCTCTCCTGCTTCAGTATCCAGGATAGCAAAGGACCTCGATGAACAGGTCCATGCATTCCTTCAGAGGCCGATTGAACAGGAGATTCCCTATCTCTTTGTGGATGCTTCGTACTACAAAGTCAGAGAGGGACCACGGTACATCACCAAAGCTCTTCTGGTGATCGCCGGTGTTCGAATGGATGGCTACCGGGAAATCCTGGGAGCTAGAATCACTGATTGTGAAAATGAGATGTTCTGGTCGGGATTGTTCGAAGACCTCAAAGAACGAGGATTGGTGGGTGTCAAGATGGTTGTCTCAGATGGTCATGCCGGGATCCAGAAGGCGGCGGAAGCCGCCTTCCTCGGCGCATCGTGGCAGATGTGCTCGGTCCATTGCACCCGGGCGGTTTTAAAGAATATTCCACGGAAACATCAGAAAGAAGTTGCTGAGTCCTTGAAGGAGGCATATGGGGACGAGGAAAGACTTCAGCAGCTTGCAGATGATCTGAACGAACGAGGATATCGGAAAGCGGCCAATACGATCGAGAGATTCATCCCGGGACTTATGAGTTACACGGCGTTCCCGAAAGAGCACGCAAAGCGGATCCGAACGACGAACATGATGGAAAGAGTCAACAAGGAACTGAAACGGAGAACCAAAGTTGTAGGGGCCTTTCCCAATGAAGAGTCACTCCTCAGGCTGGCAGGATCCATCCTGATGGACATCAATGAGGAGTGGGTGACCGGCAGAAGATATTTGACGATGGAGGGGGAATGATCAAACAAGGAGACAGGGCTCAGACGAATTACAGAAGATCTGAAACACTACCGGTGCCGTTCATCGTTCCTGTCAGGAAACACGGGAAAAGGATGAAACAAGTCCTCCAGGGAACCCACTCCCGGTATGCTGAATATCGGATGCACGGAAAACCGGTGCTGGTCCTGAAGATTGCGATTGCCGTGAAGTATGCAAAAGGAAAACGGGGTAAGCGCGGCGTTGAGAATCTGGGTTACGTCGTGGGAAACCTCCGGTGGAATCCCCATCGGGTCCATCAGACCTATCGGTCCAGGTTCTCGATTGAATCGTCCTATCGGATGCGCAACCAGGTGAAACCCCGTACGAGCACAAAAAACCCGGTCATCCGGTATCTCTACGCCATAATATCGTTCCTCCTCAAGAATATCTGGATCGATCTACTCTGGAAGCACTTTTCCCCCGTGAAACAGGGACCACAAACCATTGAGGTGCGCGGCTTCCGGTTCAGCTCCTTCATGTGCATAATCTGGGAGGCGATCCGCACATCGATGAGGGGTGCCAGAGCCATTCCTGTGTTAAGGTATCCTGTTTAGGAAAGGGAGCGAGAAACGCCGTTGAATGAAATGAGAGGGAGGAAGGAATTAGAGAAGTACTGAGGCCTTCATGCTCATCCCGTACTTGTGTTTGAGCAGGGAGAGTTCCCGCAGATCGATGGCGCACCGCTGCTCTCCCAGCTCCTTCCAGACCATCTCATCGGGCACAAGAAATGCCCCGGCAAAACGGTGTGTCGCATCCTCCTCATCGAGAGAGGGATCGACCTGGAGGAGCAGATGCCCCAGTTCATGGGCACAGTTGTAGCGCTGGCGGTCCCCGGTCATGGACGTGTTGATCGCAATCACCGGCGTTTGTTCGTCGTGATAAAACGTCAGGGCGTCAAAAGAATCAGGGGCGTCAAAGAGTCCGACCCTGATGCCGTGCTGCTCAAGCACATCCATCACGTTCTCGATCGGATCTGTGCCCAGGTCCCATGCATCCCGGACCATCCGGGCGACCGCCTCCACATCGTCAAGGGTGGACACCAGGCACGCCTCGCGGGGCGGGAGGTCCAGCCTGGCCGTGATCCCGGCGATCATCTCGACCTCCAGGTAGCGTTCAAGCCATTCGGTCACCTTCCCATGAATGATGCGTTCCTCCTTTTTCGTGAGGGATTTCCGGCAGCGATAACGGGGTTCTGAGACATCAGCCACAATCTGCCTGAAGAAAAAATCGATGTTCACGTCCAGGGCCTCGCTCAGGCGGATGAGCATCTCAGAACCCGGGATCACCACCCCTTTCTCATACTTTGAGATCGCCGTCGCACTCACGCCGATTGCAGCGCCAAGGTCCCGCTGGCTCATTCCAGCACTTCTCCTGGCCACCCGGATTCGCCCGGCAATGCTCACACCGCACACATCCTTTTCTCCCCGTCAGTTTACAAATGGAACAGATTGTTAGATTTTGTAAACTATACTCCGGGGGACACCATGATATTTGAAGATTGTGATGTTTCTGGGGTGCCTTCTTCCGGGGAAAAGGGGGGGCGGGTATTGGGATTCGGGAGGTTCATCCTCCCATAGTTCGAATCAGTGATGATCTCAAGGGAGATGCCGTAGAGAGACCAAATAATCACTTTAATATATCAATCAACGAAAATAGAATCCAATGGACCTTTTTCCAGGAATCTATGAACAGGTAATAAATGAATACCTCCAATCAAAACTCTCCTCCCTCAGACCAGATCAAAAACCCTTCACAGATACCATAAAACACTATGATCCTCAGGCCATTCTGTCCCGCTATATTCGCACAATAACCGAAAACGCCCGATAGTGTAACGAATCTTCTGTAAAAATAATTTGGCCCTGAATCCAACCTAGATTTGCAGAAAGGAGAAACAGGGCCATGGATCCCTTAGCGTTAATCGAAGATTATCTTTCCGATAATGAGAATGGCATGAAGACCCTCATCATCTGGTTCCTCAACCAGGTGATGCTGCTCGAAGCCCTCCACCAGGCGGGAGCCGAGCAGTATGAACGAACCGATGCGCGGAAGGCTCACCGAAACGGCTACAAGAAGCGATCTCTGAAAACCCGATATGGAGAAACGATCCTCCAGAAACCGCAGTTCCGAGAGTTCCCCTTCGAAACACAGGTATTTGGACGCTATTCCCGGGTTGAGAAGGCTCTTGAGAATGCTATCTTTGAATCCTACCTTCAGGGAGTCTCAACCCGCCGGATCCAGGAGATTGTTGCTCATTTTGGCATCGAACAACTCTCTCCTGCTTCAGTATCCAGGATAGCAAAGGACCTCGATGAACAGGTCCATGCATTCCTTCAGAGGCCGATTGAACAGGAGATTCCCTATCTCTTTGTGGATGCTTCGTACTACAAAGTCAGAGAGGGACCACGGTACATCACCAAAGCTCTTCTGGTGATCGCCGGTGTTCGAATGGATGGCTACCGGGAAATCCTGGGAGCTAGAATCACTGATTGTGAAAATGAGATGTTCTGGTCGGGATTGTTCGAAGACCTCAAAGAACGAGGATTGGTGGGTGTCAAGATGGTTGTCTCAGATGGTCATGCCGGGATCCAGAAGGCGGCGGAAGCCGCCTTCCTCGGCGCATCGTGGCAGATGTGCTCGGTCCATTGCACCCGGGCGGTTTTAAAGAATATTCCACGGAAACATCAGAAAGAAGTTGCTGAGTCCTTGAAGGAGGCATATGGGGACGAGGAAAGACTTCAGCAGCTTGCAGATGATCTGAACGAACGAGGATATCGGAAAGCGGCCAATACGATCGAGAGATTCATCCCGGGACTTATGAGTTACACGGCGTTCCCGAAAGAGCACGCAAAGCGGATCCGAACGACGAACATGATGGAAAGAGTCAACAAGGAACTGAAACGGAGAACCAAAGTTGTAGGGGCCTTTCCCAATGAAGAGTCACTCCTCAGGCTGGCAGGATCCATCCTGATGGACATCAATGAGGAGTGGGTGACCGGCAGAAGATATTTGACGATGGAGGGGGAATGATCAAACAAGGAGACAGGGCTCAGACGAATTACAGAAGATCTGAAACACTACCACATACTCGGGGATCGACTCGATCGTCTCGCCGATCAGATCCTCCTCGTTGTACGCCGGGACCACCACGGCGACCCGCTTCCCGCGGTACTCTGGCTCTCCAGACCCGGGGGTGGCGGAGGAGACAAACGTACCTGCATACGCGGCCACCCCCGCACTTTCGGCCAAAAACGGCATTCCTGTACTATCCACGCGACACTCCCCAACCGCCCCTCCTCACCGCCGCCCTCGCTCCACAAGCACAGGGGATCCTACGATTTCCCTGAATTCTTGAGGTGCGGGGAGGTTCCGTGGGGGGAACAGTTATTTAAATTGATGAGTAAATTGGTTTGAAAGTATATAACCATACGGTTTCGCCCGCGAAGGCAAAACCGAAGGCATATATACGAATGAGCGCCCCCGGGCAAAAGTGAAATATAAGAAAAGATCCCCATGAGAGATCGCGCGGGGAGGGCGGCGCCGGCAGGCGCGGCAAACCGCCGGAGCCCATAAAAAGGTTATGATGTCGGCATCCGGCGGCACGGCGAAGGCCTCGACTATTCAGACATTCTTGAAAAGATATATCCTCAGGGGGGGCGACCTATAGGAGTGATGACGAGGGCGAAATATGCGGCGGCCGGCGCGCTCGCCGCCTGGGCAGCGGTGGTGGGGGCGTTCATGCTCTTAAACCGCACTCTTGACCTCGAGGTCTACTTCGTCCTCGCCCTGATCGGCCTGTTGGTGGTGGCGGTGCTCATCGACACCCCGTTCGCGCAGCCGAAATACATGCGGCGGATGAAATACCTCATCGCCGCCGGGGTGGCGGTCTTCGGGTATATCGTCGTGATGAAGGTGATGGAGATCGTGGCGAAATGAGAGGGGCGCACCTCCTCCTGGCCGGGCTCGCCGCCCTCTGCATCGTCCTCCTGGCAGCCCAGGCGGCAAGCCCCCTCCTCTGGACGGCGGCGGACGCCGCCGCCACGGTGGCCGAACGCGACCTCTCGGTGGCGGCGAAGATGAACGCCGATAAGGCGGAGTCGGTGATGCCCCTGATGCAGGACATCCTCTCGCAGTCAGGGACGATCGTCCTCTCGGTGAAGGTGAAGGACTGGGAGAGCGCACAAAGAGACCTCGAACGCTACGCCGAGATGACGCAGTCGATGAGCAACCTGGTCGTCTCCCTGGACCTCTCCGAGACCGACGTCCAGGACTTCTCCAGCCGCAGCCGGGAGAACGTGGAGGCGCTGCGCACCCTGGTGAACGGGACGCAGCGCTTCGAGGAGATCAAGGAGCTCCAGATCGAGTACAGGAACAAGGACGACCCCGGCAAGCTCTACTCGATCATCTACGAGGGCGAGGCGCTCAGGGACGAACTCTCCCAGGCCTACACCTCGTACGCCGGCCAGAAAGAGCAGGTGGCCGATATCGGCCGGAAGTACGAGCGCGACACCACCGCCTACGAGGAGAGCGTGGACGGCTATAAGGAGATCGTCGAAGAGGTAGCCGAGGTCCAGGTCCGGGAGGTGAGCGCCTCTGCCCCGGTGCTCCCGCCGCCGGCGATCTCGATCTTCCTCACCCCTGAAGAGGCGCGCTACGGCGAGACGGTCCAGGTCCGCGGCCTCCTCGCCACCGGGGAGGACGGCGCCGGGGTGGACCTCTACGTCGACAGCCGCCTCTCGGCGAACGCCACCACTGCGGACGGGCGCTACGAGTTCGTCTACACGATCGGGCGGCTCCGCACCGGCACGCACCTCGTCTATGTGCAGTCCGGCAGGTCGGTCTCAGACCTGGCGCAGTTCTCGGTGCTCTCCTCGCCCTCGGAGATCACCCTCGCGGCAAAGGCGAACGTCACCGCAGGGCTCGCGGCCTGCACCGGCAGATTGACGGCCCCCGGCCGCGGCGTTCCCGGCGCCGAGGTGGCGATATTCGTCGACGGGAACGCGACGGCGTGGGCGCGGACCGCGGCGAACGGGGCGTACGAGATCGAGGTCCCCCTGGAGCCCGGGCACTATGCCATAAAGGCGGTCTTCGCCGGCGAGGGCTTCCCCCTGGAGCCCGCGGAGAGCCAGGAGCTGGAGGTGACGATCATCGACCCCTTCGGGTTGATCAAGACGGCCCTCACCGCCCTCGCCGCCGTCTCGGTCGGGCTGATCGCCGGGTTCGCGTACCTCCGCCGCAGCCGGCGGAAGGCGCCGGAGGTGCAGCCCCCGGCGGCAGAAGAAGAGGAGGCGCCGGTCGAAGAGGAGGAGGAGATCCAAAAACCCCCCGAGCCGACCGGCCCGCTCTCCCCCCTCGACGAGGCCGCCCTCCTCTGGGAGCGCTTCGCCCTCGCCGCCGGGAGGCGCTTTGCGATCAGGAACCCGCGCTCAAAGACCCCGCGCGAGGTCGCCGCCGCCCTGGCAGAGACCCCGGTCGCGGACGCCGCGGGGGCGTTCGCCCGCCTGTACGAGCGGGTGCGGTATGCCGGCATCGCCTGCGGCGAGGACGAGGTGGGGGAGCTGCGTGCCCTCTACCAGGCGGTCGCCGGGGGATAACGATCGTTCCCCCCGGATGGCACGCCGGGCGAGGAGAAGATTCCCACCTGCGGAACCGTCTATATACCATTTTCCCATGGAGGGATCAATTGTCAGAGCATCGTCTGCGCTACACAGTACTCATGGAGCAGAACGAGGACGGAGGCTACACCGTAACGGTTCCATCGCTCCCCGGCTGCATGGGTGAGGGGTCCACCCGGGAAGAAGCGCTGGCAAACATCGAGGAGGCGATCTCAGGATATATTGAGGTAGCCAGAAACCTGGGACGGCCCATTCCCGTTGAGGTTTCCGTATCTCCCAATACAATCAATGCAGTATGAAAATTCCAAGAATCACCGGGGAAAGAGCGATCAGGGCCCTGAAAAAAGTGGGTTTTGAGGAGGTTGGCGTGCGAGGAAGCCACCACTACCTCCATCATGCCGGGCGCGGTGCCATCGTCACGATTCCGGTACACGCCCGGAAGACCCTTGCTCCCTACATTCTCGCAAATTCATAACGAGCCATATCCTAAATGGCTGAATTTCGACTTAATTTATAAACAAGGCAAATTTCATTGATGGATATATTTGCGCTCGTTAGGTGTCAAGTACAACACATAACGATATTGGGCATTTCCAGAATACTGAAAATATATCAACTAAATTGCAATCAAACGAATATTGTGCCTCATTTTTCTCCTCATCGTTACGTATCTCCGAGAATACAGGCTGCTCCAAAGACACTTCAGACGATTCTATTTCAGGCCGGTCTCTCTGTCGACGAGTTTCGAACGCTCCTGTAACTCCAGGATCTCCCGCACCACCCGGTCTCGGAGATGTCGTCACGCGGAGTAACCACATTGCAGTCATTCTCCCGAATGACAGATGCCGTGATGGGGATGTGTCCGGGGAAAAAGGAGACCTTATAGATCCCGGGCATTTGATGAAGAAGGTAAAGCCGATATTTGCTACGCAGGTGCGGCGAAACGTTCTGTGCAACCTCGCCGATGCCAAGCACGCCGGGTTTGTTGAGTTCTGCTGTCGACGAAATGCCCCTCGAAAAATCCTCAATGCTGGAATCAAGGATATGATGGAGGTACGCAGGATCTTCCGGCTTCGTGAACTACCCCGGCCTGAAGGCCGGGGTCTTCCTGCTCCACCCCTTTACCCCACAAGATAAATCACCACTTCATCACGACCTATGGCATCGGCAAGATAGGGGCTGACCGCCTTTTCCGTGACGAGATCGACGTTTCTATGGAGGGCAGCCTTGAGTTCGTCCTCGATCCGCACGATCTGGAGAAGACTTTTTGTGCGGCCGAACCTGACCAGGATATCGATGTCGCTCTCCGGGCCGGCCTCCCCCCGCGCATAGGAGCCGAATATTGCGATCCGCTCGGCATCGTTCTGCGTCAGTACACGAACGATGGTCTCACAGATCTTCTCGGTCAGGGTATACATTCCTCTTGCTGTAGCCTGCCCCATCATCATCCTTTCGGCAGAAGAGCGGTTTCGCCGTCACCCCTGCTCCCGGGGCGATTTTCTACAGGTCCACGCCCTCAAAGAGCGCCTGGAGGATGAACGGGTTCTTCTCCTCCACGAGGCGCTCGAACTCCGCCGGCGTATAGCAGAGGGGCTCGACCGGGAGATCGGTGAGGTCGAGCAGGGCGGCGATGCGCCGGTGGAAGCGTTCGGAAAAATCCCCGATCACGATCAGGTCGATATCGCTCCCTTCGTGCATGGACCCCCTCGCCGCCGAGCCGAAGAGGACGATCCGATCGACCCTGAACCGGGAGCGCACATCCGCCGCAAAGGCGCGGAGGGCCTCCATCAGGTCGGGAGAAGGGGCCGTGCTGCCTGTACGATATACTCTGCAGACCTGATGCATTCCTCTGCATCCTCCTCTTCGAAATATTCACAGGGGGCGAGACCGCCGGCGATGCTGTCCGGGTACCGGGTCGTGATGTACACACTGTCCAGGTGCTTCGCATCGCGCCGGAAAGAGAGCAGGGAGGGATCATCGATCTCCCTGAGCAGTTCGAAGACCGAGTGCGTGATGATCCTTCGCGCCCCCCTCCCGTAGAGCACTGCCTTCAACGATTTTTCGGCGCTCTGCTGTGCCTGAAAGCAGGCCCACTCGAAATCTTCGCTGGCGAGGCTGTTTCGTGCGCTCCGCAGATCTTTTTCCGCCTGCATCATCCAGCGCTGTGCCTCCCCGATATTTTTGTCCATGTATGTACTGTGGTAATGATCCCCGGGACGCTATAATCTATTCCCCCGCCAGAACAGAAAGGTTCATCCCCCCGCCGGTGGCGAAAACACATACCGATGAACCCGCAGATCCCCGCCCTCATCCTCATCCTCTCCCTCCTCATCGCCCCGGCCGCCGCCGATAAGGTCGTCATCACGGCCCAGATCGGCCTCGCGATCACCAACCTCACCGTCTCGGCGATCGGCTCAGACCGCGCCGCGGTCTCCTGGGAGACCGACCGGAATGCCGCAGGATGGGTCGACTACGGCAATGCCCCGGGAGACTACCGGCACCGCATGGACGGAAAAACACCCGGAAACCGCCACCAAATCGCCCTCGCCGGCCTCCCTGCCGGCTCCACCATCTACCTCAGGGCGGGATCGGCGTGGATGAACCTCAGTGCATACTCAGGCGAAGTGGCGTTCTCCACCCTGAGATCAGGCGGAGGGGGCAACACACTCTCGATCGCGGTGCCGGGGGTCAGGCCGCCCGTTCAGACCACGGTCGTCGAGACCACAAAAACCGCACAGACCCTCGCGGCAGAGACACCGGCGCCCACCGGCGGGGAAGGCGGCGAGGATGAAACCGGCACCGCACCCTTCCTCGTCGCCCTCATCCTCGGCGCCCTCCTCCTCGCCGCCGTCAGGTGGCAGATGAAGTAGCCCTACCGCCGCCGGCGGAGGAGGGCATACCCACCGCCGAGGAGGGCGATCCCGCCGAGGACGGGGACGAGCGGGAGACCGCCCCCACCGACCGCCACCGCCCAGCACCCGGGCCGGTCTGAAGAGGCGGTGAGCACGCCCCGGGCCGGATCGCACGCCGTCCCCACCGGCACCCAGGCGCCGTCCTCCCGGTACGCGAGGCAGAGACGGCCGGGATCGCCCCCGGCAGAGGCGAGGTCTTCAGGGGAATACGCCACCTCGATCGTCATGGGGGCGTTCAGCCGCCCGGGTATCCCGGCGATGGCAAACGCCGTCGCCGCCGGGATATCATCGACAGAACAGGGCCCGAGCGTGAGCCGCGCCCGCGAGAAGACCGCCCCTGCAGGGATGCGGAGCGTGATCCGGCCGTCAGGGGAGGAGAGCACCGAGGCGCGGGAAGGGTCCAGGTCGACGGAGACCTCAGGGAAAGCCGCCGCGCCCTCGTCGAGGGCGACCTCCACGCTGCGCTCGTCCAGCACGGTGCCGTCCCCACCAGAGATCCGCGCCGCAACCCTGCAGGTGCCGGACGGCAATGCTGCCTCCACCGGGATGGAGAGCCTGACCGAGCTCCCCGGGACGAGGGCATGGGCCGCCGGATCGACGGCGCCGCTCCAGATCACCGGGCCGCCGGCATCCCTGACCTCGGCCGCCCCGGAGAGGCCGTAGAAGTGGCGGTCGCCCGTATGCGTCACCCAGATCTCCACCGCAGGCGCCCCGTCGGTGACGAGGTCCACCGAGTCTATCCTGGCCGTCTCCGCAACAGCGCCCGGAGAGGTGAGCATCACCGGCACCTGGACGGCGGTGACGACGCCCATCGCCCCCTCGCCCGCGGGCAGGGTACGGATCGATATCAGGGCGTAGAAGCAGCCTGAAGACGGCGGGGTGAAGGTAGCCCGCACCGTCGCCCGCTCGCCCGGCACCAGGTGAAGAGAGGTCGGCGAAACCGAGAGAGAGGAGCAGGCAGAGCATGGCCCGGTCGCCACGTACGAGAGATCAGGAGCGTTCGCGAACCCCAGCACCTCGACGACGGCGTCCATCTCCCCCTCCCCCGGGCTCGGCTCCACCACGATCGTGTGGGCGGCCGGCACGCCCGGCGAGACCTCGCCCTCCCACTTCGCCCCCGTCACCCTGAGGGCGGCAACCGGGGCGAGGAGAAGAAAGAGAATGATGAGCAAGGCTGCGATTGACCTTCTGGATATCATATACCACCTACAGGGCTGAGGCGACGAAGGTGACGACAATCCGGTACGACTGCCCTTCAGACAGGAGGGTATCTGAGGGTTCCAGCCGCTGCTTGATCCCGATCGCGTACTGGTCCCCGGCATCGTCCGATATCCCGACCTTTGACTCAATGCTCTGCTGCACCCCGCTCAACGAGACATATGCACCGGTGCCAGATTTGATCTGCAGGGGATTTTTCAGATAGGCCCCGAGATAACTGCTCTCATACTTGGTCAGATGGCCAGCGGTCTCGGCCGGTTTCCCGCCGTCCCGGGCATCATAGACCTTCACATCATACCCCCCGGCGTTGTTCGAGAGCACCGTCATCGTGATGCTCCCCACATCCTCGTTCTCCCCCACGGTCAGGCTCCAGTCGGCGATCGAACCGGCAACCGTCAGGTCCACCGACGCCCCGAAAGTGTCGGTCTCGATCTCGGCAGAGCCGTTCGATGCCGCAGCAGCGGTCTGGAAAAGGAAGAACACGGCAATCAGTGCAAAATAGAACCATTTTTTCATAATAATACCTCAATACACAATAATTTTGAATTATATTCGCACGGAACATAAATTGCACGATCTGAATCAGATCAGAAAAGAGATATACCAGAATAGATGCGCAGACCTCTTTTTGACAGAAGAAAACCCGGCCCTCATGCCTCCAGCCACTCGTAGATGGGAACAACGTGAATCGCCCTCCCGTCGACGACCAGTTCTTCAGATTCCGACGCCGTGACAATGACGCCTTCGTCAAGGGCATAGGCATCCATCGCCTCAACCAGCCCGCGTATCTCCCTCTTTTGCGTGCTCTCCTCCTTGAGAGACCATGTCACCTGGACGGCCTGGACGATCGTTCTGCCCGACTTCACCAGAAAGTCGCACTCGTACTGGCCTTTATGGTAATAGATCCCGCCGTGCTTTCTCCTCAGGGCGATATATACGAGGTTCTCCAGGAGTTTTCCCGCGTTTTCCGAAAAGGTGAAGGCGACGGCATTGACAAGCCCCGTATCGAGAGCATAGATCTTTTTCGGGTTTGCAACCTGTTTTTTTACCGAGGGATCAAATTTCATCACGGTGTACAGAAGAAAGGCGTCTTCTGCATACTCGATATATTCCTTCACGGTATCGGTCGAGACCTGAAGGCCATCGGCGATGCGGTTGTAGGAAAGCGTGGTGCCGACATTGGAGATCAGATAATAGAGCAGATCGACCAGGTCGCTGTTGTTCCTCAGCCTGTTTGGAAAGATGATGTCCTTGAGGTAGATCGTCTCATAATAATTTTTGAGGATCTGGATCTTCAGGCTCTCCTGCTCTTCCAGGACCACCCGTGGAAACCCGCCGAATTTCAGATAGTCCTCGAGATGCTGCCGGCGCTCGACAACGGTCGGGTGTGCGACCCCACAAAAGCGGAGGTATTCCTCAAAAGAAAGGGGATAGACGGTACAGGAGAAATATCTGCCTGAAAGGCGGCTGCTCTCTCGCTGGAGCAGCGACGATGTGGACCCGGTCAGGATGCACTTCACCGTGCTCTTTGTGTCATATATGGTCTTGATCGCCTGGGCCCAGTATGAATAATTCTGGATCTCGTCGATGCAGAGATAAAACCGCTCGACATGGGGGTGACGGGCGATATGATCCTCGACGATGCCGGTGATCAGGGCGGGATCGTCTGCCATGGAGAAGAAGAACGGCTCATCCAGGTTCATGAAAAGGATCGCCTCGCCGGCCACCCCTCGTTCGAGAAGAGACCTGATGATCTGGTATACGAGCGTGGATTTTCCGGTTCTCCGGGCACCGAAGAGAAGAAGCACCTCCCTCGCCTCCATCGTAGCCTCGATCTCGGGGAAATACGATAGGCGCCCAACACCGGTTTCAAACGCTTTTCCAAACCACCAGGGGTTTTGACTTTCAAGAGCAATCCGGAGCCTGTGATCCATCTGTCGATTATAATCGACAATACATGATTAACGTGTCGACTACAATCGACACCTTCACACCCCCTCCAGCTCCCGGAACCGGAAGACCACCCGCCACTCCTGCTGCTCCCTGAGCATCACCTCGTTCGCCTCCTCCAGGAGATCGCAGAGGTCGTCCATCCGCTCGGCCCGGCGGATGCGGAGCGTGATCGACGAGAGATGATGGAGCATCGCCGCCGCCCGCTCGGCATTGTGGCGGTACTCCCGCTGGATACGGATCGCCGAGAGGGAGGCCGCCACCGCCGGCAGCACGATGGTGGCGGCGGCGAGCAGAGCGCCGTCGTGGTGCACGGCCCCTGAGGCATGGGCGGCGGCGGCGATGAGGGTGGCGATGAAGAAGAACTCCCCCGCGTGGAGGAGGAGGTCGTACCACCGGCGGTTGTGCCTTTCTGTCGCCGCGTAGAAATCGACCTGCCGGTCGATCCAGGCCGAGAGCAGGAAATGCTTCAGGGGTTCGAGCGGGACCGCAAGAGAGCAGTACTCCAGCGGGCGGACGTCAAGCAGCCCCTCAAAGGCCCGGGACATCCAGTCGTCGGCATGGTGGGTGAGGGTGATCCCCGGATGGGTGCCCGGCACCGAGCAGCGGACACAGACAAAACAGAGGAAGATCGCCGACCTGATCCGTTCGGCAAGAAACCGGTAGTCGAGCCACTTGCGGTGCCAGTCCAGCGTGCGGGCGGCGATCAGCAGCAGGATGGCGGCGATCGCTCCCACCTCGACCCAGATGAGGGAGGGGAGATCGGGAAGGAGGAGCGCCTGCACCGTGACCGCCGCAATCGCCACCGCAGAAAGGGCATAGACCGCCGTCCCGGCGCCGAGGTGCAGGAGACCGTAGCGGTCGGCAAGGATCCTGGTCCGCGCATAATGGGGGAGAAGCGATGCAGCGACCGGTTCGAGCAGAGCGGCGTCCAGACCGGCGGCGCGGAGCTGGCCCTGGATCGCCGCGGTGCGCTCATCCACCTGCCGGCCAATCCGTTTCGCGTCCACCCGTTCGGCATTGTAGGCGTCGAGCGAACGCAGCGTCGCCAGAAAACCACCTGCACCTGGCCCCTCGACAACGCCGCCGCCATCCATGACCCGGAAGACCGGGACGCCCGAGAAGCGTGCGGCGGCAATGAGACCGGCAGGTGCGTCGGGAAAAACGACGACCAGATCGCAGCCGTCGACCTCCTCGACAGACACCGCCCGGACAGCGAACGTGCGGGGCGTACGGGCAAGGACCGCATCGATACGCCCGATCACACCGGCAGGATCGCCGGCCCCGGCCGTGCCGACGGCGAGATCGATCTGCAGGGCGAGCGGGTCCACAGGCGCCTCACCCCTGCCCGAGGGCGTCCCTGATCGCCCGGCGCACCGCGCCCGAGGGCTCGCCCTCGAGCGCCGCCCGCAGGGCCGCCTCATGCCCGCCGATCTCGCCAAGGGCCCATGCCGCCGCTTTGCGCGCCGGCGGGTTCGCATCCCCGAGCACCCGGGCGAGGGCGTCCCCGGCCGCGGGATCGGCGATCAGGCCGAGCGCCCTCGCGCCCATATAGCGGACATGGTCTTTCTCGTCTGAGAGCGCACGCACCAGCGCCCCCACGGCCCGCCGGTCGCCGATCAGGCCGAGGGCCTCGGCCGCCCGGTAGCGGAGGCGCCAGTCTGGATCCCTGAGCACCGGGATGAGCGCCGTCACCGCCGGCGACCCGATCGCTGCCAGCGCCCGGGCGGCCTCTGCCCTGACCGCCATAGCGGGATCGCGCAGCGCTGCAAGAAGCGGGCCGGTCGCCGCCGCATCCCCGGTCCCGCCGAGGAGCAGGGAGGACATCCGTCTGATCCGGGCGTCTTCGGCGCCGCCGAGGGCGAGGGTGAGCGCCTCCTCCCCAATCTTCTCCTGGTTCATGCAGGTGATCTCGCCCTCCTCCCTCAAACTACTTGTGGCAAAAAAACGAGAGAGTGTGATCAGCATGGCGGCATTCACCCCCGGCGACCCGGCGCTGTACATCAACCGCGAGCTCTCCTGGATCGAGTTTGACCGGCGCGTCCTCGAAGAGGCCTTCGACCGCACCCACCCCCTCCTGGAACGGGTGAAGTTTCTCTCGATCTTCTCCTCGAACCTCGACGAATTCTTCATGATCCGCGTGGCCGGGCTGCGGCGGCAGATCGCCTGCGGCGCCCTCGAGGCCCCGCCCGACGGCATGAGCCCACAGGAGCAGATGCAGGCGATCCGCAAGCGCCTCGTCCCCCTCCTCCAGGAGCGGCAGCGGTGCTGGGAGGAAGAACTCCTCCCGGCCCTGGAGAAGGAGGGGATCGTCGTCCACCGGGCAAAAGTCCTCCCGGAAACGGCGCAGGAGGCGATCAGGAAACGCTTCTTCGAGGAGGTCTTTCCGGTGCTCACCCCGATGGTCATCGACCCCTGCCACCCCTTCCCGGCGATCTCGAACCTCTCCCTCAACCTCGCCGTCGCCGTCAGAAACCCGGCCACCGGCGAGCGGGCGCTCGCGCGGGTGAAGGTGCCGACCGACCTGATCCCCCGCCTCCTCAGGGTGCCCGGGATGGAGGGGCACCACCTCGTCTTCATCGAGGAGGTGGTGGCCGCAAACTTAGACCTCCTCTTCGTCGGCATGGAAGTGGAGGAGTGCCACGCCTTCAGGGTCACCCGCGACGCCGACATGGAGATCGAGGAGGACGAGGCCTCTGACCTGCTCACCGCCGTCGAGGAGGGGATGGAACTCCGCCGCCGGGGCGCACCGGCCCGCCTCGCCGTCACCACCTCGATGCCCGGGTGGATCCGGGAGCGCCTCGCCGCGCACCTCGGCCTCCCGCCGATCCAGGTCTACACCACCGGCGGCCCCCTCGGCATGGCCGACCTGATGGAGATCGCCGGGATCGACCGGCCCGACCTCAAAGACCCCCCCTTCCTCCCGGCCGTGCCGGCCGAGTTCACCCGGGGCACGCCGGCGATCCCCGCCCTTTCGGGCCGGGACCTCCTCCTCTACCACCCCTACGACAGTTTCGCCCCGGTCGTCGCCGTCCTGCGGGAGGCGGCGCACGACCCCGCGGTGCTCGCGATCAAGCAGACCCTCTACCGGGTCGGCCCCAACTCCCCGATCGTCGCCGCCCTGATGGAGGCGCGGCAGAACGGCAAGCAGGTGACCGCGATCATCGAGTTAAAGGCGCGGTTCGACGAGGAGAACAACATCGGCTGGGCCCGGGCCCTGGAAGGCGCCGGCGTCCATGTCGTCTACGGGCTCACCGGCCTCAAGGTCCATGCGAAGGTCTGCCTGATCGTACGAAAGGAGAGGGACGGGATCGTCAGGTACGTCCACCTCGGCACCGGCAACTACAACGCCCAGAGCGCCAGGGTCTACACCGACATCGGGCTCTTCACCACCGACCCGGCGATCGCCGCCGACGTCTCCGACCTCTTCAACGTCCTCACCGGCGTCTCGCGCAAGGCCGACTACCGGAAGATCCTGGTCGCCCCGGTCTCGATGCGCAAAGAGATCCTCGCACGGATCGAAGGGGAGATCGAACGGCAGCGGGCGCACGGGGACGGCCGGATCATCTTCAAGATGAACGCCCTCGTGGACCGGGAGTGCATCGACGCCCTGTACCGCGCCTCAGAGGCCGGCGTCCAGGTCGACCTGCAGGTGCGCGGCATATGCTGCCTGCGCCCGGGCATCCCGGGCGTCTCTGAGCGGATCACGGTCACCTCGATCGTCGGGCGGTTCCTGGAGCACGCCCGGATCTACGCCTTCGGCAGCGGCGAAGTCCTCCTGGGCAGCGCCGACCTGATGCCCAGAAACCTCGACCGGAGGGTGGAGGTGCTCTTCCCGGTGGAGGACCCGGCGATCAGGGCCGGGCTCCTCCGGGTCCTCGCCGTCCACCTGGAAGACGACGTCAAGGCAAGACGGCTCCGCCCGGACGGGTCGTACGAGCGGCCAGAGACCGGCACCTGCAACGCCCAGACGTGGATGATCGCCCACCGGCCGGGCGGGGAGGGGCCATGAACCGGGCGGCGGTGCCGCCGGGGGGCAGGGTCGCCGCCTTCATCGATCTCGGCACCAACTCGGTCCGCCTGCTGATCGTCAGGCTCAACGAGAACGGCTCCTACACCGTGCTCACCAGGCAGAAGGTGACCGTCCGCCTGGGCGAAGGGGAGTTTGAGAGCGGACGCCTCCAGCCTGCGGCGATGGAGCGCACCGTCCTCGCCTGCAAAAACCTCATGGAGGCGGCCCGGGGCTTCGGGGCAGACGAGACCGTGGCGGTCGCCACCTCGGCGACGCGGGAGGCGGAAAACCAGGACGAGTTCCTGGCATTGATGAAAGAGGGAGCCGGCGTGGACCTTGAGGTGATCTCAGGGCTCGAGGAGGCCCGGCTCATCCACCTCGGCGTCGCGTCCGGCGGGGATACCGGCGGGAGGGAAGCGATCTTCATCGACATCGGCGGCGGCTCGACCGAGATCTCGGTCGGCGGCCACCACGCCCCCCGCCACCGGACAAGCCTGAAACTCGGGGCGATCCGGCTCCCGGCCCTCTTCCCGCCGGATGAAGACGGCCGGATCGACCTGGAGACCTACGAGGCGATGCGGGCCTATGTGCTCGCCGCCGTCCGCCCGGCCCTCGACAGCTTCGGCGACATCGGGACCGACCTCGCCTTCGGGAGCTCGGGGACGATCGAGAACCTGGCGGCGATCGCCGGGGACCGGAGCCTCCTCGCCTACACCGACCTCTGCGCCGCCCTCAGGAGGCTCTATCCGATGAGCCTGGAAGAGCGGCGGCAGATCCCGGCGATCAACCCGGGCCGCGCCGACATCATCGTCGGCGGCGGCGTGATCCTGGAGGTGCTGATGGCCGGGATCGGCCTCCCCGCGATCAGGATCTCCGACCGCGGGGTGATCGACGGGCTGCTGGTCGATTACCTCAGCGGGTTCGAGGGGTTCCTGCAGGGCAGCCCGGTCCCGGTCCGCCGCCAGAGCGTCGTGCACCTGATGCGTGCCTGCCGCGCCGACGAGGGGCACGCCCACCAGGTGGCCCGCCTGGCCCTCCGCCTCTTCGACACCGGGGCGGCATCAGGCGTCCACGCCCTCGGCGAAGAGATGCGGGAACTGCTCGAATACGCCGCCCTCCTCCACGACACCGGAAAGATCATCGCCTTCCGCAACCACCAGCACCACTCCCGCTACATCGTCGAGAACGCCGGCATGGTCGGGTTTTCCCGGCGGGAAACCCTGATCATCGGCGAGACCGCATGCTTCCACCGCAAAAAAGCCCCGTCTGAAAAGGCGCTCATCGCCGCAGGGCTCGATCCCGCGGGGGCAAAGGCCGTGCGGACCCTCTCGGCCCTGCTGCGGATCGCAGAGAACCTGGACCGCAGCCAGCTGGGCCTCGTAAACGACGCCGCCCTGAGGGGAGAGGGGGAGGGCGTCGTCATCGAGGTCAGGAGTCAGGGCGGGTGCGACCTCGAGATCTGGGGCGTGCGCGACGCCCTGCCCGCCGTCGAGAAGTGCCTCGGCCGCAGGGTGGAGATCAGGGTCGCATGAAAGAAAAAACCTTTTTTTAAAGCCCTGTGCTCT
The DNA here is from genome assembly GCF_013377755.1 of Methanofollis tationis. NCBI lineage: Archaea > Methanobacteriati > Methanobacteriota > Methanomicrobia > Methanomicrobiales > Methanomicrobiaceae > Methanofollis > Methanofollis tationis. Next base: position 1,140,058 of record NZ_JABXWR010000001.1, read on the forward strand.
TTCAATCAAATTTTAAAAAGAAAGAAGCGCCCAGGACGGAATTCGAATCCGTGTCGATGCCGTGACAGGGCATCATGATAGGCCTCTACACTACCTGGGCTCATTGCAGATCCCGCCTCCCGGAGTCGAACCGGGGACATCGCGGTAGCCGCGCGGTTACCGAAACGGCAAACCAAACTACAGCCGCGCACTCTACCAGTCTGAGTTAAGGCGGGTATTGCGTTACATAGGTGGGTTAAGGGAGTTATTAAAGGTATTGGTGGCGTCGGATGCCGGAGGAGGCACCTTTTTATACTGCAACATCGTTTTTTGAGTATGTCTCACACCAACGCAGACACAACCGCAACGAGGGGGAATCGTTTTCTTTGTCCCCGGAAATGCACGTAAGAACATAGCTCTTTTCGACACCACCCTGCGCGACGGCGAACAAACGCCGGGCGTCTCCTTCACCATCGATCAGAAGGTAGAGATCGCCCGCCAGATCGCTGCGATACGGGTCGGCACCATCGAAGCCGGATTCCCCGCCTCTTCAGCCGACGAGCTGGCTGCGGTGAAGGCGATCGCCGCCGCAGAGACCGGGGCCCGGATCTGCGGGCTCTCGCGGATGAGAAAGGACGACGTCGACGCCTGCATCGAGAGCGGCGCCGACATGATCCATGTCTTCATCCCGACCTCGGACATCCAGCGGGAGCACACGATCAAAAAGACGCGCCGGGAGGTGATCGAGGCCACCGGGGCGATCGTCGCCTATGCCCGCGACCACTTCGACCGCTGCCTCTTCTCGGCGATGGACGCCACCAGGACCGACCCGGACTACTTAATCCAGGTCTGCCGGGCGGCCGTCGACGCCGGGGCGACGACGGTGAACATCCCTGACACCGTGGGCGTGATGACGCCCTCGGCGATGAAGGAGCTGATCGCCCGCGTCGTTAAAGAGGTGAACGCCCCCATCGACGTCCACTGCCACAACGACTTCGGGCTCGCCGTCGCCAACACCCTGGCCGCCGTCGAGGCCGGGGCCGCCCAGGTCCAGGTGACCGTGAACGGCATGGGCGAACGGTCAGGCAACGCCGACCTCGCCCAGACGGTGATGGCGCTGGAGGCGATCTACGGGATCGAGACCGGGATCGAGACTACCCGCCTCGTCGAGACCTCAAGGCTCGTCTCGCGCTATGCCGGGATCAGCATCCTGCCCTACCAGCCGGTCGTCGGCGAGAACGCCTTCTCGCACGAGAGCGGGATCCACTCCCACGGCGTCCTGGAGCGCTCCGACACCTTCGAGCCCGGGATCATGACCCCGGAGATGGTCGGCCACCGGCGGCGGCTGAAGCTCGGCAAACACGCCGGCCGCCACGCCGTCAGGCAGACGCTCGCCGACGCCCACATGAGCCCGGACGAGGCCCAGCTCGACGTGATCATGGAGAAGATGAAGGCAATCGCGGGCCGCGGCCGGCGGATCACCGACGCCGACCTCTACGCGATCGCCGAGGAGGCGATGGGCATGGCCGGCGTCGCCCATGCAGTCGAGCTGCGGGACATCGCCATCCTCACCGGCAACCACGTGATGCCCACCGCCTCGGTGAACCTGACCGTGGACGGCATCGAGAAAGTGGCGTGCAGCACCGGCAACGGCCCGGTGGACGCCGCCATGAAGGCGATCCTGGGCTGCCTGCCCAGGCCGGTCCACTTAAAAGAGTTCTCGGTGGAGTCGATCTCCGGCGGGACCGACGCCATCGGCCACGTCACGATCGCCGTGGAGGACGCCTCGGGCCGCATATTCGACGCCTCGGCCTCCTCCGACGACATCATCATCGCCTCGGTCGAGGCGATGGTGAACGCCATCAACCTGCTCCAGCGGGTGCAGGGGAGCGAGAAAAAGGAGTGACGCTTCTTCCCGGTCACACCTTTTTTTCCGGGTCTTTCCCCCTTTCACGCGGGTGATCCCTCCATCATCTCACGGCATGGGCACTGCAGGCGTGCATTTCCCGGGGAGGGCCATCGTGTCCTTCGCACCTGGAGGGTGGGGAAGACGGGAGATCCGGTGCGCCTCGCCCCGCGCATGCGATAGGGGCAGGGATGGACAAAACACTCCGGCTCGCCCATCGATCAATGTTCATCGACAGATGCGCCGCTCAGCCTGTCCCCGCATATCCAGGGGCAATCGTGCGCGGGGGTCCGGGTGTGAAACCGCCGGCACCATTGATCCAGGAACGCCATCCCCCCCTGTTCGGATAAAAGCCCCACGCCAGAGAGGAAGGAGCATTTCAGAACGGAACGCATCCTTACCGGCACTGAAAGGCCATGGAAAGCACAAACAACAATTCTGCGAAAAAAAAGATTTACGAGGCCTGCGGAGCGCCGCCGCCGACCGCCTGCTTGATCTGGGCCTGCAACTGCTCGAACTTCGCCTGCAGGGCCTTCGCCTGCTTGTCGAGGGACTTGATGCGCAGGTCCAGAGTCTCGGCCTTCTCGCCGAGGTCGGCGAGCACCTTCTCCTTATCCTTCTGCATCATCACGGTGCCGACATTCACATAGACGGGTGCGTCGTCGGCGACCTCTTTCAGCTCCTCGACGGCGCGGTTCGTCTCCTTCACTGCCATCTCGTACTGGGCCTTCTGCCCCATCACGGTCTGGAGCTGCTGCTGGATCTGCTGCAGCATCGCAAGCTGCTGCTGCACTCTGGGTGAAACACTACTCATGCCTGATCATCTCCTGGAGTTCATCTGCCACATTGACCAGCCGGAGCCACATGTTCAGCGCCGCCCGCAGGGCATGGACGTCGGCCGCCTCGACCCTGAGCACCAGGGTCTCGGGGTCCTGGAGGGCGACCTCCTCGCGTGAACGGGAGCCCTCGACCTCACCGGCCTCAGGGGCGAGGGCGCGGTAGAGGACGGCGGCGTGTGGCGTCGCAAAGCGAAAGACCGCCTCATGCATCACTGCGCCAGCTCCAGCACGATCTGTTTCTTCTGCTGCCCGTCAAAGACGATGGACGGAGCCCCGGCTTCTGCCGGTTCTGCATCACAATATCTTTTCAGGACCTCATAAACCGATTGGTCGGCGATCCGCAGGGTGCGGTCGATCAGACCCTCCCGAACGGCGATCCGCACCGACCTGACCGGACGATCGAGGGCAACCTCTCCGCCCTCGTCCACCACCACAAGACGGATCGTCCCGTGCTCACGCGTAAAAAGTATGACGGCCTCGTCGGAAAGAGCCGCAAATCCGGTCTTTCCGCGGGCCAGATAGCGGGCGCCGGTGGCAAAGGCGAGGTGCCGCGCAAGCGCCCGCAAATCGTCCGCTGCTTTTCTGGAGGTGGTGACGACGGTCATCGAGCCTTCAGCTCTTTGATCGCAGCGCCCCTTTCCTTAAAGAGGATGCGGTGTCCGCAGTAGGGGCACCGGACATTCTTGTCGATCTCCACCTTCTGCTTGCACCGTGCACACTTGTACGTACTTGCCACGCCGCTTACTCCTGAGACTCAATCGCGCGCTCAATGGTCCTGAGTGCGACACGGAGGGAGGGAGTCTGGGGCGCATAGGCGCCGCCTGCAAACTTGAAGTCGCACTTCCGGCACTGCCAGATGCCGGTGCCGACGCGGCGAACGGCCACGTGGTCACAGCGGGGGCAGGTGTGGGCGGCCTTCTCGATCTTCTCCACCTCGAGCACTCTCTTGCGGATGAACCTGCCGTATCTCGGCCCGAACCTTCCCGCACTCCCGGTGACTTTGCCTTTTGCCTTCTGCTGTTTACGCCTCGCCATAATATAATACCCCTAATTATGCTTATCTAGGTTGAACGTCCCGCTTAATATACTTGATCAAGGATCTTTACCTGCCCGTCGCCCTTCGAAAGACGGTTGACCAGGGCGTAGAAATCGCTCTGAATGCCTGCAGGAATCCGGCAGACGCAGACCCACGAACCGTCGCCCAGCCACTCCTCCCGCTCGATCGTCGCCGCACCCTGCATCTCGCCATAGGCGCGGGGTGCGTGATCGGCCGGGATCTTCACGGCAAGCCTGAGTTCCTCGAACCTGATCGGCAGGATCGGCCTGAGCGCCTTCACCGTCTCCTTCACCAGTTCGTCGACGTGCTTGAAGGGATCGATGTTCACCCGCGCCTCCTCCATCGCCAGCTCGATCCGCTGCGGCGGGTGCGGGAGTTTGGTCTGCGGGTTGATCGCGTGCCTGGAGATGAAGGTGATCACCTTCCGGCGCTTATCCTCGATCATCCGCCGCCGCTGGTCGGCCGTCAGGTGGATCTCGCCTTTTGCGAGGATCCGGCGGGCGGCCGGCTCGAAATCGGTCGTCCCGAAGACCTTCATGAGGGCCTCCTCAGACGCCCGCTCCCCGTGGGCGAAGTTCTCGAAGACCGCGTCAGCCGCAACGACGTCCTCGATCGCGATCTCCTCACCCTGCCGCACTTTCATCGCGAGCTCGGGGTCGACCGCGATCTCAAAGCGCTCGCCGTGGCTCTCAAGACGGGCCATCACCGCCCGGTCCAGCGGGATCAAACCCATCACTCCTTTTCGCCTTCAGGCGTCTCGAACTCGACCTTGTCGACGAAAGACTTCACTTCGTCGGCCTCCATCTTGCGGAAGATCGGGTTTTTCATCTCGATGACGCCGATCTCGACGGTCTGGACATCGAATTTCCCTTCGGTCGCCGCGTGCAGGGCACGCAGGCCGAGGTGGATCGCCTCGGGGATCGTCATCTCGTGGCGGTACTCCTCCTCGAAGATCTTCATCACGGCCGGCCGGCCGATGCCGATCCCGGTCGCCTTGTACTCGAGGAGCGTGCCCGACGGATCGGTCTCGAAGAGGCGGGCCTCGCCCTCATAGATGCCTGCGATCAGGAGGGCGGTGCCGTACGGCCGGGCCCCGCCAAACTGCGTGTAGACCTGCATATGGTCGCAGATCTTCTTTGCAAGGCTTTCCACCTCGATCGACTCGTCATACGAGACCCGGTTGATCTGGGCCTCGACCCGTGCACGGTCCACAAGGAGACGGGCATCCCCGACGAGCCCCGATGAAGCGACGCCGATATGCTCGTCGATCTGGTAGATCTTCTCGATAGAAGCGGGTTCAAGGAGGCGCGACGACACACGCTTGTCGACGAGGAGGATCACCCCTTCGCTGCACTTGATCCCGACAGCGGTCGTCCCCCTCTTCACCGCTTCCCGTGCGTACTCGACCTGGTACAGGCGCCCGTCCGGGCTGAAGACCGTAATCGCCCGGTCATATCCCATCTGATATTGTGGTTGCATTAGATCTCCTCACGTTCACAATCTGTCAAAAAGACTATGCTCTGTTTTTTAATACCTTCTTGTAGTACATCAACCTTATGCCGCCCGTACCGAAAGGAGCGAAGTTCCTTTTCCCCGTACAGCGCCTCTTCGGGCGGCAGGGCATGGATCCACCCGTCCATCCGCCCTTTGAGCGCGGCGATCGTCCCTGAAACGGCGACGGTCCGCAATGCGACCCGGAGATCGCCCACGGCGGTGACGGTGGCGCAGGACACGGAAAGGTCGCCCTCGCCGCCCCGCCGGCACCGGAGGATCGCGCACCCCCGATCAGAAAAGACGACCGCGGGCTGGATTTCGGCCGCATGGGCGTCGCCGAAGAGGGAGGTCACCGCCCCGGAGACCGCGAGGTACAGGGCCTTCTGCTCGATCTCCTGCCAGGGGGGCAGCACCCTGACGAGAAGGTAGCGCCTCTTCTGCCGCAGGGCCTTGGGTCTGGGCCTCACGCGACCACCCTGACCGTCTCGGGCCGGTCGAGCAGCCCCTCCACCGAGGAGAGGGCGGCCCCGGCCTCGTCCCCGTCCATCCCGAAGAGCGAGCAGAGCCCGACAGCGTCGCGGACGCTCCGCTGGTCGAGGACCGAGCGGGCATTGCTCGCGATGCAGAGGGGAAAGCCATAGCGGCGGTGGAGAAAGAGGATGTCGGCATAGCAGGCGAGCACCCGCTGCCGGTCGCGGCCCCGCAGGGCGACGATCGGGGCGAGGTCGATCTCCACCGCAACGCCGCGCTCGCCGGCCGTCCTGGCCGCCACATGGTCGAAGGCGTTCTTCGGCCCCTGATGGACCCCCTTCAAGACGTGCACCCCCCCCAGGGAGACGGCCGAACGGGTGAAACTCTCGTCGCCCGCGCACACCGCCACCAGGGCGGCCTCAGGCGCCCGCCGCACCGCCTTCACCACGTCCTTGAACGTCCGGGCGCCGATCACGACACCCTGCACGGCACGGACGCCGAAAAACTCTCCGGACCCCCCGGTCGAGACGATCGTCGCAAACCCGAGTTCCCGCGCCTCCAGGGCCATGCGTGGAAGCGAGGTATCGCCGGCAGGACAGGGATGCACACAGGCATCAGCATACGCCATCGGTGCACTCCGGAAAAAATGGGGAGATGGTTACTTTCCGCGGTTCGCGTGCGAGCGGATGCTCGGGCGGGTCTTCTCGGTGCCGATGCCCTTGTGCCGCTGACCGCGACCCTTGCGCCCGGCCATCGTCTTGCCGCGCTCGGCCCGGCCGCGCTGGTTGGCATTGCCGATCCAGGAGAGCTGAGGGTCGCTCATCACCGAGGGGTGGCTGCCGTCGACCAGGATGACCTCGTACCACTTGTGACGGCCGTCCTGACCGACCCAGTAGGAGTTGAGCACTTCCATGTTCGGGTACTTCTTCGAGGCGCGCTCCTCGGCGATCCGCTGGATGCTCTTGCCGGCGGTGATCCGGCGCATGCCCATCCGTGCGGTCCTGCGACCGCGCACGTATCTGGACTTCCTGCGACCGCCGCGGCGGACGCTGGCCCGCACGACGATGACGCCCTGCTTCGCCTTGTAGCCGAGGGTGTGCGCACGGTCGATACGGGTCGGGCGGTCGAGGCGGACAACCGAGCCTTCGCGCCGCCATACCTGCATCCGCTCCCAGAGGAGGGACTTGACCCCGGTTTCAGCCGGGTTTCTCCATGCCTCGCGAACGTAGGCATACATTGACTTTGCCATTGATTATCACCTTCAGGTTCAGCGCTGGTTTCGCGCCACATTCCTTCACGGGACTGATCCCGCAGGTCTGTATAGGTATGTTCCAGAGAGATATTAATCGCTCGGTCAGGCCGCGCCCTTCCGTTTCTCGATCACGCGGATGCCCTCGATGCGGGTGTGCGGGTACTGGCCGTCCGCATCCTTCTCAGCCGACTTCACCATGTCCCAGACGGTGAGAAGCGCCGCGGAGACACCGGTCAGGGCCTCCATCTCGACCCCGGTCTTACCATATGAGCGGACTCTGACAATGGCCTCGATGGCGCCCTCGACCTCGCCGAACTCCACCTCCACCCCGCCCAGGGCGAGGGGATGGCACATCGGGATGATCCTGGGCGTGTCCTTCACCGCGAGGGTGGCGGCGACGCGGGCGGTGGCCAGGACGTTCCCCTTGATCGTCGTCCCGGACCGGATCGCCTCCAGGGTCTCGGGCCGCAGATAAATCCTGCCGGCGGCGACCGCTTCCCTGACGACATCGGGCTTTGCCGAGACATCGACCATGCGGGCGCGGTCGTCGGCGATATGGGTGAACTCAACCATAGAGTACTTCTGGGATATGGAGGAGCATCTCTGTTGCGGTCATCCCGGCGTCCCTCCCCCCTGCTGCCGCCTCGCCGGCGCGGCCGTTCGCATATGCCGCGGCACACGCCGCATCGAAGGCGGAAAGCCTGCAGAAAAGGGCGGCGGCCACCCCGGCGAGGATGTCGCCGGTGCCGCCGACGGTCATCGCGGGGCAGCCGGTGCGGTTGAACCTGACCCGTTCGCCGTCAGAGACGATGTCGATCGCGCCCTTGAGGAGGACAGCCGCCCCGGCAGGGACAGCGTGGCGCACGGTGCGGGCGCGGTCAGCAAGGCTCTCCGAAAGGGAGCGACCGGTCATCCGGACAAACTCGGCGGCATGAGGGGTGTAGATCGTCGCCGTCCCGACAGGGAGGGGCATGCGGAGGGCGTCGGCATCAAGCACCAGGCGGGGTGCCACCCGGGCGAGCGCCTCCACCACTGCATGGCTCCGGGTGCCAAGGCCGTTGCCGCAGAGGACGACGTCGGCCCGTTCGGCCAGGGGGAGAAGAACCTCCAGGTGCTCCTGCCCGATGGCGGCACCGGCGAGGGGGACGTGGATCAGGTCGGGGCAGGGGACGTATGCCGGCGAGGCGACCCTGACGATATCGGCCCCGGCCCTGAGCGCCGCCATCCCGGCCAGGAACGGCGCACCCTGGTACGGCCCGCCGCCGACGACGAGCACCTCGCCGCCCGCCCCCTTGTGTGCCGAGGGCGATTTCGGCCGCAGGCAGAGGAGGTCGCCCGGCCCGGCAAAGACCTCGGCAGCGAGGGGGATCCCGATCCCGGCCGCCCGCACCCCGGGCGCCTTGGGACGGTGGAAGGCGAGGACAAGGTCTGAGCGCATCCCGGGCGTCGGGACGTCGGCGGCGACGATCCGGGCGGCACTCAGGTTCGCACGCCCGATCATCGCGGCGATGGGCTCGCGAACCGCCCCGGCAACGCCGGTCCCGAGCATGGCGTCGACGATCACGTCGGCCCGATCGAAGAGAGGGGCGAGCGCCTCCACCCCGGCCGGCACCGCCACCTCGTGGACGGCGACGGCGCAGTGGCAGAGGGCCGCACGCTGGGCGAGGAACTCAGGGGTGGCAGAGCCGCACGCCGGGACGACGACATCGACCGTCAGGTCCTGGAGATGGCGGGCGGCGACCAGGCCGTCCCCGCCGTTGTTCCCGCGGCCGCAGAGGACGAGCACCCGTTCGGGGGCGGACTCCCGCACCGCACAGGCGAGGGCGAGACCGGCCGCCTCCATCAGCCGGAGGCCGGAGACGCCGAGGGCGGCGGCGTTCCGGTCCACGGCGCGCATCCGCTCAGGGGAGATGACGCCGCTCTCGCAGAAGGCGGCGAGTTCCACCAGGTCCGGGGAGAGAAGATCCTGCATATCCGCACCTATGCATCAGAGCGATAGATAGTTTTTGACCGATGGGTCGGTTATATCAGATCAGGTGCCGACCTGAAAGGGAATGAGTCTTGAGGGCGACGTCAGGGCGGCGGCCGGACGCATCTGCGAGGCCGAACGGGTGACGGTCATCTCGCATATCGACGCCGACGGGATCACCAGCCTCTCCATCCTGATGCAGGCGATCACGCGCGCCGGGATCGAGGCGGTGCCGGTCTTCGTGCGGCAGCTCGAGCCCCTGATGATGCACCGCGTCCCGCAGGACGACACCCTCAAGGTCTTCGCCGATCTCGGCGCCGGGCAGCAGAACCTCCTGGAGGCGCACGGGCTGAAAGATGACCGCGTGGTGATCGTCGACCACCACGTCACGCAGGACGTGGAGACCCCGTACCTGCAGGTCAACGCCCTGCCGTACGGCCACGCGAAGTTCTCCGCCGCCGGCGCCGCGTACCTGGTGGCGCAGGCGATCGACGCCGACAACCGGGACCTTGCCAAGCTCGCCGTGATCGGGAACGTCGGCGACATGATGGCGCGGGAGGACTGCGGGCTCGTCGGGCCGGCGCGGCAGATCGTCGACGACGGGGTGGAGTACGGCAACGTCGAGGCGAGAAAGGACCTCAACTGCTACGGCATCTCGACGCGGCCGCTTGCAAACTGCCTCGCCTACAGCGACGACCCCCATATCGAGGGGATCACGAACAGCCTGCCCGGCACCCGCCGGCTGCTCGCCCGCCTCGGCGTCCCCGAACGGACGCGCAAAGGGCAGTGGCGGGTCTGGGAAGACCTTTCAGGGGAGGAGCGGCAGGCGATCGCCTCGGCCCTTGCCGAGCAGGTGGTCGCCCACGGCGGCCGGGCCGACCGGCTCTGCGCCGAGGTCTATCTCTTCCCGGACGAGGCCGAGAAGACGGCGCTGCGCAACGCCGCCGAGTATTCGACCCTGCTCAACGCCTGCGGGCGCTGGGCGCGCCCCGAGGTCGGGAACGCCATCTGCGCCGGCGACCGGGGCGAGGCTGTGCGCGAGGCCGGGCACATGCTCACCCACCACCGGGCGGTGATCAGGGAACTCCTGAACCATATCCTGGAGACCGGGGTGACCGAGCTCGACGCCGTCCAGTACATCCATGTCGGCGACAGGTTCCCTGACACGATCGTCGGCATCGGGGCCGGGATGGCCTTATCGCGGCTCAACCGCGATAAGCCGATCCTGGTGATGTGCACCCTCCCCGACGATCCCGACCTCACCAAGGTCTCGATGCGGGCGACCGAGCGGATGGTCGGCAGCGGCATCGATCTCCAGGAGGCACTCATCGAGGCCTCAGGATCCTTCGGCGGCGCCGCAGGCGGCCATGCCGTCGCAGCCGGGGCATATATTCCAAAAACAGCAGAAGAGGAGTTTGTTCAGCGTGTTGACAGGTGCATCAAAAGACAGCGCGGAGCGGCAGGTCAGGGCAATCGCTGACTTCCAGTTCGGCAGGGGAGCGGGCGCAGCCCTCTTCCCGCCGGGCTGCAGGTATGTGCGCTCCAAAACCCGCCGCGTCCGTCAGGTGATGATCGGCGAGGAGCGGATCGTCACCCTGCGGGCCCAGGACGGGCGCTTCACCCTCGGGATCGAGGGCGCCCGCCGCCTTGCGGCAGCGATGCCGGCCCCGGCCTACCGGGTCAGGATCGCAGAGGAGGTCGCCGGGTATATCGCCCAGGGCAAGAACGCCTTTGCAAAGCATATCGCCGCCGCCGACCCCGAGATCAGGCCGGGCGACGAGGTGATCCTGGTCAGGGACGGCGACGAAGTGATCGCCACCGGCGAGGCCGTGCTCTCGGGTGCGGAAATGCTGGCATTTAATTACGGAGTAGCGGTAAACGTTAGAAAAGGAGGAAAGTAAGCGTGTTTCCAGGCGGTAAAATCAACCCGAAAAAGATGAAGCAGATGATGAAGCAGCTCGGCATGGAGATGGAGACGATCGAGGACGTCCACCGGGTCGTCATCGAGACCGGCACCGGCACCTACGTCTTCGACGGGGCCGAGGTCGTCGCCACGATCATGCAGGGCGTCACCACCTACCAGATCACCGGCGAGGCGCGGTTCGAGCCCGCCGCCCTCGAGATCCCGGAAGACGACGTCAGGCTCGTGATGGAGCAGACCGGCGCATCGGCAGAGGCCGCACGGGAGGCGCTGAAGGCCACCGGCGGCGACATTGCCGGGGCGATCCTGCGTCTGACCGCTGCATGATCGAGGAGGGGGAGCGCCTGGTCCTCGTCCTCGGGACGAGAGAATATTATGTCCGCGCCGGGGAGGGCACCCTCTCCACCGACCTCGGCATGCTCGACCTCGCCAGCCTCGTCGGCATGGACTACGGCGGGATCATCGCCACCCACCTGGGCAGGGAGTTCGTGGTCCGCCGCCCCCGTGCGACCGACTTTTTTGCGCATGCCTCCAGGACCGGCGCCCCGATGCTCCCGAAGGACATCGGGATGGTCATCGCCTACACCGGCATGAACAGGAACGACGACGTCCTCGACGCCGGCACCGGCAGCGGGATTGCGGCGATCTACTTCGGCGGCATCGCCCGCCGGGTAGTCACCTGCGAGGTCCGCCCGGAGTTCGCGAAGAAGGCCGAGAAGAACATCAGGGACGCCGGGCTCGAGAACGTCGAGGTGCGGGCCTGCGACGTCCTCGAGGCCGACGGGGAGTACGACGTCGTCCACCTCGACCTCGGGGTGCGGGAGGAGCATATCGCCCACGCCTACCGGCTCCTCAGGCCGGGCGGCTACCTCGCCTGCTACACGCCCTTCATCGAGCAGATGTCGGCCGCCTACGACGCGGCCGCAAACCTCTTTTCCGAGGTGCACACCTACGAATGCATGGAGCGGGAGATGACGCGGGGGAGCCGCGGCACCCGTCCCTCGACCCGGGTCGGGCATTCGGGCTATATCACCATCGCAAGGCGGTAAGATGCGGCATATCATCTCAATCAAGGATTTCGAGAAGAGGGATATCGAGACCCTCCTCGACCGTGCCGAAGCGATCGACGCCGGCACCTACGACCGGCACGCCCTGGACGACCGGATCCTGGGCGTGCTCTTCTTCGAACCGTCCACCAGGACCAGGATGTCCTTTGAGGCGGCGATGGCCCGCCTCGGCGGGACCTCCATCGACATGGGCGGCGTCGAGGCGAGTTCGGTCGTGAAAGGCGAGACCCTCGCCGACACGATCAGGGTGGTGAGCGGCTACGCCGACGCCATCGTGCTCCGCCACCCCAAAGAAGGGGCGGCCAGGCTTGCCGCCGAGTTCTCCTCGGTCCCGGTGCTCAACGCCGGCGACGGCGCCGGGCAGCACCCGTCCCAGACCCTCATCGACCTCTACACGATCAGGCAGGCGATGCCCCTCGACAGGATCGACGTCGGGCTCCTCGGCGACCTCCGCTACGGGCGGACCGCCCACTCCCTCGCCTACGCCCTCACCGAGTTCAACGTAACGATCCACACTCTCGCCCCGCAGAGCCTGGAGATGCCCCCGAACGTGATGGAGGGGCTCAAGGACCGCGGCGTCGAGGTGGTCAGGCACGACGACATCGAGGAGTTCACCGCCAGCCTGGACGTGATGTACGTCACCCGGATCCAGCGCGAGCGCTTCCCTGACACCGCCTCGTACTATGCGGTCGCCTCCAGTTACCGGGTGACCCCCGAACTCCTGGAGCGGGCGCGGGAACAGATGATCGTCCTCCACCCCCTGCCCAGGGTGGACGAGATCGATCCGGGCGTCGACGCCCTCCCGCACGCCCGCTACTTCGAGCAGGCGAGAAACGGGATCCCGATCAGGATGGCCCTCCTGCTGGGGGTGATCGGATGAGCGGCGAGCCGAGATGCCTGCAGATCAGCCCGATCCGGAACGGGACGGTGATCGATCACATCACGCCCGGCGAGGCCTTCAATGTGCTCCGCATCCTGGGGATCACCGGGACGACCGAGGAGCGCCTCTCCGTCGCCACGAATGTGGTGAGCCGGAAATCGGAGAGAAAAGACATCGTCAAGATCGAGAACCGGGAGCTCCGAAAGCAGGAGGTGGACCGGATCGCCCTGATCGCCCCGAACGCCACGATCAACATCATCAGGAACTACCTGGTCTGCGATAAAAAGGGCGTCGAGATCCCGGAGATCCTCCGCGGCGTCATCAGGTGCCCGAACCCGGGCTGCATCACCAATACGAGAGAGCCCGTCCAGAGCCGGTTCGAGGTGACGGCAAAGGGGCTCCACTGCCTCTACTGCGACTGGTACCTTACCGAGGACATCGCCGGGCATATTATCTGAATTTTTCTTTTTTCGGCCCTTTTGAATCGCAAAACAGGGCGAGTACCCTGAGGTCGGTTTCTGATAGGTCTATGTTTTTATCGAGATCGACCTTGCACACTCCACAACACCTATCACGAGACCGGGACAATTGAGTGATTGCTTTCACCATCCAGCGGGCAAAAGAGCCGCATCGAGCACCAGGAGATAAAAAAAATGGAACACGCACCCTCATCAGGAACGATCACGCTCACACCCATCGGGATCGTCAGGAACGACATTGCAGCACCTCTGCTCGTCGCAGACAGCGACGGCCTGAAGGTGAACGACGGGCCGAAGGCTGCATTGAAGAAGTTCAACCAGGCGTCTGATGCGCGTTCGAAGATCGTCATCAGAGAAGACCTCTCCGATCTCCTCGACGGCATCGACGACTACTCCCACATCGTGGTGCTCTACTGGGGGCACGGGATCACCGATGCGGCCCGGTCCTTAAAACACGTCCACCCGGTCGGCCGCACCGATTACCCGTTGCAGGGCATCTTCTCCACCTGCAGCCCGGCACGCCCCAACCCGGTGCTGATGACCGTGGTCCGCCTGTGGGGGCGGGACGGCACCACATTGACCGTCTCCGGCCTGGACGCCATCGACAAAAGCCCGGTCCTGGACATCAAACCCTATGTGGGTGAGTCCTTCCCGCGGGACGGTGTTTCTGTCCCCGAGTGGATGCAGCGGATCATGGGCGAGTTCAGGGCGGAGTGATACGCGGCGGGTTCCCGGACACCAGTTCCTGATGGGTGTGCCTCTCCTGGCCAGGGGCTCGTACTCCCGGACCCCACACATGATTGCCCTGACAGATGATGGAAGGGCAGGCCAGAGAGATTTTCCATCTTCGCACCAATCGCAATCAGCGGGGGACCGGGGGGCTGCCAGCCCCCCGCCGCCTCCCTCTCGATCAACTGCCTTCCCAACGCTGCCTGCCGGGGGCTCTTACCCCCGGACCACCGCATGCGATTGGACCGGGAAGGCAGAGGCGGGATCCAGAAACGGAGCGGGACTATCCCTCTCCCAATGAGGTGGTACCGGTGAACCGTCGATTTGGTGCCGTATTTCGCCGGCACATCGAGCCAGGAGCATCCAGTGGTCAGAACGTACAGGATGCCGTTGATCAGCCCGCGGGGGTCACACCGGGGTCTGCCAATATGCGGCTTCGTTGGGGGGATGTATTTCTGAACAATCTCCCAGATATCATCGTCAATTTCCCGGAATGCCATGATTCCAGGTTTTATCTGAGAGACCTTATAATTATAGGATCACCTCATAGATTCTCTCCGAAACGTCCCCTGCGTCCGTAGGCAGAACCATATCATAAAACCCTCTCTTTAAGTCAGCGACGTGTTGCACGTCCCTCCTCTCTCTCCGCCATACCACTTTTTCCTGAGCCAAAGCGAGACATTCACCAGCGATATCAGGACCGGCACTTCCACGAGAGGTCCAATTACGGTGGCAAAAGCTGCCGGTGAGGCGATCCCGAAGACGGCGACAGCAACTGCAATCGCGAGTTCGAAGTTGTTGGAAGCTGCCGTGAATGAGAGTGACGCCGACTTCTGGTAGTCAACCCCGATCCTCCAGGACATCCAGAAACTCACAAAGAACATGATGACGAAGTAGAAGAGAAGCGGGATCGCGACCCGGATCACATCGAAGGGTACGTTCACGATGTACTCGCCCTTGAGCGAGAACATGACGATGATAGTGAAGAGCAGGGCGATGAGCGTGATTGGCGAGATCTTCGGGATGAAGACCTGCTCATACCATTCTTTCGACTTCACGCGGAGCAGGGCGTACCGCGTGAGCAGTCCAGCGATGAACGGGATGCCAAGGTAGATGAGGACACTCTCAGCGATCTGGAGCATTGTGATGTTGACGGTAATTCCTGCGATCCCCAGCATCTGCGGCAGGTACGTGATGAAGAACCAGGCATACACCGAATAGAAGAAAACCTGGAACAGCGAATTCAATCCCACGATGGCGGCACAGTACTCGCAGTCGCCTTCCGCAAGATCGTTCCAGACGATGACCATTGCGATGCACCGTGCAATCCCGACAAGGATCAGGCCGTACATGAAGAGCGGCTGGTCCCGGAGAAAGATAACCGCGATGACAAACATCAGGACCGGTCCGACGATCCAATTCTGGACAAGCGAGAGGCCGAGCACCTTTGTGTTCCTGAACACCCTCGGGAGTTCTTCATACTTAACCTTCGCAAGCGGCGGGTACATCATCAGGATGAGCCCGATCGCGATCGGGATCGAGGTGGTGCCGACCGAGAGCCCGGTGATTACAGACGGTACTGATGGCGCGAAGTAGCCGATACCAATACCGACGGCCATGGCAAGGAAGATCCAGAGGGTCAGGTACCGGTCAAGAAAAGAGAGTTGTTTTGTAATAGTCATGCATGATCACCTGGTAATGATCAGCACTTGCCGCCGCAATCACAGCCGCCGGCAGGTGCACATACGCCCCCGTAATCGATGCCGGTAATTTGCCGGATCATCGTGTTGCATTCGGTCAAAAGGCGGATAAATTCGCCGGGGTCCTTTTCATCCTTTAACTGTTGTAAGGCCTCTCCAAGTATCTCTGCTCTTGCTAAAACCTCGTGTTCTTCGACGGTCATGTTAACAACACCCCCCCCGACGGTTTTGAGCAAACGTCTGCCCGATCTTTTCACTTATCCGATCATTTGAACGTTTAAGAAGGTCGACAAGTGCCGCCTGCGAACTGAAAAACTTCGTCAACGTTTCATCATTTTTTACTTTCATTTGCAGATCTTTTAATTCATCAAGCGTAGCGGCATCATAGCCAGCCCATTGCAGTTCTGTCTGTTTTCGCTGGTATCGAAGTAACAGATTCCGTGCTTCCTGATTTCTCTCGAGATTTTCGTTGCAGTGCATGAAAGTGCGATATTCTTCAGATTCGAGAATCGCTTGAGCGAATGCTTTTACCTGGGACTCCAGCTCGTTCTGGCCTGTTGATTGATCTTCCATTTTCAGCCTCCTGGTGACATCGGTTGTTTGTTCAGGCTTCCTCTCCATAGATGGCTCTCCTCATTCCTTTGAGAGACTCGACACCATTTAGTTCTTCTACGAAAAGAGGCACACCCAGCAGGGGCACCGGGAATTTTTCACGTATCAGGTGCAGATACTTTTCCTGCTGCTTTCTTCTGTCGGCAAAGTAACTGTTGTTCCCATAATTCCTGGGAAGCAGGTAGTTGATTGCCACCATGCCCAATTCAATACCGACCTGATCATGCAGATCCTCAACTCCTCTCCATGCTTCTATGATGGGCGTGTATTCAGGATACATCACAAAAACAAAGGTGCTGGCCTCCCTGTCTCTCATCGTGTCGATGACATGGGCATACTTGTCTGTGGTGGCGTCCGAGGTCTTTTTGGTCAGCGTTCCCAGATCGATGAAGCCTTTCCAGTCCGACGGCATCTCCAGCAGCCGTAACGTGTGTCCTGTCGGCGCGGTATCGAAGATGATGATATCAAACCCCTGTAATTCGAAATAGCTCATGAATTTTTCAAACACAGCCATCTCCTGCGCACAGGGTGAGTTCAGATCCTCTTCCACCGCTTTCTTCGTCTCCTGCCCCTCATCCTTAACGGCATCAAGTATTCTTGTTTTATACTCGTTCCACGCATTTTTCTGGTCGATCTGTGTTGCGTAGAGGTTCTCGACACCGTTGATCTTCGTCGGCTCGTTTCCGAGCGATTGACCGAAAATAACCTGCAGGTGTGAAGCAGGGTCGGTGGTGAGTATCAGTGTCCGATAACCTTTTTCTGCCAGATAGATCGACGTCGCACCGGCAATGGTGCTCTTTCCCACCCCGCCTTTTCCTGTAAAGAAGAGGTATCTCGTACCTTTTTTTGGAGTGAGGAGGGCAAGAACCTCGCGCTCGTCATGCACGACCGCCGGAGCTGCCGCCTCAGCTCGCTCCATGATAACGGGCTCCTGGATCTCTTCTTTCCCTTCGTACAGGAACTCCCCCACCCTATCAAGAAGGAGAATACCGGAGACTTCGGTGTTCCTGAGTGGGTATAGAATTTTTTCCATCAGAAATTCATGGTTAATTTCCTCGATGATCTCCTGCTCCCGGTTCCACCTCTTTTTAAAGAATTCATCCGTGACCACTTCTTCGGGTAACACACCATTGATCACGAGGAAACTTGTTTTAATCCCCAATTGCTCGAGTTCGCTGATACTTCGTTTTGTCTCGAAGATGGACAACCGCTCCGGCTTGAGGACAAAGACAAACGAGGTCTTCGCCTCGTCCTGAAGAGCGGCAATGGCCTTTTCATACTTGGTTTTCGCTGTCTGCAACGACGCGCTGGGCCCGATACAGGTTGCACCCCCCTTTTCAAGTTCGCTGTTCCAGCCACTCGGAAGTTCCAGCAGTCGCAGGGTATGGCCGGTCGGTGCGGTATCAAAGACGACCACATCGTACTCCGGTTTGTCCATGAATTCGATGAATTTGTCAAATGCAGCGACTTCCTCGATACAGGGGCTGTTAAGCTGTTCCCGTATTCCCTGTACATTCCGTTCGTCCAGAAATCCTTCGAGGGGGGCGATGATACGGTCCCGGTACTCCTGCGAAGCGGCATCGGGGTTTATTTCAATCGCCGAGAGGTTATCGACGCCGGGGATCTCCGTAATCCTGTGGCCGATCTTCTGACCGAAGATATCTGATAAATTCGGTGCTGGATCTGTGGTGACAAGCAATGTTTTGTACCCGTTCTTTGCCAGCCACACTGCTGTCGCACAACTCATGGTACTTTTGCCGACACCGCCCTTTCCGCTAAAGAAAATAAATCGGGGAGCACCGGATTGTGGAATCACCAGATTTTTGATCATTCGTCCCTCGTTTCGTCTGCTTCCCGATTGCCAGGAATGCCGTTAATCAGCACTGAATCCTGAGGAAGGTCGGACGTTGACATTGGTGCATCCGCGACCAGGCGGTCCCTGACAAGGCTGGATACTGCCTTTGCCGGCATTTCTTTGATTGCTTTTCCAAGAGTGGCTGCCTTTAACATATCCTCGTGGGAAACGCCCAGCGATTTTGCCTTTTGATAATGGTGTTCGAAACACTTCTCGCAATTTCCAGCGACTGCTGCACCAATTGCGACCAGTTCTTTCACTTCATCGGTGAACCGGCTCCGTGATGCGGTGTCATTCGTCATTCCTGATCCCCTCCCCCGGTGAGAATATTCTGAAACTCTTCATATCCCAGATATTTTTTCTGGGCGACGATCTTCCCGTTGAGCGTGGTAATAGGAAGAATCTCGGGTCCCTGTGATTTCACCATCTGATAGATCTCCTCGTTTTCCAGAAACATATCAATGTTGAAGGTAAGGCTCGCCCTCCGTGTTTCCAGATCAGGATAATCTCTTTTTAGTTTCGTCATTGTTTCATTAAACTCAATGAGTTCTTTGTCCGGTTCAGGGCCGCATACCCCTGTTGAGCAGCACAATGCGCCTTCGTATATTATCACGGTATCACTCGTCATGTTCACATTCCTCACAGGTTACCTCAGTCTCGATTTTCTGAATGCCAAGAATCTCCATAATCTGGATCGTCTGTTTCGACCGGATTCTATACCAGATGTTAACACCGGCCCTCCTTGACTCCAGAACCCCGGCCTCCTCCAGAATTCTGAGGTGCCGTGACACTGTTGGCTGCGCTTTCCCAACGGCCGGGACGATGGCACATGCACATCGTTCGCCATCCATCAGGCACTGTACGATCGTTATCCGCGTCTCATCGGCGAGAGCTTTTAACAGTTTAATCCGCCCTTGCACAACAACATATTTGTATATTCATATATATAAATATGTCCGCTCTGGTAGAAAACTACCGGTACCTGAACAGATCCGGAGATACCTCATCCTATGAACCAGATGGTCGCTAATTGGACTCTGCGCACCTGTTCTTTCCGGCACCGGGGGTCATTTGGGAGGTCAGGGACATGACAGGATCCGGACGGACGGTGCTTCCGACCCGTGCCGAGCTGCTCGCAGTCCGGCGTAAGATCAGTCTTGCGGAGCGGGCGCACCGGCTGCTGAAATAAGGCGGGATGCCGTGCTGCTTGAACTGGTGAAACGAGTCAGCACGCTCAAACCCCGCTATGACCAGAATGGAGGCGCAATACCGGAAAGCCGGGGAAGAACTGACGGCCGCGCTTATCATGGCAGGGACGGCCGGTGTCACGCTCGCAGCGTTTTCCGTTGAGGAGCACCCGTCCGTTATTGTGGAATATCAGAACTTTGTCGGGCTCGCTCTCCCGCAATTCCGTCCGGTCAAGGTAGCCAGGAGCCTTGACGAACGGGGTTACGGTTTGGTCGGCACATCCAGCGTCATCGACGATGCTGCCGATGCCTGCGAGGAGATGGTTGACGAGATCATTAAAATGGCCGGGGTGCGTATGCAGGTGCTCCTGCTGATGCGTGAGATCGCGACCCTGACACGGAGGGTGAATGCTTTGGAGAAGATGCTGTTACCGGAACTCAGGGCACGCGAAAGAACTATCGAATCGATGCGTGACAAACGGGAGGAGTTCAACCGGCTGTTCCTGATCAAAAAGAAGAAAACCGTATGGACTGAAGTGCGAATCTGCCGGTTCCTGCAGATACCTCGCGCTTTCGGATCAATTGTGAAGAAAATATCCTCAGGGGCTCTGACGATCTACCGGAGCTCCAAGATGTTTGATATCATACCATCCCTTCCCCACGAGGATTGATCCTATAACGATGAAGCAGAGTGAATGAAGGCCGTACACCCACGTCTCGTGAGGAGAATCTCCCGAGAACAGACTTATCCAGAAGAACGGACAGACCAATCCGAAAAGAGCAAGGCCGGCACCGATCTTCATCAGGCTTTTTGCCTGTCGTTCGTCAGATCTCATTTTGCTTTCTTGTATTGGATTTTTTACCATAGGCCACGCAACAAAATGGTTACCGGTTTCTCTTATCGTTCATGACAATGATTCCCGCTGTGATGCAGCCGATACCAGCGATAACGACAGTCGGCAGCAACCAGCCGCTACCCGATACGACCGCGTTGACAATGAAGAGGAACGCCGCCCCGGCAATACAGGGAGCAAATACCTTCAGGACCGGTGGCATCATCGGTTTGTACCCGCGAATTCCCTTCCCAGCTGGATCCGGTATGCGATCATGAACCCGAGGCCGAACAGGAAAACAAGAAACGAGTGGATCGCATTGAACATGAGTTCGTCCCCTCTTGCACCGGCCAGCAGGGATAACCAGAAGATAGGGCAGAAGATCCCGACAAGCATGATACCGTACCCGATTCTGATATTGCTCTTCAGGTGGATCTCCCGGTTCGTGAGCTGATCCGGGAGTGTTCCGGTCTCACCCCTCAGCAACCGCAGGATCTTCTTCGCAAGCATCGTATAGGGGCAGCAGGAGATCACGGTACGGGCGAACCCGCGTATCCCCCCCTGTGTTAAAAGGCTGGAAGCCGGGCACCGGGACTCTCCGGCCTCATTGGATCTGTTCTGCCCCTTTTTCTGTCCGGTCATTTCCTCATCACCCCGTTACCACACAATCATCCGACAAACAACGCATAGAAGACAAAACCGCCCAGGGTTGCCGTGACGAACACCCAGAGGACATAGGCTGCGATGGCTTTGGGTCTGAGCATGGAGCCCAGGATAGCAATCTCCGGCAGGCTCGCGCCGGTCCCGCCGATGAGGAGGGCCATTGCCGCACCGAGGCTCATGCCTTTCGTAAGAAGAACAGAAAGCAGCGGGATCGCCATCTCGATTCTCAGGTAGAGCGGAACCCCGATTACTGCTGCGATCGGGATTGCGAGGAGATTCGAGTTGCCCACGTAGGTCTCGACAAGCGATGCCGGGACGAACGCCGCGATGATGCCGCTGATCGCTGCACCGATGAGCACATAGGGGATGATCTTTACAAAGAGTGCCCGGGCAAACGGCATGCTTCGGGCGATACGGGGACGGTTGCGTTCCCAGAAACTTCCTCGCTCATATTCAGCGGCGGGTGATGTCGAGCCGCAGCACGCGGACGATGGAACCACGGGTTCACAGCATGTCGAAACCGGTTTTGTAACCGGTGCGGAACACCCACATCCCGAAGCGAGCGGTGCCGGAGATGCACTGCACGGTAAAATGTCGTATTCCATTTGCTGCACCCCGGCAGAACACCCACATGCGGATGCCGGTGCCGGAGCAGATGATGCACAGGACGATTCGACCGCAAACATCACTTCCTTGACCTCATGGCTCAGCCGGGTGCTGCCGAGGAACGCTCCGCCGATAATCGCCATGACGAGGGTCACGACAAAATAGACGAGAGCGATCTGCCAGCCGAAGACCCCGAAGATGATTCCCACGACCATGAAATTGCACACTGGTGCAGAGAATAAAAATGCGAGCACGGTTGAGAAGGGTACTTTTGAGGATTTCGATTAACTCCCCACCTGAGATGCGTCAGTTATAAATCATTTATATGTGGCCTGGATTAATCGAGGGGTTTTTCGAAGTCCTCTTTTGACTCTATCATTCCCATCGAGATCGGTATCATCGATGCGCTGCAGAACGGGGTGATTATCCCAAGGAGCGCCCCGATGACCGGCCCTTTTCTCCCGAGGCCGCTCCCGAGGCGTTTCTGGATCTTCTCCTGTGGAACATATTCACGCACGATACCGGTGAGAATCGCGATAACAGCGATAAGGATCACGAGCACGACGGCAACATGGACAAATTCATTGAATGCGATAGTCAGTTGTTCTTGTAACACGGTTTCACCATTAGGTTAGGAATCTCCGGCGGTGTGCAAGCCAGGATTAATTCCAATAAATCTCTGCCAGCACTAAATTTATATGGGATACTAATTCGAATCGTATATACTACACAAAATCATAGTTGAAACCGTATGATGAAAGATCCCTCCTGCTATTTATGCCCGGTCGAGGGCACGCTTGATGTGATCGGCGGGAAATGGAAACCGCTGATCATATGGTTCCTGCGAAAACGATTACTGCGATTCAGCGATCTGCGGCGGTCAATTCCCGGCATAACGGATGTAATGCTCACCAAACAGCTCCGCGAACTTGAGGAGGATGGTGTGATCAATAGGAAGGTCTACAACCAGGTCCCGCCCAAGGTTGAATATTCCCTCACACCGCTGGGGATGACGATCATCCCGCTTCTCGATGCGCTCTGCGACTGGGCGATCGAGCATATGAAGATCCCGATGATTGACGACGATGAAATTGTTAGCCGTGACTCAAAGAAAAGGAACAAGTTAGACAAAGCCCGTTGACAATCCATCCAGATTATCATTTCAATTGTACACGAACGCCTCGCCCCTCGGCGTTCGTCCCAACTATGACGTCGTTCTCATGATCAAACTGCTGGTGCTGCAGCAGTGGTATGGTCTGTCAGACCCTGAACTGGAGCGTCAGGCGATGGATCGGATCTCGTTCCGCCATTTTCTGGGGTATCCGGAAACCATTCCGGACCGGTCGATGATCTGGCTGTTTCGGGAACGTCTGGAGCAAACCGGCAAGGATACTGCGATCTGGGAGGAGTTCCAACGGCAACTCGATGCACAAGGCCTCGCGATCAAACGCGGAGTCATCCAGGATGCGACGTTCATCACGGCTGATCCGGGGCATGCCTCTGCCGATACCCCCCGGGGAGACCAGGCACAGACCCGGCGGAGCCGCGATGGTACCTGGGCAAAGAAGGGAACGAAGTCCCAGTTCGGGTATAAACTCCACATCCTACTGGATAAAGACAATCAACTCATCCGCCGGATTGAAACGACCACGGCGTCGCTCCATGACAGCAAGGTCGATCTCTCCCGGGAAGGCGAGACGGTCTATCGCGACAAAGGCTATTTCGGCGTGAAACCGCAGGCATCCATGGACAAGACGATGCACCGGGCTGTCCGCGGCCATCCCCTCTCGATCAAGGAGAACCGGAGAAACAAGGCCATCAGCAGAACACGCTCGCTGGTGGAACAGCCGTTCGCCGTGATCAAGCGGGTGTTCCATGCAGGCCCCCTCATGGTCACGACAGTTGCCAGAGTGCGAGTCAAAAACACCGTCTCCTGCATGAATTTCAACTTCAGGCAACTTCTGAGGTGATCCTATAATTATAAGATCCCCCAGATAAAACCGGGGATCATGGCATTCCGGGAAATTGACGACGACATCTGGTAGATTGTTCTGAAATACCTCCCCCCAACAAAGCCGCACATCGGTCGACCCCGGTGTGACAAGAACCCGGGCGGGAACCGGGCGCCGTAGTGCTCCCAACAAAGCCACACATCGGCCGACCCCGGTGTGACCCCCGCAGACTGTTCAACGGCATCCTGTACGTTCTGACCACCGGCTGCACCTGGCACGATGTTGCGGCAAACTACGGCACCAAATCGACGGTTCATCGCTACCACCTCGAATTATGCGAGGAGGGAGTGTACCAGGCGATTTTCCTCGACCTGCTCCGATCCGGGTATGAGATCCGAAAGATCGATCTCTCGCACTGTGCAACGGATAACAAGGATATCCAGGCAAAAAACCCTCATGATGCCTGGGCAGCAAGCATACAGAATTAAAATATTCGGGTGGCCATCTTTCCTGGGGTAGAGAAGGCTGACCCCTTTCTGGGATCCGATCCCGTGCTAAAAACTAGCCAGTCCACCGTCTCGGAAGCATACATGCATCAGAGAATGCGGATACAAAATTGCTCCTGAAGAACCCTGGATCTACCCCAATCTTGAGGAGTTATGAACGAACAAACCAAAGTATGCGGAATTGATGTGCACAAGGAGTTTCTCCAGGTCTGCATCCTCTCGCGATCCGGAGAGCACTCCCACCATCGCTTCCGCCATACGTCTGATGGGATTCGTGCCTTAAAAGACCTTGTCCTGACCGAAGGGTGCGACCTTGTCGCCTTTGAATCCACTGGAATCTATTGGTACAAGTTGTACCTGCTCCTTGAGTCGGATATCCGAGTCATTGTTGCCAACGCCTACCAGATCAAGAGTATTCCCGGACGCAAGACCGATCTAAAAGATGCCCAATGGATCGCCGAGCTCGCTCTCAACGGCTTGATCAAGCCTTCCCGGATCTTCCCTCGCAAGGATCGTGAGTTCCGGGATCTCACGCGAAACCGGGAGATTCTGGTACAGACCCGGACAACTATCAAGAACCGGATCCACAAGATCCTGGATAGTGCCGGGATCCGGCTGAAACCAGCACTCAAAGATCTCTTCGGGAAATCAGGGTATCATCTGCTCCAGGGAATCGCAGGAGAGAAGGATCTGGAAGCTACCCTCTCGACCCTCCCCTCTCCCCTGATCCGCCGTCGTGCCGATCAGATCCGGGAAGCGTTGCAGGAGTCCTCCCTCTCCCCTCTTCAACTGCATCTCCTGAAGACCCAATTGGCACTGTTTGAGGAGATCGAGGAGAAGATCACGTATCTTGAATCCCTCATTCTTGCATCACTCGATGATGATCACACCGAGGATATCGCGATCTGCATCTCGGTCCCGGGCATCAGCAGTACTGCTGCAATGACGATCCTTGCCGAAGTGGGAGATGTCCGGGACTTCGCCTCGGCGGATCACCTTGTCTCCTGGGCAGGACTGGCACCTTCGGTGTATCAGTCCGCTGACACCCTGGTCACCGGACGGATCACGAAACGTGGATCGAAACATCTCCGGTGGATCCTGGTGCAGGCTGCACAGGCAGCAAGCAGAGCAAAGGATACGGTGTTCTCCCACTTCTTCCGGCGCATAGCCTATCGCATAGGCCGGAATAAAGCCGTTGTCGCCCTTGCCCGGAAGATCCTCTGTATTCTGTGGCACTTGCTGATGAACCGGGAACGCTATGTTGAATCCGGTCTGAAGAAATCAGTGAAACTCCCGGCACGGTTCGTGGTGCCGGAGATGTCTGTCGATGAGGCGGTAGCGGTGTTGCTGAATGCCGGGTATGCGGTATACACACCTGAGAAGCAGAGCCGTGCCAGGAAGGGGGTGAGGGAGTAAAGGCCACCCTCCCCTTTGGGGATTTTCATACAAAAGTTGAACCACGGCGGGGGATCGCCCGTAACGAAAGGAAACTTAATGCCATAAACCGGCACTGGCATCCATGAGGATCTTGCGATGCCGGCCATGCTCATACTCCACCACAGACGGCCCCGCCCGTGACGAAAACAGTCAGGCAGCAGATCCCACTCGACTCCACCGTTATCGTTCCATTACTTTCCGACAAGTGTCATCCCCCGCCTACCGGAGGAAATAGCGCGATGAGATCACCTTCGGCCAGAGGTGTATCCAGACCATTTTCAAATTGGATATTCCGCCCATTGTGAAGTATATTGACAAACTGTTTCAGGGCGCCCGGGCGCTCAAATACCATCTCCTGAAAACCAGGGTATCGCCGGATGATCTCTGCAAGCAACTCAACCACGGTTGCATTCGCGGCAAGGGGAATGTCGATATCCTTGTCCATCACCTCACGGAACATGGCAAATGCCTTTACTCGGACATTCATACACGGGACCCACTGACATCCAGTTCAATCGCCGAAGAACCGCAGTCGATACAGGTGGGGGACCTCACAATCCGGATCACTTCTGCGTCGCCCCGCAGCCCGTCCCAGAGCAGCAACCGGCTTTTCAGGAGCTCACCAGTACCGGTGAGTAATTTGATCGCTTCGGTGCCCTCAATGCACCCGATTGCGCCGCAGGTTACTCCGATGATCGGGTTCTTCTCCCATTCCGGAGGAGTGGGCACAAGGCACCGCAGGCATGGGGTGGCGCCAGGGAGGAACGTGGTCACCTGCCCGTAGAACCCGTTCACCGCACCATGAACGAACGGGATTTTGTGATCGAGCCCCGCCCGGTTCAGAATATATCGGGCGGCGAAGTTGTCCATGCCGTCCAGAATCAGGTCAATTCCCTGTACAAGATCCTTCACCGACGTTTCATCGATATGCCTGTACACGGCGTCAACCTGCGTATCAGGACTGAATGCATGAATCGACTGCTGTGCCGCTTCGACTTTGCAGGCGCCGATATCCTGTTCCCGGTAGAGGATCTGGCGGTTCATGTTGGATGCCTCGACTCTGTCCTCATCAACGATCCGGATATATCCGACTCCTGCTGCTGCAAGGTACGTTGCAAGTGCAGACCCGAGCCCCCCCACTCCGGCAACAAGAACGCGGGCGTTTTTGAGTTTATCCTGCCCATCTTCACCGATGAGCGGGAGTTGCCGCAAGAACCGTTCATTGGCTGATTGAGCCGTCATGTCGATTCACCATGCTGGAATCAGCTCTGCATCAATTCGAGTTCCTTCTTGGCGGAAGGCAGCACTTTGTATTTTTTTACAATCCGCTGGGCCTTCTTTTGGGGGGTGTCCCCTTCTTCGGCAAACGCGATCGCCTCTGCCGGGCAGAGATTTGCACAGGTCTGGCACCCGACGACACAGCTCTCCGGGTGGATGACGACCGATTTCTTCCGATCCCAGTCAAACTGGTATACCCCTTTCCCGCAGGTCAGGAAACATAGCCCGCATCCGATACATTTCTCATCGTTTACCGTTGGATGCCAGTCAATCTTCGATCGGGGGACCCCGTGCCATAGTGCTGGTTTCATACCTGATTCCGTCATGGTGTTTGCTCCATGTTTTTCAAAGATTTATTCTTTGTCCAATACGAAAAAATTTATACCGTTAGCCCCAGCTCTTTGAGCTTCGCCGGTGTGGGACGACCCTCGTTGTCCCAGCCACGGGCTGCATAGTAGTTGTCGAGCAACGGTTGACGCTGCCAGACGCGCCCTTTGGGTGCACCGTCCTGGAGTGGTTCTGTCAGCAGGCGTCCGGGCAGGGTGTCGTCCGCTTTCGTGTAACCCACCTTGATATTGAACAGTTTCTGGAGGTTCCAGATCCGCTCCCCGATCAGGAGGAGGTCCGGTGTCGTCATCGACATGCCGGTCGTTGCGGCGATGAGATCCGCGTAATCGTCGGCTCCGAGTGCGAAAGATGTAAAAAGACACATCCCGGAGGCATCAATTGAAGCGGTGAGGTCCTGGAACGTCTTGACCCACTGGTCCTTTCCTTCGCTGATGTAAGGGTCCAGTTTCTCCGGAGCACCCAGTACTTCCGGCGATATCAGATAACCATAGACATGGTCTCCGCCGCGGACAGATGTTGCAGTCGCAAGGCCGTATCCCTGGAGCCCACGGGGATCGTACGCGGGAAGTTCCTGCTTCTTGACGCTTATCGACAACTCAGGGTGTCCATACTTTGACGCAAACCGGAAGGAGCCATCGGCAAGTTCGGCACCAAGTCCGCGACGGTACCCGATATCCTCGACGAGTCTCAGCATCTTCTCCGCGTCGCCGAACCGTAGACCCTCCTTGAGGTACCCTTTCTCGGTCATCTCCATTGCGCAGGCAATGGAGGTCGGGGTCCCGATCGCATCAAGCCCGAGATCGTTGCAGATATAGTTAGCACGGGCAATGGCGTTCAGATCGTCAATGCCGCAGTCTGCACCGAATGCCCAGTCGGGTTCGTACTCCGGCCCTTCGCCCTCCGCGCCTCCAGTCTTTGTCACCCTGCCGCACTGGACAATGCACGCGTAGCAGCCCTTGGGCTTGGTCAGGATCGTATCCGCTATGGTCTCTCCGGAGATCTTTTCTGCCTGGGGGAAGTATCCGCGCTGGAAGTTCCGGGTCGGAAGCACCCCATTTTCATTGATGATGTTGATGAGGATTGCCGTGCCGTATTTGTGGAGGCCCTGGCAGATGCCGTTCTCCTCAATCTTGTTCCTGACGCGTTCTTTGACGGCGTTGAGTTGCTCCTCGTCGGCAGGCTTGATCGGGAGATCGCCGGTCGCGACAACGGCTTTGAGGTTCTTCGAACCGAGCACTGCGCCCGTGCCGCCGCGCCCTGCGGCCCGGTGGTCTTCGTTGATGATGCATGCAATTCGGCTTTTAAGTTCGCCAGCCGGCCCGATGCATGCGACACGAGCTTTCTGGTCACCGAGATCGCGCTTGAGTGCCGCGGTCGTCTCGCTCGTCCTCATGCCCCAGTATCCTGAAGCATCCCGGAGTTCTGCAGTTCCATCATTGAGGAAGAGGTAGACCGGTTTTAACGAGCGCCCCGTAAAGATCACCGCATCAAACCCGGCTTTCTTCATCTTCCAGCCAAAGACTCCGCCGCTGTTGGCAGAGAGAAGGGTGTCGTTGAGCGGAGCCTTCGTGGTCACCTCGTACCGTGCCCCGAGCGGGATACCAGTACCGGTTAACGGACCGGCAGCGAACACGATGACATTCTCCGGAGAGAGAGCATCGATGCCTGGGTCGATCCTGTCACTCACAATGCGTGCCCCGAATCCCCGGCCGCCAAGATAGTTCTTCTTGAGATCAGCTGGTGTCGGCTGGATCGTCACCTTGCCACCGGTGAGATCGACAAACGCCATTTTTCCTGCATAGCCATCCATGAGTTTCGCCAATGGCTGATTGGCTAAAGGTATATTAATACCTTTTCAAGTTTTTTTTGAAATGCGGGATCCCGGATCCAACCACCGTCCGTAGCGAGTACTGATTGACCCCTTTTCAGGTAATTCTCCTGGAAATTCGACAGGGATTGTCGCTCCGACGGACCGGTTTGATGGTCTGACAGGCATCCTTTGCGAAATGCGCGATGCGGATCAGTTCGAGAATCAGGGCTTCGCGCTTCATCTTCAGCATCTGGTGCCCCTGTTCAGCGAGCCGGATCCGGCGCTTGATCGCGAGCCCCTGATAGTGCAGGGTTCCCGCGAGGAAATGGCTCATCGATGAGGGCGGGAGGGAGCGAGGATTTGATGAGGGGGATGGGAAGAGGCGTAGCCACGAGGCATTCCAGATGGGTAGCGATCTCGGAAACGGAATAGTGCCAAACGACGATCTGGCCTGCGTACAGGAGACAGCTGCCGCATGCCCGGTTGAAATTATTTCAGTGGAAGAGTAAGGGGAGCATCTTTCACATTCCCGTCAAAGAAAAGAGGGGGCCTCGCCATTGGCCATTGGGATACGCCCTTAAAAATCATAATCCTCGAGGGGACGGCCGAAACCAGAGTCAGAAAAGCACGTCGAAAAAGACCTGACACCCTCACCCGATCAGGTGCCCGGCCTCGTCGATCTCGCCCCTGATGATCCGGGTGGACGAGATCCACCGTCCGTCTTCGGCGAGCACGCAGGCGATCTGGTAGATCTCCACCATCTTTTTTCCCTTCGCCCGGCGGAGTTTGTTGATCTCGAGGGCGACCGGCAGGGTCTCCTCAGAGACGACCAGGATATCGAAATCCGCTTCGAGCGCCGAGCCGTAACGGTCGTTCAGCTCCTCGATCTCCCAGCGGACCTTATCGGGAAGGCTCCGCACATACCGCTCCAGCGCCGCCAGCCGCTCCTCGTACGGCATCACCGGGTGGCTCTTCCTCCCCGCGAAGGCGTCTGAGGAGAGGCCGATCACCACCTTTCCTTCCGGGCCTGCAAGTTCAAATGAGCGCGATATCAGTTTCTTATGGCCGGCATGCAGGGGAGAGAAGGTGCCCCCCACCATAATCTTCATTCATAGTCATGGGCTACCAATACTATTAGTATGAACCACAATCTGCGCATCGGCGATGAGGTCTTCATTGCGGAAAACGCCACGCTCGTCGGGGACGTCACCATCGGCGAGAGATCCGGCGTCTGGTTCGGCGCCGTGGTGCGGGGCGACCGCGACCGGATCGTCATCGGCGCCGGCTCCAACATCCAGGACAACGCCACCGTCCACGGCTCGGCCGGCCACCCGACGATCGTCGGGGATATGGTCTCGGTCGGGCACGGGGCGATCATCCACGGCTGCACCATTTCAGACGAGGTGCTCGTCGGCATGGGGGCGATCGTGATGAACGGGGCGGTCGTCGGCGAGGGCTCGATCATCGGCGCAGGTGCGGTGGTCACCGAGGGGAAAGTCGTCCCGCCGGGTTCGGTGGTGCTCGGCGTCCCGGGCAAGATCGTCAGGCAGGTCGACGAGGCCGGGCGCGAAGGGATCAGGGAGAACGCCCGGGTCTATATGGAGATGGCCGGGAGGTATCGGCGTGGCTGAGGTGGTCGTCGTCGGCGGCGGGATCGCCGGCATCCAGGCGGCGCTCGACATCGCGCAGCACGGGGTTGCCGTCCACCTCGTCGAGCGGGAACCGACGATCGGCGGGCACATGGCGATGCTCGACAAGACCTTCCCGACAAACGACTGCTCGATGTGCATCCTCTCCCCGAAGATGGTCGAGGTGGAGCGCCACCCCCTGATCACCGTCCACACCTGCACCGAGGTGACCGGGGTCGAGGGCGAGGTCGGCGACTTCACGGTCAGGATGCGCCGCCACCCCCGCTACGTGGACGATGAGCGGTGCAACGGCTGCGGCGACTGCACCGAGGTCTGCCCGGTCGAGGTCTACAACCGTTTCGACGCCGGGATCGGGGTGAGAAAGGCGATCTATCGCCCGATGCCCCAGTCAGTCCCGAACGTCACGATCCGGGACGCCGAGCACTGCATCGACTGCGGGCTCTGCTACGAGGCCTGCGGCCGCGAGGCCGTCCTCCACGACGACGAGGACCGGGAAGAAGAATTCAGCGTGAAGGCGGCGAGCCTCGTGATCACCACCGGCTACGGCACCTTCGACCCGCGAAAGAAGGGAAACCTCAGGTACCTCAGCATCCCCGACGTGATCACCAGCCTGGAGTTCGAGCGGATGATCAATGCGAGCGGCCCGACGGGCGGGGAGATGAGGCGCCTCTCCGACGGCACCCTCCCGGAAAGCGTCGTATTTCTCCAGTGCGTCGGCTCGCGGGACATGCAGGTCGACCGGCCGTACTGCTCCTGCGTCTGCTGCATGGCGGCGGTGAAAAACGCGATCCTGATCAGGGAGCACCACCCCGAGATCGCCGTGACGGTGCTGTACATCGACCTCAGGGCCTACGGCAAGGGCTACGAGGAGTATTTCAACCGCGCCGGGGATATGGGCGTCCGCTTCCTGCGCGGGCTGCCCGGCGAGATCGCGCAGAAGAACGGCGGCATCGAGCTGCAGGTCGAGAACTCTGAGACCGGCGAGGTGGAGACCCTCCACCCTGGCCTCGTCGTCCTCTCGGTCGGGATGCAGCCTCCGGCAGGGATGGAGGCGCTTGCCGAACGTCTCGGGATCACCCTGGAGAAGACCGGGTTCGTCCAGACGCAGGACGAGAAGATGAACACCGTGGCGACGATCCGGCCCGGGATCTACGTGGCCGGCACCGCGGTGGCGCCAAAGGATATCCCTGACTCCGTGGCGATGGGCGGGGCGGCGGCGATGCGGGCGTACACCGACGCCCTGCGGGCCGGGCCATGATCCCGCGGACGATCGAGCGGGTGGGCGGGACGATCTGCTTCATCGACCAGACCCTCCTGCCACAAAGGCTTGAGATCGTCGAGTGCACCGATATCGAACGTCTGGCAAGAGCGATCCGCCGCCTGGAAGTGAGGGGCGCCCCGGCCCTCGGCATCGCCGGGGCCTACGGCGTCGCCCTTGCGGCGATCCAGAGCGAAGAGGAGGATCTCGACGCCTTTCTGGCAGAGGTCTCGGCGGCCGCGGCCTCCCTGCGGGGCACGCGGCCGACGGCGGTGAACCTGGGCTGGGGGATCGACCGGGTGCTCGCGGCGGTCAGAGGGGCCGGCTCTATCGAGGCAGGAAAAGAGGCGGCGGTCAAAGGAGCCGACGCCGTCGCACGGGAGGACGAGGAGACCTGCCGCCGGATCGGGGCGAACGGCGCCGCCCTCCTGCCCGAGAACGCCCGGGTGCTCACCCACTGCAACGCCGGCGCCCTCGCCTGCGCCACCTGGGGGACGGCCCTCGGGGTGATCAGGTCGGCCGTCGAGGGCGGGAAGACGGTCTCGGTCACCGCCTGCGAGACCAGGCCCCTGCTGCAGGGCGCACGCCTCACCGCCTGGGAACTCGCCGCAGAGAAGATCCCGGTCCGGGTGATCACCGACGCGACGGCGGCCTTCCTGATGCGGCGCGGCGAGATCGACTGCGTCGTCGTCGGCGCCGACCGGATCACCGACGACGCTGTCTTCAACAAGATCGGCACCTACATGCACGCCGTCTGCGCCCGGCACCACGGCATCCCCTTCTACGTGGCCGCCCCCCTCTCGACCTTCGACCCGGGGCGATCCGAGACCGACGTGACGATCGAGGAGCGGGGCCGGGACGAAGTCGCCGCCTTCAACGGGAAACAGACCGTCCCGGACGGCGTCGGGTGCACGAACTACGCCTTCGACGCCACCCCGCTCGACCTCGTATCAGGGATCATTACGGAAATCGGGGTTCTGCTGCCGCCATACGACCCCATGCCCCGACTCCGCCATATATAAATGGGCCCACCGAATAGTGTAGCAATGTTCCTCGACTCCCCGCTCTGGACGCAGGCGATGTTCCTCATCGGCGAGGTGACGGTCTTTTTGATCCTCGGCATGTTCGTCGCATCCCTCGCCCTCATCTTCATCATGACGCTCTCCATCCAGCGGGGGAAAGTCTATTTTCCGCGGCTCATCAACAGCGGGATGGTCTTCCTCGAAGGGATGGTCAGGGGGATCTGCAAGTTCTTCGGGTTTGAAGACCAGGACCTCATCAAGTTCTCGATCCGGCTGCACAACACGATGAGCCTGAAGCAGTTCGAGGAGATCCCGGTCGAAAAGCGGGCGATATACCTGCCCCAGTGCCTGCGGTCGGCCGAGTGCCCGGCGCACCTCACCCCCGAGGGGCTCGTCTGCCGCCGCTGCGGCCGCTGCGATATCGGCCGGGAGATCGATAGTTATGAGGCGATGGGATATCGCATCTTTATCGCCCCGGGCTCCACCCTCATCAAGAGAATGATGAAAAAATACCGGCCCGAAGCGATCATCGGCGTCGGTTGCCTGATGGAGATAAAAGAGGGGCTCGACCTCTGCGACCGGGCCGGCGTTGTCGGGATGGGGGTCGTCACCCTGAAAGACGGGTGCGTCGAGACCCTCCTCGACTGGCACGAGCTGCGGGATATCGCCGTTATTGGTTTGCCTGATTCCCGATGACCTTCACATTTCTGCCGATGAGCCGGGTGCTCAGGATCCTGCCGTAGACATAGATCGTGGCGTCGCTCTTCACCTCGCCGACCTTGATCCCCGGGCGCAGAATGATGTCGCCCCCGGCAGCGACCGATTTTACGATGACGTTGTCCGAGATGGTGACGTTCTCCCCGACCGAAAGGGCCCCTTTGATCCTGACGCTCCGGCCGATGACGCCGGACTTGCACCGCACATCCTTGCCGACCGTGGAGAGGGCGCCCAGTTCGAGCCGGCCGTCGACGTCGAGCGACCCCCAGATATGGGTCTCAGGCGGGACGATAAAGTCCCCGGGTATGTGGACATTCCCGTCAAAAAAAGAACCTTTCGGGGCGATATAGGTGTCTCCGCTCTGATAGACCTTCATATAATACCACTACGATCATGCACCCCCACCATTAAAAAATTTAGGAAAGGAGTGCTGCGGCGGTGAAGATCAGGAGGGAGAGGAACATCCCCTTCTTCAGGGTGGCGGTGACACCGGAGCGGCGGATGCAGGCGGGCGTCGTGCACCCCCGCACCGCGAGGGAACGGTAGAGCACCCCGGCGTTGAGCAGGCCGATCGCCGCCAGATAGGGCAGACTCCACCACCAGAAGACCGGGAGCATGGAGAGGAGGGCGGCGGCGAGGGCGAAGACGAAGGCGATGCCGACGCTCCGGTCCACGCCGACGATCATCGGCAGGGTCCGCGCCCCGCCGGCACGGTCCCCTTCGATATCCTCGGCGTCCTTGAGAACCTCCCGTGCCGTCATCGCAAGGAAGGTGACGCCGGCCACCGGCAGGGTGGCAAGAAGGCCGTCCATCCCGGCGAACGCCCCGCCGAAGAGGAAGATCGAGGCCGAGAGGTAGGCGACGGCGAGGTTGCCGAGAAACGGCGTCGCCTTCAGCCGGACGGCGTAGAGCACGAGGAGCGCCGAGTTGAAAAGGGCGATCCCGAGGCAGAGCGGGTTTGTGAGGAGGGCGAGGAGGTTGCCGGCGGTAAAAAGCAGCGCCGCGTAGACGAGCGCACCCCTCAGCGAGACCGTGCCCGCCGGGATCGGCCGGTCAGGCCGGTTGACGGCGTCTATCCCGGCATCACAGTAGTCGTTGACGACGTTGCCGGCCGCCGTGACGAGGGCGACGATCCCGATCACTACGGCGGCTTCCGGGACGAGGGTGCCGGTGGCGATGAGGGAGCCGAGCACGCCGGCAAGCCCGGCGACGATGGCGTTTGTCGGCCGGGTGATGGCAAGATAGCCGTGCATTTTAAAAAAATGCGACGGCAGGGTATTTCAAGATTGGCCGGCGGTCCACCAGGGGCGGTCAGGCGGGTCCTGCCGGAGGCGCCCCTGCCAGGCCTCGTCGGTGAGGCGGCCGGCGAGGGGGACGGTGAACTCGTAGTACGAGAAGACCGGGCCGGCGGCGAGGGTGACCGACCCGTCGGGCGCCGGACAGGCAACGACGACGAGGCCGGTGTAGCCGACCCCTTCCTCCAGGACGAGGTCATGGTACGGGTCTGTGTGGACGTCGGCCACGATCGCCGTCGTCTTTGCCCGGTCGTCGACGCCGGTCAGGGTGCCGTCGAGGAGAGCGCCGACATTCCTGATGAAGGCGTGATCGGCGGCGGTGAGGGGTCTGCCCTCCAGCTCCTGCACCGAGATGGCGGTGAGGCGATCGAGGGTCGTCTCCAGCGTCTGCAGGCGCCGCTCCGAGACCGGGTCGAGGGCATCGAGGGATGCAAGCCCTTCCCGCGTCATCGCGGTGAGGGCGTGGAGGCGGGTGTAGAACCCGGGCACCGGCTCCACATACCCCGGGACCGCCTGCTCCTCAGGTTTGACCGAGATCGCCCGGCCAGAGGTGTAACTCTGCTTCGCATAGAGGATCGTGTCGTGGCGCAGTTCGGTCCACGAGGCAAGGGCGGTGGTCAGTTCCTTCTCCTGCCATGCAGGGGTCTGCATGAAGGCTGGATACCCGTCCCCGAAGGTGGCGAGAAGCGGGCGGAGGGAGGAGAGCCAGCCCCAGTAGAGGTTCCTGTTCCACCCGCTCTCGTTCACGGCGGCAAACTCCCCCTCCAGCCTCCCGTAGACCCGGTCATAGTGGAGATACCGGCTGTCCCCGCCCGCGTCCAGAAGGGCGGCGGCCCGCTCAGAGCCCAGGAGGGCCATGAGGTCGAGGGCGGTCGGGATCGCCCGCTCGCCCTGGACAAGGGTGAACGGCGCGCCGATCCCGGTGAAGGCGCCGGTATAGGGGGAAACCAGTTCGGAAAAGACATACGAGTCGGGAACGAACCGCTGGCCCATGAGCCTGAAACCCATGGTGGCGTTGAGGGCCTTGCGCCCCTCTTTTTCGTTGCCGACGGCACGGTAGCCGGTGCCGCTGGAGATCGCCGGGGGCGGATGGGTGCGGAGTTCCGCCTGGAGGAGGGCGGTCTTGTCCGCGGCGAGGGTGCGGTTCACCCCGCCGTGCGCCCCCTTCATCGCCTCGATATACTCGTGCGGACCGAGGTCGTCGGAATAACCGGCATAGAAAGAGGTGACCTCGTAGATCCGGTTCCAGCGCGCCATCAGGGAGGGGTCGGCCTCGAGCGCCGCGGCGATCTGGGCGGCGGCCGCCGTCTGGACCGCCGCCTCCTCCGCGCTGACGATCGAGCCCTCGTCACCGCCGGTGAGGAGGAAGGTCATCCGCCCGTGCCACATCATCGCCAGGAAATAATGTTCCAGCCGCGCGGATCGCGTATAGTGGCCTCGCGGAAGGTACTGCGAGTAGTCCTCGGCATAGGTGAAGATCGGGCTCTCCGCCAGACCGGCGCGGGCCCGGATCAGGGCGAGTTCGTCGACGGCGGCGGGCGGAAGTGCGGACGGCGCCGCATAGCGCACTGCATCCTCCGGGGAAAAACCCGTATTATCCCCGTCCGCGGACGGCGCCAGAAGGGCGAGGGCCACGGCAAAATAAGCGGCGTTTCGCCGGGCCGCCTCCCTCGCCTGCCCTTCGGCGGTGGCCGCGGTCTCGATCGAGGCGTCGAGCAGGGCGGCGTCGAGGGTCCACAGGTCGTCATAAAATTGTTCCTCCTCGATCGTCCGCATCGTCTCGTCGAACTGGATGTGATAGAGGTGGAGGACCGAATCGGCGGTGACGAAGACCGGGATGCCGCGCTCCTTCAGGACGGTGTACGGCCTGACCATGTCGGTCTCCCGCGGGTTGAAGGGGTTCTCGATCGTCACAAACCCGTTCTGTTCGAGGAGGGCGGTCGCGTTCCGGTCCAGAGAGAGGCCGGCGGCCACCGCCCCCCGGTTCCAGACGCTCTCCGGGTCGAGGGGGAGGCGATAGGACGGCGAGGCCGGGGTGAGGTCGAGGGGAAGGGATCGGTAATGCGCGCTCACCGCGCTGCCGCCTGCCGCAAGCGGGGAATCGTTCTCAGGCGGTTCTTCGCCGCCGCCGGTGCACCCGGCCGTCAGCAGGACGGCGGCGACGGCAAGGATCAGCACTGTCCACTCCATACCCCAGCATGGAGACAGCAGGTGATAAAGATGCAGATGACTGCGAAGATCTTCGTAGCAAAAAGGACGGGCTTGGGGGGATTTGAACCCCCGGCGTTCAGCTTAGGAGGCTGACGCCATGTCCTGGCTAGGCCACAAGCCCCGGGACTCTAGTAATGTGGTCGTTGAGATGGTATTAAGGTTTGTGAGAGGCCACCTTTCTGGCACGATGGAACGCCTGCCGGTCACCGAGGGGAAGACAACATTTTTTGCACCGGTTCAGGACGAGGGAGCGGCATTCCCGCCGGGATCGGCCCCGATCTTCTACAACCGGAAGATGGAGGCGAACCGGGACGGGACGGTGCTCTTCCTCGCCGCCGTGCACCCTTCAGACTACCTCGACGCCATGGGGGCGACCGGGGTGCGGGGGCTGCGGGTCGCCCACGAGACCGGGATCGCCGTGACGATCAACGACATCGATCCATCAGCCGCGGCCGAGATCCGGGCGAACGCCGAACGGATCGGCGGGGCGATCGAGGTGACCTGCCAGGACGCCAACGCCCTGATGAGCACCAGGCGCTTCGACGCCGTCGACCTCGACCCCTTCGGGACGCCCGCGCCCTTCGTGGACGCCTCCTGCCGGAGCGCAAAACGGTATCTCTTCGTCACGGCGACCGACACCGCCCCGCTCTGCGGCGCCCACTTAAAGGCCGGGATGCGCCGCTACTTCGCCCGCCCGATGAACACGGAGTACCACGGCGAGGTCGGGCTGCGCATCCTCCTCGGTTTCGTGGCGCGGGAGATGATCAAGTACGACCGCGGCATCGAACCGCTCTTCTGCTTTGCCCACGAGCACTTTGTCCGCCTCCACCTCAGGACGCGCCCGCGGGTGAAGAACGCCGACCAGGCACTCGACCGGATCGGGTACGTGATGCAGTGCACCGGCTGCTTCTACCGCGAAGAAAGGACCGGCCTCCTGTCAGAGTCCGGCGTCTGCCCCTGCTGCGGCACGGCCCTGCGACCGATCGGCCCCCTCTGGCTCGGGGCGGTGAACGACCCCGATACCCTTCTGGCGATGGAGGCGCTGCTCCCGGAGATGACGCTCGGCACGGCGTCGTACCTGGGGCGGCTGCTGCCCGTCCTCAGGGACGAACTCCCCACCTCGACCTTCTACGACTACCACCGGATCGCAAAGACGCTCAGGGCCTCGCCGCCGGCGATCGATATCGTGCTGGAGCGCCTCCGCTGCGGCGGCTACCTGGCGACGCGGACGCATTACGAGGGCACCGGGATCAGGACCGACGCCCCGCTCGCGGCGATCGAGGCGGCGATCACCGATCCCGCTTGAACTGCCGTGTCTTTAAAAAAGCCTCGAACTCTGTTTTGAACGAGGGGGAGCACTCCAGGTACTCGACCAGGCCCTTAACCTGCTCGATCGTCTCGTTGTGGAGCTCGTGCTCCATAAAACATGCGTCCTCCCCGGCGACCCGGTCAGAAACGCCGATCAGGGAGAGAAAACCCTTGAGAGTCTCGTGCCTGAAGGCGATCACCTCGGCGATCGACCGGCCCTCGGGCGTGAGGGTCACGCCCTCGTACCGGCGGTAGGTGACCAGCCCCATCTGCCCGAGTTTCTGGAACATCTCGACAACGCTGGAAGGGGAGACCGAGAGTTCCTTTGCCACATCAGAGGTCCGGGCATACCCCTTCTCCCGCGCCACGCAGAGGATCGCCTCCAGGTAGTCCTCGATCTTCCTGCTCAGCGGCCCGCGGCCGCAGCATCTTCCCGGTGCCATCGCTCTCCCGCGGCGGTGCCTGAACGGCCCGCCAATCGCATCACTGTTGCACCGCCTGCCGCATAAATGATCAGGGTCGGAACGGTCCCTCATGTCGCCTCCTCCCTCAGGAGGAAGAAGGCGATCGCCAGCATGAGGGGGAGGAGGAGAACGGCCGGCGTGTACGGCGGGGCAAACCCGCCGATAAACCCGGCAAACGAGTTGAAGAAGGCCCCGGACTCCTCCCCGGCGGGAATGGAGGTGCAGATCATCCCGAAGATATCACAGCCGGCAACGAGGCCGACCATGACCGCCCCAAGGAGGGCGCGCGCCCGCCATTCGAGACCTGCGCCCCGGAGACCGCCCCCGATCAGGAGGAGGCCGCCGCAGGCGACGACCGCCCCGCCCCATGCCCAGCGGAAGAAATCGTCCCCGGCGATCTCGATGAGACCGACCTCGAACGGGCCGCTCCCCCCGATCCAGACCAGGATATCTGCAAGCCCGAGCAGGAGGGCAGCGGCCCCGGCGACGACCGAAACGGCGCGGAGCGCCATCTTTCCGCTCATCTCAGGCCACCCCCAGCAGCATGCCGGCAAGATGGATCAGCCCGCCGTAGAGGAAGACCACGGTCATCAGGGCAAGCATCGCCCCGCCGAGGAACTTCCATCCCTCTTTGAGCAGCATCACGAAGGTCGCCACGCACGGGAAGTAGATCGAGACCAGGATCACCGAGGCGAACATCTGGTACGCCGTCATCGGGATCGTGGAGAGCTGGGCGACAGCGAGGTCCTTTCTCAGGAAGGCGGCGAGCAGCGGACCGACGGTCTCGGGAGGCACCCCGAACCAGAGGACAAAGACCGGTGCAAGGGCGCTGCTCAGCCAGCCGATCACGCCGAGAAGGTAGAGGACGTTGACGAGCAGGACGCCGAGGAGCACGAAAGGAATGGCCTCGCGCAGGAAGCCCATCGTCCTGATCTTCATTTTACGGGAGACATTCTCGAACATCGGCCGGCGGTACGGCGGGACATCGATGAGGATCTCGGGGTTCTCGCCCGGGAGGAGCCGGTTGAAGATGAACCCGAAGAGGGCGAAGCCGACGAGCAGGGTGAGGATCACCAGACCGACGGATTCGGGGATCACCGCGAGCATGATCCCGAGCTGCGCCCCGCAGGGGATGAAGATCGCAATCAGCGTCATCATCATGAACCGCTGTTTGTCTGTCTCCAGGATCCGCGTCGCCGTGATCGCCGGGACATTGCACCCGAGCCCCAGGATCATCGGGACGACCGCATAGCCGTGGAGGCCGATCCGGTGGAGGAGGGTGTCGGCCAGGACGGCAAGCCGCGGGAGGTAGCCCGAGTCCTCCAGCACCGTCATGGTGAGGTAGAAGATGAAGACTGCCGGAAGGACGACGCCGATGGAGACGAAGAGCCCGGAGGTCAGGACGCCGAACGCCTCGAAACAGTTCTCGGCCGCCGGGTCCCCGACAAAGAGGAAGTAGAGGATGCTCTGCGGGTCTGGCCAGACGCTCTGGAGCCAGGGGAGCCAGTGGGCATCGAAGAGTTTGACCATGAAGCCGTCGGTGACCAGGTCGCCGGCAAAAGAGGAAAATATGCTCCAGAACGCATAGAGCACCGCAAAAGCGACTGGGATCCCGGTCAGCGGACTGATCGTGAGGTCACCGAGGGCGTCGGAGAGCGTCCTCCTGAACACGCCGGTCCTGACGGTCCGGCCGGCGATGGCATCGGCAAGGCTCCAGCGCTCGTCCATGGACAGTGCGGTCATCGGCACCTCCCGCACCCGGCGCAGCCCGGGAGGTTTGCCGGCGGCTCGGGGGTTTTTCCGGCAACACGGTCCCGGACAGCCGGAAGATCGGCGACCTGCGCCTTATGCAGGATGCCGACGAGATCACGGGTTCCCTCGCCGGTCGTCGCCGCGGTGGAGACGACCGGGACGCCCAGGAGGTGCTGGAGCGCCGCCGTGTCGACCATGATCCCTTTTGCGCGGGCGGCGTCGATCATGTTGACCGCCACGACGGTCCGCATGCCGCGTTCGAGCACCTGGAGGAGGAGATAGAGGCCCCGTTCGATCCGGGTGGCATCGAGGACGACGAGTGCAACGGCGTCGGGATATTCCCCGACGATGCGGGCCGCCACCTCCTCGGCGGCGTCGCGCGGCTCCAGCGAGTAGGCGCCGGGGACGTCGATCACCTCCCGGGCCTGGTGGTCCGCAACGAGGCTGCCGCGCGTGACGTCGACGGTGGTGCCGGGGTAGTTCGAGACGGTGGCGCTGCCCCCGGTGAGGCGGTTGAAGAGGGCGCTCTTTCCCACGTTCGGGTTGCCGATGAGAAGGAGCGTCCGCTCCCCCTCTGGCACCTCAACACCCAAACGGGGGCGGGAGAAGAGACGATCGCGCAGACTCATCGGTCTCCCTCCCTGATATCGACGAAGACGCCTGCAGCAAGGTCGCACCCCATCGCCACCTCGACATCGCCTGCGATCACGACGACCGGCCCTTTGATCGGCTGGCGCGTGATCATCTTCACGGTTTTACCGGTCCTGATGCCGAGGGAGTTCAGTTCCCGGCGGAAACCGCGGATATCAACGATTATTCCGGTTTCCCCGTATTCAAGATCATTAATTGCTTTTTTCATCAATATTCCTCTCAACAGTGATGTGTGCGGCCATACCGCGGCCGAGGGCGAGGGTGCCGCCGTCGACGGCCAGGACGATCGGACCACAGGCGGCCGATACGACCGTGCAGATCTGTCCCGGGGCGATCCCCCGCAGGGCGAGGCGGTTCCTGAACCGCTCGCAGCCCATGACGGCAACGACCCGCACCGTTTCACCGATACCACATTCTGTCAGTTGCATGCTCTGGTCAGGGAATAGGTGGCCTCTTCGGCCCGGATAAAGCGGAGCCGAAAGGTATGAGGGGACCGCTCGGCCGACCGAAAAAAATTCGGAAATTTTGATGTTTCCGAACGGTGCGCGCGAAGCATGGGCGCACATCAGGGGTGGAGCAGAAAACAGGCTCTTCGCTCGTTTGTGTGGGTCGCCATGACGTCTTCATCTGACGCCCCTCAGGCGACCCGGGGAATCATGCGCGAAAGACCGCGATTTTTAGAGGCGGGGAGTGTTTCTGGGACGAAAAGCAGGTGATCGGCGTGCCGGTTTCGGGGGGCCAGCTGCCCCATAGACCTGCGATTGGGGGGAGAGATGGGAGTGGCCATTCAGGCTCCTGTGCTGCCTTCCCCGGTCTAATCGTGTGCGGGGGTCAGGGGGGTGAAACCCCCGGCAGGCAGTATGGGGAAGGCGGGGGATCCGCACTCCCTCCCTGCGATTACAGGAGAGAGATCAAACCCGGCACGAGGGTTTACCATGAAAAACATTTCATGGGGTATGCTTGAGTCGCCTTCCCGGACTCATGCCCGATTCAACAGCGCCAAAAAAACAGGATATCGTGAGCCGGCGGCAGTGCGTGGAGTTGTTTGCCGGCCCGTCCGAAGAACTATCGAGAGAGGTGGAAATTGTGTGGTACGTGTCGTTTTCCAGGGAAAAACGGGAGCATATCCTCCTAGCAGATCACCTTTTCCTGCACTTTTTCGGTTCCCGTGCGACACTCCGGGACTGCTGCTGCATCCGGGATCAGTCCGAGGAGCCGGGCCAGTTTTTCCGGATTGCCCGCACCTCTGATCGTCGATCTCGTGCTCATCCCATCACCCCTGTGCCAGGGGAAGCAGCAAGCCAGATTTTTTCTCCTTCCGTCCTCTCCCCGACGGTCCGATCGTCGAGGACGGCCGCGACGGCATATGCCAACCCGGCCCGGTGCAGGTGTTCTCCTGTTCTCATGTGAACAGATACATCCTGGCGTTTCGGCAGGGTTGAACCCTTCCCGAAGATTGTTGGAGGGGTTTGGCATGCCCGAAAAAGATGCGGGTGAACGCCGATCTCCAGCGCACCCGCGCACCAACGCCGGGCCGATCCGCCACCCCTCCTGCCAGACTTTTCCAGCGATCCAGAACCGTATTTCGTCCTCTACGCGGTCGCCAGCAGCACAACGGCCATCAGTGCCATCCCTGCGATCAGGCCGTAGATCGCACAGTGCGTCTCCCCGTACTCCCGGGCCGCAGGGAGGAGTTCGTCCAGGGCGACAAAGACCATGATCCCGGAAACACCGGCGAACAGCAGGCCCAGAAGACCCGCCGAAAAGAAGGGAAGGAGGATGAAAAAGGCGATCAGGGCGCCTGCAGGTTCGGCAAGCCCCGAGAGGAGAGCATAGAGAAACGCCCTGGCTCTGCTCCCGGTGGCGCAGTAGACAGGCACGGATACGGCGATGCCCTCAGGGATATTGTGGATGGCGATGGCCGCGGCGATCGAGAGGCCGATCCGCAGATCCGCCGTGGCGGCGTAGAAGGTCGCCATCCCCTCAGGGACGTTGTGGATGGCGATGGCAAGTGCGGTGAATAAGCCGGTGCGATAGAGGCCTGCGTCCGCCCCGCCCTCCGCCTCCTCTACCCGCCGCGCCTCGTGGGGGTTCTGGGGATAGGGAACAAGATGATCGATGAGGCCGATGAATGCAATCCCCCCGAAAAAAGCAAGCGTGACCGCCCATGGACCGGGCACACCGCCCCATGAAGCGCCGACCGCCGCATGCGCCGCCGGCAGGAGTTCGGTGAAGGAGACATAGATCATCACCCCGGCGGAAAAACCGAGAGAAAAAGCGAGAAGGCGCGTACCTGTTTTTTTCGTGAAGAAGACCATCAGGCTGCCGATACCGGTCGAAAGCCCGGCGATGAGCGTCAGCCCGAAGGCGACGGCGACAGTATCAGGATCGATCATACCTTTTCCCGGCGGACATGCTCATGTATCTCTGCTCTGCTTTAATACTCACGGGGGCGTGCAAAAAAACGCGAACACCTGATCCTTCCGGCGCCGACGGCAGAGAAGGAAAGAGATGGGGAACACCCCCCATCACCTGAAAAATATCAACGACAGGAGTTCAGAACCGCGTGACGATCGTCACGATGTCCTGATCTTTGAGTTTGTGCTGAAGCCCGACGCGCTGGGCGTCGTGCTTCACGGATTTACCCCAGATCTTTGCATACCTGAACTTGTCCACGAAGTCGCGGTGAAGCCGGCGGCAGACGTCCTCGATCGTCGAGTCTGAGCGGACGATCAGCGGCTCCTCCATGTCGGCCGGACCGCCGAGCGGCTTCATGTAGACGCGCATGAAGCCGAGGTGATTGTAGATCCCGTCCTTGAGCGCATCGACGTTGTAGCCCGAGTGCGCCGAGATCATATAGGGCGTCTCGCCGAACCGGTCGGTGAGCTCGCCCTCGATCTCGGCACGGGTCTTTGCATCGACGAGATCGACCTTGTTGATGGCGATGAAGGCCGGGATATAGACGCGGTTTCCGATCATGGCGTCGATGAAATCGTCCTGCGAGATATTGCCCCTGATCAGGACGTCGGCGTTCATGATCTTGTTCTCGGCGAGGATGGACCTGACCTCCTCGATGTCGAGAGCCTCGTCGCCGACATAGTTGAGCCTGATACCGCCGTTGCCGCTCTTTTTGATGGTGATGTCGGGTTTTGGCTTGTTGATCCTGATCCCGGCGTCATAGAGTTCCCTCATCAGGACATCGACATGCCGCCCGTTGTAGACGTCGCCGAGGATGAGGATGAGGTCGGCGCTCCGCACCACGGCGATGACTTCCTTACCGCGTCCCTTGCCCATGGCGGCGCCGGCGATGAGCCCGGGGATATCCAGGATCTGGATCTTTGCGCCCTTGTGCTCCAGGATCCCGGGTACGACGGTGAGGGTGGTGAAGGCATAGGCCGCCACCTCGCTCTCCTGCCCGGTGAGCTGGTTGAGGAGCGTGGACTTGCCGACCGACGGAAAACCGACGAGGACCACCGTCCCGTCGCCCGACTTCTTGACCGAATACCCTTCCCCGGAGCCGGCGGACTTCA
Source organism: Methanofollis tationis (assembly GCF_013377755.1). Lineage (NCBI taxonomy): Archaea > Methanobacteriati > Methanobacteriota > Methanomicrobia > Methanomicrobiales > Methanomicrobiaceae > Methanofollis > Methanofollis tationis. The sequence continues at coordinate 1,184,745 of NZ_JABXWR010000001.1, forward strand.
TCGCCCGCTGTACGGCTTCGTCTCTGATCTTGGCGAGCTTGGCTTTCAGGCGTCCGATGTGCTTGGATGTGGCCTTGTTGTACACGGTGCGCTGGAGCTCGTCTTCGATCTCCTTGATCTCATCTTCAAGACCACTCATTCCTCATAGATCTGTAAGCCTGACTACATAAGGATCGTGGATAGGGAACCGCATCCCGGTGCTGCGCGCCCTCGATCTCGATGGGGCGGGCAGCGCCTGATCGGGCTGCGCAGAGAGGAATGGTTAAATACGTCCATATCCAATATTGTAGAGCACTCAGGTGCGCATTGCTGCTATAGTGTAGACCGGCCAATCATGCAGGACTCTCACTCCTGCGACTGGGGTTCGAATCCCCATAGCAGCATCCGATTTTGAACTCAATTCACCCAATCGCATCTGTTCAGGTTTCTTTTCTGTCGTAAAGCAATTCCCGTTGGCTCCAGCCCCCAGCGTGGAACAGCGCCATTATCCCCAGCCAAGGCCATACGCCAGCACGACGACCAGCACCGCCATGATACCGTTCCGGAGCGTCATTGAGATCAGCATGATCTCTGTTCCAGTCCACATACCGAATATCGCCACATAGGATGATCCGAGCCAGCGGATGCTCCGGGTCACGCTGGTGAGAATGTTGCCGACGAGCAGGGTAAGAACGATCTCCTGCCAGGTCATGTCCCCTGTAGCGAGCAGGGCAGACGCGACGCTTGCACCTGCAACAAAACTACCGAACTGAGCAGCGATAATGGCAAAGCCTTCTGGGGGGACCGGGAAGAAACCGCCTGCCCCCTGCATCATCTCAGCAAGACGTTCGAATGTACCTGCGTTGATGAGAAAGGCGACGATGACGATAGTGGGGACGGTGACTTTGAGCAGGCGTATCAGGGTTTTCCAGGAAGAGGCACCTGCCTCCCGCAGAGCGTCACGGAACGAACCAGCAACCGGCTCCTCCACAGACCGGATCTGAACGGGTGGAGGGGGTGTGAGGACGACCCGCCCGGCGACCATGATGACCGCGGTCTTTGCAAGCCCTACCAGCATCAGCAGACCGAAATAGATGAGACCAGGGATACCGAGAAGCGGGATGTAGACCGGGATGAGGTAGCGCCAGTGCATAACGACCGTCGGAAACGAATTCATGACGGCAGCGAGGACAAGTTCGCGTCTCGTGATAATATCCTTCGTAGGGTAATCCACCAGCATGGCATTGGCGGCAGGAGGCGAGACAAAGGCCATAAGAAAACGGGTGCCGCATTCCTCATGGAGGCAGGCGAATGTGGTTAGCGGACGGGAGAGAACTGCAATCCTCCCGGCAACCTTCAGGGCGACGAGCACCTCGGCGAGAAAGACGCCGACGACCATCATCGGGACCATCTCGCCGAGCAGATCGACTGCCAGCGTCACCGCCTGAATGATACTGTCGTACATGGCTCTTCAAAACGCTGTCGCGCGGGGGAGATGTGATAACCATATACCTGAAAGGCATTCAATGCTTGTTTCAGGCAATAAAAATTACACAAAGTAAGAATTAATTTGAGTAATTGTAATAATCAGCCGGGGACGCCCGCGAGCATCCAGGAGGCATGCGCACACAAAATATTATTTTCGAATGAAAAGGTAATAATACCGTAAAAAATAGTATAAATCATGCAACTGCCACCGCACAAACGCGAAAATGTCCTGCCGCTCCCCGTGGTGCTGATCTCCACGATCTCGAAGTCCGGGATCCGCAACGCCGCTCCGTGGGGCAACATAACGCCGATTCTCCGGCCACTCGACGAGATCGTCCTTGCTTCCTGGCTGCGGCGCGATACCCTCGACAACATCAGGGAGACCGGCGAGTTCGTCGTCAACGTGCCGCCGGCGACGATGATCGAAGAGGTGATGATCTGCGCCCGGAATTACCCGCCCGAGATCGACGAGTTCGTTGAGGCAAACCTCACGCCCCGCCCCTCCACCGTCGTCGCCCCTCCCGGCATCGAAGGATCGGTCGCGTGGATGGAATGCCAGCTCGTTGAAGAGATCCTCAGGGAAAAGTACGCCCTGGTCATCGGCAAAGTTGTTCACCTTGAGGTGAACGACCGCTACGCTACCGGAAAAGGAGATATCGACATCGAATCCGCACGGCCACTCTCCATGGTCTGCAGCAACGACGGCATTCGCTACACCCGTCCGGTCGATGCAGGGCGGTTCGCGCCCTACGCAGAGATGTTCATCAGGAAACCCTGATCGGCCTCTGGAATCAGCCGTAGCAAAGATGTGTACAGGGACAGTTCGAGATCATCACCATCATAAAAAGGAAAGATATGCATGGAATCAATTGACTGGAATGATGTATGGAAAGACCAGCGGAAAAGGCACAACGAGGCGAACAGAAACTCCCCTGATGCAAGTTTCTGGGATACAAAAGATGCAGCCCGCAGATTCTACAGAATGGCTCAGGAGAATAAGGGAGAACGGATCCAGAAGACCCTGAAAGATCTCCCCTTAACGCCCTCATCGCGTGTGCTCGACGTCGGTTCAGGTCCGGGCGCCCTTGCCATTCCCATCGCCAGGCAGGTCGACCATGTCACAGCCGTTGAGCCCTCAGAGGGCATGTGCTCGGTTCTTGAGGAGATGAACGGTGAGGAGGAGATCGGCAACATCGATGTTGTACAGAAACGGTGGGAGGACACCAGCGTCGCGGAGGATCTCAGCCCGCCGTATGATATCGTCTTTGCGTCCTACTCTCTTGACGTTCCCGACATCAGAGACGCCATCAGGAAGCTGGAGGAGGCGTCCTCCCGCTATGTGTATATCTACTGGTTTGCCGGGGAAACGTCGTGGGACGCGATGTCACGGGAACTCTGGCCTCTCCTCCATGGATCGTCGTTCATCCCCTCTCCAAAATGCGACATCATCTACAACGTGCTGTATTCGATGGCCATCTACCCGAACATCGAGGTATTCCCTTTCAGGCACATCAACCGGTTTGCAGACCTTGCTGAGGCGGTCAACCACTTTGGCTCGCGGTGCTTTGTCGAGACGGATGAGCAGAGGGAGATCCTCAGGCAGTACCTGAGCAGTCATGCCCGGACAGACGGGGATACCGTCATCGTGCCCGGACATTCGACCCGGGTGAAGATGTGGTGGGAGAGGGCGGATTCACCCATCTAACTTTCTTTAACTTGCGGGGGCTTTCAGGGCGGAGCGGAATGTCAGGGTGCTCGAACCGTGAGAACATCGTGAAAAAGTCGCTCCGCCCCACAAGATAAAAATGACAAATCATTAATATCCAACCGAATAACATCCCACGATGAAATCAAGAGTGCTGCTGCCGTTCGGTGCCCTCTGCCTGGCCCTCATCCTCTCCACCGGATGTACCGGGACAGGCGGCGGGGCGGATCTCTCCTCGCTGACCTATGTGACCGAGGACTATCCCCCCTATAACTACATGGACAGCGGCAGCGTCACCGGGATTGCCGTGGACATCCTCAAGGAGATCGCCGCAGATGCCGGAACGCCGATCCCTGCCGGGAAGATCCGGATGATGAAATGGGACGAGGCCTACAACACCGCACTATCAACACCGAATACCGTTATTTTCTCCATCACCCGACTGCCCGGGCGAGAAGCGGATTTCAAATGGGCAGGTCCGTTTGCAACACAAAAAATGGTGCTCTTCGCCCCAAAATCATCCAGCATCACCATAAACGGACCTGAAGACCTGAAGAATTACACTATCGGCGTCGTAACAAACGATGCGGCGATCGGACAGTTGAAGGCCCTCGGTGTCCCGCAGAAGAATATGCTGGCCGACCAGAATCCTGCAGTGATCATCAAAAGTCTTCAGGACGGCCGGATCGATCTCTGGTGCTACGGACAGGAGGCAGGAACGATCGCTGCCAGAAAAGCCACCGGATCCGCCTCATTCATGGAACCGGTCTATACCCTCGACTGCTATGACCTGTATTATGCGTTCAACCGAAACACACCTGATCCGGTGGTGGCGCTCTTCCAGCAGGGACTCGATTCGATGATAGCCGGCGACAATCAATCCGGGACGAGCACCTACGAGGAGATCCTGAAGCGGCACGTATCCTCATAATCCCACAAACCCCTCATTTTTCCAGCAGAGCCGTCCAGATACCCGACGCATCAAAAATGATACCTTCGAAAAAATTCGTAGTGAACGCCAGAAATATCTATCAGCACGCCAAAAGAGCGGGCATGAAACAGAATCGTGCCGGCCTCGTGCTCCTGGCATCGGTGGTTGTCATCGCCACAGTCCTTGCCGGATGCACCGGGGTTCAGGATGCGGCATCTCCGGGGCCCACGCCTCCGGCCGGGGAGGATATCCCGGAGGCCGGGGAAAACGACAGCGTGGCCGCCGGAAACAACCGGTTCGCCTTTGACCTGTATCAGCAGTTGAGAAACGATCCCGCGTACACAGAAGAAAACCTCTTCTTCTCGCCGTACAGCATCTCGTCTGCCCTTGCGATCACCTGCGAGGGCGCCCGCAACAGGACCGCCGATGAGATCAGGACGGTCTTCCATCTCCCGGCAGACGCCGATGCTCGCCGGGAAGGGTTTATGGCGATCGATGCGAGGATCAACAGCGCGGATGCCGGATACACCCTGCGGACGGCAAACGCCCTGTGGGCTGAGGAGACCTATTCATTCCTCCCTGACTACATCGAGACCGCCGGGCGTTATTATGGTGCGAACGTCACCAACCTCGATTTCACCACCCAGCCCGAGGCGTCGCGCGCCACGATCAACCGCTGGGTGGAGGATAAGACGAACGACCTGATCAAGAACCTCCTGCCCGAGGGTTCCATCAGTCCGATGACCAGGCTGGTGATCACCAACGCGATCTATTTCAAGGGGACGTGGGTGAAGCAGTTCGAAAAGAACAACACGGTCGAGGCCCCCTTCTGGAAAGGGCCGGGCGAGAGCGTGCGCGTCCCGATGATGCAGCGGACCGACGAAGAGGCGATCTACGGCTATGCCGAGACCGATGACCTCCAGGTGCTCGAGATGCCCTATGCCCACGAGAGCGGCACAGGTCTCTCCATGCTCGTCATCCTCCCCCAGGACCTCCAGGCAGCCGAGGCGTCGCTCGACGCACAGAAGATTGCCGACCTGCGGCAATCCCTGACCGAGCAGCGCGTGAACGTATTCTTCCCGAAATTCTCGCTTGGGACGACATACCCGCTGGCCGGGACGCTTGCTGCGATGGGGATGCCGACCGCCTTCACCGACGCCGCCGACCTCTCGGGAATGGACGGCACACAGAATCTGTTCGTCAGCAGCGTCGTCCACAAGGCGTTTGTGGACGTGAACGAGGAGGGCACCGAGGCAGCCGCCGCCACCGGGGTGATCATCAACATGAAGACCTCGCTCGGCGGGGATGAGACGCCGGTCTTCAGGGCCGATCATCCGTTCATCTTCTGCATTGTCGAGAACGATACCGGGGCGATCCTCTTCATGGGGCGGGTCATGGACCCGGTCAGCCCCTGAAGCCCAGGGCAGCGCTCCACCTTTTTTTCGCAGGGTGAGGACGGTGACGACCGCTGGCCCTGCCAAAATCCGACTCGTTTATCCCGTTTTCTCATCAACAGATGCTTCGCCTGGCCCGTCCCCGCATATCCAGGGGCAATCATGCGCGGGGGTCCGGGGGTGCAACCCCCGGGCAGAGGCGACCTTCGCATTTTCTTGTACCATCTCTTCGCACCTGGGGTGAGGGTTCCTGAAACTCGATCAGACCTCACCGGAAGGGCCTGCTGCCCCACAGACCTGTGATTGAGGCAGGGACAGAGATATCAGTTCCAGGATCTCCTCAAACGAGGCGTTCTCCCGAACCCATACACTTCTGCCCGTATAGTTCAGACCTTCGGTGGCGCGGAGGTTCTCGAGGTCATAGACTCGCGGGCCGTACTGGTATCCGGCTGCCTGATACCACCATCCCGGATACCCGGGTTCATCCACCGCCCCGGTCCCGGGGTCGGTGATCAGCCCGTTTGCATATTTCACGATCAGCATCCTCGAGAGATCCTGCCATTCCTCGATGATCTCGTCTCCCCGTGCAACGGTGACGTTTGTGAGAAGACGCCGTGCAGCGGCCTCGTCCCCCTTTGCGATGAGGGCGGTCGCTTCAGCGTCGGTCTGGCGCACCCGTTCGATCGATTCTGCTTCAAGTTCGGCCTGCTTTGATCTGATATCCTCGATCATCGCATCGTACCTGAGCATCGCCCAGTTCGTGACAAAATCAAATGTCCAGTAGGCGGCATCGGGGTCGTATACCGTCCTCGTCCCGGACGTGTATGAGCGCGAGAGATTTTCAGAACCTGCGTAGATCGGGGCGTACACCGTCTCATATGCGATTGCAGGACCGAACCAGAGCACGCCGCCGACCGGGTCAGGGAGACCGGAGCGCGCCTCTGCAACATAGCTGTAACTGCAGAATATCGCCGATACCGGCCGCGGATTCGCACCGGCACGCACCTCAATGAACGTCTCGTTCTGGAAATCGGTGTGCGCATCGGCGGGTCCGAGGGAGCGGTACGGGTTCCCGAACGGCCCTGCGGCGATCCCTCCGGTCAGGTCAAAGGCTGTTCCCTCATAGTGGTCCCTGAAGAGGGAGAGGGCGGTGGTGAGGTTCACCTTCCTGTCGGGTGCGACCGTGAACGGCAGCGCGTCCGTATACGAGTCCTGCACGTACGGGTTCAGGTTCAGCGAGGGGGCGAGCCTGTTCTGGATGCTCCAGACCCGCATCAGCGAATAGTAGGGATGAGAGTATTCACCGTAACTCGTCACCTCAAGCCAGTCGAACGCCCCGTCTGAGGGTGACCAGAGCCCGTAGTCCTCAGCGATTGCAAAGAGGTCATGCGCATACAGCATGTCAGGGTCGCCCTCCCGGACCGTGCGGATCCGAAACTCGTTGCCCGCGACAAAAACTTCGCCGTCCGGTATCCTCTCCGCGACCCAGAGACCGCCCGTGCCCGACGGGCTGCAGCACATCTCGATGACCCACGCCTCCTCCGGGTCGGCAAAGATGAGCGTCTCGCCGGTCCCGTAATAGCCATAGGTCTCGATGAGGGCGCCGGTCAGTTCGATGGCTTCCCGTGCTGTTCGGCAGCGTTCAAGAGCCACATTGGAGAGCTCCGAGGAGTAAAAGATCCTCCTGCCCTCCTCTGCATCGAGCTGGATCCTGGCATAGTCGGTGCACTCGGCGCTCAGGAGCTGGTGCTCGTTCATCATCCCGTAGGAGGCGGTGTAGTAGCCATAGGTGTGCGGCACCTGATCGATGGAGCCGAGGATCCACCCAGAAGCGTCTCCGTCTTTGTTTCCAGCGGCGTCTGATCCGCTGTCAGGATCGAAGAGGACCGGCCTCTTCGCCCCGGCCGGATGATCGGCCGCGGGGATAGAGGTAACGCTGATGTCGTCGATGTTCCGCCAGTCGGTTCCGACGCCGTCGTTGGTGTGGCCGAGATACATGGCAGCGTCCTCTGAGGCGCCGGGCGTCACCGCAAAGATCGTGCACGCCGATACGGGTGCAGATAAAAGAAAAAGCACGAGTGCGAAGAAAATCGTTACAAGACACAATTGCGATCTGACGAACAATGGATCCATACAAAAATGAGGCGTCCACCGATTAAAAAGAGTGTTTATTTGACCCTTCGCTCACAGCCCCGGACCGGTACAGGCCATTTTTCACTTCCCTACCATCACCGCCCCGCATTTCGGGCACTTCATCTCCCGGCAGGGAACACCCCTGGTCTTTGACACTTCCTCGCCGCATGACGGGCATATACATGCTTCAGGCGGCACCCCCCGCCGCCCGAGCCCCCGCCCGGGCGGCCCTCTCTGGCCATCAGTCATAGCAGATTCACCCCGGACGGCAGATAGTCGCGGCCGGGAGATATATCTGGTGGTCAGGGCAGGCAGGGTTGCACACACAACAGTTGCGCGCACAACCATTATCCCTCCAGGGCGCCAAACCTGATCTCCATGTACCAGCCGCGCGAGACCGTCCCCCTCGGGGCCCTTGTCTCCATCATCCACCGGACCCACCACATCGTCATCGACGAGCGGATGAGACAGTTCGGCCTCTCCTCAGGGCAACTCTTCACCCTCCTCCACCTCGCGCACGAACAGGGGATCACCCAGGACACCCTGGCCCGCCGCTTCCACGTCGACAAGGCGACCATCGCCAGGGCCGTCCGGAAACTCGAGGACGCCGGATATGTCAGCCGCACCGTCAACCCCGGAAACCGTCGCGCAGTCCTCGTCGCTCTCACCGATGCAGGAGAGCGGATCGTACCCGAGATCGTCAGGATCGATCGGCAGTGGGAGGAAGAGATCTGCGCCGGACTCACCGGAGACGAACGCCTCACAATGCAGACACTCCTCAGGAAAATCGCACGCAACAGCCTCACCATGACCCGGGCAACAGGAGACAGCGACTATGCAGAACACTGGACAAGAACCCTCTGAGCGGACGGGAACAACAGAGGGCGTCGCCCTCCTCACCGGCGACCCCAAGCGGGCGATCCTCAAACTCTCGGTCCCGATGATCGCCGCCATGCTCCTGATGTCGACCTACAACCTGGTCGATGCGATCTGGGTCGCGGGCCTCGGATCCGACGCCCTGGCCGCCGTCGGGTTCATGACCCCGGTCTTCATGATCCTCATGGGGCTTTCCGTCGGCCTCGGGGCCGGGGTCACCTCCGCGATCGCCCGGCGTATCGGGGCCGGGAACAGAGAAGGGGCCGACAACACCGCAGTCCACGCCATCCTCCTCTCTCTGGTGCTCTCCGCGGCCCTCACCCTCCCCCTCATCCTCCTCGCAGGCCCGGTCGCCGTCCTCCTCGGCGCCGGCGATACGGCCGGGCTTGCAACGGTGTACGGGCAGACCCTCTTCACCGGCACCGTCTTCGTCCTCTTCACCAACATCGCCTACGCCATCCTCAGGGCCGAGGGGGACATGACGCGGACGATGTACGCCATGGGCGCCTCATCGATCATCAACATCGTCCTGGACCCGATCCTCATCTACGGGGCCGGGATGGGGATCGCCGGTGCGGCCCTTGCGACGGTCATCTCAATCGCCCTCGTCTCGGTGGTGATCCTCTTCTGGTTCTTTGTGAGGAAGGACACCTATGTCTCCCTCTCACGGCGGGTGTTCTCGCCCGACCTGAGCACCATCATCGACATCCTGAAAGTGGGCCTGCCGGCAAGCCTCGAGTTCTTCCTGATGTCGGCCCTTGCCATCATCATCAACGCCCTCCTCGTCGGGATCTCAGGGACCGACGCCGTCGCCGTCTACACGACCGGGTGGCGGGTCGTGATGTTTGCGATCATCCCCTTCGTCGGCATCAGCACCGCAGTGGTCTCGGTCGGCGGGGCGGCGTACGGCGCCAGAAAATACGAACATCTCAAGACTGTCCATACCTTCTCGGTCGGGCTCGGCGTGGTGATTGCCATCGCAATGAGCGCCATAACCTGGCTCATCGCCCCGCAGATCGCCCTCATCTTCACCTACTCGCCGGAAAGCGCCCACCTCGCCCCGGGGATCGTCGTTTTTCTTCAGATCATGTGTTTCTTCTACCCCTTTGTGCCGCCGGGCATCATGTCGGGCTCGATCTTCCAGGGGACCGGAAAGGGCACGACCTCGCTTGCGATCAGCGTCCTGCGAAACCTCCTCTTCATCACCCTCTTCACCTGGGCCCTCGCGATCCCGATGGGCATGGGAGAGGCCGGGGTCTGGTGGGGGATCGTCGCAGGCGATATCCTCGGCGGGATCGTCGGCTACCTCTGGGCGCGGCTTTATATCGCCAGGCTCATCGCCACCGCGAATGGCCCGCACACCGCATAACCTTTTTTTCCTCTCACCCCAGCCCAACGTCCAGCACCATCATCACCACAAACCCCACCAGGGCGCCCATGGTGGCAAGGTCGGCATTGCCATGCATCTGGGACTCGGGCACGACATCCTGGACGACGACAAAGATCATGGCGCCCGCAGCAAAGGCGAGGGCGTACGGGAGGATCGGGGCGGCAAAAATAACCGCCACCGCACCGAACAGGGCGGCGACCGGTTCGACAACGCCGGATAACTGCCCGTACCAGAAACTCTTCATCTGCGTGAGCCCCTCCCGCCGCAACGGGATGGAGACCGCCATCCCTTCAGGGAAGTTCTGGATCCCGATCCCGAGGGCGAGGGCGAAGGCGGCGGCAAGACTTGCCGTCTCGTGACCGGCCGCCAGCGCCCCGAAGGCGACCCCGACCGCAAGCCCTTCAGGGATGTTGTGGATCGTGACGGCAAGGATCAGGAGGGTGAGCCGGTGCCAGGATGTCGTCGGCCCTTCAGTCTCCCCTGAGGGCCGACCAGGATGGAGATGGGGCAGGGCCATGCCGATCCCCCTGAGAAACAGACCGCCGGCGAGAAAACCGGCCGCGGCCGGGATCCACTCGGGGAGCCCGCTCCCCGAGGACATCTCGATCGACGGGAGGAGCAGGGACCAGAACGAGGCGGCGATCATCACCCCGCCGGCAAAGCCGAGCATCCAGTCGAGCACCTTCCGGTCGATCTCCTGCCTGAGAAAGACCGCCGCCGCTCCGAACGCCGTCATTCCCCAGGTGAAGATGCCCGCAAGAAGCGCCTGCAGTGCCGGATTGAGGGCCTGAAACGATTCTATCATGGATGATGTCCCCGGCGGGCGACCGCCCGGTCACCCTCTGATAGATAAAAAGGCGCAGGGGACAGGGCGGGGTGCACCCTCACGACCCCCCCCTCTTCACCGCAGAAACTTCGAGACGAAGGGCGAGGTCTCCCCTCTCCGCAGGAAATGCCCTGACGGCCCCTCGCCCATGAACTCAGAGAACCAGGACTCGTGCTCGATCTCCTCATTGAGAATGGAGAGGGCGAGGTCATAGGTCCGGTGGTCCTTGCCGGCCGTCAGGTTGCAGATATGGGTGTACTGCCTGACCGCACAGCGTTCGGCCTCGGCCAGCACCTTCAGCATCGCCATCGTGTCGGTCGGGTCAGCGGGCAGGCTCGCCGGCGGGCAGCCCGAGACATTGTGGAAATCCACCATATTCTCTGGAAGGTTGCCGCCGAGTTCGTAGATCCTGGGCACGAGCGCCTCGAAATGGTTCCGGTCCTCGATCCGTGCGGTCTCTGCGATCTCCTTGACCGTCTCGCCGTCAAGCCCGATCAGGTTCGCCCGCAGGATCGTGTAATAATAATAGGTGGTCAGTTCGGCCGCGGCGTTCTTCACCAGCAGTTCGATGAGGTGATCGACATCGACCCCTGCGTCCTCCACCATCTGTCGCGTAACTTTAGGATCAAGTCAGGGCTAATCCCCGCCATTTCAATGGCGGGATACAGCCCGTCCACCGATACCATTATAGTTCAATCTTACCTGCAATGATATTGTGCCTAAAGCGTACCGTTACCGACTCTCTCCCGCAAAGTCTCAGGTTACTCTCCTTGAGCAGACTCTTGAGACATGCCGGTGGGTCTACAACGAGACGCTTGCAATGCGAAAGAACGCATGGGAGCAGGAGCAGCGTTCTATCTCCTACTATGAGTCAAAACGCCAGATCCCTCTCTGGAAAAAAGAACGTCCTGAACTCTCCACGGTCTATTCTCAGGTCTTGCAGGATGTTTCCATGCGCGTGGATCTTGCCTTCAAAGCATTCTTCCGGCGCGTAAAAGCAGGAGAAAAAGAACCAGGATTCCCCCGGTTCAAGGGAAGAGGGCGATACGACAGTTTCACGTATCCACAGTATGGCTTCAAAATCGACGGGAACACCCTCACCCTCTCAAAAATAGGGGATCTCCGGGTCGTCCTCCACCGACCTATCGAAGGGACGATCAAGACCCTCACGATCCGGCGGTCAGCAACCAGGAAATGGTATGCCTGCTTTGCGGTCGAGTACGAACCGTCTCCTGTACCGCAGAAGGAGACAACAGTCGGGATCGATGTCGGGCTGGAGTCATTTGCCACCTTCTCAAACGGGGAGAAGATCGAGAACCCGCGGTTCTTCCGTACCGACGAGAAGGCTCTTGCAAAAGCACAGAGGAAACTCTCGAAAGCAGAGAAGGGCACTCCCGAACGGAAGAAAGCCCGGAAGATCGTCGCGCACATCCACGAACGGATCGCCAACAGGCGGCTCAATTTTGCTCATCAGACCTCCCGTCAATTGGTGGATCGGTTCGGTACGATTGTGTTCGAGGATCTAAACGTCAAGAATATGCAGAAGAACCACTATCTGGCAAGAAGCATTGCAGATGTCGCCTGGAATATGTTCATCACGATCACCGGGAGCAAAGCGGAAGAGGCTGGCTCACGCGTGATCCTGGTGAACCCCAGAAACACGTCTCAAATGTGCTCCAGATGTGGAATGATCGTCGCAAAGACACTTTCTGATCGCGTCCATTCCTGCCCGCATTGCGGGCTGGTGATGGATCGCGACCAGAACGCGGCGATCAATATTATGAGATTGGGACTGCAATCTCAGGGGTAACCCGGGATGCCCCCGACTTCAGTCGGGGGAGCAGTCACCCATCTGTGTTTCCCCCCGAAAACACGTGATACTCACGCACCAGCAAGATAGAGGTTTCGAGAGGGGGAAGGGATCGGCCCGGCGAAAGACGCCAGAGCTGCGGGAACGAATGCAAAAAAGGTGGGCCGGGCAGGTGTTCTGAGACCCTCCTGCGACAGGAATAGACGGGACAGAGGAGTGAGATACTGCCCCGGGCACGAGGGGGTCCGGTCAGAAAACAAAATCCAAAAATGATTAACCCTCAAAAACAGATGATCCGTGAACGATACGATGGACACCCTGGAGATATTTGCCCGCCACCACGACACCGTCCAGAGGATCTTCAGATCCCGGCTTCTTCTGCAGATCCTGCTCTCACTGGGGAAAGGGAGCAAAACCCTCGCAGATCTCCGCAGCGTTACCGGAAGCACCTCGCAGTCGATTCTCCCCAGGATCCGGTTCCTGGAGGAGAGACATTATATCGAGAGCCGCAACGACGGCTACGCCCTGACCCCTCAGGGAAAGGTGCTCTCGTCGCAGATCCAGGATTACCTGAGATCAACGATTCTTTTTGACAAAAACCCAAAATTCTGGTCTTCGCATTATCTTGAAGCCATACCGGAACCCTTTCTCTGCGACATCGGCGACCTCGCCGATTCAGAGATCGTGGAGAGTTCAGATGCAGATATCTTCTCAGTCATCCAGTATTTTTTCGAGATGATGAAAGACGCATCGTGGATCCATATCATCTCCTCGTTTATGAGCCATCCCCATGCCGATGCCCTCGGGACAAAGATACAGGCGGGCGTGCCCGTAGAGATGGTGGTCACCGCCAGAATTGCAGAAGAACTCAGGAACGATCCGTTCCGGAAAAAGATGGAGGCGCTTCTGGAGCACCGGCACTTCAGACTCTATGTGGCCCCGGCCCCCCTCCTCATCGGGCTGACGGTGACCGACTCCTTCCTCTCCTTCGGGATGTGCCTGAGGGGGAGCCTGAAATACGACATCTCAAGCGACCTTTTCAGCACCGACACAAAGGCCCTGGCCTGGGGAGAGCGGCTTTTTTCGTATTATAAAGATATTTCAGAGGAATTTTCGCTCTATCCTGCCTGAAAATCGACAGATTCGTCAGAAACCCTTTTTATTCATCAGTCCGCTGAATATTCGCCGAGCGTCCTGACTTCCCGAAAATTAAGCACATAGTCCCAACCTCTCAAGGATCGTCCTCTGCCTCCGCGAGAGCTCCGTCACCATAATCTCACCATTGGCGAGCTTGATCTTCTTGATCTTGGCCAGTTCCAGCAGCATCCCCTCAAGCGTATAGTCCTCCATCAGCCCCGTTTCCTTCATCCACTTCAACAACCGCATCCTCAGGATCAGGCTGATGAAGGTCACAAACAGAAATCCCTTCATCGAAGACTCGTTCTTCGCGTTGAGGGGCATCACCTGAATGTCCTGTTTCAACGTTCGGAACGCCTTCTCCACCGCGTCGCGCTCCCGGTACACCGTGAGACATTCCTGCCAGTCGAGCGAACTGTGGGCGAGGATGATCTGTTTTCCCATTCGGTTTACTCTCTGCGAGACCGCATTCTTCCGGATCTCAACCTGGAATCGGTTGTCGACCACCTGCCATGAAAAGTAGTTCGCCATCTTTCCCGCCCGCTCCTTGAATACTTCTTCAGGCCTGCGCCACCCGGGAATCCGACTCGATTCGAGTTTCGCTTTAAGGTCATGCAGGCGAATGTAGAACAGGTTGCGTTCCGTCTGCTCTCGTTTCAGATCATAATAGCAGAATCCAAAAACCACACTTCCCTGAATCGTCAGGGTAACGGGTTTCACGAAGATCGGATCCTGCTGATATATCTGCAGGTACTGCGGGCTTTCGAGATCCCGCTGTGCTTCCGTCAGCACTTCCTTCACCTGTTTGAGGGTGAGTGGGGCTGGAATGACAAAGGATATCTCTTCCTGAAGGAGTTCCTCCAGGTTTCCCTGGCTGAAAAATCCGCGATCCAGGACCATGGTATAATTGTGGATGCCATGCGCGCCGAGCCTGTGGACGGTGTTCTTCAGCGTGACAACGTCGACGATGCTGCCGGGATAGATATCGTACATGACCGGAATCGCATGCTCGGTGTCGAAGATGAGTGAGAAGTTGATCTGCGGCAGGTCCAGGCCGTCTCGATTATAGCCGTGTTCGAGGAGCGGGATGAGCCGGGAGTAACTTGACAGGCTGGTGATGTCGTAGATCAGGGTTGAGTCGGTACCGATGCCCCTGAGGAGGGAGGTCATGAAAGCGTCGGGAACGCCGCTTTCACCGATTTCGAAGAGGAGTTCGCTGATCCGCTGGCTGGAGAGGGGGAGGTCCGGTTTTGTCAGGAAGAGGGAGGTATCTTCGTACCACGACGCGACCAGGTGCATGGCCAGCGGCCGCACGACCCGGTTCATGGAGAGTGCTAAAATGACGTTTGTTTCGATCTCGCTTGTCAATGATGAGAGATAATCGTCCAGGTGAAGGTCCTTGATGATTGCCAGGAGAGGCAGAAACGGACCGTGAGAATAGGCGTTTGTGGGGACGGAGGCGATGGATGCACCGGCGGTTTCGGTCCGTACTTTGACGGGTTTTCCGTCGATGTTTTTCCCGAGATATCGGGATTTGTGCCGGATCTGCTTTGTTTCGGGGTCGTAGTAGGGGGTGTCTTCGTACCAGTACTCCTTCCCTTTGATACGTTTGATCCGGGTGAGGGGTTTCATATGCTTAATTAATAAGCGCATTATAGATATTAAAATCTTTTGATTGGTGGGGCGAACGAAGAATAGAGGAGTTAAAATACAATTATAATGCGCTTAAAAAACGGGAACTCAGGGTGGGTGCCCTAGGGCGGTGAGATTCTCGAAGGCACGCCTTCACCAAGAAGATGTTCTATGGCGATATCCGAGAAGAAGGGATAGTGTAACGAATTTTCTGTAAAAATAATTTGGCCCTGAATCCAACCTAGATTTGGACAAAGGAGAAACAGGGCCATGGATCCCTTAGCGTTAATCGAAGATTATCTTTCCGATAATGAGAATGGCATGAAGACCCTCATCACCTGGTTCCTCAACCAGGTGATGCTGCTCGAAGCCCTCCACCAGGCGGGAGCCGAGCAGTATGAACGAACCGATGCGCGGAAGGCTCACCGAAACGGCTACAAGAAGCGCTCTCTAAAAACCCGATATGGAGAAACGATCCTCCAGAAACCACAATTCCGAGAGTTCCCCTTCGAAACACAGGTATTTGGACGCTATTCCCGGGTTGAGAAGGCTCTTGAGAATGCTATCTTTGAATCCTACCTTCAGGGAGTCTCAACCCGCCGGATCCAGGAGATTGTTGCTCATTTTGGCATCGAACAACTCTCTCCTGCTTCAGTATCCAGGATAGCAAAGGACCTCGATGAACAGGTCCATGCATTCCTTCAGAGGCCTATTGAACAGGAGATTCCCTATCTCTTTGTGGATGCTTCGTACTACAAAGTCAGAGAGGGACCACGCTACATCACCAAAGCTCTTCTGGTGATCGCCGGTGTTCGAATGGATGGCTACCGGGAAATCCTGGGAGCTAGAATCACTGATTGTGAAAATGAGATGTTCTGGTCGGGATTGTTCGAAGACCTCAAAGAACGAGGATTGGTGGGTGTCAAGATGGTTGTCTCAGATGGTCATGCCGGGATCCAGAAGGCGGCGGAAGCCGCCTTCCTCGGCGCATCGTGGCAGATGTGCTCGGTCCATTGCACCCGGGCGGTTTTAAAGAATATTCCACGGAAACATCAGAAAGAAGTTGCTGAGTCCTTGAAGGAGGCATATGGGGACGAGGAAAGACTTCAGCAGCTTGCAGATGATCTGAACGAACGAGGATATCGGAAAGCGGCCAATACGATCGAGAGATTCATCCCGGGACTTATGAGTTACACGGCGTTCCCGAAAGAGCACGCAAAGCGGATCCGAACGACGAACATGATGGAAAGAGTCAACAAGGAACTGAAACGGAGAACCAAAGTTGTAGGGGCCTTTCCCAATGAAGAGTCACTCCTCAGGCTGGCAGGATCCATCCTGATGGACATCAATGAGGAGTGGGTGACCGGCAGAAGATATTTGACGATGGAGGGGGAATGATCAAACAAGGAGACAGGGCTCAGACGAATTACAGAAGATCTGAAACACTACCGAAGAAGGCTGGGTAGAGATAGAGACACCGTTCTACAAACCCGGGACCATTGAGCACCATGGCCTTGACTACACTCCATGGGTGAGATGATGCTGCCGCGTTTTGGGGATGGCACGGTCGATAACCGGGGCGATGCCGAGGGTGTCGAAGGCACCGGCAACGAGCCCGAGATGGCCGATCGAGATGTTGGAGCCTTCGATGAAGTCAGGAGAGGATGGCACATCAGAGGTTTTTCCTGAAATTACAAGTATATTGCGGTTTGATAATTCGGGGAAGTAGGGGATTTCCTGCGAAAGATGGGATGGAAGACCGACAGAGGCGACCTTCGTCTTCACTTTTGCAGTCGGGTGACCAGAGTTATTCAACACGGCAGTTACATGAAAACAGTTATATAATGTCTAATGAAATCGTAATAAAATGATTATATTTACAGCTCATCTTCTATCCACCATCTTTAATCCAGAATGCGGACGACCATTACATGTATACTGCAGCATTGAATAACTACGAGGAGTTTTTACGATCTGTCAGTATGAGGTCCGAAATTAAATATATGGAAGCATCGATTTCTAAGTTTGGTAGTGCTAACAAAGATATAAGAAGTGTGTCGCTGGTAGCCCCACATCGAATCGAGCTGACGGATGAAACTTGATACCGACGGCGATCCCCCTCTGTTCGAGGAGGTATTCCCACATCGAATTGAGCTGAGGGACGAAACCCTCCATGCATCGTTTTCGCACGTTACCATACTCGAACAGACATTCATCGACAAACTGGTGCAAATCCTTTCAAAGCACTTTGCAAATGGACTTCGGATTAACTCACCGATTGAGTTGGCGCGTTTTAGGTCTTTTGCTGCAGAAGATTGGGGCGAGGAAATCTTGCTGCCTGACGAGGAACTGAAAAGTTATATCGCGGGTTGCGGAACTACCTTCGATGGCAAAGTCTACGCCGTGTCGGCTCAGACAAAAGAACGAATCCGGGAGCTAGTGGAGGAATACTTCGCCGACGGCGCACGAGCCATATTCTTTGCTGAGTTTTATGCCAAGAACGAGAACTGGCTGTTCGGGGCAAGCGTGGTCTCCGAAGATATACTTATTAGCATACTCCGTATGCTGTTCCCAAAACTGTCGTTCACGGAGACCTATTTCGGCTATACAGATGCTTCCGCCTTCGCCGTTCTTGAGAGTGAGATCCTCCGCGTGTGGGGCGACGATGCACTGCTGACCTATAAGCAACTCGCTGAACGGTTACAGTACATACCTCTTGACCGGATAAAATACGCCCTTGGTCAGAACGGCAACTTCATCTGGAGTAGCGTAGAGATCTTCTCGCACGTCAGCCGAATCGACATCACCGACGAGGAACGGGAAGCAATCCGAGAAGCCGCCGCGCGAAAGTGCAACGCTTGCGGCTATGTTTCAATTACAGACTTGCCTTTCGGAGAAATCGAGGAGCGCAACTACGAACTTTCCATTACGGCGGTTCATAACGCTGTTTACCGCATCTGCCTGTCGGACAAGTTCGACAAGAAAGGCAAAATCGTCACGCGCAAAGGCGATGTTTTTGACGCGCTGAGCATCATGAGAGAGTACTGCCAAACTATCGACAAATGTTCACTTGACGACTTGCTGAACTTCGAGAAGAAACTGACAGGCGAGGTTCGCCGTCGGATACCTATGGAGGCGGGCAACACCATTCTGGTTCGTATCGATAAAGACACCTATGTTTCAGACAGGCATGTTCACTTTAACGCTGATATGATCGATGAAGCTATCGAGTTGTTTGTTAAGGGAGACTATCTTCCGCTTAAATCATTCACGACCTTTGGGGCATTCCCCGACTGCGGGCAGGAGTGGAACTTGTTCTTGCTTGAAAGCTACTGTCGACGCTTCAGTCAGAGGTTTCGCTTCGATACCCCGACAGCCAACTCGCGGAATGCCGGAGCGGTCATCCGCAAAAGTTGCAGGATGAACTACACGGAGATTATGACCGATGCTGTAGCGAATGCCGACATCCCATTAAAGAGCACCGTCGTCGGCAAGTTCCTGTACGAGAACGGGTACACGGGCAGAAGCACAACCGCCAAAGTTGGCGAAATCATAGATAAGGCGAAAGTCATACGAGAAAGAAGGAATTGAAGATGTATTCGTATACTTACGACAAGAAAACGGGCGGAATACTCCTTAATTCCTCGCCGACGGGGTTCTCAAAAGAGCCCCGCCCTGTTTACGCACCCGAATTGGACGTGCTGGGCTTTGATAAGTATTGGAAGTATGACAAGCAGACCGACTATCCATATCTGTGGGCGGAGTCTAATTACTACTGGTATCGCGGTAACCTTGTGGCTATGTTAAAGGGCGGTAATCCCTATACTGCACCTGAGATACGCCTTGCTTATGCGTGCAACGAGTACAGAGAGGTAGTGTTTCAGATCTTCTGTAATTCGTCTGAGCCCTGTCTCCTTGTTTGATCATTCCCCCTCCATCGTCAAATATCTTCTGCCGGTCACCCACTCCTCATTGATGTCCATCAGGATGGATCCTGCCAGCCTGAGGAGTGACTCTTCATTGGGAAAGGCCCCTACAACTTTGGTTCTCCGTTTCAGTTCCTTGTTGACTCTTTCCATCATGTTCGTCGTTCGGATCCGCTTTGCGTGCTCTTTCGGGAACGCCGTGTAACTCATAAGTCCCGGGATGAATCTCTCGATCGTATTGGCCGCTTTCCGATATCCTCGTTCGTTCAGATCATCTGCAAGCTGCTGAAGTCTTTCCTCGTCCCCATATGCCTCCTTCAAGGACTCAGCAACTTCTTTCTGATGTTTCCGTGGAATATTCTTTAAAACCGCCCGGGTGCAATGGACCGAGCACATCTGCCACGATGCGCCGAGGAAGGCGGCTTCCGCCGCCTTCTGGATCCCGGCATGACCATCTGAGACAACCATCTTGACACCCACCAATCCTCGTTCTTTGAGGTCTTCGAACAATCCCGACCAGAACATCTCATTTTCACAATCAGTGATTCTAGCTCCCAGGATTTCCCGGTAGCCATCCATTCGAACACCGGCGATCACCAGAAGAGCTTTGGTGATGTAGCGTGGTCCCTCTCTGACTTTGTAGTACGAAGCATCCACAAAGAGATAGGGAATCTCCTGTTCAATAGGCCTCTGAAGGAATGCATGGACCTGTTCATCGAGGTCCTTTGCTATCCTGGATACTGAAGCAGGAGAGAGTTGTTCGATGCCAAAATGAGCAACAATCTCCTGGATCCGGCGGGTTGAGACTCCCTGAAGGTAGGATTCAAAGATAGCATTCTCAAGAGCCTTCTCAACCCGGGAATAGCGTCCAAATACCTGTGTTTCGAAGGGGAACTCTCGGAATTGTGGTTTCTGGAGGATCGTTTCTCCATATCGGGTTTTTAGAGAGCGCTTCTTGTAGCCGTTTCGGTGAGCCTTCCGCGCATCGGTTCGTTCATACTGCTCGGCTCCCGCCTGGTGGAGGGCTTCGAGCAGCATCACCTGGTTGAGGAACCAGGTGATGAGGGTCTTCATGCCATTCTCATTATCGGAAAGATAATCTTCGATTAACGCTAAGGGATCCATGGCCCTGTTTCTCCTTTGTCCAAATCTAGGTTGGATTCAGGGCCAAATTATTTTTACAGAAAATTCGTTACACTATCTACAGAGAAACTCCAAACAGCAAGGCAACCCAGAAGATACTCTGCGAATCACCGGATAAAAATCCGTCCTTTATTGATAAAAAAGGCAATGTGTTCAGCATTGTCAACCCTGAGCCGAACGGTAACTCCCTGCGTCCTGTTGATGTTGCTGCGATGGTCGAAGCAAACCGTGAAATGCTTGAAATCATCGAGCAGACCACGGTCAAAAAAATCTTGGCCATATATACCAAATACAAGAACAAACTCGACTGCTTCCACGTGGCGTTTTCGGGCGGAAAGGACAGTTGTGTCCTACTCGACCTTGTAAAGAAAGCCCTGCCCAAAGGCAGCTTCGTTGTGGTGTTTGGCGACACTGGCATGGAGTTTCCAGACACCTACGAGGTCATCAGGAAAACAGAAAAGCAGTGTGTTAAGGACGAAATACCGTTTTACGTCGCCAAATCCCACCTTAACCCGAAAGAATCGTGGGAACTGTTCGGTCCCCCATCCCGCGCATTACGTTGGTGTTGCTCGGTGCATAAAAGCACCCCGCAAACGTTGAAACTGAGAGAAGTGACCGGCAAAGAAGATTTTATTGGTCTTGATTTTGTTGGAGTTCGGGCGCAGGAGAGCGTTGCTCGAAGTACATACAAGTACGAAAACTATGGGGCAAAGCAAAAGGGTCAGTTTAGCCATAACTCAATACTTGAATGGACATCCGCGGAGGTATGGCTATATATATATGCAAATGATTTGTTGATTAACGAGGCCTATAAAAAGGGTAACGGTCGTGCCGGATGTTTGTTTTGCCCTATGTCGGGTGGCACAAGTGACTACTTGCGGCGAGCAAGTTACCCGAAAGAGATCGACAGCTACATCAATTTGATTAAAAACACCTATGACGAGGACAAGCGAAAGAAAAGCAACACTGAATCGTATATCCTAAACGGCGGTTGGAACGCAAGAAAGAATGGTCGTGAGTTATCGAACAATACGTTCCGATGTATTGAAAAAACTACAAACGGGATTCTGAAAATAACCATTACAGCCCCTGATTCCGACTGGCTGGAATGGATAAAAACACTTGGAGATTTACACGGTGAAAACGGTGATTACTACGTCCAATTTGACGGCGAATGCATACGATTTTCTGTTAAGGCAACAAAGAACGGGTATATTGTAACGATACCCGAAGTTGTACTGAAAGACAGACCTGCATTTGGGAAGATATTCCGGCAAGTATTCCGAAAAGCATCGTATTGCAAAGGTTGTCGAGTTTGCGAAACGAACTGCCGAAATGGATGTATAAGTTTTGTCAATGGCAAAGTCAGAATAAACAACTGTATTCGGTGTCACGAATGCCATGCAATCGATAGCGGCTGTCTATTGTTTCATTCGTTACGCCATCCACAGGGAGGAGGAAAACCAATGAAAAGTCTAAATTCATTCGCCGACCACGCTCCGAAGCCGGAGTGGTTGCGATCATTCTTTGGACTGAAGGATGCGTTCTTTTCGGAACATACTCTGGGACCGATGATGTTCGATATGTTCAGGCGTTTCCTTCGGGATGCTTCCTTAAATGAGAAGAACCACTTCACGCCGTTTGCAGAGTTCATTTCACAGATCGGCTGGGAAACAGACACTGCACAAGGTTTGATTCTTATCAACCTTGTCGCCGAAAACCCACAGATGGAGTGGTATGTCATTAATCTTGATGTCGGCAGACCCTATGCACGTCAGGTCGTCGAAGACATGCTGACAGCCGTTGATATCAAGCCTAAAGATGCTAAGTCAATCGCCAAATCCTATAAGCGTCTGGTCGAAACACCGCTCGGCACGAGCCTACACTGGGGATTTGTCACTGAAGACGGCGACCTCGTCCGCACAAAATGCTCGGTGGGCGATCCGCGTGTGGTCCTGTATGGCTTGTTCAAATTTGCGGAGAAGTGCAACGACTACAAAGAGTTCACGCTCGCTACACTCCTAAACGACAGCATCGACCGCGACGGAATAAGCCCTACACGCATCTTCGGCCTTGACCGCGACGATATGACGCCCATACTTTTAGGGCTGTCAGCAAAATACCCTGAGTTCATCACCGCGTCGTTCACGCATGACCTGGAGAAGATAACACTTGCGAAAGACAAGTCATCCCAAGATGTACTGGACTTGTTTAAGGAGGAGGCAGCAAATGGCTAATAGCAATAAATACCGGGAATATTTCGACATTGACGAAGAATATTTTCCTCAGGTCAATGACTCCGCCATCGCTGCTGCTAGTCCGGACTTCTGGACGCGTACCTACCCACACGACACGTTCATCGAAATGTTGAACAGTATGGAGCGTGTTTTGGCGCGACAGGAGAAGCGTTCCCTCTGGATTGAGGGTGCATACGGCACGGGCAAGTCCCAGTGTGCTTACACCCTGAAAAAGATTCTCGAAGTGCCGGAGGATGAACTCCGCGCATATTGGGACAGATATGAGCCGCTGAAAAAGAAAAGCGACCTGCTCGAAAAGTTCATCGGTCACAAACAAAAGGGCATCGTGACCGCTTATCGCTACGCCTCGGGTATGATCGACTCTCCCCGCGACTTGTTCTTGGCCGTTCAGGAAACCCTGAAGGCTTCGTTGGTCTCTGCGAACCTTTACGCCGGAGAGAATACACTCAAAGAGAGCGTCATCGCTTGGATTGAAGAACCCTCGCACAAACTGTTCTTTGACGCACTTTTGAAAAAACCGGAATGGGCAGCTCTGTTTAGTCAATCCTCCACAGACGAGGTGCTGGACGCCCTTCGCAAAGGCGGCGAGGTCAAGACGCTGATGGACAACATTTTCCGGCTTGCTGATAAAGAGGGTATAACCGCGCTGACCATTGATTCAGACAGACTTATCGCCTGGCTGATCGACATTATTGACCGCAACAATGTAAAAATCATCTTTATTTGGGACGAATTCTCCGATTATTTCAGGAACAACCGCGAGAGCCTTTCAGAATTCCAGAAACTCGCCGAATTAGTAAATTTGAAGCCGTTTTATTTCATCGTCGTTACACATGAGTCCGGGCATTTGTTCACGACCGCTGACACGACTTGGGCAAAAATACGCGACCGATTTATTACTGTTGATATTAAATTGCCGGACAACATCGCTTTCGAACTCATCGGACACGCTTTCAATGTGAAGCCCGTTGCTAAGACAGATTGGGATACATTGGTTGATGGCGACTTGGGAAGCCGAACAAATATCTCCCGTTCTAAAGTTATGGCTGTGGCGAATATTGATAATCCGCAAGTGATGAAGGACATTATGCCGCTCCACCCGATGGCGGCATTGCTCCTCAAAAACATAGCCTCCGCTTTCAAGTCCAATCAGAGAAGTATGTTTGACTTCATCAAGTCCTCAAACACGGATGATGTGAAGGCGTTCCAATGGTTCATTGAAAATACGGGTCCTTTTGACGACCATCCACTTCTTACGGTGGATCTGTTGTGGAACTTTTTTTACGAGAAAGGCCGGGATAACCTCACATCAGACATTCGCCTGATACTGGATACCTTTCCGCAGCAGCAGAATTTGCGTGAGGATGAGAAAGCGGTTCTGAAAGCTATCCTCATTATGCAGGCGATTGACCAGCGGCTCCGCGGCGAGATTGATCTGTTCAAAGCGACCGATCAGAACCTCAGCTATGCCTTTGAGGGCATACCTGACCTGGAGGGAACCAAATCCGCCAATCTTGCGAAAGGGCTTAGGGAAAAAGGCATCCTCGTTTCCAATCCGATAGGCGGCGGACGATATGTTTATGCGGCTGCCGTGCTTGCGGGAGACCAAGCCAAAATCGACGAACACAAGAAAAACGTACGACAAAACAGTACAACCTCGAAATTGGTGACCGAGGGTGGACTTTCTACCGTTTTATCACTTTCTCCCGCTCTTCGTCTGCGATTTGAGTCGGAGCCGGGTACAGGTAAAATCACCCCCGTGACTGCCGCAGATTTTACACGTAATATCAATATCCTCCGCGATAAAACCACGGGGTGGAATTTCCACGCCGTTATCGCCTTTGCCAAGGATGAGGCAGAGGCGGCTACCTTCCGAAAGACTCTTAGAGCAGCGGTCGCCGATAAGCAATACGAAAAGATCGTGTTCATCGATGCGCTTTCCACGCCACTCGGCTCCGAAGCGTTTGAACAATACGTGGACTTTACTGCAATGGCGATGTACTACCAGGGAAGCCTCAACACCCCGTCGAGGGATAATTCAGATAAGGCAAAGCGCGTTTTAGACCCGGACTGGAGAAACCGTATCTACAACGGTCAGTTTATCGTATATACCCATGCCAATCAGGAAGGCGAGAAACTCGGAAACGGTCCAGGCGTGGCAAGCGTTCTTCAGACGATTGTTACGACAAAATTCCCGTATGCATTCGACTTTGCGAGGGGACTCACGGAAAGCCAGTTGAAGATAACTCCGGCTATGAAACAGTCGACAAAAGCAGGTATTACGCAAGTCGCCAGTGGTGTTGTTGGCGGCGTTGAAAAACATGTTTTGCCGACTGTATGGAAGATTGATAATTATTGGGAAAGCCCGACAACTTCTTCCTTACCGATCTCGAAAATTAAGGTTGAAGTCGACAAACACATTAAAAGCGCGTTTGATCGCGACGGGCAAATTTCAATCGGCGAAATCTATGACTTCCTTGAGGATACCTACGGTTTTGCTCCTTGCAATCTCTCGGCGTTCATTGCAGGCTTTTTATTGAAAGAGTACGGCAGCGAACCATATCGTTACAGCGATTCATCCGGCGGCCACGAGCAGATGACGCAGGACAAACTTGCAGAGATGTTGGGTAACTACATCGGCAAATCCCCGAAACCAACCTACATCGTAAAAATGACTGCCGACGAAATGGCGTTTTACGAACTCACCGAAAAGGCGTGGGGTGTTCAGCCTAATTCGTGTTCATCTGCGGGCCAGGCAGCTATTGCGGTAACTGCCAAAATGCGCGGACTGAATTTGCCTGTATGGTGTCTTGAAGAAGTGGATACAGTCGGCATCTTCGATGTGGTTCAGAAGTACAGTGAACTTGTTCAAAAGGAAGGCAACGAGGCTCACAAAAAAGCAGTCGAGATCGGAAAGATTGCGTCTGCAAAACCATCCCTCGCCGATAACTTGTTTGCATTGCTCACAGGTGAAAATTGCCAGGAAGGTATGCGCAAATATCTCCGTTCCTTTGAAGGGGGTAAGGTCCTAGAACTTGCCACGGCAATTGGTGCTGAGGACAATATACTCACCGATATTTCCCGCCTGTTCGGAGTGAAGCACTCGTGCCTGTGGGATAAACAGACCGGCGAGGACGAAATCCGTAAATTGCTGACCGAATATAGCGTAGTCAAAGAGAGCAACGCCATCCTGAACGTTTCGGCCCATTCCTTGACGGAAGCGTTCAAAGAGTGGCGCGAACGGTTGAAGTTCATCGGCATCTCATGCGATGCTTTACGGGCAAAGTACCCTGCTTTGGCAAAATCCCTCGACACGCTCTTGAAAATCTGCAAGCAAGAGGACATATTGCCCGAACAGTTAAAGGCATTCCATTCAGAACTTGTGGCGCACGGTGCGGAAATCAGGGAGTTGTTGAGCAACGACAGGCGCGTCTTTGCTGAGGTTTATGAGCCGTACCTTGAAGACCTGAGTGATGACGATATTGCCGATATTAAATGCAAGTTGCAAACAGGCTTGTTTGAATTGCCGAAAACCGACTGTAACGTCAAAGTGAAAGAGGCTGCCGAAGAATTCCGAAAGAACCAGTTGAAGTCGCAACTCTTCCGCTTGTGGAAAGACAAGACGGGAACGAAAAATCCGCTCGAATGGTCGAGCCGCTACAGGACGCCCATCCTATGCTGTGTCTCCGAGGCTGAGTATGAGAAGGCTAAAAAGGCATTTGAAACCCTTAACCGCAATGGGGGAACAGATGCCGAAATAAAAGCTTCTCTCGCTTTCTTGGAATCCACTACGCTGTTTGATGTCCTTTCGGATGATGACAAGCGGAACACAGCATTCAACCGGGATATCGTTGGCGAATACAGTGCGTTGCTTCCAGACCTCGATAAGGTAAGGGATACCCTAGATCATCTTTCTGTCGATACTTACGATTGGCGTGATAATCCGAGCGTTAAGAGCAAGGTGAAGCGACTTGCCGAAGCCGAGTACAACGCGGGCGGCAGCGACAGGGTCCTCCTGAAAATCGATGAGATGGACGATGCCCAGTTAAAGCAATATCTCAAACGGCTTGTCAAGGACAGCATTACGGTCGGCATTGAAATACTGGCGAATGAAAGCAGGAAATAGAATGCAAATCGATTCGGTAAAGAAATACCTGACATCTTCCGTTAAGACGCCATATTTCCTGTTTATCAGCGACGGTCAGTACAAGGTCGTCATTGACGAATTGTCGATGTTGGGTCTTGATATTGTACAGATGAGCAGTTTCTGCGGTAGCGATGATAAATTGCCGGATATCGACGGTCTGCTCACTTATATCGAAGCGGCTGATGTAAACGCAAGAAGCAAGAAGTTTGTTGTGACGGGGCTTGGTGAATACCTCGCACTCCGCGGGCCTGATGAAGCTTCTCGTACTCTGTCGCGATTGAAAGACCTGAATGTCGGCGGTGCAAAAGTTGTGTTGCTCCTGCGAGGGCTTGCCTCACAGATTGCCGCGTTACAGGCCGACCCTCGCTTTGATAGCCGTCGGTTCAACGTCGTTAATAATGCGGAGTGTGACTTATCAATTACCCTTGCCGCCCCATCTGTCGGATTGCCGGCTTTATCGGGTTTCAAAGCATTACTTGCGGAACTTGAAGATGGTCGGTGCGGAAGTGTTGTCGTGAATACAGCAGTCAATCTCGAGAAGGCAATATTCACCGTACACCAAATCAGCAATGCGTATGATGGCATTAAATTCTCCACAAGGGGTTTTGCTTTGGCGCGTTCCTGCGGGAGCGACGCTCGTTGGGCGGAGTTGCTGGCAGAACTCAACCAGAGCAACAGTTCACTCGACGAGGTGTTCGAGAAACATGGTCTTGGCAATAATCTGGAGTCCGATTTCTACGCTCGCATTGCAGGAAGCGATTACTGCAACTGGCTCTATTTTATCTGTTTGAAGAGTAAGGCTGACATATTGCAAAACGGATACCTTCAATTCGTTCTGGATAAGACGAATCGCTTTGAGGATTTCGTTTCAAACATTCTCAACGCAATTATCGAAATCCCGCATACCGACAAACGGTTTTCATCGTATTATCGGGAGCGTAAAGCCCTAGTTGAAAAGTTCCCTGAGTCGGATATCGCAGACTTCGTAGTGAACAATCGGCAAGTAGTGTCTGAAAGCATTTATAAGCTGACTGACGGCACAAGGGTCGAGCGCGAAGAAATTATCGCTTGGCTTTCACAAAACGGCTTAATCCCGGGACTTGAGGGCATTTATCCCGCATTGGCGGCTTATCTTAAGAAATATGTTTTTAAATGTCCGCAAATGGCGGACTTGCTAACTGAGTATTTCGAGGCGTACAAACGGCAAAAGATGTCTAACGAGCTTGAAAATGACTTTTTGGAAAAAGTCGATCAACTTGCCCTCGCACGACAATTCAACCGACTGCCTACGCGGAACGAAATTATAGACAGCGTGGATAAGAGTGACACTTTCCTGTATTGGCTCGATGCACTCGGCGTTGAATACTTAGGCTTAATTGAAGCTCTAGTTCAAAAACGTGGCCTATCGGTTCGGGTTCATATCGCCCGTGCGGAACTGCCGACAATAACATCTATCAACCGCGACTTTTTCAATGCGTGGCAAGGCCGTAAGGAAAAGAACGATGAACTTGATGATACTAAACACAGCGACGCGGGCGGTTATAACTTCACCAACAATGAGCTGCCTATCCACCTTGCTAAAGAGTTGGATATAATAGCGGCGATGATTGACAAAGCGGCTACGGAACTTGCGCTTAGGCATTGTACACGCTTCCTGATTGTAAGCGACCACGGCGCATCACGGCTTGCTGTTCTGCGGCGTAAAGAAGAAAAGTACGATACCGATACCATAGGCGAACATTCGGGGCGCTGCTGTGAGATTTTCAAGCCTTATGACCTTCCGTTTGCCGCAGAGGGGAACGGATATCTCGTGCTTGCCGATTACGGTCGCTTCAAGGGAGGTCGCGCTGCGAATGTGGAAGTTCACGGCGGGGCGTCATTAGAAGAGGTTGTCGTTCCTATCATTGAATTGTCGTTGAAAGACGGAAGCGTAACGGTCAAACTGGTCGATGAGGTCGTGACCGTAGATTATCGCACCGGCACGGAGATTAATCTGTTCTTTAACTCGCCGGTACAGGATGTTTCCGTTGTTTTAAATGGGAAGCCCTATTCGGCTTCGCAGATAGATGCAAATCACTACTCCATAAAGCTGCCCGACACAAAACGGGCGGGCGAATATCCGGCGGACGTTTACGCAGGCGATAACCTGGTTGGCAAAGTTATGATTAAGGCGCAAGGCAAGAGCGGCAAAGTCAATGACGCTTTTGATGACTTGTTTTAGGAGGTGCTATTGATGGTTGAGAAACTGAGAAATTGCTTTGACGAGATGGTCGTGTATAAGGATCTTAAAAAAAGCAACTTCTTCTCCGCTCTGAGCCTGCCTTCTTTTATGCGTGACTGGCTCTTAAAGAAATTCGAGGACGAGAACGGCCACTTCGACTCCGACGAGTTGGTTCGCTTTGTGCGGACTTACTTACCGCGCAAAGATGACTGGACTGCTATAAAGAATCAGGTGGTAATTGAACACGAGCGGGTGAAGTTCCTTGCCAAGGTGTCGGTTGATATCGACATCAAAACAGGGGAGGTGTCGTTTACTTTGCCCGATTTCGGGCTGACGAGTAAAGACACCATCATCGAGGACTCCGTTTGGCAAACCTGTAAGGATGACCTGGTGCGCAGCCGCGAGACTTGGGGAATGGTCGAAATCGGCTATCGTCCACCCGATGACTACGACATGGAGTTTTCAAAAAACAAGGCAAAGGGCGCAAACAGGGGCAAAATCAAGTTGACGAGTTTTAAGACCTTCTGCCCCTACACGATTGATATCGACTACTACAAGGACGCGCGACGTGAGTTTACCACGGCGGAGTGGATTGATGTCCTGCTTGGCGCAGTAGACTACAATGCAAGTGGTTATCTTGGCGATGAAGAAAAGAAACTCACGATGCTTACCCGTTTGTTGCCATTCATTGAAAAAAGGCTGAACCTCATCGAACTTGCCCCGAAAGGAACCGGTAAGTCATATCTGTTCGGTCGCGTTAGCCGGTTCGGGTGGCTTTCGAGCGGTGGGGTTATGAGCCGCGCGAAAATGTTCTACGACCAGAATAAGCGTGCTGAGGGCTTGGTGTTCGGTAACGACTTCATAACACTTGACGAAGTGCAAACCATTTCATTCACAAATGTGGATGAAATGCGCGCGGCTTTGAAGGGTTACCTTGAATCAGGGATTTTCACCGTCGGGAACTATGAGGGGACTGCTGAGGCGGGCGTAATCCTCTGCGGCAACATCAAAAAAGAAACGATGGATGAGGACGGCTTCGGCAATATGTTTAAGGAACTGCCGTCTGTTTTCCACGAATCAGCTTTAATAGAGCGTTTCCATGGCTTTATTAAGGGTTGGAATATTCCACGAATGAACGACGACCTCAAGATTGCTGGGTGGGCGTTGAATTCCGAATACTTCTGCTCGATTATGCACGAACTGCGGGATGATATGAGTTATCGCGCCATCGTAGATGAACTCATCGAAGTTCCTGAAGCGGCAGATACCCGCGATACTGAGGCGGTCAAGCGCATTGCCACGGCATATTTAAAATTGCTGTTCCCGCATGTCCGTAGCGCAAACGACATAACTGCCCGCGAATTCAAGCGTTATTGTCTCGACAGAGCGCGAAAGATGCGGAATACGATTAAATACCAATTGGGAAAGCTTGATGTTGAGTATCGCGGGAAAGACATTCCTGCGTTCAGCGTCAGACCTGACCCTGAAGAAGTGGAGTAATTGTGTGGAAAAGAAATGCTGTTATGTATGCGGAAAAAAAGCCCTGAGCAAAAACGAAATCGGGCTAACCAAAAAATTGCTCGATATGAACTCCAAGCGATTCTATTGCCTTGACTGCCTTGCTGAGTATTTGGAAGTAGACACTGAGTTCTTGCTCGCCAAGGTTGAGGAATTTAAGGAGCAAGGTTGCAAACAATTCTGAGGTGATGATACCGTGATTTACGCTGATAATGCCGCGACAACTCGGATTTCCGACCGAGCATTTGAGCAGATGCTTCCGTTTTTACGCGAGCAATACGGAAACGCATCCAGCCAGTATTCGCTTGGAGTAAAAGCCAAACGCGCCGTAGAACATGCTCGGAAACAAGTTGCGGCGGCCATCGGCGCAGAGCCGTCAGAAATCACATTTACCTCCGGGGGGTCGGAAGCGAACAGTTGGGTACTTCGCTGTGTTGCAGAAACTTACCACAACGAGTCGATTCACATCATAACCTCAACCATTGAACATCACTCTGTCCTGAACGCTTGCCGTGCGCTTGAACAGAGTGGCGTCGAGGTCACTTTCCTACCCGTCGATAATACGGGACGAGTTTTGGTTGAGGATGTTAAGGCGGCAATAAAGCATAACACAAAACTGGTATCGATTATGCTTGCCAATAACGAAATCGGAACAATTCAACCGATTACTCAGATTGGTGCCTTCCTTAAAGGACAAGATATCCTGTTCCATACCGATGCGGTGCAAGCCGTCGGTCACATTCCTGTCGATGTTGATGACCTACGAGTCGACTTCTTAACCGCTTCTGCCCATAAGTTCAACGGGGCTAAAGGAACGGGAATCCTGTACAAGCGATCAGGCTTAAACTTGCCACCGTTGTTATTCGGTGGTGAACAAGAGCGAGGGCTTCGCGCCGGAACAGAAAATGTTGCTGGAATAGTGTCGGCGGGTTTCGCCATCGAGGAAAGCATTAGCGAAATGGCTGAGGAGGCAAAGCGATTAAGATCAATGGTTGAAGTTACAGTAGAAGGTATAAAAGAAAAGATACCCTCTGTTAGGGTCAATGGAGATACCAAATCCTGTCTACCCGGCACCGTCAATCTTGGTTTTAATGGCATTTCAGGTGAATCGCTCATGCATCTACTCGATTTGAAAGGTATTTGCGTGTCTACGAGTTCAGCTTGTACCTCTGGCAAAGACGAGCCGTCACATGTGCTTCTTGCGTTAGGGCTATCCGAACAGCAGGCAAAGTCGGCCATCCGCATCTCATATGGTAGATATAACACCGCAGATGAGGCGAAGGTCATTGTAAAGGCTGTTTGCGATGCCTACGCAAAAATAATAGATAACCTTTAGTCTATAGATCGCTCTGGGAAACCCAATTTCCCCAGATGGAGACGGTGGCGGGTAACGTTTCATATCTTCGGTATGAATCCTACCATCCGCAGTATAGAACCCCCGTTTCCTGAATTCTCAAAACCGGGTTCTGTTGAAATGCTTCCCACAACCCCCGGATGTTGCCCGATTATCGTTCGAGAAAAATGGTATGACCCTAATAGGAGGTTTACCATGGAAAACATTTCATGGAGTATGCTCGAGTCCTCTTCCCGGACCCATGTGCAATTCAACAGAACCCACATGGGCAATATCTGGATTGCGCTGCCGCCCCTTCACCGCCTCTCCCTCTCATCCAGCCAGGCACGCCCCCTCGCCGTCGCCCGGTATCTCTGTTTGCTGCTTCTCGGCTTCTCCGGGACGGTCATTTCAATAAAACCGGCATCGAGCAGTGGTTTGATAACCTGCTCCCTGAACTTCGTGCGGTTCGTCCTGCCGGCAACCGCCAGGAGTTCGACCATGGACCGCTCGGCCACGCACGCACGCAGAACCTTGACACTCTCCTGATCCAGGTCCATCTTGGTCCCGACTTGGTCCCGACTTGGTTATGTCCAGAGATGATTTCGGCCTCCACAGCACCTGGACAAACTGCCCGCCCTCCTGCCTGAACGTCGGCGACGGGAGACCCGCCCGCTCACAGAGGTCGATCATATCGAGGGTGCCGGTGCCGGCCTTCTCGATATAGCGGGCCAGAAACAGCGGTTCTGCAAGGAGGGGATTGTGCGGGATCGACGCATGCGGGACACGGAGCCCCTCGGGCGTGAGCGGGGGCGGCAGCTGCCCCGGATTCCACACCTCAAGAGTCTGCGGCAGAACAAAAAAAGGAATTACAGTTTCAAAAGCCCCTTCTCACGCAGGTAATTCCCCGGCCCGGTCGTTGCATACATCGCCGCCAGGATCTGCTCCAGAGAAAGGAGGATTGAATCGCCGGATTCAAACGCATCTGCAAGCATCTTCAGGCCGTCCTGGATGCGTTCAAAATGAATCGGCTGAAGTTCGACCGTTGCATCTCCCGAGCGGATGCGTTTGTAGCGTTCCATCAGTCCGTTATAGGAGGTATTCAGAACAAAATCCGCCAGCAGATAGTCTTCCGTAAATGCATACCTGAGTGTGCGGCTGGTGATCCCGTATGCTGCGGAAAGATAGTAGATCTTTTTCTCGACCTTCTCCTCCCTTCTCATAGATAATTCTACACGCCGCAACTCTGCGACCAGTTCTTTTCTGAAGAAATCATCCCGTGACATCATTTAACCGCCTATTGGATATATCCTGGAAATTCGTTATTGTAGTCATCTGCCGTTGCAGGTGGAGAGATGGGGTAGAGAGGGCCGGAGCCGCTGGCGCCGCACGGGTCTCCCGCTCCCCACCCGATACCGGGCTCTGGCATCTCCGGGCAGTACGGCCATGCAGGGTCGTTTGAGGTATCCATTTCCAGAGCGCTGGCCGCAGGGGTGTGCTCACGGATATAGTCCCGGATCTCCTGGACCTTTTCGTCACCAAGCATCCGACCGATCAACGAATTGTTCATGATCTCAAGTGACCGGACGATCGGCGACGCCGGATTAATGGAGTACTGGGGGATACGGTCGTTGGTGGCGGTGAGGATGCCCCATTCAACAAACTTCTTCACCACCCTCCCGACCGTGACCCGGCTTACGCCTGCTTCTTCCGAGAGTTCGGTGATGTTGAACGCCATGCCATCGAGTGGCAACAGGAATTCGAGAAGTCTTAATTCACAGGTGTTCCCGAACACCCCTTCAAAGGGACGAGTCATATCTATCTCAATGTTAGATTTTGATCAATCGGTCCATTCAGTCACCCTGCAATGGTGACGATGCAGACAGATGCATACATACTGTGTGGTGATAACTCATATTATCACATCTGATAAAAATATTTTGCATTGTTCCCATGGTCACTGTTACAGGCCCTGGAGGGTAGTAAATCCATGGTTATGCAGTGCTAATTTCGCGTTATTGATGTCAGAAATATAGTATTTGTCTTCCTTTTTCTTGATTTTTGTAATGTATCCTTCTTTCAGAAGTATTTTTATTGCATCTTTAAAAGACAGGCAGTCGGGGCCTGGAAATTTTCTAATATACAAATGTTTCAATTTTTCTGAATGATATCCACTAGCTGACTTAAAATTTCTGTTTTTATCGAGGATATTAAGAATAAAGAGGGTTTCTTCGGTGAGTCCGCACGACATGGAGGTCTTTGAGAAATAAGAATTCCATATTATTTATATTTGACCCCGCTATCGAAATTCAACAATTAATTGCCGCCATGATACTTGATTCCAAGCCCCCAACAGCCGGAACACACTTTCATCTATAGTTGTCTAAAGGGGCGACATATGGTGAGTCCACCTGATTTAAAACTAGAAGACCATTATCCAGACCATTCCCCCCCTTTCCCCGCATTCACCGCCCTCACCACCCTCGGCGCCTGCCAGGGATCGCCCAGTGGATCACCCCACCCCCCTCCCCTCATTCCACGCCCTCACCACCCGCGCATAACACCTCTCGCACAACAGCACCCGCCCGTCCCCCGACCGGTACACCGCCCGCCCCTCATTACACACGCAGCACCGGCCAAGATCGGTCTTCACCCGCGCAAACTCCGTGTGGTCCAGCACGCCGGGGAGGGGCAGCACACCTGACCGCAGTTTCACCTTTTCACCTCCCTTCGACACCTTTCGACCGGCGTCGGAAACGGATCCGGGCCCATCCCTTGCGCACATCGACGTTTCGCCATCGCTCCGCCGTTTTGAAAAACTACTTTCACCAGACCGTGAACCACAGGCACCCGCACCCATACCTCCGCCCTCGCCACCCGTTCTCTGTGCTTCTTCAGAATGGTGAAAAGAGGTAGTTATGTACGTACATTGATCATCTGATCCGTCTGCAATTCCTGATCCGGCATCATCACGCCCCTCCCGCTCTTTTCGACCGGAGGTGATAACCCGTCGAAAACCGTCGAAAGTGTCGTCATCAGGATCGTCGTCCAGCCAGACCCCGGTATTTGCCGTCCACTGCCGGTAGCGCACCGGATCGAAGAGGAAGTGCAGCTCGTGCCGTTTCACCGGAACCCCGCAGTCGCCCTCGCTCACCGTCGTCCTGACCACGCTCACCGCCGGACACTTCTCCAGCAGCCCGGCGTAGGTCCGTCCCCTCCTCTCGTGCCCCTGCAGCACCCTGTAGGCCTGCTGGTAGGTCACACCGAGCGCCTCCTGCACCTGCCTGATCGTAAACACCCGGAGGCCCATCGCCGCCACCGTCTCCAGCGCCGCCGCCTCGTTCTTCGTCAGCTTCGTCTCCTGCCCGCCGGCCGTCCCGTTCAGGCTGCCATAGAGCCGGGCCGCCGCGGCGAAATCCTCCGGGGACGCGAGCACCCGGCCCTCCCCGTCGCGCTCCCGCTGCAGGAAGAAGAGGCGGGCGCGGGCCTTGATCAGGTCGAAGAGCATGCCGGGGTTCCGGCGGTTCTGCGCCGCCGAGAAGTGGATGGCCCTCGCAAACGGGATGCGGACCGGCAGGACCTCTTCCCTGACCGCCTCCCAGAGCGCCCGGGCGGTGAGCACGTCCTCGTCCTCCCCCATCGACGGCCCGACCGCCTCCGCCTCCTTCATGTGCTGGAGCACCCGCTCGTCCTGCTCTCTCGAATCGTCGATCCAGACGGTGAGCATCCGGTTCATCACCTGGTCGTCGCCCGGGTCCTCGACCTTCGCGAGCCACCAGACGCAGCGTTCCGGGATCCGGCAGACCTGGAGTTTGCGGTCGGCGGTGACGGTGCGGTGCTCGATCGGCTCCCTGAAGTTCGCCGTCGCAGACTTGAGGACCTCCTGCAGGTCGTCGGAGAGGGAGACGTCGTCGAAGAGGAGGACGGTGCCGGGCTGCAGGCTGTCGTGGTAGTAGAGCGCCTTGTTCGAGACGGTGCCCGTGAGCCTGGCCGTCTCCGGGAGGAGGTTGATCATCGCCGTGCAGGCGTGGCTCTTCCCCTTCCCCGAGTTGCCCGAGATGGCGACGTGCAGCCCGTTCGTGTTCTCCACCGACTGCGAGGCGACCGAGATCGCCAGGCACTCGGCGACGGTGCGGTCGCCCACGTGCTCCCGATTGAAGGTGTCCAGGAGGAAGGCGAGGGGATCGCCGTCCCTGAGAATGGCGAGGGCTTTCTCCCTGAATGCCGGCGCCGGGGGCGGGGGGGGAGGCGTGGGCGGCGCCTCCTTCTTCTTCTCGTGCCGCGCCCGCAGCTCGGGCCACCGCTGCACCCCGCCGCCGCAGGAGGCGTGGTGGCACCCGGCGTAGACCGCTCCCGAGGGGAACTGGATCGCAAAGGCGCCGTCGTGATGGGCGGCGGAGAACGGGCAGTCCTCCAGCACATAGAGGGTGCCGCCCTGCCAGGGTTTACTGCTCCGCACGCCGATCCCGTGCTCACGGAGCCATGCCGCAAGGTCGGTCCCGGCCCCCTTCGAGGGCGCCGGGGCCTCGGCCGGGAGGAGGGCGGCGATCCGGCCGAGGAGATCGACCGGCACCGTCTTCACCTCTCCGGGCGCCGGGAGCATCGCTGATCGCCGGTGCGGCCGCTCCGGCGTGTGGTCCCCTTTCCGGGAGACGGTGCCGTAGAGTTTCCAGATCCGGGCGGCGTTCGAGTTGGCGGTGTCGACCGTCACGGTCTCGTCCGAGAACAGGGCGTCCAGGGTGGCGAGCACGCCCTTCACCAGGGCCGTCGCATCATTCGGGAGGTCGATCCGGTAGAGCAGGTGCGCCCCGTTCCCCGAGTCGGCCCGGATCGGCGCGGGGAAGCCCTGCTCCGCGAGCCAGAGGGCGATCTCGTCGGCCTTCGCGAGCGCCGCCTCGTGCTCCGCCCCGGTGGACGACACCCCGCTCGGCCGCACCGGGTCGAGGTCGACGGGCAGCCAGCGCCGGCGCACGATGTCGGCGTCGGCCGTGGTGGGATCGCTCCTGGTCAGCCGCATCTTCACCCGGTTCGCCCGCCGGGCGAGCAGGGCCGGGTTCACTTCATTGAGGGTGACGTAGATCCCCCGCACCTCGGGGTCGGCGTCCAGGGCCTCGGCGGCCTCGGCGCACTTCGCCAGATCGTCGAAGTAGCCCGAGTGCGTGAACCGGTCCGCGAGCGCCCTGACCTCCACGACGCCGCCCGCGGGAAACAGGGCGGCGAGGGCCTGCCTGATCACAGGAACCCCCCGGGCACGAGCGGAAACAGCGGCGCCGAGGCCGCCTCCCCGGTGACGACCCGGCGGAAACTCACCAGGGGCACGATGAAGGGGCCCCTGACCGTGAACACCCGCACCGCCCGGCCGCCCGGGCTCACCGCCGCGTGCCCGGCGATCGCCGTCCCCTCCCCGGTCACCGGGACGGCCCGGCCATAGAAGAGGAGGGCCCGCAGGTCCTCGGCGGCAATCCGGTAGCGCATCGACCCGATGAGCAGATACAGGGCATCGTCCGAGCCCAGGCGGAGGGTGGCGTTCATGCCCCCTCCCGCGTCACCACGGCGATCGCATAGCAGTGCCGCCCGGTCCGGCGGACATATATCTCGGAGATCACGCCGCCGAAGCGGCGGATCTCCCCGGCGATCGCGATCGGCACCAGGTACAGGGGCACCGGCTCCGCGGTGTTCATCGCTCTCCTTCCGGCGGTCCTCCCTGAACATGTGTTGGCGCACGATTCGGTCCGGGGGCTGCCGCCTCTCTCCTTCTCAACCCATCCCCGCTCCGTGGCCGGGGGTTCTGCATGGTTCTCTCTCATGGTTTTTTTCTCCGGTGCGAAACCGCCGCAGCGGGCGGCCCGCATCAAGAGATTGATCGGCGGGAACCGGCATAAATGAAAGCAACGGAGGGTGAAAGAGAAAAATCATTGTATTTATGCGCTTCTTTTGACGGGGCGGGGTGAATGTGTCTGCGGCGGCGGGGGCTGAACGGCCGTGGAGGGCTTCATGGCGCATATCGAGGTCGAAAGAAGAAACAGGCGGCGCATAGTGGCATGGCGAGGGCCTGCGCGCCGGCAGACCTTACCCGGGAAAAAAGGAGCCCTTCACCTGCCCGGATAGTTCGTGACGACGATCTCGGTGATCTCCCCCCGCCCCCTCGCGTCCGAGTTGATCATCCGCCGTGCAGGCACCCGCTCGATCGTGAACTTCGCGTAGAGGCGGTCGAAGAAATCGTCCTCCGGGTCGATATTTTTCGGGTCCGAGTTGCTCAGCATCGCCTTCGCCCCCCGCCGGTCGCACCGTGCGAAAAATGCGGCGAGCCTCTCCTGCCCGGCGTCGTCGAACCCGCCCCTCGCATACCCGGTGAACGAGGCGGTGGCGCTCAGGGGCCGATAGGGCGGGTCGAAGTAGACGAAGGATTTTTTATTGATGTACCGGAACGACCGCTCGAAGTCGCCGTGATGGACCTCCGTGTTCTCCAGCGCCGCGGCGCAGGCCCGCAGCACCTCCGGGTACACGATCCGCGGGTTTTTGTAGCGCCCGAAGGGGGCGTTGAACGCCCCCCGGGAGTTCACCCGGAAGAGGCCGTTGTAGCAGGTCCGATTCAGGAAGATCAGCCGGGCCGCCCGTGAGATCCACGCCTTCCCGTAGCGTTTGAAGGTGATATCCTGTTTCGTCCGGTTGAACTCGGTGCGGACGGCATAAAAATAATCCCGCCGCCCCTCGTCGTCTTTCGCCAGGAACGCTTCGGTGATGCCGGAGAGGTCCTCGATGAGGGCGTCCACGTCCCTCTTGACGACGCTGTAGGCGAGCACCAGCTCCTCGTTGACGTCGAAGATATGGCATTTCTCAAAGGGGAAGAGGGTATTGAAGTGAAAAAACACCGCACCCCCGCCGACAAACGGCTCCACGAAGGTGGTGATTTCACCGTCGGCCAGTCCCTCCGGGATCCGTTCGGTGAAGGCGTCGAGGAGCTGGGTCTTTCCGCCTGCCCACTTGAGAAACGGTCGTGCGTCAGCCTTCGGCATGGTAAATCTGCGCTCTGCTGGTTTTTTGAACCCATGATAGTTTGGTTTGAGAGAATTTAGCATTAGCGAAGGGGGCCGGGATGACCGCCGGCGCACCCCGTGCCCGCGTCTAAAAACAGCCCTTCACCGCGACCCGTACGACCGCACGTGCCCGGCCGCCCGCTCCAGGGCGGCGGCGTCCCGTCTGCCGTAGAGGTCGATATCCTCCCCGACCGGGCAGACCTTCACGCAGATCCCGCACGGCGAGAGGGAGCGTTTGCTCAGGCGGGCGCTGTTCTCGGCGCAGGCGCGCTTGT
This sequence comes from Methanofollis tationis, assembly GCF_013377755.1. Taxonomy (NCBI): domain Archaea; kingdom Methanobacteriati; phylum Methanobacteriota; class Methanomicrobia; order Methanomicrobiales; family Methanomicrobiaceae; genus Methanofollis; species Methanofollis tationis. Next base: position 1,223,904 of record NZ_JABXWR010000001.1, read on the forward strand.
CGGTCAGCCCGGCCGGATAATCCTCCCCGCCCAGGGCCCGGACCGGGCACCCCTGCACGCAGGCCATGCACCGGGTGCAGAGGTCCTCCTCGATCAGGGGATCGGGCGGGATCGCGGCGGTGGTGATCACCGAGCCGAAGCGGACCCGCGGGCCGTATTTCCGGGTCAGGAGCATGTTGTTCACCCCGAAGGTCCCGAGCCCGGCGAGGAGGGCGGCGTGGCGGTGGGAGAAGAAGGCGACCGGGCGGTCGAGGAGGACGTCGATCCCGCCGTAGCCGTCCCGCGGCACAGAAACCGAGGGGTAGCCCTCTTCGTTGAGGAACTCGGCGATCCGGTAGGTGTAGCCGTCCAGGAGGGTGTTCACCGTCCGGTAGAGCTCGTGGTACCAGATCGACGGCGTCGTCTCGATCACCGGCAGGTGGATGGGCAGCCCGATCACGATCACCGACCGGGCGCCGGGGACGATCGACTGCGGGAAGAAGGCTTCCGGCATCCAGGGTAAAAACGGCGGGTGCTCCCACCGCCGCACATCGGCCACCCCGACGAGGGGGATCTCCATCGCCCTGCACCTCTCGATGAGGGCCGCTTTCAGGTCACCGCTCATACGCGATCCCCTCGACGGCCTCCCGGATATAACGCGCCCTCAGTCGTCCTCTCCGGCGAGCCCCTGCTCCCGCATCACGTACAGGAAGAGCATCAGCCCGCAGGAGTTCGTCACGATCATCGGGAGAAGGGTCGTCCTGACGGTGGCGATCAGCACGTCGGGCGGCGCCTGCGTCAGGAGCGGGACGAGGACCACGATATGGACGACCTCCACGACGATCGAGAGAGCGACCATCCTGAGGTAGGTCGGCCGCCCCTTCCACCGCCGCGAGGCATACCCGGCGATGATCCCGGCGGCGATCGGGGCCAGCGAGCACGGGAGGGCCGTCCACCCGCCCAGGCCGTAGCGGTAGAAGCCGCCGATCGCCCCGGCGCACGCCCCGACCAGGGGCCCGCCCAGGAGACCGGCGATCAGCGGCCCGAGGTCGCGGAAGTTGACGAGGTAGCCGCCGGCATCGATCCCCCGGAAGGTGCCGTAGACCGAGAGCATGCCGAAGATCACGACGAGCCACACCCGGTCGGTGAGGGTGGCGCGCCACCGGATCACGTCCCGCATCGTCTTCGACTGGGCGACAAGATAGATGACGAGCGTCACCACGGCGATCCGCTCCATGAGGGGGATGCCGTATTCGAGGATCGTCTCCTCCCGCAGCAGGGCCACGAGCAGAAAGAGCAGGCTCCCGGCCGCCATCACGACGAGCCAGAGGTTCGAACCGCGGGCATAGGCCGGAAGCCTGCCGTCCACGTAGATCAGGAGGAACCCCATCACGCCGAACATGATCGAGGAGGCGGACGAGACCGCCCTGATCACCGCCGCCGGGTCGTCGATGCGGGTGGCGATGAGGATCAGCGCCGCAAAGACGAGGACGATACCGCGGTAGACCGTCTTCTCGGAAAGACCGGTCAGGACGGTGGAGCGGAGGATCGAGGTGATCGCCCCGGCCCGGCCCTGTATCCCGGCGGCGATCCCGCCGAAGAGGGTGAAGTAGCCGGTGACCAGGAAGACGACCATCGCGAAGGGCACGCCTTCGAGGACCGGGGCGAGGCTTTCCAGGAGATCCTCGCTGACGGCGTCGGGCACCGCCGCCGCGGCGCTGCCCAGGGCGAAGAACCCGAAGGCCGCAAGCCCGATCAGCACGAAGGCGAGGACGAGGTCGAGGTTGATGCTCTGCATGTGCGCCTTAAAATACGCCTCGCCGTGGCGGTCGCCGACTTTTCTGTGGAGCCAGACCGAGTAGAGGAGGAGGTTGAGGCCCGAGCCGACCGCGCCCATCAGGGCCATCGTCTCCGGGAGGAGGTGGTCGTGGATCGCCGGGACGAACCCGGCCGCCACCTCCCCGAACGGGAGCGGGACGGCGACGAGGGTGTAGACGATCCCGGCGAAGAGGGCGAGGGCAAAGGCGGCGGTGAGGCGCTCGAAAAGGGCGTACGAGCCCGAGAGGAGGAGGCAAAAGACCAGGGCCAGGGTGCAGATCGCAAAGAGGTCTTAGGAGAGGGCCGCCGGAAAGAGGGTGGAGAGGTAGATCCCGGCGATGAACAGGGCCGTCTCTGCCGGGACGACCTGCAGCCCGCCTGACCGCCCGAGCGCCATGCCCACCGCACTCGGGGCGAGGGAGAGGCCGATGACGCAGATCACCGGGCCGACCACGACCGGCGGGAAGAGCCTGGTGACGACCCCGCTGCCGAACACCCTGACGACAAAACTCAGGGCCACGTAGAGCAGACCCGAGGCGGCGAGGCCGCAGAGGGTGCCGGGCACGCCCCATGCCGCAACGCCGCAGGTGATCGCCGGGACGAAGGCGAACGAGGAGGCGAGAAAGACCGGCACCTTCATCCCGGTCACCGCCTGGAAGATCAGCGTCCCGATGCCGGCGGTACAGAGGGCGACGCCCGGGTCCAGCCCCGTAAGGAGGGGGACGAGGACGAGCGCACCGAATGCGACGAAAAGGATCTGGACGCCCTGAAATAGAGTCTTAAAACCAGCAAAAACGTCTCCGGCGTCCATGAACCTCTCCCGGTGCTTATTCACGGGACGTTGCGCGTGCGCCGGAGTTATACCTGCTCATTTTGTTCGCGGGGGCGGACCACCAGGTCTCTCCGGTAGATCGCCCTGAAGAGGTCGCCCTTCTTCTCAGCCGCCCGCACCTCGGCGTCCACGGGTCCGCAGGGGGTCAGGGCGACCGTCACCGCCTCCTCCCCGACGGTGCAGGCGAGGTCGGCGACGGCGCCCGCGTGGCCGACGTCGAGGCCGTCGGCGACCCTGAGGATCGCCGCGAGGGCGGAGACCCTCGCCCGGTCCTCCGGGGAGAGAGCGGCAAAGAGGGGGTGCTTTCTCGCGGGCAGGGCGCGGCGGTGGTACCGGGCGACCAGGGCGACGAGGGTGCGCTCCTCTCTGCCGAAGGGGAGGGCGGTGTCCTCCATGACCATCTGGCAGGAGCGTTTATGGTGCCCCTGCACCCCGCCGACCCACCCGATGTCGTGGAGGAGGGCGGCGGAGGAGAGGACCGCCCGCGCCCCCTCGCCCAGGGCGTGCAGGGGGGCGAGGGCGTCGAAGAGGAGCAGAGATAAACGCTCCACCTGGCGGGAATGGGGCGGGTCGGGATCGTACCGGGCCGCGAAGGCGGCGACCTCATCCCTCTTCATCGTCCTCCTCGACCGTGCAGGAGACCGAGACCTCCCCGCGGTCCAGGGCGTCGAGGGACCGCCCCTCCAGAAAGATCCGGGCGAACGAGGGCGGGAGGCCCCCCTCGAGGACGGCGGCGACCGTGCGGTCGACGTCGTAGGGCACCCGGAGGTGGCAGACCGAGAAGGGCTCGGTCTGGAGGAGGGCGTAGCACGCCCGCGGGTCGCCGTCGTCAGGGCGGCCCACGCTCCCGGTGTTCACGAACCAGACCCCGCCGACCTCCCGCGCCGAGGGGCGGTGGGCATGGCCCGAGACGACGATGTCCGCCCCGGCGGTCCGGGCGATCTCTGCCAGGCGGGAGGCCGGGGTGTCGCCGTCGAGGTACTCGTCGATCGCATCCGGACTGCCGTGGCAGAGGAGGATGCGCCGGCCGCCCGGGGCGAGGCGGCGGTGCTCGGGCAGGGAGGCGAGGGAGGAGCGCCCCTCCTTCGAGAGGTGCTCGTACGCCCAGAGAACGGCGAGCCGTTTCTCCGGGTCCTTCGGGAGGCCCTTCTTCTTCCCGCGGGAGGCGAGCACCTGCCGGTCGTAGTTGCCGATCACCGAGAGCACCCGCTGCCTGCGGAGGTGCTCGACGGTCTCCTCCGGGAACGGGCCGTAGCCGACGGCGTCCCCGGCGTCCAGGACGGCGATCGCCCCGCGCTCGTGGGCGTCCCTGAGCACCGCCTGGAGAGCCGGGAGGTTGGCGTGGACGTCGCCGATCAGGGCGATCTTCACCGGGCCGCAGATCCCCCGCCAGGAGCCGCTCTTCCCGAGTTCAGCCCAGTAGACGGCGAAATCGTCGAAGAGCGCCCGGCGCCGCGCCACCCGCTCCTCTCCAAGGTGGAGGATGCCGGGCTCGATTGCGGCCATCACCCCGTCGTGCCCGAAATAGGTGCGGCACCGCTCCCGCTCCTCCTCCAGAAAGACGGGGAGGAACGCCGCCCAGACGTCGCAGTCGTGGATGTCGCCGAGATAGTCCTGCAGTTTTTTGAGGGCGGCGATCTCGCTCTTCAACTCCCCCGGGTAGAGGGGGGCGAAGGTCTCCATCGTATAGCGGAGGCGCTTTGCGGCGATCCGCATCGCGTGGTGCTCTTCCTTTGCCGCCGGGTCGGCGACGGAGGCGGCGTGCGAGAAGAGGTCGTCCAGGCAGAGGGAGATGTGGATGAACGCCTGCTCGAAGGCATAGGCTGAATGGACGCCGGTGCCCGCCATCCCCTCCCGGCAGGCCGCCGCGATCTCGCCGACCGTCCCGGCCGCCTCGAGGTCGTCCATCGCCGCCGCCACGGCCGGCTGGAGGGCCGCCCGCCTCTGCGAGAGCCGCAGGAGGAGGCACTCGACGCCGGTGCGGAGGGGCGGGGGGGACGGCCGGTGCATCCGCACCATGGCGCCGGGGACGAGGCGCCCGTGCGGCGGCTGGGCGAGTGCGGGAGCGCCTTCCGTAGAGAATGGGGTGGCGGCGGGCGGAAGGCTCTCCAGGTACGAGCGCAGAAACTCGATCTGGACGTCGGCGTCCCGCGCCGCCCCCAGAGCGCGGGTCACCTCCCTGATCTCCCGCCGCCAGCGCCGGTACGTCGCCTTCCCGAAACATTCGGCAAAGATCGGGAGGGCCGCCCGCAGCCGCCTGGAAGCGACCCGCATCCGGTGGATGTGCTCGATATCGGCGGCGGTGCGGACGCCCTCGGCCTCGGCGGCAAGGTGTTCGGCGTATTTCCCCAGGACCCCCGAGCCGAAGAGGCAGTAGCCGGGGTCAGGTCCTGCCATGCCAGACCCCCCTGTTCGTGATCAGCCAGTCCTGCGAGGAGAGGGGTTCGGTCTCGCCTTCTGGCCGGGCGCGGAGATAGGTCCCGTCGGGGCAGAGCCACCGCCCCTTCACCGTGTCCGCGAAATGGATATCGAAGATCCGCTTCACCTCCAGGGCGATCGCCGGGTCGGGCACCGGGAAGAGCACCTCGACCCGCCGGTTCAGGTTCCTGGGCATCATGTCGGCGCTGCCCAGGAGCACCTCGGGCTCGCCGCCGTTGTGGAAGTAATAGATCCGGGCGTGCTCCAGGAACCGCCCGACGATCGAGAGGACGCGGATATTCTCCGAGACGCCGGGGACGCCGGGACGCAGGGCGCAGAGCCCCCGCACCTGCAGGTCCACCTGCACGCCGGCGCGGGAGGCGCGGTAGAGCGCCCTGATCACGTCCCCGTCCAGGAGGCCGTTCATCTTCCAGGCGATAGAGCCGTCGCCGTGCGTCTGGTGCCGCTCGATCTCCCGGTTGATCCGGGCGACGATCCCGTTCCTGAGGTGGTCGGGGGCGACCAGGAGCCGTTTGTAGCCGGGCGGCCGGGCGTAGCCGGTGAGGGCGTTGAAGAGGTGGCCCACGTCCTCGGCGATCGCGGGATCGGCCGTCATATACGAGAGGTCGCCGTAGATGCGGGTCGTCACCGGGTTGTAGTTGCCCGAGCCGAGATGGACGATCCGCAGGATCCCGCTGTCGTGGCGCATCACGATCAGGCAGACCTTCGCGTGCACCTTCAGGCGCGGGTGGCCCAGGACGACGTGGACCCCGGCCCGCTCCAGGGTCCGGGCCCAGGAGATGTTCTCGGTCTCGTCGAACTTCGCCTTCAGTTCGACGAGGACCGTCACCTGTTTGCCGTTCTTCCGGGCGGCGAGAAGGGCGTCGAGCACCGGCGAGTCCGCCCCGATCCGGTAGAGGGTGATCTTGATCGCCAGCACCGCCGGGTCGTCTGCGGCGTGGGAGAGGAACCTGACGAAGGCGGCGAAGCTGTCGTAGGGGTGGTAGAGGAGGAGGTCTTCCCGGCGCAGCCGTTCGGCCGCCGCCTCCGGGGGGTCGAGGAGGGGCGGGACGGCCGGCAGGAAGGGGGCGTCCCTGAGGTCGGGGCGGTCGAGGGCGTGGAGGCTCCAGAGGTCGGAGAGGGCGAGCGGGGCCGGGGAGCCATAGACCTGTTCGGGGAGGAGCCCGATGTGCCCGGCAAGGAAGGAGACGAGATCGGAAGGCATATCGGCGGCGACCTCCAGGCGGACGGCGTCGGCCGTGCGGCGGTGGGCGACGCCCTCCTCGACGGCGGTGAGGAGGTCTGAGCCCTCCTCGATCTGAACCTCGATCTCGGCGTCGCGCGTCACCCTGAAGGCCCAGGCCCCGGCGATCGCCATCCCGGGAAAGAGGAGGTCGAGGTTCGCCGCCACCAGATCCTCGAGGAGGACGAAGGAGCGGGCGTCCACCGGGGAGAACCGGCCGAAGAGCCCGACCGGCACCTTCACCCTGGCGAAGCGGGAGGAGCCGTCGCCGTCCCTGACGACGACCGCGAGGGAGAGGGCCAGGCTCGAGATGAAGGGGAAAGGTCGGGCGGCGTCGAAGGCCATCGGGGTGAGGGTGGGGAGGATGGAGGTCTCGAAGGTCTCCCGCAGGGCCGCCCGCAGAGAGGGGTCGAGATCGGCCACCCGGGCGATCGCGATCCCGGCGGCCCCCAGGGCCGGGAGGAGGTCGTCCTCCCAGCAGTGCGCATAGGCCGGGTAGAGGGAGCGGACGGCGGTGCGGATGGCGGCGAGCTGCTCCCCCGGCGTCATCCCGTCGGGCGGGGTCTCGAGGGCCCCCTCCTCGACCTGCCGCAAAAGCCCGGAGACCCGGGCCATGAAGAACTCGTCGAGGTTGCTCCCGCAGATGGCGAGGAACTTCAGCCGCTCGAGGAGGGGGTGGGCGGGGTCCTGCGCCTCCTCGAGCACCCGGCGGTTGAACGAGAGCCAGGAGAGTTCCCGGTTGATATAGAGCCCTGGAGCGTCGAGGTCCAGGAGATCGCACCCCTCCTTCCCGTCATGCACGGCGTGTGCATCCTCCGGCCCGATCATCACGGTAGGATCACGGCATCCTCCTTAAAAAATATTCCCGCCGATATATACTATTGAGACGCTATAGACTCGATATACGCCCTCAGTCCGGGGAGAGAAGCGCCGATCGCACCGATTTGAGATCCACCTGCTTGAGCCCGAGCGCCCGCTTCTCGATGAGGTTCCAGGAGAGATAGGCGAAGGGGAAGGTGATCCCGATCGAGAGGAGGCAGAAAGTCCAGAGGGGCAGAGAGGGCCCGAGGAAGAGGACGATCGTCTGCTGGACCGGGTAGGCGTAGATGTACACCCCGTAGCTGAAGTCCCCGTGCGTCCCGAAACGGTTGAGGGCCGGCACCGGGAGACCGGCGAACCAGAGGACGATGTACGGGATGGCGACCAGGGCGAGGAACGAGCAGAGAGGCGTGCCGGCGGCGGCGACCAGGGCCAGGGCGAGGAAGAAGGCGGTCATGCCGTCGTAGCGGAGGTGCGGGTGGTGGATCGAGAGGTACGCCCCGATCAGGAAGTAGAGGGCAAAGCGCACCTTCGAGAGGGCGGGGTCGTGGTACACGGCGAGCCAGAGGATGAGGTTGGCGGCGATCAGGACCAGGAGGGCGGATTTTTTCCTGAGCACCCCGAGGAGGCCGAGGACGACCACCAGGACGTACATCGTGCACTCCACCGGGATCGTCCAGAGGGATGCGTTCACGAACGAGACCGGGTTTGCGACGAAGAGCCCGAGCGTCGAACCGTCCTCGAAGAAGGGGAGGGTGGCGACCGCCCCTGAGAACAGGGCGGAGAAATATCCTTCAGGGGAGAAGGTGGTGGTGAGCGGGCCGATGAGAAAGAGGGTGAAGAGGACGGCGCCGACCAGGCCGGGAAGCACCCGGAGAGAGCGTTTCCAGAAGAACCGGGAGGCGTCGGGCTGAGCGAGCCAGCTCAACGGGATCAAATGGCCGCTGATCGTAAAGAGGGCGGCAAGGGCGGCGTAGCCGACCAGGAGGAGGGGGGCCGTGGCCGGCATCGCGGCGTAGCCGATCTGCAGGACATACGCATGGGAGACCACGATCACCAGGGCCGCTGCAAGGCGGATGATGTCGAAGTTGTTTCCATGCCGCGGGGGAGTCTGCATCGTCATCAGGGGATGGACGGCAGGGAATATAGACCTCACCGTCAGGAACCTTTATCTATTTCTGTTCTTACTGAAGCTCTGCATGATCAAGGTAGCAATCAACGGATACGGCACCATCGGCAAGCGTGTCGCCGATGCGGTCGCTGCTCAGCCTGATATGGAAGTTGTCGGCGTCTCCAAGACCAAGCCGAGCGCCGAGGCCTACGTCGCCAGGCAACGCGGCTACCCGCTCTACATCGCCGAGATGAGCAAACGCCAGGCCTTCGAGGACGCCGGCCTCGAGATCGCCGGCGACGTCACCGATATGATCAAGCACGCCGACGTGGTGGTGGACGCCACGCCCGGCGGTATCGGGGAGAAGAACAAGAAACTCTACGAACTCTACGGCGTGAAGGCGATCTGGCAGGGCGGCGAGGACCACGAGGTCGCCGGGTTCTCGTTCTGCTCGTCCTGCAACTACAACGAGGCAAAGAACCGGCAGTTCGTCAGGGTCGTCTCCTGCAACACCACCGGGCTGTGCCGGATCATCCAGGCGATGGACGAGCGCTACGGCGTCGGGCGGGTGCGGGCGACGATGGTCCGCCGCGGCTCCGACCCCGGCGAGATCAAGAAGGGGCCGGTCGATGCGATCGTCCTCAACCCGGTGAAGGTGCCGAGCCACCACGGCCCTGACGTCCAGACCGTCCTGCCGCAGATCGACATCACCACGATGGCGATGATCGTCCCGACGACCTTCATGCACATGCACGCCCTCCAGATGGACCTGAAGTCCGACGCCACGAAGGAGGAGATCCTGGCGATCATCGAGAAACACCCGAGAATGGGGCTGGTGCGGGCCAGCACCGGGATCACGAGCACCGCCGAACTCCGGGAGTACGCCCAGGACCTCGGGCGGCCGCGCGCCGACCTCTACGAGAGCGCCATCTTCGCCGACTCGATCGGCCTGGTCGGCCGGGAGCTCTTCCTCTTCCAGGCGATCCACCAGGAGGCAGACGTCGTCGTCGAGAACGTGGATGCGATCAGGGCGATGATGAACGTCGTCGACGAGGCCGCCGTATCGATCGAGATGACGAACCGGGCGCTCGGATTTACCGCCCTCTAAGAAGGATTAATCCTGACCGCCACCCAACTCTCTTTTATGGATCCATACTCCCTTGCCACGCGCAACACGGTAGAGATCGTCACCGACGAGGAGCTGCGGGCTCTCCTCGACCAGCCCGCCAGATCGGTCTATGCGGGCTACGAGCCCTCAGGAGAGATCCATCTCGGCCACCTGGTGACCGTGAACAAACTCATGGACCTGCAGAAGGCCGGGTTCGAGGTGACCGTCCTGCTTGCCGACCTCCACGCCTTCTTAAACCACAAGGGCACCCTCGACGAGGTCAGGGAGACCGCCGAGTACAACCGCCGCTGCTTCGAGGCGCTCGGCCTCAAGGGCGCAAAATACGTGATGGGCACCGACCTCCAGCTCCACCCGGACTATGAACTCCTCGTCCTGCAGCTCTCGCAGGAGGTGACCGTGAACCGGGCGAAGCGTTCGATGGACGAGGTCGGACGGGGAATGGACCACCCGGCCGTCTCGCAGATGGTCTACCCGATCATGCAGATGGCCGATATCGCCATGCTCGGCGTCGACGCCGCCGTCGGCGGGATCGACCAGAGGAAGATCCACATGCTCGCCCGCGAGCACCTCCCGGCGATGGGCTACCCCTCCCCGGTCTGCATCCACACCCCGATCCTCAACGGCCTGGACGGGAAGAAGATGTCCTCGTCGGCGGGCAACCTGATCTCGGTCGCCGATTCCGAGGACGATATCAGGGCGAAGATGAAGAAGGCCTTCTGCCCGCCTGAAATCGAGGAGAACCCGGTGCTCCAGGTGCTGAAGTACCACATCTTCCCCCGCTTCGAGACGGTGAACCTCAGCCGGCCAGAGAAGTTCGGCGGCGACCTCGCCTTCACCTCGTACGAGGCCGTCGAGGCCGCCTACGGCGCCGGCCAGGTGCACCCCCTCGACCTGAAGAAGATGACCGCAGACTATCTCGTCGAGATGCTCGCCGGCGTGCACGACGCCGTGGCGTGAGGACGATCATGGCAAAGGACAGGGAAGGTAAGGATTTCGACCGGAAGCTCGAGGAGATGGGCATCCGGATCAAAGACGAGAACACCCGCAAGGTGCGCGGGGAGGTCTTCGACGAGGAGACCCTCCTCGCCCTGTACCGCCTTGTCCACCGGAAGAAGATATCGGCTGTCGGCGGCTCGATCTCCACCGGAAAAGAGGCGAACGTCTTTATCGGGGAGCGCGAGGGTGCGCCGGTGGCGATCAAGATCTACCGGATACGCAACGCCAACTTCAAGGCGATGGCCGAGTACATCCTCGGCGATCCGCGCTTCGCCTCGGTGCGCCGGAGCCGCAAGGAGATCGTCTTCACCTGGACGAAAAAGGAGTTCGCAAACCTCAGGCGCGCCCGGGAGGCCGGCGTCCCGGTCCCCGAACCCTATGCCTTCGAGCGGAACATCCTGATCATGGAGTTCATCGGGGAAGGCGACGTCCCTGCCCCGCAGATCCGCTCGGTGGGCCTTTCCGACCCGGCGACGGCCTACCGTGCGGTGGTCGACGAGATCAAACGTCTCTACCAGGAGGCGCGGCTCGTCCACGGTGACCTGAGTGAATACAATATACTCTGGCAGGACAAACCCTATATCATCGATATGGGCCAGGCGGTCACCCGCGATCACCCGAACGCCGGCACCTTTCTGATCAGGGATATCAGGAACGTCAACCGGTTTTTCTCCGCCCTCTGCGAGGTCGAGGACGAGGAGGCGCTGATGCGCGAGGTAACCGGCGGGGCGATCAAACGGCTCGGGGATAGGGATCGGTGAAGAGAGATGATACAGGAAATCAGGATCGGGACAAACAGAGTGGGCTCCCTCATCGGAAAAGGCGGGCTTACCAAGAGGAAACTCGAAGAGAAGACCGGCGCCGCCATCACCATCGACAGCGAGGAAGGGCTGGTGAAGGTCGAGGGCGAGGACCCGGTGGGAGCGCTGCGGGCGGCAGAGGTCGTCACCGCAATCGGCCGGGGGTTCTCGCCGGAACGGGCCTTCATCCTCCTTGAGGATGACGACCTGGTCCTGGACGTGATCGACCTCTCCGGGATCGAGCCCTCGCCGCAGCAGCAGGAGCGCCTCCGCGGGCGGATCATCGGCAAGGCCGGACGGGCGCGCGAGCAGATCGAGAACATGGCCGGGATCGAGCTCTCGGTGCAGGGCAAGACCGTGGCGATGATCGGGCTGCCTGATCAGCTCAAGAACGCCCGCACCGCCATCGACATGCTGATCAACGGCGTTCCTCACGAGGCAGTATTCTCCTTCCTGGAGAAGAAGCGGCGCGAAGAGAAGGAAAAAAATATCCTGGACTACTACTACTAGGGCGTGCGCCGCACCGTTTCCGGTGGAACAGGATATCCACTAAAAACTATATTTTGAGAGATTTATGGGTGCTAGCCGGATTTTCGAGTGGAAACAAAGGGGTTCATATGAAGGTAGCTGACCTTCCCCTCCCACAAACCCTTAAAACGCGCTATGCGGAGCGTGGGATCGAAAACCTCTACCCGCCCCAGGAGGCCTGCGTGGCGGCCGGGATCTTCGAGGGCAAAAACCTCCTCTGCGCCATCCCGACGGCGAGCGGCAAGACGATCGTCGCCGAGATGGTGATGCACCGCCATATCGCCGACGGCGGGAAGTGCCTGTACATCGTCCCGCTCAGGGCCCTTGCATCCGAGAAGTTCGAGGACTTCTCGGGAAAGGGGGCAAAGGTCGGGGTGGCGACCGGCGACCTCGACCGGCCCGACGCCTACCTGGGGAGAAACGATATCGTCGTCGCCACCTCGGAGAAAGTCGATTCGCTCCTGCGAAACGGCGCCCCCTGGCTCTCGGAGATCACGCTTCTCGTCGTGGACGAGTGCCACCTGATAGGCTCGCCCGACCGCGGGGCGACCCTGGAGATGGTGATCGCCAAACTCCTGATGAAAAACCCCGGCATGCAGGTGATCGCCCTCTCGGCGACGGTGGGCAACCCCGGCGCCCTTGCCGGGTGGCTGAACGCAGCACTCGTCACGAGCGAGTGGCGCCCGGTGGACCTGCGGGAGGGCGTCTATTTCGAGGGTGCGATCCATTTTGCCGAGCGGGAGGACCGCACCGTGGCCGGGAAGTCCCGCTACGACGACCTCAACCTGGTGCTGGACACCGTCGCCGAGGGCGGGCAGTGCCTGGTCTTCGTCTCCTCCCGGCGGAACGCCGAGGCGTTTGCGAAGCGGGCGGCCGGGGGGCTCAAACTCTCCGAGCCCGCCCTCGATACGGCGGCGGCGGCGATCGAGCACGAAGCCCAGACCGATCTCGGCCGCACCCTCGCCCTCTGCGTCAGGAACGGGGCGGCCTTCCACCACGCCGGCCTCTCCTCGGCAGAGCGCCATATCGTCGAGGAGGGGTTTAGAAAAGGGTCGATCCGGGTGATCTCCTCCACGCCGACCCTCGCCGCCGGCCTCAACCTCCCGGCGCGAAGGGTGGTGATCCGCGACTACCTCCGCTTCGGCGACGGCGGGATGGCCCCGATCCCGGTGGGGGAGTACAAGCAGATGGCCGGGCGGGCCGGCCGACCGCACCTCGACCCGTACGGCGAGGCGGTGCTCATCGCGAAGAGCGCCGATGGCGCAAACGACCTGTTTGAAAATTATATCGACGCCCCGCCCGAGGAGATCGCCTCGCAGTGCAATGCGGAGAACGCCCTGCGCTCCCACGTCCTCTCCCTCATCGCCACCGGGTTCTCCCGCTCCCGCCCGGATGTGCTCGCCTTCATGGACCGGACCTTCTACGCCTACGAGCACCAGGGGCGCCGGTCCACGATCCACGAGACGATCGAGCGGGTGATCGACTGGCTCTGCGATAAGGAGATGGTCACGGCCCTCGGCGACCGGCTTGAGGCGACCGAGTACGGGACCCTGGTCTCCAGGCTCTATATCGACCCGCGGAGCGCCGAGACGATCGTCGACGCCCTCGCAAAGGCCCCGGACTTCGCCGACCTCGGGCTGCTCGAGACCCTCGCCAGAACGCCGGACATGCTCACCCTCTACCTGCGCAAGGACGACTACGAGGTCGTCTACCGCTTCATCGACGAGCACATCGACGAACTCTGGACCGGGCTGCCCTATGGCGACGACGAGATGCAGGCCTTCTTCTGCAGCGTCAAGACGGCGATGCTCCTCCTGAACTGGTCGGAGGAGGTGACCGAGGCGATGATCTGCGAGCGCTTCAACGTCGGCCCCGGCGACATCCACAACAAGGTCGAGACGGCGGTCTGGCTGATCCACGCCGCCTCCCGCCTGGCCTCCCTCTTCAAACGGCCGTTCGCGCAACCGATCGCCGACCTGGAGATCAGGGTGAAGCACGGGATCAAAAAGGAGCTCCTCCCGCTCATCAAACTCCGCGGCATCGGCCGGGTCCGCGCTCGCCGCCTCTTCAACGCCGGCCTGACCACACCCGAAGAGATCAGGGCCGCCGGTATCGGGGCGCTCGTCCCCGTGCTCGGGGAGCGGACGGCCGCCTCGGTCCTCGCCCAGGTCCAGGGAAAGGGCGGCGGGAAGACCGCACCGGCGGAGAAGGACGAGGCCCCGCGGAGCCGCCAGGCGTTTCTCAGCGCCTTTTGCGGCGACGAGGAGTGAGAGGGGTCTTCAGGGAGCCCGCCGCCCCCTGCCAAAAAGCATAAATACACCTACCCGGAGCTGGTGTGCAGGAGGCCGGGAGAGGGATCCAGGCGGCACCTTTTTCTGACGAGGGATGGGAGGAGAGAGACCGAACCAGGAGGCGAAAAAATTTGTATTCGACGTCAGCTGGACGTTTTCCGGCCAGATCGCCGCCCTCGGTCTCGGTTTTCTCCTCACGGTGATCCTGGGCCGCTGGCTCGGCGTCGCCGAGTACGGGCTCTACGCCCTCGCCCTCATCCTCACCACGCTCGTCTCAATGGTCGCCTGCCTGGGCATCCCCGAGGCGATGGTCAGGTATGTCGCCGGTTCCGGCGGCGACCGGGAAGCTGTGAACGCATTTGTCACGGCCGGGCTGATCAACGGCGCCGCACTCGGGGTTTTGTTTGCGGTCGCCCTCTTCGTCTCCTCGGATCTCCTGGCCGCCCTCTTCTCGATGCCGGGTCTTGCCGGCGTGATCAGGATCATCTCCCTTTCGGTCCCGCTCTTCGTCGTCAACAACACCCTGCTCGGCGTCCTCAACGGCATGCGCGAGATGAAGGCTTACTCCCTCCGCTCTCTCCTCAGGTCCCTGCTCCTGGTCGGCATGAACGTCCTCTTCCTCAGTGCGGGATGGGGCGTGAACGGGGCCGCCCTCTCGGTGGTGGTCGCCGAGGCCGGGATCCTCCTCCTGATGGCCTCGGTCGCCGCCGGGCGCCTGGAGGTGAGCACCCGGGACTACGGTGCGGTCAGCAGGCGCCTGCTGGCGTTCGGGGCCCAGGTCTTCCTGGCCAGCATCCTCTACTCGGTGATGACCTACACCGACACCCTGATGGTGGGCTATTATCTCGACGACGCCGACGTCGGCGTCTATGCGATGGCAATCGCCCTGTCGCGGTCGATCCTCCTCGCTCTCCCGATGGCCGTCTCGGCCGTCACCTTCCCGGCGATCGCCGAATACAAAAGCCTGGGGCGGACCGATGCGATCGAGACCCTGATGAACAGGACCGTCAAATACACCCTGATGATCCTCTCGGTCGCCGGGGTCCTGATGATCTGCCTTGCCGGCGAGGTCATACCGGTGCTGATCGGCCCCGCATTTCTCCCGGCCGTCCCGCCCCTCACGGTCCTCGCCCTCGGGATGATCGCCTTCGGGCCGATGGCGGCGATCGGGGCCGCCGTCACGGCGATGGACCGCCCGGACATCTCGTCAAAGATCAACCTGGCGGTCACCGGGACGAACATCGCCGCAAACGCCGCCCTGATCCCGGTCTTCGGCGTCATGGGAGCGGCGATCGGGACGGCGGGCTCCTTCGTCCTTCTCGGCGGGATGCTCATCGTCATCCTCCGGCGGGTCTTCGGGGTGGGGATCGACCTTGCGCCCTACCGCCAGGTCCTCCCGGCCGTGCTCGTCCTGCTGGGCGCCTTCTTCCTGCTCAGGGCCCTGGTCCACCCGGTGCCGCTGACCGCCCTCCTCGTCGGGCTCTATTGCTGCTTCCTCTACACCGCCGTCCTGACCGGAGAGGAGCGGGGCACGCTCAGGAGGGTGGGGGCGCTCGTCGCAGCCCGGGTGCCCGGGCACTAAAAACGGTTAGAGAAACGGGGATAGGGGATAGCCCCTGAGATGCCACCAGAGATCCCCGATACCGGAGAGGACGCAGTAATCCTCTGTCGGTATCTCCCGCGCCCCGAAACGCTCCTTGAAGTTCCGTACGCCGGCGAGCGGACCGCTCGCCCCGAAGTTGATGCAGGAGAAACCCCGCTCGCAGGCGTCCTCGATCAGGTCGAAAAACATCAGGTGGGTGGGGTAGAGATGCCGGGAGGCCATGGGCACGGCAAGACCCCAGCAAAAGACCGTATCGCCGTACTCGAAGGTGATCAGCCCGCCGACGGGCGTGCCCTCCCGCTCCGCGATCCGCAGGCGGACGTGCGGTGCACCGCACCGGCAGAGGTGCTCAAAAAGCGTCCAGGGGTACTCGGGGACCCGGTAGCCCCACTCCTTCGACCGCTGCTCGTAGAGCGAGTAATAGGAGCGATATCCCTCGATCCCGTCGGGGTGCTCGACGACGACCGAACGCCTCTCGCCGGTCCTGACCTGGCGCCTGATCTCCCGGTGGACGCCGGCGTGGAGGTCCTCGCATGGGCGGTCGAGAGAAAGCAGATGCGCCGAGGTCCAGGCGTTCCTGCACCGCCGGATCATGCGATCGCCGTTCACCGGGATCGTCGCCCCCGGCGGGAGGTGCAGGGTGAAGCCGACCGAGCGCCCGCCGACCATGCTCCGGAAGATCCGGGAGAGGGCCCCGGGCGAGAGGTTTTCGGCCCCGAATACCCCGCCATAGCCGTGCGGCATCGAGGCGTACGCCCGGAAGGGGGCCGTCCTCTTCTCGACCATCGGGATGAGCACCTCGATGCCGTCCACCTCGTAGAGCCGCGTGGCGATCCGGTGGCCGAAGGTCCCCTGCAGGATCTCGGCCCATTCGGGGGTGTGGAAGAAATAGGTGTGCTCCGAGGAGCCGACAATCGAGGTCCATCTCTTCTTCGAGATCTGATCGTCCCATGCGACCTGCATGCCTACCGCCGTCCCACCGCCGCCGCCAGGGCGTCCATCACGTACTCTGCCGTGGGATCGTCCATGCCCGGGTACAGGGGGAGCGTGATCTCGCGGTCCCCGACATCCTCGGTCACCGGGAGCATGCCTCTCTTTCCGCCGAACCGCTGCCGGTAATAGGAGAAGAGGTGGACGGGCCGGTAATGAACGCTCGTCTGGACGCCCGCCTCCTGCATCGCCGCCGCTACTCCCTCCCGCGGTATTTCCGGGGGGAGGAGGACCGGGAAGAGGTGGCAGGCAGACCGGCCCGGCGCCCCTTCAAACGGGGACGAAAGCCCGGGCATCTCCTGCAGGCGCCGGCGGTAGCGCTCCACGATCTTCTCCCTGCGAGCGTTCGCCCGGTCCAGGTTCGCAAGCCCGGCAAGCCCGAGGGCCGATGCGACCTCGCCGATCCGGTAGTTGTAGCCGAGGTCCACGACATCGTACGCCCGGGCATGGCCGCGGTGGCGGTCCCAGGTGAGGGTGGTCATCCCGTGGGAGCGCATCGCCCTGATCCGCTCTGCATACGCCTCGTTGTCGGTCACGATCATCCCGCCTTCCCCGGTGGGGAGGTTCTTGTTCGCAAAAAAACTGAAGCAGCCGATATCCCCGATGGTGCCGCACCGCCTGCCGGCATATGACGCTCCGACGGCGTGGGCGGCGTCCTCGATCACCGGGATGCCGCGCTCCGCCGCGATCTCCAGGACCGGCGCCATATCGCAGGGGTATCCGCCGTAATGCACCACGGTGATCGCCCGCGTCGCACCGGAGAGGGCCGGGACGATGGTGTCGGCAGAGAGGTTGAAATCGTCGGTCCCGGCGATATCGGCAAAGACCGGGGTCGCCCCGCAGTAGACGGCGGCGTTTGCGGTGGCGACGAAGGTGAGCGAGGGGGCGACCACCTCGTCGCCCGGACCGACCCCGGCGGCCAGGTGGGCCAGGTGCAGGGCGGCGGTCCCGCTGGATACGGCAAACGCATACGTCACCCCGAGGTAGTCGGCAAACGCCCGCTCGAACGCCTCGGTCACCGGCCCCATGGAGAGCCAGCCCGAGGCAAGGACGGCGGTTGCGGCCCTGATCTCCTCCGCGGAAAGTGAGACGTCTGAGAGCGGAACCGTCCACCCCATGCGATCAGATCCCAAGACGCGGAGCGATCACGTCGAAATCCGCCTTCGCCTGCTCATAATCGTCCACCCGGCCGATATCGAGCCAGTAGCCGTCATAGACGTAGCCGACCACCTCCTCTCCCTCTGCGATCAGGCTCTTTATCAGGTCGGGAAAATCGAGGTAGGCCTCAGGCTCGATATAGTCCAGCACACGGGGCTCGAAGGCGTAGACCCCCATGCTCACCAGGTGCGAGAGCGTCGGTTTTTCAGTGTACTCAGTGATCCGGTGCTGCCCATTTATCCCGACCACCCCGAAGTCGATCGGGATCTCCCGCCGGTGGAGGGCGATGGTGGCGATCCCGCCGTGGCTCCGGTGATACTCCAGGAAGGCGGCATAATCGAGGGTCGTGAGCACGTCGCCGTTCATCATCAGGAACGTCTCGAGCAGCCGCTCCTTCAGCTGCCCCAGACACCCGGCCGTCCCGAGAGGTTTCTCCTCCCGCGAATAGGTGACGGGACAGCCAAAGCGCGACCCGTCGCCGCAATAGGTCATGACCAGCTCGGCAAGATAGCCGACGGCGATCACCGCCTCGTCAATGCCGGTGGTGTGGAGCTGCCGCAGGATGATCTCCAGGATCGGCCTCTCCCTGATGGGCATCAGGGGTTTTGGGAAGACCGTCGTATAGGGCTTGAGCCTGGTGCCGCTCCCGCCCGCAAGGATCACCGCCTTCACCATCGCATCACCTGACATAGACACCCGGCCGATACATCTCGATGTTCCCGGCGATCCATGCGATCGTCGCCTTCAGGCCGTCGTCGAGCGAGGTCTGCGGGGCCCAGCCGAGCAGGTCGCGGGCGCGGGTGTTGTCGCACCACAGCCGCGCCACCTCGCTCTTTTCCGGGCGCCGGCGGACGGGCTCGGTGACGATCGCCGCATCGCTCCCGCAGAGGGAGAGGATCCGTTCCGCCAGATCCCGGACAGAGATCTCGAAGTTCGAGCCGACGTTGATCGTCTCGCCCACCACGCCGGGAGCGGCGAGGGCGAGGGCGAAGGCGCGGACCAGGTCACCCACATAGGTGAAGTCCCGCGTCGAGCCGAGGGCGCCCAGGCGCACCTCCTTCCCGGTCAGGGCCTGGGTGACGATCGTCGGGATCACCGCCCGCGCCGACTGCCGCGGTCCGTAGGTGTTGAACGGGCGTATGGTTACGACCGGGAGGTCGAAAGAGCAGAAAAAACTCTCGGCGATCTTGTCCGCCCCGATCTTGCTCGCCGAGTACGGCGACTGCCCCTGGAGGGGATGGCGCTCGTCGATCGGGACCGAGCGGGCGGTGCCGTAGACCTCGCTCGTCGAGGTGTGGACGACCCGCCCGACGCCGTTCTCCCTGGCCGCAGAGAGGACGTTTAACGTGCCGAGGATATTGGTCTCGATCGTCTCCCTGGGGCTGAGATAGGAATAGGGCACCGAGATGATCGAGCCGAGGTGGACGATGGCGTCCACATCCCTGGTGGCCCGCCTGATGGCGTCCCCGTCCTTCAGGTCGCCGGGGATCACCTCGACCGATCGCATCGTCTCCGCAGGGAGGAGTTCGAGCATCCCCCGGTCAGATCGCGAGGTGTATTTCACCAGCGCCTTTACGGTGGCGTTCTGTTCGACGAGATATTCGGTGAGATGGCTGCCGATAAAACCGCCGGCTCCGGTGAGAAAAATTGTGCTGCTGCCCACGTCCATATGACCCCCCTTCTGATTGTAGTTTTCACGATTACCAGGCGCATTCGGGCGCTGTATCAGGCAGATAACGCCGTTACGTGAGAAATCCCATCTCTCCCCCTCAGGTCTGTCTGGAAATCTCCGGGATAATGAGTATCAAACGCTCTTTTCATCATTTATAGACGAATGAAAGGCAAATTCATCTGACAGTGGCAGAGATATCAACAATAATATAAAAATATATCTTTCGCAGCCCGGGGATGATCAGCGACCGTTCAGGGAGGTGTAGATCCCGGCGACAAGATCGGAGCGATCGGCCCACCCGAACCGTTCCAGGGAAGTCTCCCGTGCATGCCTCCCCAGGGCCTCTGCAAGCGCCGGATCAGAGAGCACCCGCCTGATCCCCGCCGCGATCGCCTCGGCACGCGGTTCGACGAGCAGACCGTCCTCGCCGTCGGCGATCGCCTCGGGTATGCCCCCGGTGCGCGACGCAACGATCGGTTTTGCCATCGCCATCGCCTCGAGCAGGGCGATCGGAAGGCCGTCGGCCAGGGTGATATGGCAGTAGAGATCGGCGCGGGCGAGCGGGACAAAGGGGTCGTCGACGTCCCCGGTGAAGACCACGGCGTCCGCGACCCCGATCGCCCGGGCATATCTCTCGAGATCTGGCCTGAACCTCCCGTCCCTGGTCAGAACGAGTTTTATGCCGGGATATTCCCCTCTCAGGAGAGCGACGGCGGCGATCACCTCCTCGGTCCCTTTCGCCTTGAACCGGTTGACGGTGACCCCCTGGGAGAGGAGGACGATATCGCCGTCGGCGATCCCGAACCGCTCCTGGAACTCCAGGATCTTCCCGGGGAGGACAGGCCGCGCCTCCACGCCCGGGTAGGTGATCGCCGTCGGCTGCGCAATCGGGATCGCATAGACGGCGGCGATCTTCGTCTGGAGATCCTGGCTCACGAAGGTCACGCACGCACACCGGCCAATCCCCCAGCAGTACAGGTGCCTCCCGAAAAGGCGGAGGAGACGGTCCTGTATCTGGGTGGGGCGTTTCACCTCGGTGAGAAAGGTGTAGACCACCGCCCCTCTGCCCAGGACCGAGCGGTAGAGGGCCGCCCCCAGGAGAAGCCCGATGCTGTCGTGGACATGGATCACGTCAGGGGAGAGGCGGTGGAGGTGCAGGGCGGTCCCGACGATCTCCCCCAGGGCGCCGGGCCTGACCCTCCCTGCGGGATCGCCCTCCCCCTCCACGAAGAGGACGTCCACCGAGTTGTCAGGATGGCGGTTCCGCAGCATCGTCACCAGCCCCATGACATAGGCATTGATCCCCCCGCCCCGCGGCTCGTTCCAGTACATCGAGAGGACGGAGATCTTCATCGTGGCCATCTCGCAGCATCCGGTATATAAATGATGCGGTGCCTGGAGAAGGGGCCGCCCCGGATCCCGGTACGGAGGTGCCGGAAAAATCCCCTTATACCCTTCAGGCACACATAGAGGAGAGATCAATGGAGCACGAGTGTGAGATCAGGCAGGGGATCGTCGATATCCCCTCGCTCCCCGCCTTTTTAGAGAGCGTCAGGGAGATCGCCGGGGCGACCGGGACGCATATCATCTTCTTCGACGCCGAAAAAATCGCCGGAAAGGGGCATGCCAGGAAGGCGGTCGGCCATGCGGTCCGTTCCTGGCGCGAGGGCCGGGCGATCGCAAACAGCCTCGAGATGGAGGCCCTGCTCTATGCGGCTGGGACCAGGCAGTGCCGGGTGGCGATGGACCTCGGCCTCCACGAGGGGGAGAACCGCTGTTATGTCTGCATCTGCCCCCCCGCACCCGCGGCCGCGGAGGCCCTTGAGAGGACCGTCCACTGGGACGAAGGGGACTGGGAGGAGATCGACGGGGCAAAAAAAATGCGGCTGATGGAGCGCTATGCGATCACCGCGGAGGAACTCGCCGCCGCAGGCGGGCGGATCAGGCCCCTGGTCTTTGAGCGGATCGCCCTCCTCGAAGTGAACCGTTAAAGTGCTTATCCCCGCGCGTGCGAGATGATGTGCCGCAGCTCGGGCAGGATGATCTGTTCGGTGGCGAGTTTTACCGCCCCGGTCGATCCCGGGATGCAGAAGATCGCTTTTCCACCGGCAATCCCCGCGGCCGCGCGCGAGAGCAGGGCCGAGGTCCCGATCTCCCCGTACGAGAGCATCCTGAAGAGCTCGCCAAACCCCTCCATCTTCTTTTCGAAGAAGGGCTCGATCGCCTCGATGGTGCAGTCGTCAGGGGTGAGACCGGTCCCTCCGTTGAAGATCACCGCATCCGCCTCGGGCAGAGTCCGCGCGAGAATCGAGCGGATCGCCCCGATATCATCCTTCACGATCGCCGAAACGCTCACCTGGTACCCGGCCCCGGCGAGCAGGTCGCGGATTGCCCGCCCGCTCGTATCGGTCTCCTCGGTACGCGTGGTGGAGACGGTGATCACCGCCGTCCTGATCGGGATCTCCTTGAGATGCTCCTGTTTCATGATATCTCCTTCTTCCTGTGTTGATCCTCCCGTATGATACCTCTTGCGCCGCGGGGGTGGTGGGAGGGCGCGATCCCCGACCCCTTTGTTTCGACTGGAACGGGTGGAGAGGAGGAGGGGGATTGGAGGTGGGGATCATAGGGGGATCTCCCGGTGATCCTGATCCGGGGATCGCGATCCGCCCTGATCGTTCTGACCTGGATCGTTCTGACCTGGATCGTTCTGACCTGGATCGTTCTGACCTGGATCACTCTGATCCAGATCGCTCTGATCCAGATCGCTCTGATCCAGATCGCTCTGATCCCTGATCCGCGCTCTCCCCTGATCCGGGGATCGCGATCGATCGCGATCTGGCCTTATTGCTCTGATCGGGATCCGCGATCGATCGCGATCTCTGTCCTGAGATCAGAGAAGATTTATAGTATCAGTGGATAAACCTACAACAAGCTGTTTTCACTGTGGTAAAGAAAAACAGGTCACCTGTTTTCCACATGCTCCAGTCGAAATAAAGGGGTCCCGGATCGCGGCACCGATCTCGAAGAATTTCCCGTTTTTTTGCGCCCTTCTGATCACCTTTATAAGCAGGTTCCAATGGAAACAAAGGGGTTATATCTCCACACCCCACATGATCTCTATTCCTGCCCACCCGACCCCCTCAACACCCGCGGCTGATACCATGTCTGAGAATGAAACTCCGTCCTTTGGCCTCTTCCAGAAGTTCCTTTCGAACAACCGGATCTTCAAAAACCGGGAGGTTCTCCGCCACTCGTACCGTCCCCAGATCCTCCCTCACCGTCGTCCCCAGATCGATGCGATCGCATCGATCCTCGCCCCGGCGCTGAAGAACGAGACCCCCTCGAACATCCTGATCTACGGGAAGACCGGGACCGGCAAGACCGCGAGCGTCAGGTATGTCGGGGCAGAACTCGAGAAGGTGGCCGCGAGCATGTCCACCGGGTGCAAGGTCGTCCACCTCAACTGCGAGGTGATCGATACCCAGTACCGGGTGCTCGCCCAGATCGCCAAAGGGCTCGAGGACCTCGACGCGACCCCGAGCGACAAGGCGCGTGCGCACATACCGATGACCGGGTGGCCGACCGATCAGGTCTACACCGAACTGAAAAACCAGCTCGAAGCAGCTGGAGGGGTGCTGGTCATCGTCCTCGACGAGATCGACAAACTGGTGAAGAAGAGCGGGGACGAGACCCTGTACAACCTCACCAGGATCAACTCAGACCTCAGGTCGTCGAAGGTCTCGATGATCGGGATCTCCAATGACCTGCGGTTCACCGATTTCCTCGACCCCCGCGTCCTCTCCTCCCTTTCAGAGGAGGAGATCGTCTTCCCGCCGTACAACGCCCCGCAACTCTGCGACATCCTCACCCAGCGCGCCCAGATGGCCTTCATGGCGGGCGGGCTCGACGAGGGCGTCATCCCGCTCTGCGCCGCCTTCGCCGCGCAGGAGCATGGCGACGCCAGGCGTGCTCTCGACCTCCTGCGGGTCTCGGGCGAACTTGCCGATAGGGAGAACGGCGAGCGCGTCGGGGAGAAGCACGTCCGCATGGCCCTCGAAAAGATCGAGACCGACTCGATGATCGAGTGCATCTCCACCCTGCCCACCCAGAGCAAGGTCGTACTCTACTCGATGCTCCTGCTCGAAGAGATGGACAAGAAGATCTTCACCTCAGGCGAGGTGACCCGGGTCTACCGGGACGTCAGCCGGATCGTTGACATCGATCCCCTCACCCACCGCCGGATCACCGACCTCATCTCCGAACTGAACATGCTCGGGGTGATCAACACCCGGGTCGTCTCCAAAGGGCGGTACGGAAGGACAAAAGAGATGTGGTTTGACACCAACACCAAAAAGATACAGGAAGTACTCGCGAAGGATCCCAGACTCTCTGAGGACCGCCTTGCCCAGGTCGACCTCAACCGCCTGAGGGCCTCGTTCCGGTGATAACAATGGACGAAAAAGATCTCTTAATCCTCCATCTCCTGGAGGAAAACAGCCAGGTGCCTCCCGGCGAACTGGCGACGATGGTAGAGCTCACGGTCGAAGACGTAGAACGGCGGATCCGCGCGATGGAAGAGGCCAGGATCATCAGGAAGTACGCCGCCGTCGTCGACTGGGAGCGCGCCGGCAGGGACGAGGTGAGCTCGATCATCGCCCTCAAGGTCTCGCCCGAGCGGGACTTCGGCTACGACAAGATCGCCGAGCGGATCGCGCGCTTCAGGGAGGTCAGGGCCCTTCGCCTGGTCTCGGGCCGGTACGATTTCATCCTCCTGGTCAAGGGGAAGAACATGCAGGAGATCGCCCGTTTCGTCTCCGAGCATATCGCCCCGATGGACCGGATCAGGGAGACGACGACCCAGTTCGTGATGAAGACCTACAAGGAGAACGGCACCCCGTACGACGAGCGCGAGGCGGGGGAGCGTCTGCCGTACTCCTTCTGAGGTGAACGATGCGGGACTTCGTATCAGAGCGGGCGCGGGTGATCCCCCCTTCGGGGATCAGAAAATTTTTCGATCTCTGCATGGGTATGCAGGACGTCGTCTCCCTGGGCGTCGGCGAACCTGACTTCGTGACCCCCTGGAATGTCTGCGAGGCAGGCATCTACTCGATCGAGCAGGGCGTCACCTCGTACACCTCGAACCGGGGATACCCGCCCCTGCTGGCGGCGCTCGCCCTCGACCTGGAGCAGAAGTACAGCCTCTCCTACTCTCCGGGAGAGGAGATCATCGTCACGACCGGCGTCTCCGAAGCGGCCGACATCGCCATCAGGGCCGTCACCGATCCGGGCGACGAGGTGATCGTCCTGGACCCGGCCTATGTCAGCTACGCTCCCTGCGTCACACTGGCCGGCGGCGTGCCGGTGCCCCTGCCCTGCCTGGAGAAGGACCGCTTCAGGGTGACACCCGACGCCCTGATGGAGCGCGTCACACAAAAGACCAAATCCCTGGTGCTCAATTTCCCGAACAACCCGACCGGCGGGGTGATGGGGAGGGACGACTACCGCGCCATCGCCGACATCATCGTCGACCACGACCTCCTCCTGATCTCTGACGAGGTCTACTCCGAGCTCACCTACGACGGCACCCACTGCTCGCCGGCCTCGATGGACGACCTGCGCGACCGGACGATCACGCTCAACGGTTTCTCCAAGGCCTATGCGATGACCGGGTGGCGGATCGGCTACCTCTGCGCCCCCAGGCCGATCTGCGACGCCGCCCTGAAGATCCACCAGTACGTGATGCTCTGCGCCCCGGTGATGGGGCAGATCGCCGCCCATGCGGCGCTCAGGCAGGCCGAAGAGAACAAAAACGAGATGGTGCGGGAGTACCGCCTCCGCCGGAACCTCTTCGTGGAGGGTCTCAACCGGATCGGTCTCGCCTGCCACCTGCCGCAGGGCGCCTTCTACGCCTTCCCATCGATCGAGACGACCGGCCTTTCGGACGAGGAGTTTGCCGAGCGCCTCCTCAAGGAGCAGAAGGTCGCCGTTGTTCCCGGCAGCGCCTTCGGCGCCTCGGGGAAGGGGCATATCCGCTGCTCCTATGCGACGAGCCGCCAGAACCTCTCCCTGGCCGTCGAGCGGATGGGGGCGTTCATCGCCGGTCTGCCGTGATCCCCTCTTTCTCATTTTCCCGGAAACAATTTTTTTGATCCCGGCAGGGCCGGATGTGCCTGTTGTCTGACAATCGGCAGCCAGATAACCCCTTTATTTCCACTGGAACTCTGGAGATATTCGCGGGATCGGATCGCGCGCGAATCCTCCCCTGTGGAGGGAGGATTTGCCGTAGGTTTCATTACCCTTTCATTTCATCTGGAACACTTCCACCGGCGGACCGTTTGCATTTCTGGATAAGGGCGAATGGTATAATATCGCGGTGCGCCCTCTCCTCCCCATGCAGAAGAGACAGGTGAATGCGATCGTCGACCTTGCGATGCTCGTCACATTCGTTATCGTCGCCCTATCGTCCCTGGTTCTATTTTTCGTCCTCCCCTCGGGGGGCCCCGGATGGCGCGGCGGCACCGGCAGCGCCGCCCTGAATGTTTTTCTCGGCGTCGCCCGGTCAGACTGGGTGGACTTCCACGAGATCACCGGCATGGCCTTCCTCGCCCTGATGGCCGTCCACACCCTGCTCCATATCCCGTATTTCAGGAATATCGGACGCTGCCTTTTCCCGGGAAAAAGTGATAGAGGTAGTGTTTCAGATCTTCTGTAATTCGTCTGAGCCCTGTCTCCTTGTTTGATCATTCCCCCTCCATCGTCAAATATCTTCTGCCGGTCACCCACTCCTCATTGATGTCCATCAGGATGGATCCTGCCAGCCTGAGGAGTGACTCTTCATTGGGAAAGGCCCCTACAACTTTGGTTCTCCGTTTCAGTTCCTTGTTGACTCTTTCCATCATGTTCGTCGTTCGGATCCGCTTTGCGTGCTCTTTCGGGAACGCCGTGTAACTCATAAGTCCCGGGATGAATCTCTCGATCGTATTGGCCGCTTTCCGATATCCTCGTTCGTTCAGATCATCTGCAAGCTGCTGAAGTCTTTCCTCGTCCCCATATGCCTCCTTCAAGGACTCAGCAACTTCTTTCTGATGTTTCCGTGGAATATTCTTTAAAACCGCCCGGGTGCAATGGACCGAGCACATCTGCCACGATGCGCCGAGGAAGGCGGCTTCCGCCGCCTTCTGGATCCCGGCATGACCATCTGAGACAACCATCTTGACACCCACCAATCCTCGTTCTTTGAGGTCTTCGAACAATCCCGACCAGAACATCTCATTTTCACAATCAGTGATTCTGGCTCCCAGGATTTCCCGGTAGCCATCCATTCGAACACCGGCGATCACCAGAAGAGCTTTGGTGATGTACCGTGGTCCCTCTCTGACTTTGTAGTACGAAGCATCCACAAAGAGATAGGGAATCTCCTGTTCAATCGGCCTCTGAAGGAATGCATGGACCTGTTCATCGAGGTCCTTTGCTATCCTGGATACTGAAGCAGGAGAGAGTTGTTCGATGCCAAAATGAGCAACAATCTCCTGGATCCGGCGGGTTGAGACTCCCTGAAGGTAGGATTCAAAGATAGCATTCTCAAGAGCCTTCTCAACCCGGGAATAGCGTCCAAATACCTGTGTTTCGAAGGGAAATTCTCGGAACTGCGGTTTCTGGAGGATCGTTTCTCCATATCGGGTTTTCAGAGATCGCTTCTTGTAGCCGTTTCGGTGAGCCTTCCGCGCATCGGTTCGTTCATACTGCTCGGCTCCCGCCTGGTGGAGGGCTTCGAGCAGCATCACCTGGTTGAGGAACCAGGTGATGAGGGTCTTCATGCCATTCTCATTATCGGAAAGATAATCTTCGATTAACGCTAAGGGATCCATGGCCCTGTTTCTCCTTTGTCCAAATCTAGGTTGGATTCAGGGCCAAATTATTTTTACAGAAGATTCGTTACACTGTCGTGATAGATGCGAGAATGAGTGAGGGGAGCAAACCCCGATGATATACTTTTATCATCAAGTATCACCCCAAATTACATGATATAGCAATGGCGTGTACGATTATTGTCGGCGGATTTTTCGGGGATGAGGGAAAAGGCAAGATTGTGGCCCATATTGCCCACCAGGACCACACATCGATCATCTCCCGGGGCGGCGTGGGCCCGAACGCCGGACACACGGTGATGGTCGGCGACAAAAACTATGGCGTGCGGATGATCCCGTCCGGGTTCGTCTACCCGGATGCGCGACTCTGCATCGGCAGCGGCGTCCTGGTGGACCCGCGGGTCTTCCTCCGCGAGGTCGAACTCCTGGACGTCGGCGGCAGGATCTTTGTGGACGGGCGCTGCGGCGTGATCGAGGAGGAGCATATCGCCCGTGACAAGGCGAGCGACCACCTCTCGAAGAAGATCGGGTCCACCGGGACCGGGTGCGGCCCGGCGAACTCAGACCGCGTCCTCCGCACCTCCAGGCAGGCAAAGGACGTCCCTGAACTCGCCCCCTACATCATCGACGTCGCCGCCGAAGTGAACGCGGCGATCGACCGCGGCGAGAACGTCCTCCTCGAGGGGACGCAGGGTTTCGGGATCTCTCTGTATTACGGGACCTATCCCTTCGTGACGAGCAAGGACACCTCGGCCTCGCAGATCGCCGCGGACAACGGCGTGGGCCCGACCAGGATCGACGACGTCGTCGTCGTCTTCAAGGCATACCCGACCAGGGTCGGCGAGGGACCGTTCCAGACCGAGATGAATGCCGAGGCCTCCGACGCCCTCGGGTTCAAGGAGTTCGGCACCGTCACCCACCGCCAGCGGCGGATCGGCGGCTGGGACGGCAAGATGGCCCGGTACTCGGCGATGATCAACGGCTGCACGATCGCGGCGATCACCGGGATCGACCACGTGGACCCGGCCTGTTTCGGCGCCACCTCGTACGACGGCCTGACCGAGAAGGCGATCGCCTTCCTCGAACAGGCCGAGAAGGACATCGGCGCCCCGATCGGTCTGATCTCCACGGGCCCCGAGCTCACCCAGATCATCGACCTGAGGGATGAACTGTGAGGCGTTCGCTCCTCGACATCCTCTGCTGTCCGGTCTGCAAGGGCGACCTCGACCTGCGCGTCGACGAGGAGACCGGCGACGATATCGTCGAGGGCTCGCTCTGGTGCGCCGCCTGCGGCGTCGCATACCCCATCAAGGAGGGCATACCAAACCTCCTCCCCCAGACCGACAAGGACTAATACTATGGATGTTCCCTGTGAGATCCGGTTCAATACACGCTCAATAAATTCGATCGACCTGCCCGAATCGGTCGAGGTCCATGCCGGGGACACCCTGGTCCTCAAACTGAAAAACGAGGGCTCGCCCCTCCATCTCACCCTTTCCACCGCCGACGCCGCGCGGTTCACCGATTTTTTCCATGAAAATCTCTATCTTGAGCGTCTGGCAGACGTGCCGGTTGTCATCAGGGACGACGTCTTTCCGGGAATGTTTGCGATCACGGTGATCACCGGCTACGGCACGAACCGTTCGGGCCTGAAGGTCGCCGTCAGGGAGCGCCCGGCCCCGGTGGAAGAACCGCCGCAGCCGCTCCCCCCGCCCCCGCAGCTCCCGGTGGTGCCCTTCGCCATCGTCATCGTCGCCGCCCTCCTCTTTATCATCTACGTCGGCACCGGGGTCCTCCTCTTCGAGGCCGCAGCATTCGTCGTACTGATCCTCGGGGTGATTGCCGCATGGTTTTTGCGGCGCTGACCCTCGCCCTGGCGCTCGTCGTTGACCGGCTCTTCGGCGACCCGCGCACGCCCCTCCACCCGGTCGCCCTCTTCGGCAGGTTCGTGGGCTGGTGGGGCAGGCCGGGCCGCTATCCGGTGCGCCTCCAGCGGGCGGCGGGCGTCGTTCTCTGGGCGGTCTCCGCCTGTCTCTTCGCCGCACCCTTCTATCTCGTCGAGCACTATGCCCCGCCCCTCCTGCTCCTGGTGCTCGCCCCCTTCCTCCTGAAGGCGGTCTTCGCCTGGCGCTCCCTGGAGGAGCACGCCGCTTCGGTCGAGGCGGCGCTCACCGGCGGGGGCCTGGACGCCGGGCGGACGGCCGCCGGCATGCTCGTCTCGCGCGACACCTCGGCCCTCTCCGCGGACGAGATCAGGTCGGCCGCCTACGAGTCGGTCGCCGAGAACCTCTCCGACTCGATCGTCGCCCCGCTCTTCTGGTTCGCCGTCTTCGCCCCCTTCGGCCTCGGGCTGACGGCCGCAGCCCTCTATCGCTCGTTCAACTGCATGGACGCCATGCTCGGCTACACCGACGAGCGGATCAGGCTCGGCTGGTGCGCCGCACGGGCCGACGACCTGGCAAACCTCGTCCCCGCCAGGCTCACCGCCCTTATCGGCCTCCTCTACTTCGGGGTAAAGGGCCGGTTCGCCCCGGCGTGGCAGGCGCTCCACCTCGACCGGAAGAAAAGGCCGGGCTACAACGGCGGCTGGCCGATGGCGGTGGTCGCCGGGGGTGTCGGGGTGCGCTTCTGCAAACGGGGTATCTATGCGATCGGACCCGGCGAGCGGAGCCTTGCAGAGGGTGGAAACGATATAATCGCGTCCGTTCGTGGAATAACGCTGATATTTGCGGTATCTGCCATCATCGCACTATTTTTATTGGCATGACCGCCCAATAGGTAGGAATAATGAAACTTGAGGAACTGAGGTACGGCACCGAGCTCCTGAAGCGGGGCTTCGCGTCCATGCAGAAGGGCGGCGTCATCATGGACGTGGTGAACGCCGAACAGGCGCGGATCGCCGAGGATGCGGGCGCCGTCGCGGTGATGGCCCTCGAGCGCGTACCGGCCGACATCAGGAAGGCCGGGGGCGTGGCGCGCATGGCCGACCCGGAAAAGGTCATCGAGATCATCGACGCCGTCTCCATCCCGGTGATGGGCAAGGTGCGGATCGGCCATTATGTCGAGGCCCAGGTCCTTGAGTCGATCGGCGTCGACATGATCGACGAGAGCGAGGTGCTCACCCCGGCAGACGAGCAATACCATATCGAGAAGACCCGGTTCACCGTCCCGTTCGTCTGCGGCGCACGGAACCTCGGCGAGGCGATGCGCCGGATCGGCGAGGGCGCGGCGATGATCAGGACGAAGGGCGAGGCCGGCACCGGCAACGTCGTCGAGGCGGTCAGGCACATGCACGCGATCGGCGGCGAGATCCGCGAGCTCCAGGGCATGGACGAGCAGGAACTCCGGGCCCGCGCCCGCCAGATCGAGGCGCCGTACGAGGTCCTCGCCGAGACGGCGAAACGGGGCCGCCTCCCGGTCGTCAACTTCTCGGCCGGCGGGATCGCCACCCCCTGCGACGCCGCCCTGATGATGCAGATGGGCGCGGACGGCGTCTTCGTCGGCTCCGGGATCTTCAAGTCCACAAACCCGGAGAAGATGGCGAAGGCGATCGTCGAGGCCGTCCACCACTACACCGACGCGAAGGTGATCGCCGCGGTGAGCCGCGGCATCGGCGACCCGATGAAGGGCCTGGACGTCCACGAACTCAAAGACGAGGAGAGGCTCCAGGAACGTGGCTGGTAAGAAGGTCGGCGTCCTTGCCGTGCAGGGGGACGTATCCGAGCACGTGAGGGCGTTTCTGGATGCCCTCGGGGGCGAGGGCGAGGTGGTGGAGGTCAGGTCCGCCGCCGACCTCGCCGGCTGCGACGCCTTCGCGATCCCGGGCGGGGAATCGACGACGATCGCCCGCCTGATCGGTGAAAACGGACTCCGGGAGGCGATCCGCTCCTTTACGGGCGGGATCTTCGCCACCTGCGCCGGGATGGTGATCGTCGCCGCGACGATCAACGACACCCGGTTTTTGCCTCTCGGCATCGTCGATATCACGGTTGAGAGAAACGCCTTCGGGCGGCAGAAGGACTCTTTCGAGGCCGACCTCGCCGTTCTCGGGCTTGAAGCCCCCTTCCACGCGGTCTTCATCAGGGCGCCGGTTGCGGCGGCCGCGGGCCCGGGCGTCGAGGTGCTCGCCAGGATACCGCAGGGGATCGTTGCGGTGCGGCAGGGGAAGCATATGGCGCTCTCCTTCCACCCCGAACTCTCCGGCGACCTCAGGCTTCACCGGCTGTTTCTTGCCGGGCTGTAAGGCCGGGCGCATCTTTTTTTTCAGAGCAGTCCGACGATCCCGTCCATGATGATCTTCACGGCGATCGCCGCGAGGAGCATCCCGGGCACCGTGCCCATGATGTCGGTGAGCGAGACGAAGATCGGCACCGAGAGCAGGGGGTCGAGAATGACGAAGAGCGTGGTGAAAGCGTAGAGAAGGGGGGCGAGCAGGTCCTGCATACAGCGCTGTGGGCCCGGCATGGAGATCTATTTTGAGGGGCGCCCTCCCTGAACGGGCCCTGCCGCCAGTTATTTATTCGTGGCCGCGCTCTCTCGGTGTGATGAGGGCGCGTGCAGGGGGGACGGCCAGGGTGCTGATCGTCGATGACGATCCGGTCGTCCTGGAGCGGGCAGGGGGATATCTCGAGGTGACCGGCGGGTATGACTGCATCAGGGCGTCATCCGCGGAAGAGGCCCTCTCCCTCGTCGGCAGGATCGGGTGCGCCGCCATCGTCTCCGACGAGCAGATGCCGGGCATGAACGGCATCGCCTTTCTCCGGGCCCTGCGGGCGCGGGGCGTCACCGTTCCTTTCATCCTCTACACCGGAAAAAGCCGGGATTCGGTCTTCGAGGAGGCCATAGATGCCGGAGCGTCGTTCTATGTGAGAAAAGGCGAGTGTACCCCTGCCGAGTGCGCCGAGCTCCTCCATGCGGTCAGGTGCGCCATCGCCCTGGCAGGGTTAAGCGAGAGCCCTCCTGGCCCGCTCTCTGTGAGCGAGGAGTGGCTCGCCCTGGCCGTTGACGGGGCGGGGCTGGCGGTCTGGAACTATGACCTGGCCACCGGGACGATCACCTACAACCGCCGCTGGGGCGAGATCATCGGCTCTGCAGGCGCTGTCTCGGAGAACGATCTCGCCGCCTGGCAGGCCCGCCTCCACCCCGACGACCTGGGGCGCGTGATGGATGCGATCGTCGATGGGATCAGGAGGGAAAACGCTTTTTCCGTGGAGTACCGTTTCCGCTGCGACGACGGTGCGTGGAAGTGGATCCTCTCGATGGGCCGGGCCCACCGGGACGATCCCTCAGGCCAGGTCAGCCGCGTTACCGGCATCTCGCAGGACGTCACCGCCAGGCGCCGGGCCGAGGAGGCGCTGCGGGAGGCGAACCGGAAACTCAACCTTCTCGGTTCGATCACGCGCCATGACGTTCTCAACCAGGTGACGGCGATTGCAGGCTACACCTGGCTGATGCTGGATACCGGGTCGCTCTCGCCCTTCCAGCGCGACACCCTTCGAAAGATACAGGACCTCGTCGGGATGATCAGCCGCGAAGTGGAGTTCACCAGGCTCTACGCCGACCTCGGCGTGATGGAGCCGCGCTGGCAGCATGTGGGGAAAGTCGCCGCTCGCGCCGCCGAGGGGCTTGATTTCCGGGGGATTACCTTCTCGGTCGCCACCGGGGGCCTGGAGGTCTTCGCCGACCCCCTCTTTGAGAAGGTGCTCTTCAACTGCTTTGAAAACGCCCTCCGCCACGGCGGCGGGGTGAGCCGGATCGAGGTCTCGTTTGTCGAAAGGGAAACCTGCGGCGAGATCGTCGTCGCCGACGACGGTGTCGGCGTCCCGTTCGCGCAGAAAAAAAACATCTTTGCGCGGGGTATCGGGCAGCATACCGGGTTCGGGCTCTTCCTTGCAAAAGAGGTGCTCGACCTCACCGGGATAGGGATCCGCGAGCAGGGCATACCTGGCGAAGGGGCGCGGTTTGTGCTCTCCGTGCCGAAGGGGGCGTATCGCAACCCTTAGATCATGTTCTTTTTCATCAGCACCAGCACCAGCACGGCCGAGATCACCATCGAGGTCCCGACGATGATCGCAAAAGCGATCGGGCTCTCGCTGAGCGGGATGCCGACGTTCATCCCGAAGAAACTCGCGATCATCGTCGGCACGGCCAGCACGATCGTCACCGAGGCGAGGAACTTCATCACGATGTTCAGGTTGTTCGAGATCACCGAGGCGAAGGCGTCCATCGTGCTGGAGAGGATGTTCGAGTAGATGTTCGCCATCTCGATCGCCTGTTTGTTCTCGATGATGACGTCTTCCAGGAGCTCCTCGTCCTCCGGGAACATCCTGACCGGTTTGAACCTGAGGATCTTCTCGAGCACCACCTCGTTGCTCTTCAGAGAGGTCGAGAAATAGACCAGGGACTTCTCCAGGTTCAACAGGAGGATCAACTCCTCGTTGCGCAGGGATATATGGAGCGCTTTCTCGATCTCGGTCGAGCGCTTGTCGATCTGCCTGAGAAAGTTCAGGTAATAAAAGGCGCTCCGGTAGAGGATCTGGAAGAGGAACCGCGTCTTTTTAAAGGTGTAAAAGGTCTTCACTTTTCCGGCGATGAAGTCCTGCAGGATCGGGCTTTCCTGGAGGCAGATGGTGAGGATATACTCGTCGTTGATCGCAATACCGAGCGGGATCGTCGAGTAGGTCCCCGCGGGTTCTCCGGCGATCCGCATCGGGATGTCGATCAGGATGAAGGTCCGCCCCTCTTCGGTCTCCATGCGGGGCCGCTCCTCCTCGTCGAGCGCCGCCCGCAGGTCTTCGGTCGGGATCCCCATGATCCCGGCGGCACGGGCGATCTCGGTTTCGTCAGGTGCGGTGCAGATGATCAATGCTCCCGGCTCGACGGTGTCGAGCTCCTCGATAAATGTCTCCCCTCCGTTCTGTCGGGTCTTGAAAATCTGAAGCATGGAAGTATCCCCTGCAGGAAAGCGTTTCCTGCGCATAGGGTTCTGTTCTGATCAGAGATGAAGGTGTTTGCGCCTGACGGCGGTCGCAGAAAAAAAGAAAAAATTAGAGGAACAGGGGGGCGAAGACGACCGCCACGATGGACATCAGCTTCAGGAGGATGTTGATGGCCGGTCCTGAGGTGTCCTTGAACGGGTCGCCGACGGTGTCGCCGGTGACGCCGGCCTTGTGGGCGTCCGAGCCCTTGCCGCCGTAGTGGCCCTGTTCGATGTACTTCTTTGCGTTGTCCCAGGCGCCGCCGGCGTTCGCCATCGTGATGGCGAGCATGAAGCCGGATACCAGGGAGCCTGCAAGAAGGCCGCCGAGCGCCTCCTTACCGAGGACGAGCCCGACGAGGATCGGGGCGACGATCGCAAGGAGACCGGGTGCGACCATCTCTTTGAGCGCCGAGTGGGTGGAGATGGCGATGCAGGACTCGTAGTCCGGCTCGGCCTTGCCTTCCATGAGGCCCTTGATCTCCTTGAACTGGCGGCGGACTTCGACGACGATCTCGTACGCCGCCCTGCCGACTGCCATCATCGTCATGGACGAGAAGAGGAAGGGGAGCATTGCGCCGATCAGAAGGCCGATGAAGACCGGGGTGTGGAGGATGTCCATGACGATGGTCTCTCCGCCCTTGCTGATGGCGAAGGCATATGCGGAGAAGAGGGCGAGAGCGGTGAGCGCCGCGGAGCCGATGGCGAAACCCTTGCCGATGGCGGCGGTGGTGTTGCCGACGGCGTCGAGGGTGTCGGTGATCTCGCGGACATGGGGGTCCTGGTGGGACATCTCGGCGATACCGCCGGCGTTGTCGGCGACCGGGCCGTAGGCGTCGACCGCGAGGGAGATGCCCAGGGTTGCGAGCATGCCGACGGCCGCAACGGCGATGCCGTAGAGGCCGGAGAAGGTGAATGCGATCCAGATGGCGATGGAGATGACGATGACCGGGAAGACCGTGGACTCCATGCCCTTTGCAAACCCGGTGATGATGTTGGTGGCGGCGCCGGTCTGGCAGGACTTCGCGATCTCAAGGGTCGGTTTGCGTTCGAAAGAGGTGTAGTACTCGGTGATCTGGCCGATCAGGAAACCGGCGACGAGACCGGAGATGGTGGCGACGAAGACGCCGAACCCGTACTCGCCGAGCATGGCGTTCGTCACGAAGTAGGTGGCGACGACCACCAGGGCGAGGGCGACGAGCAGGCCCTTGTTGAAGGCCATGTGGATGGCGCTGGACTCAGCCTTGTCGGTCCTGACGAAGAAGGAGCCGATGATCGAGGCGACGATGCCGAGGGCGGCGATGACGACCGGGAAGAGAATGACGTTCATCAGGGAGACGTTCGGGAAGAAGACCGCCGCGGTCGATGCGCCCAGGAGCATGGTGGCGATGATCGAGCCGACGTAGCTCTCGTAGAGGTCTGCACCCATACCGGCAATGTCGCCGACGTTGTCGCCGACGTTGTCCGCGATGACCGCGGGGTTTCTCGGGTCGTCCTCGGGGATGCCGGCCTCGACCTTGCCGACGAGGTCAGCGCCGACGTCGGCGGCCTTGGTGAAGATGCCGCCGCCCACACGGGCGAAGAGGGCGATCGAGGAGGCGCCGAGAGAGAACCCGGCGAGGATGTTCACAATCGTGTACTCGTCCATGCCCGGAAGGAAGTTTGAGAGTCCGATGAAGGCGATGGAGAGCCCGAAGAGCCCGAGGCCGACGACGGACATGCCCATGACCGAGCCGCTGGCGAAAGAGACCCTGAAGGCCTCGGCGATGCCGCGGCGTGCGGCGTTGGTGGTCCGGCCGTTTGCGCTCGTGGCGGTGAACATGCCGATGTATCCTGCGGTGGCCGAGAGCACGGCGCCGAGCACGAAACATGCTGCGGTCAGAACGCCGTTCGGTAGAATGGCCGCGATGACGATGGCCAGGACCACGACGAACAGGGCGATGGCACGGTACTGCCTGTTCAGGTAGACCATGGCGCCGTGGTGGATCGCCGCGGTGATCTTTTTCATCACCTCAGTGCCCTCTCCCTCTTTTCGAACTGCAAGGAATGAGTACCCTGCAAAAAGAAGGCCTAAGAGAGCACATATAGGTGCCAGATAGACGATTGCATCCATGTTTTTTCTTTCCCCCGGGTTCTGGTTGACAGCACCGGATCCCGGCTTTTTGATTCTCTATCTATGTGCCCCTTCAATAATAAAAATAGAGCGATTCGAATGATCTGATCGTTTTCTTCCGCATCGCCGCAGGATGCCGGAAGTTTCCGTTGCCAGGAGGAGCGCCCGCACGATCAGGATCCGGGAGTCAGAAAATCGACGATCTCGGTCTCAAGGCTCTGAAGGTCAAGGACGACCGCCTGCGCGGGTGTCGGCACGGTGTTCATCTGTTTCTGGAATGCGGTCTGAGACTGCCAGGTCCCGGCATTGATCATCAGCACGCCCCGGTAGCGTTTGATCCCGCTGATATGGACGTGGCCGGTGAAGAGCACCTCCGGGACCGGGTCGATGATGAGCGGGTCCTTTTTTCCCGGTGCGATCGGGGTGCGCATCCCGAATATCGGGGCGAGGTGCCGGCGTTTCAGCATCTCCTCCATGATCTCCGCGGGGCGGTTGTATGAGGCGCCCGGGATCGTCCCGATCATGTCGTCGAACGAACGCCCGTGGTAGATGAGCACCCGCACGCCCTGCAGGGAGACGAGCGCCGGGTTCTCGACCCACACACAGTTTGCCGGGTAGCCCGTCCTGAACGCCGGCGGGATCGCAGGCTGCGGTTCGGCGCCCCTGACCACGTCGTGGTTGCCCGGCGAGATGACGATCGTCAGCCGCTCCGGGAGGGCCGCGAGCATCTCCCCGAGCGCCTGGTACTGCTGGTAAATATTCTTGATCACGAGCTCTTTTTCCTGGCCCGGGTAGATCCCGATCCCGTCCACGAGGTCGCCGGCGATGACCAGGTAGCCGATATCCTCCCGGCCTGAGATCCAGTCGGCGAAGCGGTGCCATTCGTCCTCGAGGAAGGTGTCTGAGCCGACGTGGATATCCGAGATCAGCACCGCCCGGCCCGGACGCTCTGAGCGGTACGGAGCGTTCGAGAGCGGGATGTCGGGGCGGACCAGCGTGTTGGCGAAAAAGATGTTGCCGTCCTGCGAGAGTTTGCCCCGCACGCCGATCACCTCGTCGGGCAGGATCTTCTCGGCCTCGGCAAAACCGTCCCTGGACTTGTTGAAGAGCACCCGCATCGTGCCCGTGGGGTCCTCCACCTCGACCATCTTATTGCCGTTGGCCGTACTCCGCACGTTCGAGACCATGCCGATGAACGAGACCTCCTCCTCCTGGTAGCGTCCGGTCCGGGCCAGCGCCTCGATCGGGACCGGCTGGATCCGCCCCCGCATGAAGGTGGAGAGGCGGGTGAAACGGTTGCGGAAATAGGTGATGTACTCCTCGAAGTCCCTGATGCTCTCGGCCGAGTTCTCCATGCCGGCGAGGACCTCGCAGACCGGGTCTGCGAGAAAACGGGTGCCGTCCCTCACCTTCTTGAGGGCGGGAATGCACTCGGGCGAGACGACGACGGTGCCCTCGGGCGTCCCGGCGATGATCCGGTCGATGAGGCCGGGGTCGTCCTGCTCCTGTATGTAGGCCACCACCTCGGGCGAGACGAACAGGCTGGTGGCAAGGAACCGTGAGACGATCTCATCCTCGCAGAGCATTGTGATCAGGTTGGCGGTCGAGCCTCATGATCCTTGCGGATGGGGCCGCGAGGTTTGGGGTGGGGGAAAATTTAACTCTCTGGCCGGCGCACTACGGCGCATGGAGGAGATCAGCGGTTTCGAACTCCCTGGCCGGAAGGCCGAATACCTGAAGATCATCGGCATCATGGGTGGGTGCGCCCGGACAAACGAGATCGCGCGGAGGGTCGGCGTCGCCCCCTCGACGGCCACGAAGATGCTTCTCGCCCTTGCAGATGAAGGGTATCTGGAGCATACGCCCTATCACGGCGTCTCCCTCACCGCGCAGGGGGAGCGATACGCCCGTTTCCTGGTCCGCCGCCACCGTCTGCTCTCTCTCGCCCTGAGCCAGTTCGGGCTGACGCCCGCGGAGGCGTGCAGGGAGGCGAACATGCTGGAAGGGCGGGTCTCAAAGGACCTCGTCGACCGGATCTGCGCATCCCTCGGGCACCCGGTCCAGAGCGTCTGCGGCCCGATCGAGCACGATCTCGCCTGTTGCCCCGATGCCGGTTGATTATGGGCTCAAAAACCTATTTACGGGTTGCAGGGATAATTTAGATACGTACCAAATTATGGGTGTGGAGAAGATGGAAACGGCGCAATGGCTGTTGTCTGCGATCGGTGTGCTTTTTCTTCTGGTGACGGCGGGCTGCCTCGGTGACGGCGCGGCCCCGGCCGAAGACGGTCCGATCCCGGTCGCCGTGACGATCCCCCCCCAGGCCGAATTTGTCAGGGCAATCGGGGGGGAGCGGGTGGACGTGATGGTCCTCGTCCCGCCCGGCGCAAACCCGCATACCTACGAGCTGACGCCCGGGCAGATGGCGGCCCTCGGAGAGGTGCGGATGTATGCCGCCGTCGGTTCCGGCATCGAGTTCGAGCGCGCCTGGATGGCGAAGATCGCCGGGGTAAACCCGGGGATGCATGTCGTCAACTGCTCGGAGGGCCTGACCTTCCTCTCCGGCGACGAGGAGGAGGGCGGCACAGACCCGCACGTATGGCTCTCGGTGCGAAACGCCGCGGTGATGGTCGAGAATATCTGCGCCGGTCTGGTGGCGATCGATCCGGCCGACGCCGCCTATTTCGAGGCGAACCGCGATGGATACCTCGACGAACTGCGGGCCCTCGACACCGGGATCGCCGCCTCTCTCGCGGGCCGCGAGGGCGAGGCGATCATGGTCTACCACCCGTCCTGGGCATATTTCGCGCGGGACTACGGGCTTGTCCAGATTCCGATCGAGGACGAGGGAAAAGAGCCCGGCCCGCAGGGGATCGAACGGCTGATCGTCCAGGCAACGGCGGAGAATATCACCGTCGTCTTTGCCTCGCCCGAGTACTCCACGAAAAGCGCCCGGGTGATCGCCGATGCGATCGGCGGCCGGGTCGCCCTGGTGAGCCCGCTTGAAGAGAACTATACGGCGAACATGAGGAACGTCGCCGCGGCGTTCGGCGGGGCGGTATGAGCGGGGACCCGGTCATCGACGTCAGGGGCGTCTCGGTGACCCTGGGCGGCCGTCCGGTGCTGGAGGACGTCGATTTCAGGGTCGAAAAAGGCGATTTTTATGCGGTCATCGGCCCGAACGGGGGCGGGAAGAGCACCCTTTTGAAGGTGATCCTGGGGTTGATCCGCCCGTCCGCAGGGACGGTCAGGGTGCTGGGCGGGACGCCCGTCGAGCGGCGCCACCTCCTCGGCTATGTCCCGCAGTACCGCACCTTCGACTTCTCGTACCCGGTCACCGTGGGCGAGATGGTGCTTTCCGGCAGGCTCGGGCACATCAGGAATTTTCCCCGCCGCTACGGGCAGGAAGACCGCGCTGCTGCGGACCGGGCGATGGCCACGATGGGGATCGGCGACCTCGCGGCCCAGGAGATCGGCGCTCTTTCCGGGGGGCAGCAGCAGCGGGCGATCATCGCCCGCGCCCTGGTGG
This sequence comes from Methanofollis tationis, assembly GCF_013377755.1. Taxonomy (NCBI): domain Archaea; kingdom Methanobacteriati; phylum Methanobacteriota; class Methanomicrobia; order Methanomicrobiales; family Methanomicrobiaceae; genus Methanofollis; species Methanofollis tationis. Next base: position 1,263,777 of record NZ_JABXWR010000001.1, read on the forward strand.
GCGATCCTGAGGTGCTGATCCTGGACGAGCCCACCGTCTATGTCGACGCTCCGACCGGCGAGCACTTCCTGGACCTGCTTGTCGGGCTCAGGGAAGAGATGACCGTCCTGCTGGTCACCCACGACGTCGGCGTCCTCTCCTCGCGCGTGACAAAGATCGCCTGCTTGAACCGGCGGATATTCACCCACGATACGGCCGAAATAACCGGCGACATGCTTAAAGGGGCATACGGCTGCCCGGTGGACCTGATCGCCCACGGTCTTCCCCACCGCGTCGTGGGAGAGCACGAAGGGGAGGAGCGGCCGTGATCTCTGTATTCGCCTATGAGTTTTTCAGAAACGCCCTGATTGCCGGGCTGCTTGCGAGCGTCGCCTGCGGGGTGATCGGCACCTACGTGGTGGTAAGAAAGATGGTCTCCCTCTCGGGCGGGGTTTCGCATGCCGCCTTCGGCGGGATCGGGCTCGGCTATTATCTCGGCCTCGACCCGATCCTCTCGGCGACCGTCTTCACCGTCGCCGTCGCCCTCGGCATGGGCGAACTCTCCCTGCGGCAGCGGCAGAACCTCGACACGATCATCGGGGCGGTCTGGGCCGCGGGGATGGCGCTCGGCATCCTCTTTGTCTACCTCACGCCCGGCTTCGCGCCCGATCTCTTCGGCTATCTCTTCGGGAACATCCTGCTCGTGCCGCGGGAAGACCTCGTCCTGATGGGCGCCCTCGTCGCCGTGATCCTCATCGTGGTCGCCCTCTTCTTCAGGGACCTCTTTGCGGTCACCTTTGACGAGGAGTACGCGCGGGTGATGAACCTCCCGGTGGAGCGGATCTCGCTCCTGCTCCTGGTGCTCGTCGCCCTGACCGTGGTGATGCTCATCCAGGTCGTCGGGATCATCCTGGTGATCGCCCTGCTGACGATCCCGGCGGCGATCGCGCGGGAGTTCTCCTCCCGCCTGGGGCTGATGATGGCCCTCGCGGTCGCCCTCGGGGCGGTCTTCACCGTGAGCGGGATCGTCCTCTCCTACCTCTTCAATGTCCCGTCCGGGGCGACAATCATCCTGGTCGCCGCCGGCGTCTACGGGGCGGTGATGGGGGTGCGGACGCTCTTTCCCCGGGATTGAGGGGCGTCCTTCTTTTTTATGGCCCTTCGCGGCCTCTCGTGTGCGTGGACTGGCACGCCTGAGGCTGACCCCCGGGGATGTGCGAAGGCCCCTCTGTTTATTCCGGCACAAAGAGTGTCATGGCCCCTCCCTCCTCGAGGACCAGGCTTTCGGCCGGGGAGCGGAGAAGCGCCGCGGTCGCATAGAGGTCGGCGGCCGACCCGGCGGCGTTGAGGGGGACCAGGACGAGGGCGGCGATCCCCCATGCCGGGGCGAGGACGATCGCCCCGAGGCCGAGGGCCGTGATCAGGACGAACGGCAGCGTGAGGACGATGACGCTCTCGCCCCGCGTGTACGCCCCGTCGGCCGAGCAGGAGCAGGAGAGGAGCAGAGATTTCCTCCCCCGGCCGAAGACCGGGCGCCGGTGCAGGAGGAGGTAGGCCAGGGCGTGGAGACCTTCGTGGAGGACGCCGACGAGGAGGACCAGGAGGATCAGGGCGAGGATGGGCAGGAGATCTGAGGGGCCGCTCGCCGTGAAGGTGAACGAGTCCGTGCCGGTGACCAGCGTATATACGAGGGAGAATTGCGATTAACTCCTCCCTGCCATCAGATACTCGCTCCCGACTGCCCTCTTCCCCTCGCTGTTCAGCCGTTTCCTTCCTGAACCCCTGCATTTAGAGGGTTTTTTGGATTTTCTCGAGAGCTATCGCTCGGCAGCTTGCGCTTTGAGGGTAAGAAGTTGCCTGAAGTTGAAATTCATGCAGGAGAAGATGTTCTTGACGTGCACTCTGGCAACCGTCGTGACCATGAGGTGGCCTGCATGGAACACCCGCTTGATCACGGCAAACGGTCGTTCCACCAGCGATCGTGTTCTGCTGATGGCCTTGTTCCGCCGGTTCTCCTTGATGGAGAGGGGATGGTTGCGAACGGCCCGGTGCATGGTCTTGTCCATAGATGCCTGCGGTTTCACCCCAAAATAGCCTTTATCGCGATAGACCGTCTCACCTTCCCGGGAGAGATCGATCCTGCTGTCATGGAGTGACGCCGTGGTGGTCTCAATCCGGCGGATCAGCTGACTGTCCTTGTCGAGCAGGATGTGAAGTTTGTACCCGAACTGTGACTTCGAGCCCTTCTTGGCCCAGGTGCCGTCGCGGCTGCGCCGCGTCTCTGCCTGATCTCCCCGGGGCGTGCCGGCAGGAGCATGCCCGGGATCGGCGGTGATGAACGTCGCGTCCTGCATGACACCGCGTTTGATGGCGAGCCCTTGTACTTCGAGTTGCCGCTGGAACTCATCCCAGATCGCGGTATCCTTCCCGGTTTGCGCCAAGCGTTCCCGGAACAGCCAGACCGTCGACCGATCCGGAATGGTTTCCGGATATCCCAGGAAGTGACGGAACGAGATCCGGTCGGTCGCCTGACGCTCCAGTTCGGGGTCAGACAGGCCATACCACTGCTGAAGCACCAGCAGCCGGATCATCAGAACGACGTCATAGTTCGGACGGCCGCCTCGCCCCTCGGCGTTGGTGTAGAGGTCAGCAAGGAGAGGGCGGAAGGCATCCCAGTCGATCAGACCGCTGACCTCACCCAGCCGATCACCCAGAGCTGCAAGGCTGGCATATTCGTGGTGGATCGCGAAATTGGTAAACGTGCTCATGGGAAAAAGGTCGATCCGGGACTATAAAGTACTTTGGGTGAGGTGGGGTTGTTCGAAATTCTCGAGGAGGACGGCGGCTGCAGAGACAAAAAACAGGACGAACGATCCGGCCGTGAGGAGAAGGGACGCCTCTCCGGAAACGTCGATGGTCTTCTCTTTGCGGTAGCCTTTCAGGTCGATAGACCCTTCTTCCCTTGAACTCCCCGGCATATGCAGCATCTCTTCCGGTCAGGTGCGTCTTCCCGACCTATCATGCCGCCGGTCAGGATCGTTCCCATATTTATATCAGATCCAGGTTCCCACCATCACCATACAGATGTCGGATAAACCGTCTCTCCAACCGAAACCCGGCCTGATCGAGCAGTTCAGGGAGAGCCAGCACCCCATCGTCTCCATCGCCCGCGACGTCCTCTGGGCGGTGGCGGTCGTCGGGGTGATCGCACTCGTCCTCTTCCTCGTCTCAGGCATCTGGCCCGCCGTGGTGGCGATCGAGTCCGAGAGCATGGTCCCGAACATGAATGTCGGCGACCTCGTCTTCGTCGTGGCGCCCGACCGTTTCGGGGCTCTCCAGACCTTCGAGGATGGACAGGTCTCCGGGTATATGAAATACAACGAATACGGGGACGTGATCATCTACCGGCCCAACGGGGCCGATTCGGTCCACCCGATCATCCACCGCGCCATGATGCGGGTCGAGGGGGGCGAGACGGTGGACACCCTCAACGGCCTCAACCTCGGTTATACGGCGCCGCACGAGGGGTATATCACCTGGGGCGACAACAACCCGGTCCCCGACCAGGTGGTCGCCTATCCGGGGCTCGGGCAGATCGAACCGGTGAAAGAGGAGTGGATCGTCGGCAAGGCCCTGTTTGCGATCCCGGTGATCGGGTATCTCCCCCTCCACCTGCTCGAGGTGGCGGTCGCCCTGATCGCCCTGATGATCCTCTGGGACTACCTGAGCGAGAGACGGAAAAAAGAGACGGATAACGATAGCAGGAAGAGACGACCATGACAGACAGAATACGCACGCTGCTCTCTGACACGCTGGCCGGCCACCGGATGACCGAAGGGGAAGCGCTGACGCTTCTCGGCGCGAAGGGCCGGGATATCTGGGCGATCGCCGCCGCCGCCGACGAGGTGCGGGAGCAGAAGGCCGGCGATGCGGTCACCTTCGTTTTGAACCAGAACCTCCATATCACCAACATCTGCAAGAACCTCTGCGGCTTCTGCGGTTTCGGCCGCAAAGCGACCGATCCCGACGCATACATGCTGGGCAAAGAGCAGGTGCAGGCGCAGGCCCGCAATGCGGGGGCGCGCGGGGTCACCGAGGTCTGTTTCCTCTCCGGCGTCCACCCGGCCTTCACCATGGAGTCCTACGAGGAGATGATCGGCTGGGTCAGGGAGGTCCTCCCCGATGTGGACATCCACGCCTGCAGCCCTGAAGAGGTCTTCTTTGCCGCGGAACGGAGCGGCATCCCGACGGTCGAGGCGCTGGAGCGCCTGAGGGCCGCCGGGCTCGGGACCCTCCAGGGGACGGCGGCGGAGATCCTGGTGGACGAGGTGCGCGACGTGATCTGCCCGAAAAAGGTGCGGACGGCCGACTGGGTCAGGATCATCAGGGAGGCGCACCTGATGGGGATCAGGTCGTCAGGGACGATCATGTACGGCTCGTACGAGTCGGACGCCGACCGCGCCCGCCACCTCGGGATCCTCAGGGAGATCCAGGACGAGACCGGCGGGTTCACCGAGCTGGTCACCCTCCCGTACATCCACCAGCACACCCCCCTCTACCAGGCCGGGATCGCCCGTCCGGGCTCGACCGGGCGGGAGGACATCCTGCTCATTGCCGTATCGCGCCTCTTCCTGGACAACTTCCAGAACGTCCAGGTCTCCTGGGGCAAGGTCGGGACGAAGATGGCGCAGGTCTGTCTGCTCGCCGGTGCGAACGACCTCGGCGGGACGATGTTTGCCGACGCGGTGACGGTCTCTGCCGGCGCCGACGAGGCCGACTACCTGGACCCGGCGGCGATGCGGCGGATCGCAGAGGACCTCGGCCGTCCGCTCGTGCAGCGGACGACCACCTACGGACGGGCCTGAGCCCCTCCCTCTCTCTTTTATAGGGTGAGTGCAGAAGCACCTGGTACATGATACGGGCGCTGCTCGACGAGATCCTCGCCGGTCGCCGGATGACCGAAGCCGAAGCGCTGACCCTTCTCTCCGCCAGGGGCCGGGAGGTGTGGGCGATCGCCGCCGCCGCCGATGAGGTGCGGAAGAAACGGGCCGGCGAGGCGGTCACCTATGTGCGCAACCAGAACCTGAACCTGACGAACATCTGCATAAACTCCTGCGGTTTCTGCGGGTTCTGCCGGAAGATCGGGGATCCCGACGCATATTTCCACGGGCCCGACGAGGTGCTCTCCCGCCTGCGGGCCGCGCGGGATCGCAGTGTCACCGAGATCTGCACGGTGAGCGGCCTCCACCCCGACTTCACGGCCGACGATTATATCGACCTTTTCCGGCGGATCAGGGAGGAGGCGCCGGCGGCGCATATCCACGCCTCAAACCCGCAGGAGGTCGCCTATGCCGCCAGGCAGAGCGGGCTTTCGACCCGGGAGGTCCTGGGCCTGATGAAGGAAGCCGGGCTCGGGTCGCTCTGCGGCACCGCCGCCGAGATCCTGGTGGACGGGGTGCGCAAAGAGATCTGTCCGGGTAAGATCGGGACTGCAGAATGGGTCAGGATCGTCAGGGAGGCGCACCTGATGGGCATCCCCTCGACGGCGACGATCATGTACGGCCATATCGACACTGCCGCCGACCGCGCCCGCCACCTTGCGATCCTGAGGGAGATCCAGGACGAGACCGGGGGGTTCACCGAGTTCGTCCCGCTCTCGTTCATCCCGTGGACCACCCCCATCTACACCTCGGGGCGGGCGCGGGCCGGTGCGACCGGGCGGGAGGACCTCCTGATGTATGCGGTCTCCCGCCTCTTCCTGGACAACATCGTCCATATCCAGGCGTCGTGGGTGAAGATCGGGACAAAAATGGCGCAGATCGCTCTCATAGCCGGCGCCGACGATCTCGGCGGGACGATGTTTGAAGAGAGCATATCGAAAGGGGCAGGGGCGACCGGGACCGATTACCTGGACCCCGCGGAGATGCGGCGGATCGCAGAAGATCTCGGCCGCCCCCTCAGGGAGCGCACGACCCTGTACGGGGCCGTGCGGTGATCTCTCACCGCCCCTTCCTGCAGATCTCGTTGAGGGCGTCGACGAGGTCCTGGATCCGGTAGGGTTTCGGGAGCGCCGCTGCAAACCCGTAGTCGGCATAGGAGGCCATCACCGGGTCCTGCGAGTAGCCGCTCGAAACGATCGCTCGCACCGCCGGATCGATCTCCTTGAGCCGCTCCATCGTCTCCTTCCCGCCCATGCCGCCGGGGATGGTCATGTCCAGCACCACGGCGTCATAGGGCTCTCCTCCTTCCATCGCCTTTCTATAGCGTTCGAGGGCGGCGGCCCCGTCCTCCGCGGTGTCCACAGAGAACCCTTTTCTGGTGAGCATCGCCTTCATCACCGCCCTGATCGCCTCCTCGTCGTCCATGATCAGGACGCGGCCGGGGCACGGCGTCTCTTCGGATTCTGCCTCTCCATGCTCCTCGGGGGCGGGTTTTTCCTCGGCCGCCGGGAGGTAGACCGAGAAGGTCGTCCCGGCACCCACCCCGGAGCGCACATCGATCCAGCCGTCGTGCTTTTTGATGATGGAGAAGCAGCTGGGAAGGCCGAGCCCGCGCCCGCCGGCTTTTGTGGTGAAATACGGGTCGAAGATCTTCGGGAGAACCTCGGGCGGGATGCCGGTCCCGGTGTCGGCAACCTCGACCCTGACATATTTCCCGGGCTTGAGCACGGGCGTCTCCTCGCCGAGATCGACGTTTCTCGCAGAGATGGTGACGATGCCGCCTCCCTCCATCGCCTGTGCGGCGTTCAGGACGAGGTTTCCGATCACCTGCGCGATCTGGCTGAGGTCCACGTTCACCGGCAGGAGGTCCTCGGGGATATCGAAGGACGGTCTCGACCGTGACCCTCGCAGGGTGAAGGTGGCCGTCTCCCTGATCATCTCCCCGAGGTGGCGGGCGCGCCTGACCGGCGCTCCGCCCCGTGCGAAGGTGAGGAGCTGCGCCGTCAGGTCCCGTGCCCTGAAGAGTGCCGCCTCTGCGTCTTTGAGATACTTCAGCCTGATATCGCCCTCCTCCATCCCCTCGGCGGCGAACTGGATGTTGCCCAGGATCCCCATCAGGAAGTTGTTGAAGTCGTGGGCGATCCCGCCTGCAAGAAGGCCGAGGGACTCGAGTTTCTGTGCCTGGATCTGCTCCTCCTCCGCCTTTCTGGCTGCGGTCACGTCCCTGAACACGATGACGACGCCGGTGATCCGGCTCTCTGCATCACGGATCGGGGCGGCCGAGTCGGCGACGACCCGCTCGGCCCCGTCCTTCATGACGAGGACGGTCTCCCGCGGGAGCTCGATGATGGCGTTCTCCCTCATCACCTGCGCCACCAGGTCGTCACGGGGCTGCCGGCTGAGTTCGTCGACGATCCTGAGGACCGAGGCGAGGTGTTTTCCCCGCGCCTCCTCGATCGCCCACCCGGTGATCTCCTCTGCGGCCCGGTTCATCATCTCGATCCGCCCGTCTGTGCCGGTGACGATCACGCCGTCCCCGATCGATCGCAGGGTCACTGCAAGCCGCTCTTTCCCGTCTGCAAGCCTGGACTCGGCGGCCTTCCGGTCCCTGACCTCGTCGCTGAGGCTTTTCACCGCCCGGTCGAGTTCGGCGGTGCGTTTTGCGACCTGCTCTTCGAGGGTTTTGCGGGAGACCTCCCGCTCGATCTCCACCCGTTTGCGCCCGGTGAAGTCCACATGGGTGCCGACCATCCTGAGAGGGGTGTCGCCCTCCCACGCCGCGACCCGTCCCCGGCCCAGGATCCACTTCCATTTGCCTTCACGGGTGAGCATGCGGAATTCGACCTGAAAATCGGCGTCTTTCCTGGAGACGGCGGCTTTGATCTCGCCCCTGACCCGCTCCCTGTCGTCGGGATGGAGCAGCGCCTCCCATGAGGCATAGGACGCCGGGAATGCGCCGGGCTCGTAGCCGAGCATCCGGTAATACGAGGGGCTGAAATAGGCCCGGTTGTCGGTGAGGTCCCACTCCCACACCCCGTCGTTGGTGGCGGCAAGTGCGGCGGAAAGCCGCTCTTCGCTGGTCTTCAGCTTCGTTTGTACACCCTTGAGCCGCCTGTTCATCAGGACGAGGCCGGCGAGAAGGGCGGTGAGCAGGGTTGCAGCGACGACCGAGAGGTACACCGTCTGGATCGGGACCTCGATGCTCGTTTCCGGCCTGTTTATCACGACGCTCCCCTCGGGCAGGGCCGAGATGGGGATGCCGTGCTCTTCGAGCTGACGGTAATCGAAGATCGCCGCCTGCGGCCGCGCCACCACGGGGGCGATCGCCGCCGTCGGGGTGCCGTTGAGGATCTCGGCTGCAATCTCGCCGGCCGCCGCGCCCTGCTCGAACCCCCGCGTCATGTAGCCGCCGACGATCCCTTTGCCGAGATAAAAGTCCCAGATGCCGTAGACCGGGGCGTCGGTCATGCGGGTGATCTGCTCCACCATCTCGTCGTAGGTGAAGATCCGCCCTTCGGCGTCCTGGTTGTAGGTGAGGAGCAGGACGACGCTTCTGGTGGGGAGGCGCTCCAGGGCGAGGTAGAGGTCTTCGGCGGCGAGGCCGCTGAGGGTGATCACCTCGAGGCGCTGGCGTTCCCGGTATGCGGGCAGGACCGTCTGGAGTATGAGGTCGTTTTCCTTTCCGGCAGTCGAGATGTTGTCGTTGATGACGACGAGGTGCCCGGTCTCGGGGTGGAGGGCGAGGGCGAGATCGATCGTCCGCGCTATCTCGTAGTCCTCCATCACCCCGGTGGCGTCGGGAAGTTCAGGGGCCTGCCGGTCCTCCCGCCAGTTCAGGCCGACGACCACGACCGGCGTGTCCGGGAAGAGGTCGTCCCGGTATTTTTTTAAGAAGAGGTAGGCGTCCTCCTCCTCGGCGATGATCACGTCGGGCGTGTCGGTCCGGTATTTGGTCTGGTAGATCCTGAAGAGGTGCTCGAAGTACTCGTCTCCGCTCGCCCGCTTCGTATCCATGTACTCGATGCGGAGATCGGTGTCGGCGTCCGGCGGGATGACGGAGATGACGCCGTCCACCACGTCGTCGGTCCACGCAAAACCCTGGTTATAGGAGAGAAGGAGCAGGACGGTCCTGGTGTCGTCGGGCACCGCAGCGGAGGCCGAAAGGACAAGAGAGAGCAGCAGGAGGGCGGCAACGAACCCCTTCTTCCCGGAACCTTCGATAGTAACTCCTCCACGCGGCTGGAATGGTCGTGTTCAGGTTTCTCTTTGATCCATGTATCTGTTCTCATTCGATTGGCGCAGGTCTTCCCGTGCGATGGCCTGAACCTTCAGAGGAGTTCGAGGGCCTCTCTCCCGGTCATGCCCGGTGCGATACCCCTCTTTGCCGCCGGTTCGTTTGCCACGGCGATAATGCCGGCGAGGAGGTCGTCGAGGTCGCGGATCGATGACCCCTCTGCCGGTCGCACCCGTGCCGCCGGGTAGCCGAACCGCTCCAGCGCCGCCACATCGAAGGCGCCGCAGCCGACGAGCCCGCGATCGGTCTTTGCAAATACGAGGTTTGCCGGGCCGAGGGGGACGACAAAGCCTTCAGCCTCTTTCTCTGTGAGGGGGATCCTGATGCCTTCCATACCTTCGGGTGAGTCTCCGGCATATATCAATGGATTTGTCCTTGCGTCATTCACAGGGGGTGCTGCAGTAAAAATACCGTCAGGCAGGATGGCAGCGATCAAGAGAGCGATAACTACGACGGACAGGGCAATGGCACAGTAATGCATCTCCGGGCGGGCGGTTCGATCCATGCTTTCTTCTCTCCTTCGGGATTTTTCTCTGCTCCACCTATTTTCTGACCTTAAAATAAAAAAGGTGCTTTTTTTGGGTTAGGTCAGCATTTTGATGTAGATTGGGGTGCCTTTTTAGTCGTGAGGCTGGAGGAGGTTGATGATCTTCCGTGCGGCCTCGTCTGACTTTCTGACCGCCCGGGCGTCGGTCATGATCTCGCCGGGGAGATAGGCCTTGCCGCAGACATGCCCGAGATAGGAGAACTGGTGGGTGTTCAGGAAACCTTCGATCGTCTCAAGCGAGCGCTCGCAGCCCCGGTCGGCGCAGACCGTCACGGCGACGGCGTTTCTGCCGGCCAGCTTCCGGTCGTGGTAGAAGGAATACGTCCGGTCGATGAGGTTCTTCATCTGGCCGTTGATGTCGTAGTAGTAGGTCGGCGAACCCAGGACCACCACCTCGGCCTCGAGCATCTTTTCAGCGATGGCGCTCCAGTCGTCTCCCTCGATCACGCACCATTTCGTCTCCTTGCACTTTTCGCAGCCGGTGCACGGTTTTATCTCCCGGTCTGCAAGGGAGACGAACTCGGTCTCGATCCCGGCCGTCTGCACCTTTGCGAGGATATATCTCACGATCTGGGCGGTGTTGCCGTCCTTTCTCATGCTCCCAGAAATGCCGAGCACTTTCATATCAGGAGATCACTCTCCCCCTTATTGGTCTTTCTGGTTACGGCAGAGATGCCAATCGCGGTGAAGGCCCGTGTTATCTCATCAAATGGGTCGTCAGAACGGTAAAAGAGGTGCGAATCGCAGGCGCAGTCGGTGCACCCGAAGCCCGGCACGCCCTCCCGGCCGATCGCACCGGCGAGGCGGCACTCGAGCCTCTCTTCGGTGCCGCCGCAGACCGCCCCTTCGAGGCTGAATGCGGGCGAGAGGAGGAGGCGGTCGATGTGCCAGCGCGGAGCCCGGTCTTTTGCGGCGGCGAGCCTGAAATGTCTGCCGACGCGGGCGGGAAGTCCGCCCGGGCCGAGGGCCGAACCGACGTAGATGTGCCAGCCCTCTCTGAAATGGGCCGGTCCGAGCCTTCCCACCTCAAGGCCGCATGCCCCGTTTCTGAGGACGAGGCAGTAGATCCCTTTCACCGCATCTCCCGCACGGCGATGGCCGCCGCCCTGATGTGGCGGATCCCGCCGGTCCTGACCGGCTCGCCGTGGCCGGGGTAGAGCGCCTCGACGTCCAGGGCGGCGAGACGGTCGATCGAACCGGTGAGCGCATCGAGATCGCCGCCCGGGAAATCGAACCGTCCGAAGGATCCGCCCGGAAAGACGATGTCCCCGCAGAAGAGCGCCCGCTCCTCGGGGCTGTACAGGGAGATGCCGCCCGGCGTGTGGCCGGGGGTGTGGATCACCTCCAGGCCGCCGATCCGCTCCCCGCCTTCGAGGATACGGTCCGGGACGGTCATCGGGGGGCGGGCGCCGAACATCGGGGCGAGGCTGGCCCTTTCCCCGGAGAGCCCGGCGGCGTCGAAGGCGTGGACGCAGACCTCGGCCCCGGTGAGCGCTTTGATCTCCTTGAGGTACGCGATGTGATCGTAGTGCGTATGGGTGAGGACGACGCTCTCGATCCGGTCGGCGTGCCGGGCGAGCGCCAGCGGCGTCACCCCGGCGTCGACGAGCACCCCGCCGAAGATATAACTGTTCGCGAAATATCCTTCTCCAGGCAACCACACGACTGGCATGCAGAATAATAAGGATTCCCGATAGATGTGTGTTATGCAAACCCTGATCAAGGAGTGCCTCAAAGGTGTCCCTCCTGAGGTGGAGGTGGTGGCGAGGGACGAGGGGCTCTCGCCGCGGCAGGCCGCCCGTGCGATAACGAGGGGGCGGATCACGGTCGCAGCCAACCCCCGCCGTCCGCACCGCCTCTCCGCCATCGGCGAGGGCTGCCGGATCAAGGTGAACGTGAACATCGGCACCTCAGGGGAGCGCTGCGATCCCGCCCTCGAGATCAGGAAGGCGCAGGCGGCCCTGGAGAACGGTGCCGACACCCTGATGGACCTCTCCACCGGGGGCGATCTCCCGGCGATGCGCAAGGCGATCCTGGCCCTCGACGTTCCCGTGGGCACGGTCCCGATCTACGAGGCGGTGCGGCGGGCCGGGAATGCGGCCGAAGTCACCTCCGATCTCCTCTTTAACGTGATCAGGGAGCACTGCAGGCAGGGCGTGGACTTCCTCACCCTCCACTGCGGCGTGAACCAGGCCGCCTTTTCGGCCCTCCGCCTCGACCCGCGGGTGATGGGCGTGGTCTCGCGGGGCGGGGCCTTCCACGTGGCGATGATGGCGGCGACCGGCGAGGAGAACCCGCTCTACAGCGAGTACGACTACCTCCTCGAGATCCTCTCTGAGGCCGATGTCGTCGCCTCCCTCGGGGACGGGATGCGCCCCGGCTGCCTGTACGACGCCGAGCGGCTTGCGAAAGTGACCGAGTACGTCACCCTGGGGGGCCTCGCGAAGCGGGCCCTCGCGGCCGGCGTCCAGCGCTTCATCGAGGGGCCCGGGCATATGCCCCTCGACCAGGTCGGCTACAACGTGCAGATGCTCAAAGAGGTCTCGGACGGTGCGCCCCTCTACCTGCTCGGGCCCCTGGTGACCGACGTCGCCCCGGGCTACGACCATGTCGTCGGGGCGATGGGATTTGCGGTCGCCGCCATGCACGGCGCCGATTTCTTCTGCATGGTCTCGCCGGCCGAGCACCTCGCCCTCCCCGACATCGACGACATCGTGGAGGGGACGCGGGTGGCAAAGATCACCGCCCATGCCGGCGACATCGTCCGTTTCGGTGCAGGCGCCCATGCCAGGGCCGACCTGAAGATGGCCGAGGCCAGACGGCGGCTCAACTGGGAGGAGCAGTTTAAGGCGGCGATGTACGGCGAGCACGCCCGAACGATCCATGAGCGCGACGGCGACCTGGAGACCTGCTCGATGTGCGGCGATCTCTGCGCCGTGAAGATGGTGCGGGACATCCTCGGGGAACGGGAAAAATAGTGCGGCCGCCCGGCCTCGCCGCCGGAGTGCCCGATTCTCTCTTTTTTTCAGGGGGCTCTACGAAAGACACCGCAGGTGTTTCTCATAACACACCCGGGAGGAGCAGGCTCCGCCTTCCCTCTCTGCGGGGCCCAGATCCCCGTCTCGCACCGCCCCGAAGAGCAGCAGGTCCTCGAAGCGTCCCCGGTGGAGGAGATGCTCCCGCAGGCACCCCTCGTACTGCAGCCCGGCCCGCTCCAGCACCCGCGCCGACCCGGCGTTCCGCCTGAGGCAGGAGGCGTGGACGCGGTGGACTCCCATCTCCTCAAAACCGAACTGCACTGCGGCCCACGCCGCCGCCGTGGCATAGCCCCTGCCCCAGTAGTCCTTCCCGATCCAGTACCCGAGTTCTGCGCTCCGGTTTTCCGTATCCATCGTTATTCCGACCTCTCCTACGAGAAGGCCGTCGGTTGTCCTCGTAACTTTCCAGGCCGCGCCCCACCCGGCCTTCCATCCTGCTGCGCTCTCCGCGATCCAGGCCTCTGCCGCTCCCTCGGAATAGGGATGGGGCATGAGGACCGCCGTGTCCAGTACTTCGCTAATTTTAGAAACCCCAAATCCCCCTCTACCGCCCGAAGCCCGCCCAAAATCGAAAGATCTATATAGATTGCAGGCTTCCCCTCATGCCTTTACCTAAATCGAGGGTGACCTGCAGAAAGAGCAACATTCTGAAACCTAAAGACTGTTGCGCCCCTGTTGTTTCGGCACTGGATCAGCATCTAACCATTCCCATTCAGGGAAAACTCACTCAAACGGACTTGATTTCTTCTCTGGTCGGCATGGCTGTAATGAATCAGTCAGTTCACTCAATCACCCACATCCTGGATCGGGTACCGTGCGAAACGTCCGTTCGCTACCACCTCAAAAAGCTCGATATGGCCGATTTGGAACAGAATAACACCTCGATCCTCACCACCCATATGCACCACGTCCTCAAACCTGGGTACGCCTATCAGTTTGCGATTGACTTTACCAACGATCCGTACTACGGGTCAACCGATGAGGAGAATGAGGCCTATATCGTGCGAAGTAAGCGTAAAAAGTCAACAAATGAGTTTTATTCCTACATCACTCTGTATGTGACCACCAGGAACCGGCAGATGACGCTGGCCGTGTTCCCGGTGCGCCGGGATACCTCGAAGGTCGGATACATCGCGCAATGTCTCGATCGGATCACTGAACTCGGTCTTCGCATCGAAGTTCTCTGCCTGGATCGGGAGTTCTACACCCGGAAGGTGCTCGGGTTTCTGATGGACGTCCAGGTGCCGTTCATCGTTCCTGTCAGGAAACACGGGAAAAGGATGAAACAAGTCCTCCAGGGAACCCACTCCCGGTATGCTGAATATCGGATGCACGGAAAACCGGTGCTGGTCCTGAAGATTGCGATTGCCGTGAAGTATGCAAAAGGAAAACGGGGTAAGCGCGGCGTTGAGAATCTGGGTTACGTCGTGGGAAACCTCCGGTGGAATCCCCATCGGGTCCATCAGACCTATCGGTCCAGGTTCTCGATTGAATCGTCCTATCGGATGCGCAACCAGGTGAAACCCCGTACGAGCACAAAAAACCCGGTCATCCGGTATCTCTACGCCATAATATCGTTCCTCCTCAAGAATATCTGGATCGATATACTCTGGAAGCACTTTTCCCCCGTGAAACAGGGACCACAAACCATTGAGGTGCGCGGCTTCCGGTTCAGCTCCTTCATGTGCATAATCTGGGAGGCGATCCGCACATCGATGAGGGGTGCCAGAGCCATTCCTGTGTTAAGGTATCCTGTTTAGGAAAGGGAGCGAGAAACGCCGTTGAATGAAATGAGAGGGAGGAAGGAATTAGAGAAGTACTGGTGTCGGCGACGGCGTCGTCTCCTGCAAGGAGAGCGATGCGCCCGGCATCTTCCGGGCACAGCGGGGCAAGGAGCACGGGACCGTTCCTGATGGTCGGCTGGGTCTTCATGCGACGCCCAGGATGCGGGCGGCCAGGTGCGCTGCGTTCTCTCCGCCGTCCACGGCGACGCAGGCGACCGGCACGCCTTTGGGCATCTGGACGATGGAGAGGAGGGCGTCGAGCCCGCCCATCAGTTTGCCTGAGACCGGGACCCCGATCACCGGGCGTTTCGTCTTCGAGGCGACGACGCCGGGGAGGGCGGCCGCCATCCCGGCGATGGCGATGAAGACCTTCGCATCCGAGGTGCGCATATAGTCGTCGAGGCGGTCAGGGTCGCGGTGGGCCGAGATCACCTGGACGTCATAGGAGAGACCGTAGGTTTCGAGCACTCGTACCGCCTTTTCGGCAATCGCACTGTCTGAGTTCGAGCCTGTGATCACTGCAACATCGGGCATAACTGATCTGTAGTATTGTGCGGTCGTGGGATTAGGTCTTCTGTCAGGGCCAGAGCCTACGCCCGCGCCCCACCATGAAAACCTACATTGCCCCGGAAGATGCACCAGTACACGCTGATCTTTATGGAAAACGAACGACTCCTCATGCTGCCGGGGCCGGTGCCGGTGCCGGAACGGGTGCGGCAGGCAATGATGCGGCAGGCGATCAACCATCGCGGTCCTGAATTCGGCACCGCCTACGCGGACTGCGCTGCGGTCCTGAAAGAATGCTTCGGGACGAAAAACGAGGTCTATATCATCAGCGGCTCGGGAACCGCCGGCATGGAAGCGGCCGTCGCCAACTTCGGGCGCGGGAAGCGGATCGCCTCCCTGGTCAACGGCAAGTTCGGCGAGAGGCTCCGGGACCTCGGGCAGCGTTACGGCGACGTGACCGCGGTCGAATCGACCTGGGGCACGCCCCTCGACCTCGACGCCCTCGCCGCCGCCCTCGAAGGCGGTGTCGAGATGGTGACGATGGTCCACAACGAGACCTCGGCCGGCATCCTCAACCCGGCGAAGGACGTCGGGAAACTCGCCCGGAAACACGACGCCCTCTTTGTCATGGACGGCGTCACCTCGGTCGGCGGCGATGAGGTGCTCGCCGACGAGTGGGGCGTCGACATCGCCATCGTCGGCTCGCAGAAGTGCCTGGCCGCCCCGGCAGGGCTTGCGGCCGTCGCCGTATCCGACCGGGCATGGGAGCGGATCGCCGAGGACCGCCCGTACTACCTCGACCTTGCCGCCTACCGCAAGAACGGCAAGAAGGCTCCGATGGAGACCCCGTACACCCCGGCCGTCCCGCTCTTCCTCGCCCTCGCCGAAGCGATGGCGATCATCCGTGAAGAAGGCATGGCCGCCCGCATCGCCCGGCACCGGCGGATGTCGGCCTCGGTCAGGGCCGCCGTCTCGGCCTGGGGCCTCTCCATGTTCCCACACCTCGACGCCGTCCACGCCTACTCGAACACCGTCACCGCCGTCGCCATGCCCGAAGGCGTCACCGACAGCGCCCTCCGCGGCACCGTCAAGCGGATGGGCATCGAGATCGCCGGCGGCCAGGACCACCTCAAGGGGAAGATCTTCAGGATCGGCTCGATGGGTGCGGTCAGCGCTCCAGAAATCCTCGCCACCCTTGCAGCAGTCCAGCACGCACTCAGGAAGGCCGGCGTCGCCGGCATGGGTGACGGCGTCGGGGCGGCGGCTGAGGTGCTCGACGCATGAAGATCGGGGTCGCCGACACCACCTTCGCCCGCGTCAATATGGGCGCTTTCGTCGTCGACGAGCTGCGCAAGCACGCCAGCGTCGCCATCGAGCGCTACACCGTTCCGGGCTTCAAGGACCTCCCGGTCGCCTGCAAGAAGCTTATCGAGGAGCGGGGCTGCGACATCGTCGTCGCCCTCGGCATGCCGGGCGGCAAAGATAAAGACAAAATGTGCGCCCACGAAGCCTCGCAGGGCCTGATGCTCGCCCAGCTGATGACCAACCGGCATATCATCGAGGTCTTCGTCCACGAGGACGAGGCTGAAAACGACCGCGAACTCGCATGGCTCGCGGAGCGGCGGGCGCGGGAGCACGCCGAAAACGCCGTGAACCTCATCCTCCGCCCCCAGGTGCTCACCCGCCAGGCCGGCACCGGGCAGCGGCAGGGCTTCGAGGACGCCGGCCCGGCGAGGCAGTAATACCGGCAGAATAAAGAAAGAACAGAGACAGGATCAATTCGAGGAGTTATATCATGGCAATCACACTGGGATTTGTGGTCGCGGAGTTCAACCGCGACATCACCTATATGATGGAGATCGAGGCGCGGGAGCATGCGAAGTTTCTCGGCGCCGAGGTGGCGGATTGCATCTATGTGCCCGGCGCCTACGACATGCCGCTTGCGATCAAGAAGCTGCTCAAGCAGGACGGTATCGACGCCGTCGTCACCATCGGCTGCGTCATCGAGGGGGCGACCCAGCACGACGAGATCGTCGTCCAGCACGCCGCCCGGAAGATCATCGACCTCTCCCTGGAGTACGGCAAGCCGGTCGCCCTCGGGATCTCGGGGCCGGGCATGACCCGCCTCGAGGCCACCGAGCGGATCGATTACGCAAAGCGCGCCGTTGAATCAGCCGTAAAAATGGTGCAGAGATTGGAATGAAGGCCCTCTCGGAGAAGGTCAGCGCCGTCGCCCCCTCGGCGACGATCGAGATCTCGGACGCCGCAAAGAGGATGAAGCGGGAGGGGATCGACGTGATCGGCCTCTCGATCGGCGAACCCGACTTTGCGACGCCCGCGCACATCGTACAGGCCTGCTGCGACGCCCTTGCCAGCGGCGAGACCCATTACGCACCCTCGAACGGGATCCCCGAACTCCTGCATGCCGCCGCAGAGAAATGTCGGACCGAGAACCACATCCCCTGCGCCCCCGAAAACGTCATCGCCACCTGTGGAGCGAAGGACGCCATCTTTCAGGCGATGCAGGCCTGCCTGAACCCGGGCGACGAGGTGGTCCTCCCTGATCCCTCGTGGGTCAGCTACGAGCCCTGCGTCCAGATGGCCGGGGGCCGGGTCGTCCACCACGCCCTCAAGGAGCCCTCGTTCCAGATCGACGACAGAATTCTCGAACGGGTGGGGCCGCGGACGAAGATGATCATCGTCAACAGCCCCTCGAACCCCACCGGGACGGTGCTCTCGAGAGCGTCCTTAAAACTCGTCGCCGATATCTGCGAGGACTACGACCTCCTCGCTCTTTCCGACGAGATCTACGAGAAACTGATCTACGGGAAAGAGCACATCTCCCTCGCCTCGATCGGCGATATGGCCGGTCGGACGATCACGGTCAACGGCTTTTCCAAGGCCTATGCGATGACCGGCTGGCGGCTCGGCTATGCGGTCGCCCCCCTCCCGGTCCTCCGCCAGATGGCGAAGGTGCAGCAGCACTCGGTCTCCCACCCGGCGACCTTCGTGATGTGGGGCGGTGTTGCGGCCCTGAAAGGCGACCAGTCCTGTGTCGAGGCGATGCGCAAAGAGTTCGAGGCCAGGCGGATGTACATGCTCGACGAGTTCACCTCGATGGGCTATGCGGTCGCCCCGCCCGACGGCGCCTTCTACGCTTTCGTGCGGGTGGAGGGCGACGACCTCGAGATCGCCCGTTCATGGCTGAACGATGCCCATGTGGCGGCGACACCGGGGGCGGCGTTCAATGCGCCCGGCTGGATCCGGGTCAGCTATGCCGCCTCCCTGCCGACGCTGAAAGAGGCGATGCGCCGGATACGGGCCTGGAAAAAGAGCGGATAATTGAGAAGGTAGTAGATGAGAGCAGAAGGACCGTCCCGGAATAGGTGCCGTTCTCTCGCTCTCATCCTCCTCATTTTTCTTTTCTCCTCCCTCGCAGTCCCGGCGCTTGCAGCAGAGCAGCCCGCAAAAAAAGTGCTTCTTCTCCATTCCTACCACCAGGGCCTCTCCTGGACCGACGAGATGACCGGGGGGGCCAGGTCGGTCTTCGATACCGCCGAAACGCCGATCGACCTCTATGTCGAGTACATGGACACCCTCCGTCTCGGCGATGCGGGCTACGGGGACCGGGAGGAGGCCATTCTGGGACAGAAGTTTGCAGGAGTCACGTTTGACCTCGTCATCTGTCTGGACGACTACGCCTTTCATTTCCTCCAGGACCGTCACGCCTCCCTTTTTCCCGGTGTCCCGGTCGTATTCTGCGGCCTGAACTATTTTGACGAGGCCGATCTCGAAGGCTGGGAGAACTGCACCGGGATCGTCGAGGTCTATGACGTGGACGGCACCCTCGACGCCGCCCTCTTCCTCAACCCCGGGATAAAGAATGTTTTTGTGGTGAACGACGCCACCGAGACCGGGATCTCGAACCTGCGGATCCTCCAGGGTGCCGCGGACCGCTATGCCGGTCGCCTGACCTTCACCTACTCGGGCGATGCGACCCTGGACCAGATCGAGGAGACGGTGCAGAACCTTCAGGACGACACGATCGTCCTGCTGATGACCTACTACCGCAGCCCCGACGGGACGTACTACGAATATGCCGACGTCGCCGGTCCGATCTCCGCGGCGTCGGCCGTCCCGGTCTACGGGGTGTGGGACTTCTATCTTGGTCACGGGATCGTCGGTGGGAAGATCCTCTTCGGGAGAGAGCAGGGGGAGGCGGCCGCCGCAATGGGGCTGCGCATCCTCGACGGCGAACCGGCCTCGGCGATCCCGGTGAAGACCGACCTGCAGGGGCGCTATGTCTTTGATTATCGCCAGCTCCAGCGCTACGGTCTTGAGGGCTCCTCTCTGCCCGGGGGGAGCGCCGTGATCAACAGGCCGTCGCGGCTGATCGAGGTCGACCGGAGCGTGGCGGTTGCCGGGGTGTTTGCGATCGCCACCCTTGCGATCACCGTCGTCTTCCTGGTCGCCCATATCAGGCTGAGGCGGCGCTCGGAGCGGATCCTGCAGGAGAACGAGGAAAAGTTCAGGCGCATTGCCGAAAGTTCATTCGACATCATTTTTTCTACGGACATCGGGGGCCGCTTCACCTATCTCTCTCCCTCGGTCCTCCGGGTGACCGGCTACGAGCCCGCGGACCTGCTCGGGAGATCCTCTGTGGACCTGACCGATCCGGCGGATCATGAACGCTGCGCCGAAGCCTTCTCCGCTGTCGCCGGTGGGGGGAGCCTGGAGGGGCTGGAGGTACTCTTCCTGAAAAAGGACGGTGCCAGCGGCTACCTGGAGATCAACGCCGCCCCCCTCTATGCGGACGGCACGGTGATCGGGATGCAGGGGGCGGCACGCGAGATCACCGAGCGCAAACAGATGGAGAGGATGCGCTCCGAGGCGTTTGCGCAGATCGACCGGAACATCGGGCAGTTCGCCACCCTGGGCGACGAGATCAGAAACCCGCTCGCCGTGATCGTCGGTGTCGCCGACCTTTACTGCGAGGAGGAGCAAAAGGAGCGGATCCTGGAGCAGGCAGAGATCATCGACGGGATCATCACGCAACTCGATCGCGGCTGGATCGCGTCCGAGAAGGTGCGTGAGTTCCTCAGGAAGCACTGAAGGAATTGTGCCTGCGGGGCCCTGTGGGGATGCTCCAGGGGATCGGTTCATCTGGGTGCCGGACAAGATCTCCTCCATGAACGAGAGAATGCGGAGTGGTGGGGAATGAAGGACCGGTTTGTTCTGCTCTGGCGGCGGGTCGGGACCGCCCTCTGCCCGTACCGCTCGTCGGATACCGATCGGTCACTCCCTGATCTGCTCAGGGAAATCATTCCTCTTCTCGAAGAAAATGGGGTTTCTGTCCAGGTGAAGGTGGAGCAGACCGATGAAGGGGCCGGCGTCTGGTTCAACGGCGCCCCTCTTGCCGACCTGATCGACGAGGCCGCCGGGGCCCAGCGCTACTGCACCGGGCCGTCCCGGATGGAGGAACTCGGCCACCCTGAGTGCGCGTATGAAGGGGAGGTGCGATCCGGCTATGTCGTGCCCGAGATCATCTTTCGAAAGGCGGTCCTGCTCGCCCTCGAGGACTGACGACCCGATGGTATATATGCGCGCCCCGCGCGAGTGATCTTCATGAGTCATCCGATCGTTGAGGTTCTCCTCAATCCTGACGCCTTCTTTCGGAAAATGGCGGATCGTGCGCCTGACCTGATGCTGCCGGCAGCCCTCGTGCTCGTGACCGGGATCATCGGCGGGATCGCCGCATACCTGATCACGAACATGCTCACCCCGGCCTTCCCCGCGGAGGCGCAGGGCATCATGGGGATCATCGCCGTCGCAGGAGCGGTCGCCACGCCGATCTTCTCCCTGATCGGCTGGGTGGTCGTCGCCATTATCTTCTATGCGATTTCGTCCGTGTTCAAAGGGAGCGGGAGCCTGAAAAAAACCCTTGAGTTCACCGGCTACGGCTATGTCCCGACGGCCCTCTCCTCGGCGATCTCTCTCGTCCTGACGGCGCAGTTCACCTCGTCCGTCACCCTCCCCCAGATCGATTTCACCGATCCGGCGGCGGTGACGGCGTTCCAGGCGACGGTCACGCACTCTCCCATGATGACGGCGGTCGTTGGGATCACGATCGTCTTCCTCCTCTGGAGCGCGAACATCTGGATCTTCGGCATGAAGCATGCGAGAAATCTCACGCTGAAAAACGCGGCGATCACGGTGGGCGTGCCGGTGGGGATATATATTATCTATCAGATAGTATCTCTGGGAGTTATATAAATGAAAAGATGCCTGCTGTTCTGTGCGGTCTTTGTCCTCCTGCTTGCAGGGGTCGTCTCCGGCGCCACCCCCCAGGAGAACGCCGCACGCGTCACGGTCACCGGGTTCTCGGTCGACCCAGCCGTGCTCATGCCCGGCGATGCGGCGACGGTGACGGTGACGGTGAAAAACACCGCCGATGAGAGCGTTGCCCTCAGAAGCGCCAGGATGTTCACGGAGAGAAACATCGTCATTCTGGACAACCCCTACCAGACCTTCGGCTCCATCGGCCCGGGTAACGAGGTCTCGTTCACGTTTACGGTGCGGGCGTCCACAGGGGACGGGATATTCTACCCGCCGTTTGTGATCGATTTCAGGGACGCCGGTTCGCTCCGGTCCCCGGTCACGGTGAAGGTGGAGAGCACCGAACCGCGGATATCGGTCATGGAGCGCCCAGATTCTTTCGCCGAGGGGAAAAAAGCGACGATAAAGGTGAAGGTCAGCAACCCGCGCTCAGGCGAGATCAACGGCGTCACCATTGTGCCCCTGGGGGATGGGATCGTGAGCACACCGACGAGCGTGTTTGCCGGGGCCCTCGTTCCTGATGGTATGGCCGAGGTCTCCTTTGAGATCACGCCGTCCAGGGAGACCGATCTGGTCTTGAACGTGGATTACCGCAACGGGAACAACCAGAGGAGCACCTCTGCTCGCCTCCCGATCACCTTCTCTGAGGACAAGAAACAGGCCGAGATCGTCGTCTCCGGGATCGAGGTGACGAGGGAGGGCGGCGTCTACCGGGCGAGCGGCGACGTCACCAATGCCGGCCTTGAGGTGGCGAAGGCCGTCGTGATCACCGTCGGCGCCCCGGCCGTCCCGGTCGAGCCGAACCGGGTCTATCCGGTCGCTTCTCTCGACCCCGACGACCTCTCGAGCTTCGATGTCACCTTCACGGCTGAAGATGCGGACTCGGTCCCGCTCGTCATCGAATACAAGGATGAGGACGGGAACGCCTACCGTTCAACCATTCCGATCTCGATCGGGTCCACCGGCACGGTGGCCCCCGGGGAGAGCGGATCGTTCCCGGCATGGGCGATCGCCCTGATCCTTCTCGCGGTCGTGGCGGTCGGGGGCGTCATCGTCTATTCGTGGAAGAAGGCAAAACAGAACCCTGAATAACTTTTTTTGCTCTTTGCTCCTGTGTGCCCGGGGGTTCCCCTCTGTCTAAGGACGAAGAACCGATTTTTTCATAGAGGTGGTGCAGGAGAGGCCCCCATCCTCCCATACTGCCCGGACGATCAGTCTTTTGCCATGACCGCCCCGATCACGATCAGCCCGAGGCCGACGATGACGACGGCGAGTTCGACGAGGCCGACGAGGAAAGCGACCACTTCAGGCGGGAGGAGCATAATGCCGTATATGCCGATGGCGGCAAGCACCAGCCCTGCGACGACCATTCCAATACCTGTCCTGTCCATGGACTTTTCACCAGGGGTTCCATTGTTCGAAGCACCATATGAGCGTTGCGCCCGTCCCCGGCAGGCACGGTCGGTTTTTTCTGTTTCAGGGACGATTGTTCTCTCATGGATGCCGGGATCGACTGGAACAGGGTGTGGCGGGTGCGGCTGGCGGCGCACCGGTCGAGCCCGGGCTTCGTGAGCGGCGGCGCACTCTGGAAGGAGAAAGAGACCGCCCGCCGCTATGACCGGGGCGTCGGAGAGAGCGATCGGGTGGAGCAGTGCCTGGCCGCCCTCCCCCTCGGGCCGGAACACGCGGTGCTCGATATCGGCGCCGGGCCAGGCACCCTCACCCTCCCGATCGCACGGCTGGTGCGGCGGGTCGATGCCGTCGAGCCGGCCGCCGGGATGGCGGCGGTGCTGCGGGAGCGGGCGGCTGAGGCGGGGCTTGAAAATATCAGGGTCGTGGAGGGGCGGTGGGAGGACCCCGGCCTGGACCTCGATCCCCCGTACGACGTGGTCATCTCCTCCTTCTCGCTTGCGATGCCCGATCTCGCCGCCGCCCTCGAAAAGATGGAGGCGGTCGCCGCGGGGTCGGTGCATATCTTCTGGCATGCGGGGACGCCGGCATGGGAGCGGCGGTATATGGCCCTCTGGCCGGCCCTCCACGGCGCCCGGTACCGTCCGGTGCCGAAGGCCTGGGTGGTCTTCCGCCTCCTTGAGGAGACGGGGCGCCGTCCCGAGATCACGATGCACGCCTTCACCGAAGAACGGCGCTTTTCGAGTCTGGAGGATGCCCTCTCGTATTATGCGCCGCGGTTCTCGGCGGTGGACGAGCGGCAGCGGCAGGTCCTTGCAAACGCCCTTGAGGGCTGGCTTGAATGCGGGGAAGAGGGGCCTGTCATGCGGGGCCGGTCCAGGTTCGCCCATATCTGGTGGAAAAAAGAAGAGCGTTAATGCCACTTCAGCCCCGCGGCGAGAACGAGCGCCCCGAGGGCGAGGGCGATCGGCAGGGGGGCGGGCTGCGGGGTGGTTGCCTCTGCTCCGGTTTTCGCCGGGGTGGCGGCGGGGGTGTACGATGTCGCTGTGGTCGTTTTTGCAACATTCACCGTTTCCGTGGCATCAGTCGTCGGCGTGACGGTCTGCTGTGTGGTTTCGATCTCGGCGGCGACGGCCGCTCCTGCCGCGTACGTGATCGCAAACAGCGAAAAACCGGTGCAGAAGGCCCGGTAATGGTGAGTTCCGTCATCGTCTGTCCCGAGGTACTCAGTCGTCAGCCGCTCCCATGCGCCGTTATGCCAGTGCAGAAGGGCGATGTCCAGAGGGCCGGCGCCCTGCGCCGTCATCCATGAGTTCCCGACGGTAAACTCGATCGTGGCATTGCATCCTCCACTCAGGGCCGGCGTGGGGGAGATGTCGAGGTAGTGATAGGTGGCGTTCTCCGGCGCCGTCGTCCCGCCCGGCAAATAAGCGAACACCTGGACATTCATCACGACCGATGCCATGTCCTCCTCCGGGACCAGGACGATCCGGCTGAGAACGCCGTTTTCGAAGGAGAACTCCGTCTCTTCTCCGGCAGAAAGGCTGGTGGCGAGGCTTGCAGGGCTGTCTTCCCGGTCTCCGCCGCCGGTGTTCGGGCTGGCCATGACGATCTCCTTGTTGTGCTCGAGCACGCCCGGTATCGACTCCACGCCAGGGAGGGATTTCGGGAAGTTGGTGAAGATAACGCGGTCGGCGGCAATCCCCCTGTCATGGAGCGCCTCCTCGATCCCCTTCGCGAGCTCGCCCGACTGCATGTTCTCGATGACATATTTCACGTTCCGGTATTTTTCGGGGTTTGCATTGATGTCGTCGACGATCTTTGCCGGGGTGAACTGTCCGCCCATATAGAACTCAGGGCCGAAGATGCTGACGACGTTGAGGCCAAGCCATGCCTCGGCGGCCTCGCGCTGCCAGACCATCACCACGACGTCCTGCCCTTCGACCCGCGCCCGATCGCCCCCGGTGATGTCTGCGGCATCGATCGTGTCGCAGTAGGCGTTGTATCTCGCCTCATACGAAGTCGTATTGGTCGGATCGGCTGCGACCAGAATATCCCTGATATCTTCGGCAAGCACCTTCGCCTTCTCCGGGGTGTTCCAGTCTGCGGCCGCAGGCACGGTCCAGGTGACGGTGCCATAGCCGTTCGCCTGCATGAAGTCCTGTATGGCCGGCATGACGATCGCCTTGTCCATCGAAGAGTCGTAGGCCAGGAAAAGGTCTGCAGATGCGATGAAGTCCCTGTTCATCTGGATGCGTGCGTCGATGACATCGCCCTGCATATGCGGGCAGATGCTTGGGTCTGCGACATAGATCACCTCGACGTGCTCGCCGCCGATCGCCTGCGCCGGGTCCCAGAGCACGCTCGTCGTGGCGACCACGTCGAGGGCCGCTACGGGTGTGACGCTGCAGAAACAGAGGATGAAAAGCGAGAGTGCGATCCCGCATATGGTACTTAATTTGAGCATGAGCCTACCTTAGTGTTAAAAAATTAATAAATTTTACTAATTGATGTGATAGAATTTTGCATCTATGATCTCTGGCTCAGGCCCCCTTCGGCACCCGCCGCTTCGGCGATATCAGCACCGCCACCAGGAAGAGGGCGCTGAAGGCGACCGCCGTGAGGGGGCCGACCGGAAGGGAATACTGGAGCCCGATCCACGCCCCGGCCACGCTGACACTCCCGGCGATGAGCGGGGCTGAGAGGAAGAGGCCGCGCACCGTGGTGCAGAACTGGTAGGCGATCGCTGCCGGGGTGACAAGCCAGACATAGAGAAGGAGCCCGCCGATGATGTTGAGGGAGAGCGAGACCGAGATGGCGATCATGAAGAGGAGGGCGTAATAGATGGGCCTGACCCTGATCCCGGCGGCCTCGGCGATCTTCCGGTTAAAGATGATCGCCGTGATCTCCTTTGAAAAAACCGCCACAAACACGATGGCGAGAACGGAGATGACGGCAAGGGCGTAGATCTCCTCCCGGTAGAGGGAGATGACGTTGCCGAAGAGCAGGGCGCTCGCGTTGACCGCAGTGCCCAGGTACTGCATGTACGAGACGAAGAAAATGGCGATCGCCATCATCATCCCGAAGAGAATGCCCAGGATCGTGTCGGTGGACATCCGCGCCTTCTCGGAGAGCGGACCGATTATGGTGGCGATGAGCAGACTTGCCAGGATCGCCGCCATCGTCCCGCCGACGCCGAAGAAGATCCCGACCGACGCCCCCGCGAATGCGGCATGGGTCATGGTGAACCCGATGGACGAGATGCCCATCTGCGTGATGATCACGCCGAGAATGCTGCAGGCGATCGAGGCGAAGAGCATCGCCTCCACCGCATGGCAGATGATATTGTTCTGGATGAGGAATTCAAGCATGGACGGCCCCCGGCAGGCGCCTGATCCGCTCCTCCACCTCGTCCCCGCGGCAGTGGGCGTCCATGCTGATCCTTCCCTCGTTCATCGCCAGGATTCTGATATCATGCCCGGGAAGGGCGTCGAAGGCGTGGGAGACGATGACCACCGTGCACCCGGCCTCCGCGATGCTGGTGAGGATCTCGCCGACAAAGGAGCGGGCGAAAAGATCGAGGTTCGAAAAGGGTTCGTCCAGGAGGAGGATCTCGGGTTTTTTTGCGAGGTTCTGGGCGATGAGCACCTTCTGCTGCTGTCCCCCGGATAACTTGCCGATCGGTCGGTCGACGAGGTCTTCGATGCCCAGGAGGTGCATCGCCTCTTCGGCGGCGCGATGGTCCTCCTCCCGGGGCTGCCGGCCATACCCCAGGAGGCCGTAGCGCCCCATGATCACCACGTTCCCGACGGTGAAAGGGGCAAGGGGATCGAAGGCGAAGTTCTGGATCACGTAGCCCACCCGCTTTCTCACCTCGGTACCATGGGCCGCCACATCGAGGCCGCAGACTGTCGCCTGTCCATTGGTGATCGGGAGCATGCCATTGATCGTCTCGAGCAGCGTCGTCTTGCCGGCACCGTTGGGCCCGCCCACGACGACAAACTCCCCGGCCGCGATGGAAAACGAGATCCCCCTGATCACCGGCAGGTCAGAGCCCTCGTAAGCGGTGGAAACCCCGGAGAGTTCGATGGTGCCGGCGGTCATGCCAGGCGCTCGACAGAGAAGAGATCGCTGTCCGGGAGGTAGTACATTTTTTCGGCGTACTCCTCGATCTGCCGTTCATAATCGTCGTTTTCCACGCGGGGGGGCAGGAAGAAGGGAGCCGGGACGACCCTGACGGTTTTGCCGTCGCTCTCGAACTCGCAGTAAACGTCGTCGCTCCTGATCAGTTCGATGTTCCGCTTGCCAAGGGTGCACCCGCTCCCGAGCTGCACGCCGTCGGCCAGGCATGACTGCGGCGGGATGGTGGTGCAGAAGACCCGTGCCTTGAGAGAAAAGGGGTCTTTGCAGATCTGCTCGCGTGCAAACCTCCCGATACGGTAGCCGAGCACGATGTACGGGCCGAGGTGGCTGTGGAATGCGGCGAGGTCTTCGACCGTGAAGGTGCGGTCGAGGTTCATATAGTGGCATGATGCTTGATGTTCCATAAAGCAAGATCAGCAATGATGCTATAAAAACTTTTAATATTGTTACTATGTGTGCTTTAAGGTAGATTTTTTAATGATTATCCGGGAAAAGTCATTTCCTCCCGTGCTGGCCCGGCGAAGTGACCGAAAGGGCCTCCCGTGCCCGCCCGACCGCCCTGGCAACGATGTCGTCCGGGACCTCCGCCACCCCGCAGGAGAACAGGCGCACCCATCCCTCTCCGGCGATCACGAGCCCGATCAGCTCAGCCGTGAGAAACAGTCCCGGTCCGGCGACGATCGTTTGCGTCCTCACGATCGGTACGATCGCCCGCCCGGCCGCGACCCGTGCCTCGCCTGCTTCGACGACCGTCTCCTCCCTCATGCTTCACCCCGGATCAATGGCCAGACGGCGGTCCGCACCGGTGCCGAGACCGCAAAGAGCGCCGCCGCGATCAGGATTGTGAGGGGGCGCTCGATCAGCACCCGCCCTTCGGCCCGCCCGGCGGCCTCCCCGCCGTCGAAGAGGGGTTCCATCACGATCGAGAACGGGGTCGGCATGAGGGCCCCGTTCACCGCCTGGACGATCCCGTAGAGCATCCCGGTGTCGGCGGGTTCGTCCAGCCCGGCCCTGAACCGGATCCGCCCGCAGGCGATCCGGGTGCGTGCAAGGGTATATCCCAGCAGGTTGAGAACACCCGGGAGCACCGCCCTGGCGGCGGCGAGCACCTTCCTGGCCCCGGGCCCTGCGGCAGTCTCCTCCTCTTCCCCGGTCTTCTTCTCCGCCTCTTCCTCCCCCCCTCCGAGGGGCGTTGAGAAGAGCACGCTCCTGCCGAGGGCGACCTCCGCAGATGGGGCGCCCTCCGTCCATAATAATCTCAACGAGACGACCGCCCAGCAGAAGGCGCAGAACCCCCGCACCTCCCCGGCTTCATAGCCACCGGAAAAACGGATCTCGAACGGGACGAGGAGCAGGGCGTACAGGGGCAGGGCTAGGAGTGCGAGGAAAAAAAGGAGTACCGGGAGGTCGCCGCCGCCCATGATCTCCGGTTATTTCTCAGGCTCTTCCGGCGCCTTCTCCCCCTCTCCGGCGCAGGCCTTCCTCATCTCGAGCACCTTGCCGCCGACCCGCTCCACCACGGACGGCAGCGTCTCGCCGACCGTCTCGATGATCTCGGAGAGCTGCCCTTTCTTGGTCAGGGAGTAGATCTGCACGCCTTCGGGCCCTTTGACGTCCTTGTGAACGACCAGGAGAGCGATCGGCTTGACCCCGCCGCCGGCGCCGCCGCCCTCACCGCCGCCCTCACCGCCGCCTTCTCCTTCCTCTGCCTTTCCGCGCCCGGCCCCGGCCCCGAAGGCGAAGCCGAAGGTTGCGATCGAGAAGACCACCTTGTCCCCGAGGTCGAGGGGGTCGCCGATGATCGCCTTTGCGCTGATGAAGTTGCGGAGCTCCTCCGCTGTTGCTCTGATCATCTCATCGCCTGTCATCTATCTCACCACGCTGCCTGATTGACCGCGCCCCTATAAATACGTGGTGCCGTTCCGGTGGAGGAAACAGGCGGTCACAGCAGCCGCGTCGAGTCGGTCGGCCGCGGCACCTTGATCACGACACCCTGAAAGGTGCGTCGCTCTCGTTTGTCCAGCGGTGCGGGATGCGGGCCGGGCTCTCGATGAGGGTATCGGGGCCGCACTCCTGCCGCTCCTCCCCGATCTCGACGACTCCCCGCCCTTCGAGGACATAAAAGGCGACGTCCACCGGGGTGATGTGCCGTTTGAGCCCTTCGCCGGGCTGCAGGGTGATGTGGACGATCACGGCGTTCTCGGTGTCGTAGAGTTTCCTGACGTCCACGCCGTGCGGGTTTTTCTCCTTCGGCAGTTCGCCGACAGTTCTGGCATCCATCTCTCTCACCTACGTGTGAACTCTCTCTTTTCCCGTGTATATCTTCTGGCCCGGGGCTGCGGCGGCATCACGGCCTCCGGCGATCATCTTCCGTGCGAGCTGGTGCTGGACGCAGGTGATGAACGGGAGGGTGATGATCACGCCTTTACGCCTCCCGTTCTCGGTATAGACGATCAGGGATTCCTCGTCGTCGGCCATGAAGATGTACTCGAGGGAGAAGACCGAGCCCTCGTGATCGATCGGGCGGGAGAAGACCTTCCCGTAGATCTTCTCCTGGAAAAAGGGGCAGAACTCTCCGGCAACCGTGACCCTGACGCCTTCGGGGCACGCCTGCGCCGCTCCTTCGGGGAAGACCACCTCGACGGTATGTCGCCCGACCGCCTCAGACAGGAGGGCGGCGTACTCGCCGGGCCCTGACCTGAGCATGCAGACGACCGTGAGGGCGGCATAATCGCCGTGGACGAGGGATTCGAGATGGCGGCGGATACTCCACTCCCCGTCGAGGTACCAGATCGGGGCGGGCGTCGGCCTCGCCTCGAGGCGCAACTCATCGAGGCCGGAGAGCGCCCGGTCGGCCGCTCCTTCGAGCGCCCCCCTGAGTTTTGCCGTCACGACGCCGGGCTCTTCCGGGCGGTAGCGGAGGGGGGAGCCCTGCCGCACCTCGACAAACCCCCTCCCGGCAAGCCCCTCCAGGATGTCTTAGACGCGGGGGCGGGGGACGCCGCTTGCGATATGGATCTCGCGGGCGTTCCCCTCCCCGATCCCGACGAGGGCCGCATACACCTTTGCTTCGTACTCCTTCATGCCGAGGGCGACAAGGTCCCGGACGATCTGGTCCATATGTCACTATTGCGGGTACGACAGATTTATGTTCTCCTGCCGTGAGGCTGATGCCGGAGGGGTCTGGCCGTCGCCGGTATCCCGCTCCGATAGTGTAACGAATTTTCTGTAAAAATAATTTGGCCCTGAATCCAACCTAGATTTGGACAAAGGAGAAACAGGGCCATGGATCCCTTAGCGTTAATCGAAGATTATCTTTCCGATAATGAGAATGGCATGAAGACCCTCATCACCTGGTTCCTCAACCAGGTGATGCTGCTCGAAGCCCTCCACCAGGCGGGAGCCGAGCAGTATGAACGAACCGATGCGCGGAAGGCTCACCGAAACGGCTACAAGAAGCGCTCTCTAAAAACCCGATATGGAGAAACGATCCTCCAGAAACCACAATTCCGAGAGTTCCCCTTCGAAACACAGGTATTTGGACGCTATTCCCGGGTTGAGAAGGCTCTTGAGAATGCTATCTTTGAATCCTACCTTCAGGGAGTCTCAACCCGCCGGATCCAGGAGATTGTTGCTCATTTTGGCATCGAACAACTCTCTCCTGCTTCAGTATCCAGGATAGCAAAGGACCTCGATGAACAGGTCCATGCATTCCTTCAGAGGCCTATTGAACAGGAGATTCCCTATCTCTTTGTGGATGCTTCGTACTACAAAGTCAGAGAGGGACCACGCTACATCACCAAAGCTCTTCTGGTGATCGCCGGTGTTCGAATGGATGGCTACCGCTAAATCATGGGAGCCAGAATCACTGATTGTGAAAATGAGATGTTCTGGTCGGGATTGTTCGAAGACCTCAAAGAACGAGGATTGGTGGGTGTCAAGATGGTTGTCTCAGATGGTCATGCCGGGATCCAGAAGGCGGCGGAAGCCGCCTTCCTCGGCGCATCGTGGCAGATGTGCTCGGTCCATTGCACCCGGGCGGTTTTAAAGAATATTCCACGGAAACATCAGAAAGAAGTTGCTGAGTCCTTGAAGGAGGCATATGGGGACGAGGAAAGACTTCAGCAGCTTGCAGATGATCTGAACGAACGAGGATATCGGAAAGCGGCCAATACGATCGAGAGATTCATCCCGGGACTTATGAGTTACACGGCGTTCCCGAAAGAGCACGCAAAGCGGATCCGAACGACGAACATGATGGAAAGAGTCAACAAGGAACTGAAACGGAGAACCAAAGTTGTAGGGGCCTTTCCCAATGAAGAGTCACTCCTCAGGCTGGCAGGATCCATCCTGATGGACATCAATGAGGAGTGGGTGACCGGCAGAAGATATTTGACGATGGAGGGGGAATGATCAAACAAGGAGACAGGGCTCAGACGAATTACAGAAGATCTGAAACACTACCGATGATCTGAACGAACGAGGATATCGGAAAGCGGCCAATACGATCGAGAGATTCATCCCGGGACTTATGAGTTACACGGCGTTCCCGAAAGAGCACGCAAAGCGGATCCGAACGACGAACATGATGGAAAGAGTCAACAAGGAACTGAAACGGAGAACCAAAGTTGTAGGGGCCTTTCCCAATGAAGAGTCACTCCTCAGGCTGGCAGGATCCATCCTGATGGACATCAATGAGGAGTGGGTGACCGGCAGAAGATATTTGACGATGGAGGGGGAATGATCAAACAAGGAGACAGGGCTCAGACGAATTACAGAAGATCTGAAACACTACCCGCTCCGGGGTGAATGGCATGGAAGATATACGGATATCACACCATGAATCGGTAAAGAGGGTGTACAGACAGCTCCACGAGATGGGGCTCTCCAATGTCTGGGACCGGTACGAGGCGCAGGGCCTCGGCACCGATCCCGACCAGCGCTGCCGCTTCTGCATGGGCGGGGTGCGGTGCGACTTCTGCTCGAACGGCCCCTGCCGGGCCGATGCGGAGAAGGACAAACGCGGCGTCTGCGGGATCTCGGCCGACGGAATGGCGATGCGGATGATGCTGTTGCGCAACGTGATGGGGGCCGCCACCTACCACTATCACTGCGAGCAGACGATCCGCACCCTGCGGGAGACGGCTCTCGGGTCCTCGCCCTTCAGGATAGCCGATCTGGCGAAACTGAAGCATTTTGCCGCCCGTCTCGGTCTCAACACCGCCGTTCCCGCCGACGAACTGGCCCTGGACCTCTGCGCATTCCTGGAGGAGGACTTCGCCAGGAAGTCCCATGAAGAGAGCCTGATCGTCGATCTCCTCGCCCCGGCAGAGCGGAAGAAGGTCTGGCGCAATCTCGGGATCTTCCCCGGCGGGATCTATGGCGAGATGATGCTCGCCACCGGGTCTTCTCTCACCAACGTGGACGGATATTTTGTGAGCCTGGCGAAAAAGGCGATGCGTCTTTCGATCGCGATGGCCTACCAGAGCCAGCTGGTGCTCGAGAGCCTTCAGGACGTCCTCTTCGGGACGCCCAGGCCCCACTGGATGCGTGTCGATCTCGGCGTCCTGGATCCTGATTACGTGAACATCCTCCCCAACGGTCACGAGCCCTTCCTCGGGTTCGCCCTGGTGGACCTGGCCCGGAACCCCGAATGGCAGGAGCGGGCCCATGAAGCCGGAGCGAAGGGGATCAGGGTGATCGCGAACATCGAGACCGGGCAGGAGATGGTCCAGCGCCTGAAGATGGACGAGGTCTTCTGGGGTTACACCGGCAACTGGATCATGCAGGAGGCCGTGCTCGCCACCGGTGCCGTCGACGTCTTCGTGGCCGATATGAACTGCTCGCTCCCGCTCGACCCGGTGTATGCAGAGAGGTTCGGGTTCACGATCGTCCCGGTCTCAGACCTCGTCGCCTTCGAGGGCGTTAGCGACCGGATGGACTACGACCCGCGATCTGCGAGGGAGCAGGCGGCCGCCCTCCTGGAGATGGGGATTGCAAACTTCAGGGAGCGCCGGGAGCGGGTCACCCCGATCGCCGGGCTGCCGGTGGGGAAGGCGGTGGTCGGGTTCTCCCCTGAGAGCATCACGGCGGCGCTCGGGGGGAGCCTGGGCCCCCTGCTTGATGCGATAAAGGAGGGATCGATCAGGGGCGTGGCCGGGCTTGTCTCGTGCACGACCCTGCGGGACTCGGGGCAGGACGTCCACTCGGTCGCCGTTGCAGAGGAGCTGATCAAACGGGACATCCTGGTGCTCTCGCTCGGCTGCGGGAATGCGGCGATGCAGGTGGCCGGGCTGTGCAACCTCGACGCCGCCGCAAAGGCCGGGCCCGGGCTGAAGAAGGTCTGCGCCGCCATCGGCGTCCCGCCGGTCCTCTCATTCGGCACCTGCACCGACACCGGCAGGCTTGCCGACCTCATCGCCGCCGTCGGCGAGGCTCTGGGCGGCGTGGCCGTCCCCGACCTCCCGGTCGCCGCCGTGGCGCCCGAGTACATGGAGCAGAAGGCGACGATCGATGCCATCTTCGCCCTGGCATACGGGCTGTACACCTACGTGAACCCGGTGCCGACGGTGACCGGCGCCCCGTCCCTGGTCCGCCTGCTCACGCAGGAGTTAAAGGGGATCACCGGCGGCGTCCTGGCCTTAGAGACCGATCCTGCGGCCGCCGCGGAGGGCATCCTTGCCCATATCGAGGAGAAGAGGACCGGGCTCGGGATCTGAAGAGGGAGGAGACCACAGGTCTCCTTTTTTTTCAGGGGAGGAAGCATTATCCGCACGCCGTGAAGAGGCTGAGTATGGAAGGGAAGAAAAATGCGCTCGCCGAATCGGTGATCGATCCGCGGGCGCTCGTGGCCTATCAGGACGGGGCGGTCGTCTCCCGCGCCCTCGTCACGAAGAAGGCAGGGACGATCACGGCCTTTGCGTTCGATGCCGGGGAGGGCCTTTCTGAACATACGGCGCCCTACGATGCGGTGGTCCAGGTCCTGGAGGGCGAGGCGGAGATCACCGTCGGGGGCCGCCCGTACACCCTCGCCGCTGGCGAGATGATTATCATGCCGGCAACAATTCCGCACGCCCTGTTTGCCCGGGTGCCCTTCAAGATGCTGCTCGTGATGATCCTCGAGTGAAATTGGTTTCAAAAACGTGCCCCGGGGCGGTCCCCGGTATTCTGTTCGGCCCCGTGATACGCCCTCTCTGTCCCTGGCCTTCAGCCGTTTCGGCCCCGGAACCGGGCCCTCATGGCATCGAACCCTGTGAAGATAGGCCGGCGCCGTTCAAAGACCTTCTCTGCCGCCACATCTCTTTTGCCGGAGAAGATCTGTGGCTCTGGTCTTTGCGGCCCTATCTTCAGCGGGTGTCTGTTCGGCCCCCTGATGCGCTCTCGTTTTCGCCCGTTCGGTCTTCAGCCGTTTCGACCGTCGGGCTGATCGCACCCTGGCAGCATCTGTCCGGTCACGATCCCCCCCGAGGCAGATTTTTATTGTGCATGTACTATAAAATAATTTTGCCCGGCACTTCCCTGGAGGGCGAATGGGAAGAGATATGCCCTTTCCGTCCAGAAGAAGGCGTATGCACCAGACGCTCCGCTGGCACCGGGTCGGTGTCGAAGAGAACCTCGCCGCCCTCAGGGACGGGCTTGCCCGGAAGGCGGCCGCCCTCCCCGGGGGGAGAGAGCAGGCCCTGACCGCACGCTGGCTCTCCTCGGTGGAGGAGATCCTGCGGCAGATCGGTTCGGTCCGGCTGGTGGTCATGCCCGCCGTCGAGCGCGACCTCGGCTTTTCCATCGAGAACGACGAGATCTTCCTCCTCGCCCTCTTCCAGCCCTCCACGAAAAACCTCTTCTCCGAGATCAACGCCCATTTCAGGGACGGCAGATGCGCCCTCTCCCCGACTGCCCTCGCCGAGATGGCCCGCCTCCCTGAAGCGGCCGAGACCCTCGCCTGGATCGGGGATGCGGCCCTGAAGATCGGGGTCCTGCCCGAGATCTGGAGCCCGCGCCTCGCCGATGCCGGGCTGCTCTCAGAGCGCCGGAAGGCGTATGAGAGCAATGTGAATATGGCGCGGCTCTGCGACCGCTGGGGGCTGTACGAGCACCGGGTCCACTTCGACCCGCCGGTGGAGAAGGGCGATTGCGATCACGTGAAGGGCACCCTGGTCGAGGCCGTGCTCGGGATCGTCTTCCTCCAGTGCGGGCTCAAAGGGGTGGCACGGGCCGCCCGCCTCCTTGCGCCGTGAGAGTATATCGTATATCTTTTATTTTATGGGCTTGTCAATGATATATTGATCTGCTCCTGAACGGCCCCGGCCTGGTATCCGGGGGCGTGCAGTACCCCTCGGCCGCAGGGACCCCGGTGCGGGGGGAGGACCAGGTCTCGATCCTCCCGGCCGTTGCCGGATAATCCGATCTCTTTTTTTCTCCTCTGTCTCTCGCCCCAACGCTCTTCCCCCCTCCCGCCGAGAGGAGAGCATGGACATCGAGTTCCCGCGCTACGAGCGCAACGAGGCATGCAGGAGGATCGATCTGGAGTTCGTCGCCCGCTTCTCCGGCGCCATCCCGTCGCGGGATGAGGTGCGTGCTGAACTTGCCCTGATCTCGGGCGTCGACCCGGCGGCGATCGCCCTCGATCGCCTGAGCCCGCGGGCGAAAAAAGGTGAGATCCGGGGGAAGGGAAGGATATACGACGACCCGGCCGCGATGAAGGCCGGGGAGCGGTGATCACGCCGGAAGGGCCCGCCAGAGGTACGAGGCCCCGAAGAGGATCAGGAACACCCCGCAGGCGGCGCGGACGAGGCGGTACTGCCTGACCGAGAGGACAGTCTTTCCACCCGCCGTCCCGGCGGCGACCAGCCCGAACCACCCGAAGTCCGAGGCCCAGTGGCCGATCATGAAGGCGACGGCGACCGCCGCTCCGGCCGCCAGCCCCTCCAGCAACAGCCCGCTCCCCACCGAGAGCCACCAGAGCCAGAAGTACGGGTTTGCGGCGCTCGTGACGACCCCGGCAAGGAAGGGGCTGCCCGATGCCGCTTCTCCGGGGGCGTCGAGCACGGCGGTCCGGCTCTCCCGCACCGTGAGCCCGCCGAAGAGGATCAGGGCCAACCCGCCGACAACGGCGACCGGCACGGCCACGCTATCGGCCGCAGCGGCAAGCCCGGCGACGATCGCGAGGGCGAGGACCGCCTCGACGGCCGCATGACCCGCGGCGACGCGCGGGCCGGCCGTCCACCCGTGATCGAGCGAGCCCCTGATCGTCGCCACCAGGGTCGGGCCCGGGGCCAGGGCTCCGGAGAGGCCGATGACAAACCCGATGATCAGGGCCGGGATGATGCCGTCCATCGGTATGTATGGGACGGGAGATGAGATAAGGAGAGGGGCCGGCGCACGGCCATCCCCGGATCAGTGGACGCAGACGAAAACCAACACGATCGCCCCCGCGATCAGGGCGATCGCCCCGGCGGCCTGGACCAGCAGGAAGATGCGCGAGAGGTCCTCCCCGCTCATACCTTCATCTCCTCCCTGCGGAGGGATTTGGTATGTTTCCGCCGGTAGAGGTCCTCCCGCTCCATCTCCTCCAGGTAGTCCTCGATATAGGCGGCCGTATCGCGGAGCGATGGGATGAGCATATAGGCGAGGGCGTTCGTCCTCCTCCTGACCGTGACGATCTGGTCTGCAAGCCGGGTCATCGCCCCTTCTGCTTCGGCGCAGACCAGGGCGGCCGCAACCGCCTCCTCGCAGCGGCGGCAGGCCTCGTCCAGGGAGGCGCCCGGCGCCGCAAGGGGATAACCCGGCTCTTCGGCCGTGCGCAGGCGTTCCGGGAGAGGGATCGCCGGCACCGCCGTGCCCATCACCGTCCGCCGCCCCATCGCAATCTCACCGATGGAGGCGGTGAGGGCGAGGGCGTCTTCGAGGTCTCTGGCCCCCATGGTCATCTCAGCCCGGAGAAGCGGGCGATACGCATCTGCAAACGCCGTTTCTGCGGCTTTCCTCAGTCGCTCCCGCTCCTCCTGCAGCCGGAAAAACTCCAGCACCATGGCGTCGAGTTTCTCCTGGAGGAGTTCGTGCCCCTTCTCTGCGACGACAATCCGCTTTCTGATCTTCAGCAGTTCGATCCGGGTGGGGCGGGTCCCCGGTATGATCCGCCGGCTCACGTCCTCTCCCTCCGCGCATGGGCGGCGATCAGGGCCGGATCGATCCGTTTCAGTTCGTCGTCCGGGAACCGGGAGAGCAGACCCCATGCAAGGTCGAGGGTTTCGGTGATCGTCCGCCCGGCCGCCGCCCCCTGGCCGACGAATTCCCGTTCGAAGCGTGTGGCGAAGTCGAGGTAGAGGCGGTCTGTTGGCGTGAGCCCCTCCTCCCCGATCACCGCCACCAGGCTTTCGAGCCGCCTGCCCTTTGCATACGCCGCATACACCTGGTCCGAAACGGCGCCATGGTCCTCGCGCGTCTTCTCCTTTCCGATGCCGCCGGGCATCAGGCGGGACAGGCTTGGAAGGACGTCGATCGGCGGGTACACACTCTTCCGGTGGAGGTCGCGCGAGAGGACGATCTGCCCCTCGGTGATGTAGCCGGTGAGGTCGGGCACCGGGTGGGTGATGTCGTCGTCCGGCATGGAGATGATCGGGAGCTGGGTGATGGAGCCCTTCTTTCCCTTGATCCGCCCTGCCCGCTCGAAGATCGAGGCGAGATCGGTGTACATGTAGCCCGGGTATCCCCGGCGGGCCGGCACCTCTTCCCTGGCCGCCGAGACCTCCCGCAGCGCCTCGCAGTAGGCCGTGATGTCCTGGAGGATCACGAGGACGTGCATCCCCTCCGAGAAGGCGAGATATTCGGCCGCCGTCAGGGCGCAACGCGGGGTGACGATCCGCTCGATGGCGGGATCGTCGGCGAGGTTGGCGAAGATCACGGCGTGCTCCAGGGCCCCGGTCTCCTCGAACGCCTCCAGGAAGAACCTGGACTCCTCGCTCGTGATCCCCATCGCCCCGAAGACGATCGCAAACTCCTCGGCATCCCCGAGCACCCGCGCCTGTCTGGCGATCTGGGCGGCGAGGCGGGAGTGGGGGAGACCGGCGCCCGAGAAGATCGGGAGTTTCTGCCCTCGCACCAGGGTGTTCATCCCGTCGATTGCCGAGATCCCGGTCTCGATGCAGTCCTGCGGGAAGGCCCGCGCCGTGGGGTTGATGGAGGCGCCCGAGATCTCCCGCACCTCCTCCGGGATGACGGCGCCGCCGCCGTCCGCCGGCCTTCCGGCACCGTCGAAGACCCGCCCGAGGATCTCGGGCGAGACGGCCATGCGCAGGGGTTCGCCGGTGAACCTGACCGACGTCGCCTCGGTGTCCAGGTCCCGCGTCCCCCCGAAGACCTGCACGACGGCGAGGTCCGGGCGGCTTTCGAGCACCTGCCCCAGGCGCCGCTCCCCATCCGGAAGGCGGATCTCCACCACCTCGCCGTAGGCGGCGTCACCGACGCCCGAGACGGCCATCAGGGGCCCGGCGACCATGGTGACGGAGGTGTACTCCCGTGACGGCGAGGTCATGGTCTCCCCCCCCTGCCGAACTCTTCCTCGATGCGCCGCTCCACCTCCCCGAAGAACGCCGGGAAATCGGCGGCCGGGACCGAACCCAGGCGGGAGAGCATGCCGGTCACGGGCAGCGCCCCCACCTCTGCGGCTGAGACGCCCCTCCCCACCGCCGCCCGTCCTGCCGCCGCGTAATCCATGATCAGCCTCATCATCAGGTACTGCTTCTGCGGCGGGCAATAGGTGTCGACCGGGTCGAAGGCGTACTGGATCAAAAACGACTCCCTGACGATCCCGGCGACGAGGAGGGTGAGTTTGTCCTCCTCGGGCAGGACGTCCGGGCCGACGAGGTGGACGATCTCCTCGAGTTCGCTCTCTTTCTGGAGGATCGCCATCAGGTCGGCTCTCACCCGGTCCCAGTCCGGCCCTCCGTGCTCTTCCCACCACTCCCTGACGGCGTCGAGGTAGAGGGAATAGGACAGAAGCCAGTTCACCGCCGGGAAATGTCGTTCATGGGCGAGATCGGCGTCGAGGGCCCAGAAGACCTTGACGATCCTGAGGGTGTTCTGGGTGACCGGCTCTGAAAAGTCGCCGCCCGGCGGCGAGACCGCCCCGATCACCGAGATCGATCCGGTCGTCTCTGCGGGGCCGAGGGGCCGCACCCTTCCGGCCCGCTCGTAGAACTCCGCAAGCCTGGAGGCCAGATAGGCCGGATAACCGTGTTCGCCCGGCATCTCCTCGAGCCGCCCCGAGATCTCCCGCATCGCCTCGGCCCAGCGGGAGGTGGAGTCGGCCATCAGGGCGACGTCGTAGCCCATGTCCCGGTAGTATTCGGCGATGGTGATCCCGGTGTACACCGAGGCCTCGCGGGCGGCCACCGGCATGTTCGAGGTGTTTCCGATGAGCACCGTCCGCCCCATCAGGGGTTCGCCGGTCCTGGGGTCTTCGAGGGCCGGGAACTGGCGCAGCACGTCCGCGAGTTCGTTCCCCCGCTCCCCGCAGCCCACATAGACGATGATGTCGGCATCAGACCATTTGGCGAGCTGGTGCTGGACAACGGTCTTCCCGGCTCCGAAGGGCCCGGGCACCGCGGCCGCCCCTCCTTTGGCCATCGGGAAGAACGAGTCGATCACCCGCTGCCCGGTGATCAGGGGCTCTGTGGGGGGGAGCTTCTCCCGGATCGGCCGCGCCACCCGCACCGGCCAGTGCTGGAGCATGGAAAGGGTCACCTCCTCGCCTCCTGCGGTCCTGACGCATGCGATCCCCTCGTCGATGGTGTAGGCGCCGGGCGGTGCGATCCTGAGAAACGTCCCCTCGACCCCCGGGGGCACCAGGACGGCATGGGTGAACCGCCCCTCGGGGACCGTGCCGATCCGGGTGCCCGGCGTTGCCGTCCCTCCGGCCTGTACCTGCGGTGTGAACTCGTGCCGCCGCGTTCTGTCCAGTGCGGGCAGGGAGGCCCCCCTGATGATGAAATCACCCATCTCGTCCCTTAGCACCTGAAGGGGGCGCTGGATGCCGTCATAGACCCTGCCGAGCAGGCCGGGGCCGAGTTCGACCGAGAGAGAGGCGCCGGTCCGCTCGACCGGTTCGCCGGGTGCGATCCCGGTGGTGTCCTCGTAGACCTGGATCGTTGCGACGTCCTCGGAAAGCCCGATGATCTCCCCGATCAGGGCGGCGTTTCCTGCCCTGACCACCTCGTACATCCGTCCGCCCCGCATCCCGTCGGCCTCGATCACGGGGCCCGTGATCCTGACGATCCGCCCGCTCACCCGCTCACCCCGGGTAGACCCCTGCCTGCTACTCTCCTCACCGCTCTGGCGACAGTGTCCTCCCCGTGCACCGGGCCCGAAGGCCCGGGGACCCCGATCACCACCGGGTAGACCCCGGGGATCTGCGGCCCGGGGATGGCGGCGAGGTATCGGTCGAGCACAAGGATCACGCCGATATCTTTCTCTGCGAGTGCTCCTGTCAGTGCGTGTTCGGCCTCCTCTGCATCGGCGCAGGCGACCGCCCGGGCGATACCGCCGGCCCTGCATGCCAGTGCCATGGGGCGGTCTCCGATTGCTGTAATCCTCATGCTTCTGTCTCCTCCACGATGAGCACCCGTTCGATCTCCTCGGTCGGCGCCCCGGCCGCCACGCCGACGGCGATCGCTCTCATATTCCGCGCCTCGTAGCCGAGTGCGACGAGATGGCGGAGCAGGGGGCCGCTCTCCAGGTGGTACTGGCTGGCGATCCCCCGGGCAGCGTCCAGGATGCACCGGTCGAGGGCCGTTTCCAGTGCGGCGGCGTCGCCATCCTGCACCGCCCCGGGAAGGGCGGCGAGATACCGGTGGTAGCGCGTCCCCTCGACGGCGGCGACCAGGTCGGCGAGGTTTCCCGCCCGTTCGGCATGGAGCAGCCGCTCCCCGGTGACCTCGA
The DNA here is from genome assembly GCF_013377755.1 of Methanofollis tationis. Lineage (NCBI taxonomy): Archaea > Methanobacteriati > Methanobacteriota > Methanomicrobia > Methanomicrobiales > Methanomicrobiaceae > Methanofollis > Methanofollis tationis. The sequence goes on from NZ_JABXWR010000001.1 coordinate 1,304,690, forward strand.
AGCCGCCCTCCCTGATCAGGTGGCGTGCCGCCGCCTCCCGCCCGGTGCCGGATGCCCTGGCCCGCACGAGGGCGCGGAGATTGGCGGCGTCGACCATTCTGCCGGCGGTCTCCACCACCGGCGGCGAGAGAGAGATGTCCACCCCGCGTGCGGCCACGCCCATCTTGGTGAGGGCGGCGGCGAGAGAAAGCGCTGAAAATACGGCGGTGTCTCCTGCGGCGGCGGCATGGGCGCGGGCGAGGGTGGGGCCGAACGGCGCCTTCGCCATCCTCCTGATCGCCTCCTCCTCGCTCCCGGCATGCGCCGCCTTTCTCACGCGCTCGGGCGTGAGGGCCCCGATAGGAACGGCGCGCTCTTCGATGGCGGCGGGGGAGAGGCCGCGCCCCTTCGCCGCCACGATCGCCGCCGCCTCCCCGGTGCCGATCATCGCCGCGTATGCCACGAAGAAATGTCTGACCCCGTCAGGCACGCTCTCGATCAGGCGCATGACGGCCTCGTAGTGGTGCACCCTGACGAGCCGGTCCGCCTCCTGGCCGTCGAGACCCGTACCGGCCGGCATCCGGTGCCCGAGGGCGGCAAACCGTTCGAAGAGGTCGTGGAGATTTCCGGCCTCCAGCGCCTCCCTCACTCCTTCCCTGCCGATCATGGGGTTGCCGATCGCCCGGACCCGTGCGTCGGGCTGGGCAAAGAGAGCGATGTTCAGGATCATCCTGAAATAGCCGGCCGACGCCGCCAGGATCACCGCCACCATGACGGCGATGGAGAGCCCGGCGACGAGCATGGCTTTGCCGTTGGCCCCGGAGAGGACGGCGACGGCGATCTCCTCAAGGGCGGTCATGACGATCCTCCCTGAAGAGGATTGCAGCGGTCCTTCCGGTCAGGCCCTCCCGCATCCGTGCGATCCTGGAAGAAAAACGCTGGTCGCACCTGGACCGTCCGGCAAGCACAACAACGCCGCCGTCCGGGCCGTCGTCCTTGAGCGGTGCGATGGTGACCCCTTCGATCCGGCTGCAGGCGACGACGACTGCCCCCCTCTCCTCTTCACGGCAGAGGACGGTGATGGGGCCGCCGCCCACGACCTCGCGCCCTTCGAGGATGAGCCTCCTGAGGACGGCCGGGTAGTCGTCTGAGTCTTTGAGGGCGGCGATCTGCCGTTCGGCCTCCTCGAAGGCGCGGTCGATGCCCGCCTCCCTGCACGCCCTGAGGCGGGCGCGGGCCGAGAGGCGCGCCTGTGCGATCTCCTTTCGCCGCTGCCTGGCCGCCTCACGCCTTCCCTCGGCCATGATCTCTGCGGTCTCTCTCTCGGATGCCGCCCGCCCGTCCCTGAGGATCTGCTCTTCCCCGGCTTCGGCCTCCCTGCGGATCCCCTCCGCCTCCGCGGCGGCGTCGGCGCCGATACGTTCGATGATCTCGTCCACGCCCATTCCTGTTCAGCCCCCGAAGAGCCCGATCCCGAACATGATCAGGATCGCCACCAGCAGCCCGAAGATGGCGAAGGTCTCGGCCATCACGGCAAAGATCAGGCTCGGCCCCATCGCCCCTTCACGCTGCGCAGTCGCCCCGATCCCGGAGGCTGCGGTCATGCCCTGCCCGATCGCCGAGAGCCCGGCGAGACCGACGGCGAAACCTGAGCCGATGGCGGCAAGCCCGGCGGCTGCCGTGGCGGTGACGTCCCGCGTGATCATGCCGGTGAACGCCATGATCAGGATGGCGACGAGGAGGCCATAGATCGCCTGCGTCTCAGGGATGACGGTGAAGACAAGCCCTTTTCCGAACATCTCCTCTTTTTCGGCGGTGGCTGCGATCCCGGCCGATGCGGCGATCCCCTGCCCGATCGCCGATATCCCTGCAAAACCGACGGCGAAGCCGCAGGCGATCGAGGCGAAGCCCGCAGCAAGGGTGGCGGTGAGGTCCCGCGTGATCATGCCGGTGAACGCCATGATCAGGATGGCGACGAGGAGGCCGTATATCGCCTGCGTCTCAGGGACAACCGAGAATACGAGTCCTTTCCCGAAGGACCCCTCGTGCTCGGCGCTGGCCGCCGATCCCGCAGCGGCGGCGATCCCCTGCCCGATCGCCGATATGCCGGCGAGCCCCACGGCAAAACCGCACCCGATCGCCGCGAAACCGATCGCAATGTCGCCGACCGGATCGCCGGCGATCATGCCGGTGAACGCCATGATCAGGATGGCGACCAGGAGCCCGTATATCGCCTGCGTCTCCGGGATCACTGCAAAAACGAGCCCTTTTCCAAAACTCCCCTCGTGCTCGGCCGCCGCTGCCGTTCCCGCGGCTGCGGCGATCCCCTGCCCTATCGCCGAAAGCCCTGCGATCCCCACGGCAAGCCCGCAGCCGATCGCCGCGAGCCCGGTCGCCTCGGTGGCCACCGGCGATCCGGTCAGGAGCCCGGTGAACGCCATGATCAGGATGGCGACGAGAAGGCCGTAGATCGCCTGTGTCTCCGGGATCACCGCAAAGATCAGGCTCTTCCCCATCGCCTCGTCGCGCTCGGCGGTGGCGGCGATGCCGGCCGATGCGGCGATCCCCTGCCCGATCGCCGAGAGCCCTGAGATCCCCGCGGCCAGACCGGCGCCCAGGGCCGCCAGCCCGAGGGGGAGGGGGACGCCCTCGGTGCCGCCGCCGATCACCCCGGTGGAGAGGAGGATGAGCACGGCGACGAGGAGGCCGTACATCCCCTGGGTCTGCGGCACCGCCTGGAAGACGATCGCTTTTCCAAACTTCTCCGGCCTGACGGCGATCACGCCTGCGCCGGTCGCCCCGGCGATCCCGACACCGATCCCTGAGCCGATGGCGGCAAGCCCCACGGCGAGCCCGGCCCCGATGACGGCAAGGACGAGCCCGGCATCGACCGCCATCACTCATCCCCTCCCGTGACCTCGGTGAAAGTCCGCCTGGCCGCAAACGGCCTGAAAGGCCGGCCGCCGCTCCTGAAGAACCTCCCGAAGAACTCGACGTACTGGAGCCTGAGGGCGTGGATAAACCCGCCGAGGGCCTGGAGCACCAGGTTGCCCGCATGCCCGGCCACGGCGAAGACGACGGCGAGGACGACGAGGGCCGGGTGGACGGCGGCGATCATCCCGGCGAGGATATTGATCATCATGGCGATCCCGCCGGTGGCGAGGGCGAGGGCCAGGATACGGGCATAACTGAGCCAGTCCCCGAGAAAACCGGTGAGCGAGAAGAACCCGAGCGGCCCCTCGCCGATCATCACCCCGGCGATGCCGAGCCCGGCCCCGGCCCATGCAAGGGCGACGGCGGGCCCGGGGAAGGTGCCCCACCCGAAGAAGGTCAGGAGGATCACGGCGGCGCAGGGCTGGATGACGAACCAGACTCCCTCGGAGAGGACCATCTCCCGCAGGTTTCCGGTGCGCAGGTGTTCGCGGGCGGCGATTGCCAGCCCGAGGTTGAGGTGGGCGATCCCGATCGCAAGGGCGAGGAGGAGGATGGCGATCGGGTCTTTCAGCGGCTCGATGACGGCGAAGGGCGCCTGTATCCCGAAGAGGCGGGGGAGGAGATCGCCGAAGAACCCGCCCATCAGGACGCCGAAGATCGTCCCGGAGATCCCGCAGGCGAAGAGTACAAGGGCGAGATCCCGCACCGTCCCCGGCGTCCGTCCGGCCCCTCTCAGGACGAGAGCGGCGAGAAGGGCGAGGAGGATGCCGTAGCCGGCGTCGCCGAGCATGATCCCGAAGGTGAGCACGAGCACCGGGGCGAGGAAGAGGGTGGGATCGACGCTGCCGTATGCCGGCGTCCCGAAGGTGGCGGTGAGAAAGCCGAAGGGTGCGAGCCAGCCGGGATGGTCGAAGGCGACCGGCGCATCCTCGCCGGGCGGGTCGAAGATGCAGAAGGCAAGCCCGTCCGTCGCCCGCTCGCAGACCGATGCGACGCCGTCGGCCTCGTCCTCCCTGACCCACCCGTGGAGCACGGTCATACCGGCGGTGCCGCCCATGAGCCTGGCGGCCTCCTCCCGCTCCCTGAGAAACGCGAGTTCTTCGGCAAGGGCCCGCATGGCCGTGAGGTGCCCGGCGGCGATCGCCGTGAGGTCGGCGACGATCTCCTCACGCTTCCGGAGAAGCGCCGTGCGTTCCCCTGCAAGCCTGGCCAGCCCCTCTTCGGGCGCCCCCTCCTGTATCCCCGGGGCAAACTCCCTGAAGGCGAGTTTCCTGAGGACGGCGTCGACCTGCGCCGCCGCCGTCGGATGGGCGGTCGTGAGGGCGACGGTGGGGTTTTCGCCGATCCCGCAGAGGCAGAACCACGCGGCAAGATCCGGCATATGCCCGGCAAGGTACGCCTCGATCTCCCGGCACTCGCCGGCCGGGATCGTCCCGGCCCTGACCTCGAGGAAGCGGGAGGATCCGAGCCATGCGAGGTCGATCCCGAAGGGGAGGAGGTATCCGAGCATCTCCTCCTCTTCATCGATGCGTTCGAGTCTCCCGGCGATCGCCCCGTCTTCTGTCTTCAGGGCGAGCACCCTCTCGATCACCCCGTGCAGCCCTCCGGCGTCTGCAAGGACGGCGTCCGCACCGCGCACTGCGACCGGCACCCGCGACGGCGTCGTCGGGAAGAAGATCTCTCTGATCGGGTTTGTTTCCGGGAGGATGGATTCAAGCGCCTCGATGCACCGCTCAAGGCGCGCCCGCTCGGTGGCGATCGCCGGTATCCGCTCAGACCGCGGGCGGGGGCTGATGAGCCCCTGCAGTCCATCCACATCGCCGGCCGCCTCCAGTTCGACGGCCCCGGCCTCCTGGAGGGCGGCGATGCATGGCTCGTACGCCCCGGTGTGCACCCCGACGGTCAGCCTACGCATCCGTGCCGGTCTCAACACCGCCGGTCACCTCCCGCACCAGGAAGGCGACGGCGTCGTCGAGGCGTCCGGCCGCCGCCCTCTGGATCCTCGTCGCCTCCTTCTCCGCCCCAGCCCTGATCCGCTCTGCCTCCTCCGCGGCCCCGGCCCTGGCGGCGGCGACGAGGGCGGCGGCCTCAGCCTCGGCGTGGCGGCGCTCTGCTGCCGCTGACGCTGCCGCCCGTTCGCGCCCCCGCTCCAGCCTGACGCCGGCCTCTTCCCGCGCCCTGGCGATGCGGGCGAAGGCCTCCTCTTCAGCCCGCTTCACGAGTTCGATCTCATGGAAGGGCATCTCTATAACACCCTAACGAGCCTGAACCGTCAGGTCATTTATGTGTTTCTCTTCGGCTCGCACGATATCCGGCGATCTTCAATGTGCTACATGATGCAACAATGTATATATTTAGACAACGCCCATGCTATGGTATGCAGACCAAGATCCTCCTCGACGAGGATGCAATCCCGAAGGCGTGGTACAATATTCAGGCCGATTTGCCCTCGCCTCTCGACCCGCCGCTCCACCCTGGAACCGGAAAGCCGGTGGTGCCCGGGGATCTCGCTCCGATCTTTCCGATGGAGTTGATCAGGCAGGAGATGAGCACGCAGCGCTCGATCCCGATCCCGGACGAAGTGCGGGAGATCCTCAGTCTCTGGAGGCCGAGCCCGCTCTACCGTGCGAGAAGGCTGGAGCAGCACCTCAAGACGCCGGCAAAAATCTACTTCAAGTGGGAAGGTGTCTCCCCGCCGGGCAGCCACAAGCCCAACACCGCCATCCCGCAGGCCTACTACAACATGAAGGCCGGTGTCGAGCGTCTCGCCACCGAGACCGGGGCCGGGCAGTGGGGCTCGTCCCTTGCGTTCGCCACCGCTCTCTTCGACATGGAGTGCACTGTCTACATGGTCAGGTCGAGCTATGACCAGAAGCCCTACCGGAAGAGCATGATGCAGGTCTACGGCGCCGAGTGCTTCCCCTCGCCGAGCCCCCGCACCGCCTCCGGGCGAAAGGTGCTGGCGGAGCATCCCGACACCCCGGGCTCCCTGGGCATCGCCATCTCAGAGGCGGTGGAGGACGCTGCAGGACGGTCTGACACCAACTATGCCCTCGGCTCCGTGCTCAACCACGTCTGCCTCCACCAGACGGTGATCGGGCTCGAGGCCCGCGAGCAGCTGGCGATGGTCGACGAATACCCGGACACCGTCATCGGGTGCGTCGGCGGCGGATCCAACTTCGCCGGGATCGCCTTCCCCTTTGCCGGGGACAAGATCACCGGGAAGCACCCTGAGACCGAGATCCTGGGCGTCGAACCCACCGCATGCCCGACGATGACGAAAGGGCTCTATGCCTACGACTACGGGGATGTGGCCGGCTTAACGCCGCTGATGCGGATGTTCACCCTCGGCCACGACTTCGTCCCGCCGGCGATCCACGCGGGCGGCCTCAGGTACCACGGGGTCTCGCCCCTCGTGGCAAAACTCATTCATGACGGCGTTGTCGGCGCCTCATCCTACCACCAGAACGAGGTCTTCGAGGCCGCCGTCACCTTTGCGCGGACCGAGGGGATCATCGTCGCCCCCGAATCAGCCCATGCGGTCAAAGCGGCGATCGACGCCGCCCTCGAGTGCCGGCGCACCGGCGAGGAGCGGGTGATCCTCTTCAACAACTCCGGCCACGGCAACTTCGACTTCTCCAGCTACGAGGCGTATTTTGCAGGGCGTCTCATCGACTACGAGTACCCGGCCGACCTGATCCGGGAATCGCTCTCACATCTGCCGAAGGTGGGGTGATGCCGGTGGAATGGATGATGCCTTCACCATAACCCCCTCTTTTGAGGAGTTCTGCGTCACTGCAGAGCGCCAGGACGGCCCGGTTCTCGTCCCGCTCTGCTGCGAGCACGCCCTCCCTGGAATATCCCCACCCGATCTCTATTCGAGGCTCTGCAAAGGGCGGGGATTTCTTCTGGAGTCGATGGAAGGGAGCGAGCGGACCGCACGCTTCTCGGTGATCGGGATCGACCCGGTGCTCTCCCTCTCGCTCGGGGAGGAGGACGTGATCCGCGGGGACGAGCCCTATCTCCGGGTCGCCCGCTCGCCCGAAGGATCGACGCCTCTCGAGAAGATGCGTTCGGCCCTGAAGCGGCTTTCCCCGACGCCTGTCGCCGTCCCGCGCTACGCCTGCGGTTTTGTCGGCTGCTTCACCTACGACCTCGTCCACGACCTCTACCCGCAGGTGAAGCGCCGCCAGGGCAGGTCCGCCCCGGCGATCAGGTGCATGCTCGTACGGGACACCATCGTCTTCGACCACCTTGAGGGCAGGATGTTCATCGTCTCCCATCTGATCGCGGGCGGGGGCCGGGAACCGGCCGATGCGTACCAGGAGGGGCAGGAGCGGATCAGGAGGATCGCCTCGGCAGTCGCTGCCCGTGACCGTTCGTCCGCCCCGCCTCCTCTCTCCATCCCTGGCGCTGTTCCGGTCTTCTCGTCCTCGATGACGCAGGCGGCGTTCGAGGCTGCCGTCGTCAGGGTGAAAGAGGAGATCGCCGCCGGCGAGATCTTCCAGGGCGTCGTCTCGCGGCGGATCGACTGCGACTACCCGGCCGATCCGTTTGCGATCTACACCGCCCTGCGGGCGATGAACCCCGGGCCGTACCTGTACTACCTCGACTTCGGCGGGATGCAGATCGCCGGCGCAAGCCCGGAGATGCTCGTCCGGGTGGAGAAGGGGACGGTGACGACGGTGCCGATCGCCGGCACCCGGCCGCGGGGCAAAACACCCGATGAGGACGACCGACTGGGCCGAGAACTCCTCGCCGACGAGAAAGAGCGGGCCGAGCACACGATGCTCGTGGACCTGGCGAGAAACGATCTCGGCCGGGTCTGCAGGTACGGCTCGGTGCGGCCTGTCTCGTTCATGGACGTCGAGCGATACTCCCATGTCCAGCACATCGTCTCGGTCGTCGAGGGGAGGCTCGATGACCGCTACGACTGCTTCGACGCCTTCGCTTCCTGTTTTCCCGCAGGGACGGTCTCGGGCGCCCCGAAGATCCGGGCGATGCAGATCATCGAGGCGGTGGAACCCTCTCCGCGCGGCGTCTATGCCGGTGCGGTGGGGTATGCGGGCTTTGACGGGAGTCTCGAATGCGCCATTGCGATCAGGACGGTGGTCGTAGAGAATGGCACCGCCTCCGTGCAGGTCGGTGCCGGGATCGTCGCCGATTCCGTCCCCGAGAGAGAATGGGAAGAGACAGAAAACAAGGCCCGGGCCATGCTCAGGGCGATCGAGATCGGGAGGCAATCGCCATGAACGTCATGATCATCGACTGCTACGACAGTTTCACCTTCAACCTCTTCCAGCAGGTCGGAATGCTCGGAGGCAATCCGGTCGTCGTAAAGAACGACGCCCCGGCATCAGTGCTCCGCGAGATCGAATCCGATCGGATCATCCTCTCGCCCGGCCCGGGCACTCCTGAGGAGTCAGGGCTCTGTCTCGAAGCGCTCAGGACGGTCTGCCGGGATATCCCGACCCTCGGGGTCTGCCTCGGCCATCAGGCGATCTGCACCGCCTTCGGCGGCCGGGTCGTGCGGGCCGATCGGCTGATGCACGGCAAGACCTCACTGATCCGCCATGACGGTCAGGGGATCTTCAGCGGCGTCGAGAACCCGTTTGTGGCGACGCGCTATCATTCCCTGATCGTCGATCAGGCGAGCCTGCCCGACGCTCTCGCCGTGACGGCGACGAGCCTGGACGACGGCTACGTGATGGGGGTGCGCCACCAGGACTATCCCGTCGAGGGGATCCAGTTCCACCCGGAGAGCATCCTCTCCAGGGAGGGGGACCGGATCATCGGAAATTTCCTCTTCAGCCAGGGGGTCGCCCGATGATCGCCGAAGCGATCACGGCGCTGGTCGGTCACCGCGATCTCACGGCCGAAGAGGCCGGTGCGGTGATGCGCGAGATCCTTGAGGGTGGTGCGACCCAGGCGCAGATCGGGAGTTTTCTCACGGCAATGCGGATGAAAGGCGAGACGGTGCCCGAGATCGCCGGATGCGTGCAGGCGATGCGGGCGGCTTCGGTCGCCATCGCCCCTCGGGCCGCCTCTCCCCTCGTCGACACCTGCGGCACCGGCGGCGACCGGGCCGGGACCTTCAACATCAGCACGGCAGCCGCTTTTGTCGCCGCCGGCGCCGGTGTCCCGGTCGTCAAGCACGGCAACCGGGGCGTATCGAGCGGGTGCGGCTCCGCCGACGTCCTTGCGGCGCTCGGCATCGACCTCGCTCTCACGCCGGGGCGGGCGCAGGCCGTCCTGGAGGAGATCGGGATCGTCTTCCTCTACGCCCCCACCTACCACCCGGCCCTCCGCCGGGCGGCCGGGCCCAGGGGCGAGATCGGGATCAGGACGATCTTCAACCTCCTCGGCCCGCTCGCAAATCCTGCCGGCGCACAGGCGCAGCTCGTCGGGGTGTACGCCCCGGAACTGGTGACGACGGTGGCAGGGGTGCTCAGAGATCTCGGCGTGGAGCGGGCGATGGCCGTCCACGGCGGCGGGCTCGACGAGATCAGCACCACGGGGCCGACGACCGTCGCCGAACTGCGGGACGGGACGGTCCTGACCTATGAAGTCCGGTGCGAGGACTTCGGGTTTTGCCCGGCCTCCCTGCACGACCTGCGGGGCGGGGACGCCGCCGTGAATGCGGCGATCCTCAGGGAGGTGCTGGCCGGGGCCCATGGCCCTGCCCGCGATACCGTTCTCCTCAATGCCGGAGCGGCGATATATCTCGGCGGAAAGAGCCGGACGCTGATCGACGGCGTCAGCGCTGCGGAACGCTCGATCGACTCGGGAAGGGCGTTCGGGAAACTCCAATCCCTGGTGCGGGCGAGCGGGGGCGCCCTATGATCCTGGACGAGATCGTCGCCCGCACCCGCCACCGGGTCGCCGCCCTGCGGCCGGTGGAGGAGATGGATCTTCTTCCCCGGCACCGCACGCACCACAGCCTCTCCGGGGCGATCAGGTCGGCGGGCGAGCACAACGCCATCATCGCCGAGGTGAAATACGCCTCGCCCTCCCGCGGGGCGATCCGGCGGTTCGACCCGCCGGAGACTCTCGCCGGAGACCTGATCAGGGGGGGCTGCGTCGCCCTCTCGGTGCTGACCGAGCCCTTCTATTTCGGCGGGAGCACGGAGAACATCGAGCGTATCAGGCCGGTCGCGGATGTCCCGATCCTCAGGAAGGACTTCATCGTCGACGAGCGGCAGATATACGAAACGGCCTCACTCGGCGCCGACGCCGTCCTCCTGATCGCCGGGGTGCTCGGCCCGGAACTGGGGGCATTCATCGACCTCTCCTCTGACCTGGGGCTCGAACCCCTCGTCGAGGTCCACAACGCCGCCGAGGCGAGATCGGCGCTCGCCACCGGGGCCGGGCTGATCGGGATCAACAACCGCGATCTCGCCACGATGACGATCGACCTGAACACCACCGTCCGTCTCTCCCCCCTGTTTGCGGGCGAGGAACGGCTTTTGGTCTCGGAGAGCGGTGTCGTCTGGCCCTGCGATATCCGGGCGCTGAGGGAATACTGCGATGCCTTCCTGATCGGCTCCTCGGTGATGGTTTCGGGCGATCCGGCCCGGCGGCTCGGGAGGCTCGTATGCGCCTGAAGATCTGCGGGATCACGAGTGTCCGTGACGCCCTCGCCGCCGAGGCGGCGGGTGCGGACGCCGTGGGCGTTGTCATGTTCTCGGACTCCCCCCGCTCGGTCACACCGGCGGAGGCGGCGGCGATCTTCGCCTCACTCGGGCCCTTCACCGCACGCGTCTGCGTCTCGGCCACCGACGACCAGGCCGATCTTGCGGCGATGCTCGCTCTCCGTCCGACCGCCGTGCAGGTCTATTGCGACCTCGACGTCCCGGCCTGGGTGCGGGTGATCAGGGGGGTCGGGGACGCCCGTATCCCGGCGGGCCGGTTCGATGCCCTCCTCCTCGACGGGAGCAGGGGTTCTGGCATGCACTGCGACCTCCGGGAGGCAGAGGCCCTGGTGCGGGCCTCGCCCCTCCCGGTCATTCTCTCCGGCGGGCTGAACCCGGAGAACATCGGTGCGGCGGTTGCGGCAGTCAGGCCGTACGCCGTCGATGTCTCGTCCGGTGTCGAGGACAGCCCCGGCATAAAAAACGTTGATAAAATGAAGGCGTGTGTCATGGCGTGCAGGGGGGTCCCCCTGTGAACGCAGGATCGTTTGGCGGGTTTGGCGGGCAGTTCGTCCCGGAGAGCCTGATGGCCCCCCTGCAGGAACTGGCGTCGGCGTACGAAGCGGCAAAGGCAGATCCCGGGTTTCAGGAGGAGCTGCAGACCTATCTTGCGGAGTTTGCCGGGAGGCCGACCCCGCTCACCTTCTGCCGGAACCTCTCCGCCGACCTGGGGTGCCGGGTCTACCTGAAGCGCGAGGACCTCCTCCACGGCGGGGCGCACAAGACCAACAACGCCCTGGGGCAGGCCCTCCTTGCGAAGCATATGGGAAAGCGGCGGATCATCGCCGAGACCGGGGCAGGGCAGCACGGCGTCGCCACGGCGATCGCCGGGGCCGTCCTCGGCATCCCGGTCGAGGTCTACATGGGGGAGACCGATATGGCGAGACAGCGGCTGAACGTCTTTCGGATGGAACTGCTGGGGGCGCGGGTGATCCCGGTTGCGACCGGGCAGCGGACCCTGAAGGACGCCGTCAACGAGGCCCTCCGCGACTGGGTGACGAACGCCGGGGAGACCTACTACTGCCTGGGTTCGGTGGTCGGGCCGCACCCGTACCCGACGATCGTCAGGGACTTCCAGCGGGTGATCGGGGAGGAGACGAGATCGCAGATCCTCCGCGCCGAAGGGCGCCTGCCCGACGCCATAATCGCCTGCGTCGGCGGCGGCTCGAACGCCATCGGGATCTTTCACCCCTTCTTGAACGACCCCGTCAGGCTGATCGGGGTCGAGGCTGGCGGGCGGGGGCTCGAGAGCGGAGAGCACGGGGCGACCCTCTGCGCCGGCACGAAAGGAGTGCTCCACGGGGCGCTCTCCTATCTCCTGCAGGACGCCGACGGCCAGGTGCTGGAGACGCATTCGGTCTCGGCCGGCCTCGACTATCCGGGCGTGGGGCCGGAGCACAGCATGCTCAAGGACGCGGGCCGGGTGGCGTACACCGCCGTCACCGACGACGAGGCCCTGGCGGCGTTCTCCCTCCTCTCCAGGCGCGAGGGGATCGTCCCGGCGCTGGAGTCGTCGCATGCGGTGGCGCAGGCAGTGAAGGCGGCGGAGGAGATGGAGAGGGACGACATTCTCGTCGTCAACCTCTCGGGCCGGGGGGACAAGGACGTCGAAGGGGTGGCGGCGATCATGGGGGGCCGGCGATGAGCCGGATCGCGGGGGCCTTCGCCGGGGCGAAGCGCCCCTTCCTGGTCGCCTATCTCGTCGGCGGCGACCCCGATCCCGCGACCTCCCTGGCGGCGGCGATGGCGATCGTGGAAGGCGGGGCCGATATCCTGGAGATCGGCATCCCGTTCACCGACCCGATCGCCGACGGCCCGGTGATCCAGGAGGCGAACGTGCGGGCGCTCGCCGGCGGGATGACGACCGATAAAATATTCGCCCTGGTGCGGGCGATCCGGGAGCGCTCCGGTGTCCCGATCGTGCTGATGACCTCGTACAACCCGGTCTATGTCCGCGGCGACGCACGCTTCTGCCATGAGGCGCGGGACGCCGGGGCGGACGCCGTCCTGATCACCGACCTCCCGCCAGAGGAGTCCGGTGCCTTCGACGCCGCCGCACGGGAGCACGCTCTCGACCGGATCTTCCTGGTCGCCCCCAACACCCCGCCTGAGCGCCTCCCCCTCATCGCCGGTCTGGCGAGCGGGTTCCTCTACCTCGTCTCGGTGCAGGGAGTCACCGGCGTGCGGGAGAGCCTCGACCCGGCGATCGCCCGGCGGATCGCTGCCGTCCGTTCGGCCGCCTCACTCCCGGTCGCCGTCGGCTTCGGTATCTCCAGGCCCGAGCACGTGCGGGCGATCGCCGACGCCGGGGCCGACGCCGCGATCGTGGGCAGCGCCGTCGTCAGGATCATCGGGGAGCACGGCGGCGACGCGGCGGCGATGCAGGCGGCTTTGAGGGCGTATGTGGCCGGAATGGCTGTGGCGGCCCGGCGATCTGGGGCGCTTTAGATGCATTTATGGTGATCGGATCCACGCAAGAGAAGATGCAGAAGAGTCCATCGTTCTAAAAGAGAAATTGGTGTCGGGATCAGGTCACCACTGGATCTGCGCATGGGAGATCACCGTTCTCACCTTGCCGGTGGGATCCCGCGGGAGTTCGTCGACCGGGCTGACCGTGATCCTCACGTCATCGCCCAGCACGCCGACGATGTGCCTCCTGATCTCTTCGTCGATCCCCTCCCGGTAATTTTTGCCCCTGACGACCGGGACGGTGATGGCGTCTGTTCTCTCCTGTATCACCCTGAACTGTGCGATCTCTTCGGCGTGCGCAAACGTCCTCATGATCGCCCAGAAGGTCATCTGGGGATAGATCCTCCCGTCAGGCGTCTGGATGAACGAGTCCGATCGCCCTTCGACCTCTTTCATCAGGGGCAGTCCCCGCCCGCAGGGACACTCCTCGTCGGTCGGGACCCCGACATCGCCGACAGCGTACCTGATCCGCGGCATCGCATAGTGGTAGAGCCCGGTGTACACGATCTCTCCCCGCTCGCCCGAAGCGACCGGCTCGCCGTCCCGGAGAAACTCCATCACCACCGCATCGATGTCCATGTGGTAGCCCGCATGTTCGGGACACTCCCAGGCCGTCCGCCCCATCTCGACGCACCCGAACTGGTCGTACATCCTGATCCTGAATGTGGATTCGATCCCCTCCCGCATCTCGGGCGAGAGGTGTTCGGCCGTGCTGAAGATGATCTCCGGGTTGATCGTCTTTCTGCCGGTCCGCTTCATCTCCCGTGCCAGCAGGTAGAGCGCCGAGGGATATCCGTCGATGACCCGCGGCTGCATCTCTTCGAGAAGCCTGATCTGCTCTTGCAGGTCTGCGAATATATTGACAAAAGAGGGTGAGAGAAACCTGAGCTTCTGGAACCAGTGTTTTTTGTCAAGGATGTGGTGGGGCGCCGTGAGCACCGCCCAGGGATCCCGGAGATTCTGGCCGCACGCAAGGTTCGGCCTGAGTGCAATCGCCTTCTGATAATCTTCGTCTCTCTTCCCATAGGCCGCTTTGAGCGGTATCCCTGTCGATCCGCTGGTCCTGGGCATCCAGCACGAGGAGGGATCGACCCCGCGGGCGATCAGGTCGGAAAAATTCTCTTTGAGTTCTTTTTTTGTGGTTATCGGTATTTTCCGGAGATCTTCAACGGTCCGGATATCATCGGGGATCACTCCTGCCTCTCTGAACTTCCTGTGGTAGAAGGGCACGTTGTCATAGGCGTGCACGATCATCCCCCGCATCATGCGCCTCTGGATCTCTTCGATCTCCTTCCGTTTCAGCCACTGATTCCGCATCGCCCGTCTGAGATACAGGAGTTTTCTGACATTGCTCACGCTGATCACCTCTTCCCGGCCCCGATGCCGCCAGGATTGCGTGGTGGGGGGAAAAACCGTCCTGCGCCGAATGCTCATTTCGACATAACCTGGAATGGTTTCTTCTGGGTCTATCAGGACGATATCTTCTGCCGTTTCAGGAGCATGTCCGGCCGTGCTCGCACCTGCCGCCCGTCGGCAGAGATGCGTTCGGCACTCTCAATCATACCTCCCCGGCCCCGCGTCCCCCCCGCCAGACGATGAGCAGTAATATGCAATGAATATATAAAGGTATCTCATGTGCCGGATTATAGTCTGGATATATTCCGGGTATCCGGGGAAAATCAGAAGAATACTGGAGAAAAATCGGGCTGGCCATGATTTCGGGGCGTAACTGCTCCCGGCATCCCGGCTCTGCAGTCATGCCCGGCCCTCTCAGGCAGAAAAAAATTGGTCTGGACCGGCCTGCTGTCCCGGGTGCAGGCCGGTATGGTGCTTTAATTGCTGCGTTCGAAGGTCAGGGGACCGACGTTCATGTCTCCGCCTGCAAACGCCATGGTGAGGACATGCTCGCCTGCAGTCGGGAAGGTCACCTGTGCGGTCGGCTTCAGCGGCTTTGTCCAGGTTCCTCCTGCCGGGATTTCGACGGTGCATGCCTCTTCTCCGTCGATCGCAAGGCTGAGAGTTCTGCCTCCGATCTTCGTGTAGACGAGGAACTCGACGTCATATGTTCCGGCCGCCTCGACATATACGGTGTAGTTGATCCATTCGCCCTCGGCGATGTATCCGATGAGGTAGCCGTCGTTCCATGAGCGGGTGACGATATCGACGTCATCGGTCCTGAGGGTGTTTTCCTGGTTGCCTGCGGTGGTGTCGTGGTATGCGACGCCCTCGCCGCCGGCATCATACTGCTCGACCGCGACGATGCCGGGCAGTACCATCATACCTTCTGGCGCCGGTTCGGGGATTGGCCCTGCGAGTGCAAACGACATGGGCCCGACGTTCATGTCCCCGCCGGTGAATGTCAGGGTGACGACATGCTCGCCTGCGGTCGGGAAGATCACCTGTGCGGTCGGGTTCAGGGGTGTCGTCCAGGATCCTCCTGCCGGGACCACGACGGTGCATGCCTCTTCCCCGTCGATCGCAAGGGTGAGGATCCTTCCTGGGCTCTTTGCGTAGAAAAGGAACTCGACGTTATAGACGCCTGCCTCCTCGACGTTTACGGTGTAGTTGATCCACTCGCCCTCGGCGATGTATCCGATGAGGTAGCCGTCGTACCATGCACGGGTGACGATATCGACGTCATCGGTCCTGAGGGTGTTTTCCTGGTTGCCTGCGGTGGTGTCGTGGTATGCGACGCCCTCGCCGCCGGCGTCATACTGCTCTACAGCGACGATGCCGGGTAGGGGTGTCGAAAGAGAAACCGGTTCGTCTTTTGGCACCGGCGTCGGTTCAGGCGTCGGTTCTGGTGTTGGTTCAGGCGTCGGCTCCGGGACCGGTCCTGCGAGTGCGAACGACATGGACCCGACGTTCATGTCCCCGCCTGCGAATGTCAGGGTGACGACGTGCTCGCCTGCGGTCGGGAAGGTCACCTGTGCGGTCGGTTTCAGCGGAATTGTCCAGCTCCCTTCTGCCGGGACCTCGACGGTGCATGCCTCTTCACCGTCGATCGCAAGGGTGAGGGTTCTTCCTGCGTTCTTTGCGTAGACAAGGAACTCGACGTCATAGACGCCTGCCTCCTCGACGTTCACGGTGTAGTTGATCCATTCGCCCTCGTCGATGTATCCGATGAGGTAACCGTCGTCCCATGGCCGTGTGACGATATCGACGTCATCGGTCCTGAGGGTGTTTTCCTGGTTGCCTGCGGTGGTGTCGTGGTATGCGACGCCCTCGCCGCCGGCGTCATACTGCTCTACAGCGACGATCCCCGGCACTGCCAGGGGCTCGGTTGGAACCGGCGTTGGTTCCGGCGTCGGTACAGGGGTTGGTACAGGGGTTGGTTCCTGACCCGGGTTGTACTGGTAATTCTCATCGAAGATGAGGTTCACGCCGCTCCAGTCCTGTGAGTTTGCGACAACATTCTGGATGTAGACGCCCTTGACCCCCGCAGGGTTCACGAAATCGCAGTTGTTGAACGTGATGCCCCACGACTTGTAGTCATAGATCGCGTAGGTCTCCGAGTTTTCAAATACACAGTTTTCCAGCACGCCTCTGCGTGCACCCAGCATGTAGAGGCCGATGTTGGAGCCGACATCATGGAAGTTGAAGAACTTCGGAGTGCCAGGGACGTCGACAAATACGCCGCCAGATACCCAGTGGCCGGTGTTGAAGAAGATCCCCTTCATGTTGTTCTCGGCCGTGCAGTTGATCAGGGTGACGTCACCGGAGACGGTGTAGCCGGCCATCCAGATCTTCTCATCGGTTGAGTACTGCTTTACCCTGCCGTTGTTTGTGGAAAGGCAGTTTTTGAATGTTACATTGGTCTTTTTGGGGAAGTACTCGATGTGGAAACCGGATTCCCAGTTGTTGTCCGCGACGCAGGAGTCAAGCAGGACATTCTCGATGTCGACGGTCTCCGTGATATCGAAGCCGGTCACCCAGGTGCCGTACTCTGACGCGATCCTGTTGTGAAGACCGCAGCTGAGCGCCTTGCAGCGTATAAACTGCATATCTTTTATCAGGCCACCGTTGGTCCCGTCGTTCACAAATCCGTGACGTGCAATGTAATCGGCGGTGCAGTCGATCAGCTTGATGTCTTCGGTGACATAACCGTCCGCTCTTACCTGGAAGGCGCCCCACTGGACATTGGAGATGTCATACGCATAGATCCGCTCGGCCGTGATGTGCTTTGCGTTCTTGATGAAAATTGCTCCAGTCCCGAGGAGTTTGAAGTCACCGACGGTGACATACTGCACGCCTGAGATATCCACTCTGCCTGATGAGAATGTCAGGATCGTTTTTTCCTCTCCTGCTCCTCTCAAAACAGTGTTCGACTTTAACGTGACAGATGATCCGAGGCTGAATTTGCCTTCTGCCAGGACCACTTCGCCGCCGCTGGCTGGCAGTGCGTTGATTGCCGCCTGGATCTCTACCTGGTCATTATACCCGTCGCAGATATAATCAGCCTGACTTTTCAGTTCAGCCGTGCTGTCGCTTGCAGCGACATGGACCGTTGCCGCACTGGCTGCCTGTGCGAGACAGACGAGCATGAGTGCTGCAAACAACAGTTTTAGCGTTGGCCTGATCCCCATATCAATTCCTCTATTTTCATCCTCCCCCCCCGTGCACATTTATTTTCATACAATCTTGATTTAAATATTTCTATTTCTATTCATTGATTTTAGCATTATATTTTGATTTTTTAACAGATAAAAGGCCAATAACAATTTAGTTTTACAAAAATATTGTTTAATATGGTCTTTTAACTCTAATTTGTCGATTTAATCATATGATTTGAAATTTTATTGGTTTTTGATGTCTTAATCCTTTAAAAATTTTTATTAATGTTCTATTATCTTGATATGTGTTTTTTTAAGGTCATTTTAGTTAATTAAATTGATATTATCTATTTGAATGCGTTATGGTACCAACCGTTCTTGTATCCTCTCGCGCAGGATAATAGAATCTATCTCATATTTTTTTTTTCATTTAATATAATTCGCCTATAGTGCTATAATGCGGTCTGCATATAATTTATATATTTGAATTTATTTTTTAATGTTGCATCTCTGATATGCCCTCACAAATCATTGCAATGACGAAAATAGCACTTTTTCGTGTTATGATGTTTTTAGTATATTTTGACCATTTCTGGATTTTTGTTTCTCTTTTCGCTTCTCAGGATATCATACATTCTAATAAGCAGTTAAATTTAGGCCATCTGTTGTTATTTGGGAATTTAAATGGGTAATCATATATTTTTAATCTTTTTTAATGTGCGGTACGCGAAATAAAGCACTATTGAGCCGATTATGGTTGCGATGACGCCCCTTCTGATCACGGATCCCGGCGTCCCTGGCTCTTCAGATTCGTTTCCTGCGATGGTTCCAGAAAACATCACATTTTTGCTCATTTCGACGCTTATGCCGCAACTGTACATCCCTCCAATGTTCTGAAGTTCATAATATCCGGCTTCGGACTCCTGCAGGGGTATCCCGAGGGAATGACAGATGATATTCTCGTGTGCGGCGTTTTTAAGGGTAAAGTTGCTTATCGTGATATTTTTTGATCTGATGACTGAAATGCCCATGTTCGAGGCATCTATGCTTGAACTATTCTGGATACGGATCTCTGCCGTATCTTTCAGCACATAACTCTGGCCTGAACCCCGGTCCATGCAGTCTGTGATCACCGGATGTCCGGGCGTCCGGGCCGTTACCACATAATATCCCCGTCTGTTGTTCTCGGAGATGCAGTTCTTCAGGGTGACATCGCCCGATATCAGATAACCGGCACCGAAATCGGCGTTTTCCCTCTGTCCGTTGTTGCGGCTGATGCAGTTTTCGATCAGAACATTGATCTTCGTGGGGTTGTTCTCGATATGGAACCCCGACTCCCAGGATCCCTCGGCCAGGCACCCGCTGACCACGCAGTCCTCGAGATCACTGTTCTCTGCAAGATCGAATCCGGTGGACCAGGGGTTGTAACGCTCGAACAGCCCGGAATTTATGGCTGTGCAGTTGATATACCTGACATTTTTCACCAGTTTCGTCGTCCCTTCGCCGTTGTTGATGAAACCGTGGCGTGAACAGTTGAGGGCGGTGCAGTTGACGAACTCGATATCTTCGACGACGGCGTTGTGCGCATAAATCCAGAATGCCCCGTGTGCAGAGGTATCGGTGGTAGCGGAGACGTTGCGCACGCGAACGGCGTTGCTGTTGTAGATCCATACCGCTCCGCTACCGGTCGTGCCCAGGTCCCTGACCACCACGCCCCTGATGTCCCTGAGATAGATCGTTCCTCTGGTAAAGTTGAGCACGGTGATGCCGGCGCCCTTCCCCGAGAGCACGGTGCCGGAGCGGAGCCTGATGGTCTCATCGCACCTGAAGTGTCCGGAGAGGAGAACGACCTCGCCTCCCTCTCCAGGAAGATCGTTTATCGCTTTCTGTATCTCGATCTGATCCCCGGCCCCGTCGCAGAGACGATCTGCATATCGTTTTTCTTCAGGCGAACTGTCAGCGGTGGCTACGTAGAGCGTCATGGCGCCTGTCACCTGGATCAAACAGATGCCTGCCGTGACGACGAGAAATATAACGGTTGCTATCGACCGGGTCATGGGTGCCGTCTCTCTGGTATGACTCCCTATACTCATGTCCTGATATATCCGGTTGGTGGTGGAACGGCCCTTCTCCACAGGTTCGCCTGCCTGATTGCGATAGGTGGGCGGATAATCCCGCTTTTCAGGTCGCTCCCGGGATCGGTCGGGAGATCGGACCCCAGACCCTCGGGGCCGTCGTCTGAACCGGCTGTGCAGAGAAGGGGTCGGGGATGAACGGAAAAACAGAAACGCAGAGACTCTGGCTGGGGGAGAGATTGGACGGTCTCTCTCCCTTTCTGTCCGGTTCTATCTTCCCGGACTCCGGGCACATGGGAAACTATTATATGTTGGATGCCTGCACTGACACGCGGGCGTCTGTCGGTGGCTACGATGCCGGCGATCGTCGGGTTGCCGGCGGAAGGTAAACAGGGTCGCAAAGGATCGTCCAGCGGCATCATAGGATGGGGCGGGGTGGAATCCCTGTCGCCCCATCTGTCTGAAAAGTGGATGATGGCTGATAATTGAGCAGATACGGAGACCGAGTTCTATGGTTTTGAGGCGTGGCAGTGCTCCGCAGATGGAGGAAGAGTGTGCTGGCTACCCGGACACCTCTCAGGGTTTTGCGGCAGCATGGGTTCATGAGGGGGGTACCGCGACGGTGGAGAGGTGCCCGGGGTCCATTTATATGCAGGATCTCCTGCCCTATCTCAGGCGACCGGAAACCGCCGCCTCCTATGGGCGCATACGGTCCGGGTATATCGTACTCAGATACGCCCTCATGCACAGGGGCTATAGGGCCGTTTTCTTTTACCGCCTGGCGAGGAAGACCAGAGAAAAAAATCCCGGGTTCTTCCTCCCGCTTCTGAACATACTCAACCGCATCTTAAACGCGATCTCCATCTCCACAGGTTCGGAGATCGGTGCCGGTCTCTTCATCCCCCATGCCCAGTGCATCGTCATCGGCTACTCCTCGAAGATCGGGCGAAATGTGACCGTGTACCAGGGCGTCACCCTCGGGCAGGTGCCCGGGAAGAGAAAGAACGGGAGAACGTTCCCGACGATCGGCGACAACGTGATGCTCGGGGCCGGTGCGAAGATCCTGGGTCCGGTGACGATCGGGAACAATGCGATGATCGGTGCAAACGCCGTTGTGCTCTCTGACATCCCTGAAAACGCCGTCGCCGCCGGCGTCCCGGCGCGGGTGGTCGGGAGGGTGCACGACAATTATCCGACCCTGTTGAAAAAGGAGCGACAGCATGCATTCGAGCATTCGGGCGATAAAATAGGGAGAAAATCCGATGAATTTTAAGATCAGGCACCTCCCGGGTCCGATCGTCATCATGTACCATTCGATCACCGGGACCCCCCCTTCTGATCCTTTTGCCGTTTCACGGCAGGCTTTCTCCGGGCAGATCGAGTGGCTTCTGGATGCGGGCTACGATATCGTCCCGCTCCCCACGCTGGTGGAAGGGCTTAAAACCAGCGATCCGGGTGTCAGGATGCAGGCGGTCATCACCTTCGACGACGGTTACCTGGACTTTGTCGAGGAGGCGCTCCCGGTGCTGGAAGCGTTCGGTGTCCCGGCCACCGTCTTCCTCGTCACCGGGATGCTCGGGGAGAAGGCGAGGTTCAACGAGCACTCGCCCGATACACGGTTGATGGATGAAGACGACGTGCTCTCCATCCGGTCCCGTGGGATCGGGCTCGGGAGTCACACTCATTCGCATGCAAACCTTCCCACACTCGACACCCTGGCGCTCCGCAGGGAGCTGGACGATTCAAGAGAGACGCTGATCAGGTTTGGAGAGACCTTTCTCTCCCTGTCGTACCCCTGGGGAAAATATTCTCCACGAGAGGTTTTCGCCGCCAGGGAGGCAGGGTATGCCTGTGCCCTGGAAGTAAATCCCCGCACTGCCGCAGGGTCGGATCTCTACGGGATCAGCCGGTTCGGGGTTACAAGAGATCAGGACACAAAGGCGTTTTCCCGGATGATCGCCCCGCCGCTCAGTGACCGTCTCTCCAGAAAAGCACGTATGCTGTCTGGAATCAGGAACTAACCCTCTCTCAAAGCAAAATAATCTTCTCCCCGTTCCTCTGCCACTCCGGCAATGGCACAACACTTAAATATCATCATCCTCTCTACTCTGCTCGAAACCTATCTGCCGGCGCCGACCCCTCTCTGGACGGCGTGCCGGAAGAATGGTGCATGGGGGGGTTTTGATAAGTCTTGAAATCCAGACCGTCAGGGGGATCAGCTGGTCAGGCGTATCGCAGGTGGTATCCCAGGGATTACAGTTTCTCGTAAAGATCCTGCTGGCCCGCCTTCTCGTTCCTGAAGACTTCGGCCTCCTCGGCATGGCGCTCGTCTTCACGATGTTCATCGAGACCGTCAACGACATCGGTCTGAGCGCCGCCATCATCCAGAAAAAAGGGATCACAGAGAAGCACCTCTCCACCGCTTTCTGGGTGGGCCTCATGCTGGGGGGCATCCTCTTTGCCCTGGCCGTACTCGCATCTCCGTTCATCGCCGGGTTCTTCGGCGAACCCCTGCTGCGGTCGATCGTCGTCGTCCTCTCCCTGAGTTTTATCTTCGGCTCGTTCGGCATCGTCCACAGGACCATGCTGATGAAGAGGATCGATTTCAAGAAGGTCGCCATCACCGAGATCTGGACGGCCGGCATAGCCGGGATCGCCTCCCTGATCCTGGCCGTCCTCGGCTATGGTGTCTGGAGCCTTGTCCTGGGCTCGGTGATGGCGAGCCTTGGCAGTTCTGCTCTGTTGTGGGTGCTCTGCCCCTGGCGGCCGTCAAGGACCCTGGACCGGGAGAGTTTCCTGGATCTCTTCGGCTACGGGAAGAACGCGATGGGATCGCAGATCCTCGGCTACATCGACACGAATATCGACTACCTCCTCATCGCAAAGTTTCTTGACGCAACCTCTCTTGGCCTCTACACTCTTGCCTTCCAGATGGCGGTCTTTCCGTTCAGGCGGATATCGCGGATCATCGGCCGGGTGACCTTCCCGGCCTTCTCGGCGATCCAGGACGACAACGAACAGATCAGGCTTGGCTATCTCAAGACGGTCAGTTACACCTCCTTGATGACGTTTCCCATGCTCGCCGGCCTTGCCGTCGTCGCACCGGTCTTCATCCCGGTCGCCATCGGAGAGAACTGGGTCCCGATGGTGCTGCCCCTGCAGATCCTCTCCGTGTACGGGATCCTCAAGTCCGTTGAAGCCAACGCGAACCCGGTCCTGATGGGCAAGGGCCGGCCCGACCTCTATGTGAGATATGAGATCCTCTCTGTCTCCATCATTTCTCTTGCGATATATCTGGGGATGACCTTCGGGATCACCGGTGTTGCCGCCGCCATCACGCTGGCGTTCTGCGGTCTTTTCTTTGTCATTCAGACCATTGCCAACCGTCTCATCGGGCTGAAATATGCCGCTATTGTCAGTGCGGTCCACCCGGCCGCCATAGGCTCCGGGGTGATGGTCGCCGCCGTCTGGCTCTTCCTGAGCTTCAGCGGGCGGTATATGTCAGAGAGCGTCTCCCTGGTCTCGTCGATCGTCCTCGGGGTCATGGTCTACACCGCTGTGATCATGGTGGTGGACAGCAGGTCTGTAGAAGAGATAAAATCGGTCATCCGGCATATCGTCGGCGCCTCTGTCGGGCCGAACCAGATAAGGGCGCCGAAATGAATCTCTCTCACCTTCTCTCCCGGGTGATTGCGGCGTACGCGGCCCCTGAGGTAAAAATGCGTCCTCTTAACATCTGTTCATCTGGCGGCCCTATATCCTGTGCGGCAGGGTATTCCTGGCTGCCTCCTTTCGGGCACCGCATGCAGGATGTGTCCCCTCGCCGCTGGCGATCAGATTTTTCCCGGACACTCTGGAGTATTTCTGATAACACCCCATCTTTTAACGGCTCCTGCTTCATGACGGGAGCGGATAGGAGAAGAACGTTCATATACGAGAAATGGCAATGGCAGGAGCACCGATACACCATATACCATACAGGGGGGTATTCACGCCATTGAGACTAGCAGTCATAGGGTGCGGTGCTGTTGCAGAGTTGAACCACCTTCCTGCGGTGTCCAGGTGCAGGAACGTCGAGGTGACGGTGCTGGTGGACCGAAATCTTCAGCGTGCCCGCAGCCTGGCCGAAAAATTCGGGGTCGGTGAGGTGATGGACGATTACCGCCTCATCAGGGGGAAGGCCGATGCGGCGATCATCGCTCTGCCTCACGCTCTCCATGCCCGTGCGGCTGTCGAACTGATGAGTCAGAGGATGGACGTCCTGGTGGAGAAGCCGATGGCCCTCACCGCGGCCGAATGCGACCTGATGATCGCGGCCGCACAGGAAAACGGCGTTAAACTCGCCGTCGGCCTGATGCGCCGTTTTCTCGACTCGCACCGCCTGGTGAAAAACCTGATCGACAACGGCGCCCTGGGAACGATCACCTCGTTCGACATCAGGGAGGGGCATGTCTTTGGCTGGCCTGCCGCATCGGACTTTTTCTTCAGGCGGGAGGCGGCAGGGGGCGGCGTGCTCATGGATGTCGGAGTTCATACGCTCGACTCCCTCCTCTGGTGGCTCGGGGATTACGAATCGGTGGAGTACCACGATGACTGCTATGGTGGGGTGGAGGCCAACTGCAGGCTCAACCTGAAGATGAGGTGCGGTGCCGAAGGAACGGTTGAAATTAGCCGTACGCGCAATCTTCGCAACACCGCGATCATCAGGGGCGAGAAGGGATGGGTGGAGATCGATCTGGAAGGCAACCGTCTCTCATTTTTCCCTGAGGGGGATGATATCGGCGTATCCGGCACAACGGTCAGGCAGGATCCCGCCGCGTCCGCCGCCCTCCCGATCCCGCACTGCCTCTTCTGCGACCAGCTCTCAGACTGGGTCGGGGCGACCAGAAACGGGCATAAACCGCTGGTGACCGGCGAGGAGGGGCGCCGGTCTGTTGCGCTGATCGAAGAGTGTTATCTCCGCCGGCAACCCCTCGATCTCCCCTGGGCGCCGCAGGTCTTCCTGAGGGCCGGAGATGCCTGCCTCCTTAAAAACAAAAAAGTTCTGGTCACCGGCGGCACCGGGTTTATCGGCGGGCGCCTGATCGAGTGCCTGGTCCGGGACTGCGGCGCCGATGTCAGGGCTCTTGTGCGCAATTTCACCAGGGCATCGCATATCGCACGCTTTCCGATCGAGATGGTCCCCGGCGATGTCACCGATTACAAGGCCGTTCTTCGGGCCGCCGAGGGCTTTGATGGGATCTTCCATTGCGCGAAGGGAAAGGGGGGGACGCCGGCACAGCGGCGGCAGGTGAACGTGCAGGGAACCGAGCATGTGCTCAGGGCGGCGCGCGAGCGGGGTGTCGGGCGGGTGGTCCATGTCAGCACCCTCTCGGTGTACGGCCAGACCCCTGACGGCAGACTTGACGAACGAGCCCCCAGGCAACGCTCTGATGAGGTCTACGCCGATTCAAAACGCGAGGCCGAGGGTCTGGTCTTTGACCATGAACGAAGGCACGGTCTTTCGGTATCGGTTGTTCAGCCTGCGGTGGTCTACGGTCCGGGCGCCCCGGCATGGACCTGCGGGCCGATCCAGAAACTCTCCAGGGGGAAGATGATCCTGGTGAACAACGGCGACGGATTCTGCAATGCGGTGTATGTGGACGATGTCATACAGGCGATGATCCTTGCGGCTGTCAGGAAGGAGGCGGCAGGTGAGGCGTTTCTCGTTTCTGCCCGGCGTCCCGTCACCTGGAAGGACTTTTTCGGGTTCTACGAGAAGATGATCGGTGCGGCGGCAACGGTCTCCATGACCGCCGAAGAGGCCGGACGCTACCTGAATAAATCCCGGAAAGACCAGAATCCTGTCAGGCTGGCATTGAGGGTTCCCGGGGAGATCGGTACCGCCCTCACGAAGCATCCCGGCCTGTTCCGCGATCTGATCTCTTCGCCTGCAACCGCCTGCCTGACCGGTCGGTGCCGCCCCTTCCTCCCCCGGTCCATCAGAACACGCGGGGAAAACTCGCCTCAGAGAGGCGACGGCCTGATCCCGGCGATCCTGTGTGCCGCGATCTGCCGGTGGTGCCGCTTTCGGAGAAGGAGATCAGGTATTATCAGGCAAAGACCGAGGTTTCGATCGATAAGGCACAGCAACTCCTCGGTTACGTCCCGGTCTTCGAACTCGCCGAGGGGATGGACCTCACGGAGCGCTGGCTGGAATTCACCGGTTTTGGAGGGCATCATGAGAGATCCTGAGATCTGTTGCAGGGGGCGGGGAGAAACGGCAATGATGGGGACGGCACGCCCGGGGGTATTCCTGTGAAGATCTCGATACTGGTGCCGAACCTGTCGCAGAACGTCCTTTCACGTGCGCATCTGCTCGGAAAGATGCTCATGCGCCATTATGAGGTTGAGATCGTCGGTCCGGTCCTCGACGGCGGGATCTGGGAGCCGCTTGCCGATGATACAAGCGTCCCCCGCAGAGCGCTCCCGGTCAGGGGTGCGGTACACCTCCGCACCCATCTCCGCACCCTCGGGGAGATGGCCGACGGCGACGTCGTCTATGCGGTCAAACCCCTTTCTACGAGTTTCGGGGCTGGCCTTCTGGCCAGGATCGCCAGAAAGACGCCGCTGGTCCTCGACATCGACGACTGGGACACGGGGCTGATGAACGAGGAGATCCGCGCCCTCTCCGTGGGCGGAAGAGCGCGGCTTCTCGGCTACTCCGCCCTCTACCCGTTTCAGATAGGTTCAGTCCTCGGGCGCGGCGTCTGCGAGCGCCTGATCGGAGCTGCGGACAGCATCACCGTCTCAAGTCCGTTTCTTCAGGAAAAATACGGCGGTGAGATCGTCTGGCACGCCAGGGATGCTGATCTGTTCCAGCCGTCCGGGTATGACCGGGCTCGTATCAGGGAGGGCCTCGGGATCGATCCCGACACCTCGGTCCTCCTCTTTCTCGGGAGTCCGAGGCCGCATAAAGGTATGGAGACTCTTGTCGAAGCGGTTCGCCGTCTCGATGACCGGAATGTGACGCTCGCCATCGTCGGGATGGACGCCACCCCGTACTGCCAGGCGCTGGCCGAGCACGCCAGCCAGGTCCTCGGCCCGCGATTTCTGGCATATGGCATGCAACCCTTTGCACGGATCCCGGAGTTTCTTGCGATGTCAGATATGGCGGTGATCCCGCAGCAGAAAAACGATGCGACGGCCGGGCAGGTTCCGGCAAAGATCTTTGATGCGATGGCGATGGAGAAGAGCATCATTGCCACAGCGGTCTCGTCGCTCCCGCAGATCCTTGAGGGGTGCGGGTGGGTTGTGGAGCCTGAAAACCCGGACAGACTGGCTGACGCCGTCCGTTTCATCGTGGACAACCCGGATATCGCGAAGAAGATGGGTATTTCGGCCAGAAAAAAATTCAACGAGTGTTTCTCGTACGATGCGAACGCACTGACTCTTAAAAACGTGTTTGAACGCTTCAATTGACTGTAACGGCAGAGAATGGCGCTTCTCTCTCCTCGCCGGCTGCGCGATGGGTATAAATAATGTGATGCACAGGTGTATCCTCGGAGATGAGGAGGAAGCATGAAAGCAATTGGGGGACTGCTTCTTGTCGGTGTGATGCTGCTCTTCTGCCTGACACCGGCGGCATATGCAGAGGATCTTCAGATTGTCGATGAAACTCTGGACCCGGCTCTTTTTGAGGAGAAGATCGTGGTGCGTACCCCCACGGTCCACATCGTCAACGAGAGCGGGAGTATCGGAGAGGCGGTGGCGCGGGCGAACCCCGGCGATCGGGTGCTGGTAGAGAGCGGCACCTATTATGAGACCCTGGATGTGGACAGGACGCTGGAACTCCGCGGGATCGATACCGGCGGTGGAATGCCGGTGGTGTGCGGCAACGGTTCCGGGAGTCTTTTCACACTCTCGGGCACCGGCATATCGCTGGACGGGTTTGTGATGAACGGCTCTGGCATCACGGTCCTCTCGGACAGGAATGTCATTTCAAACAACACGATCATCGGTGGGGATATCATGCTGCCGGTCCGCAACGGGGGCAATTCGATCTGCGACAACGTCCTGGAAGGCGGAAATATCACCATCATGTCCGGTACGGTCCTGACCGTTCGCGGGAATACCCTCCTGAACGGGAGCTTTGCACTCTACCGCTCCTATGACCTGATGGTCAGGGACAATCTAGTCGCCGGGGGGGGGCTCACGCTGGTGAACGTCGTTGACGGCGCCTTCTTCAACAATACGATCTCGGACAACCCTGACGGGTGCGCTTTCGATGTGCGGCGATCGTTCTGCAACATCATTGCGGGCAATGTCATCAGGGGCTGCGGGTGCGGGTTCAGGACAGGTGAGTCTGCCAACCAGGTCTATCTGAACACCTTCGTTAATAATACGCTACACGTTGCATCGGTTGATCTCTCCGGAGGCTGCGATCTCTGGTCGTCTCCGGATCCGGTGACGTACCTCTTCAACGGCTCCGCATTTGTCGGCACTCCTGGCAATTACTGGGATGACCACACCGGCACTGACATGGACGGGGACGGCGTTCTTGAAGATGCCTATATGGTAGGAGAATCATCAGGCGTCGATCAATTCCCGCTTGCATATCCAGGAGAGGAGTATACCGTCACATATGCCGATGAACGCCCGTGAAGGCGTGATCCGGCGCTCCGGTGGATCATCTGAACGGTGACGGTAGAAATGTGCGGAAATACATCACCCTCCTATCCCTTTTCAGCAGTTCAGTCCTGCACCTGGATAGGATAGTGCGCGCTTCTCCGGTCTTGCCCGAGCGTATATAGTGCCATGCCATGCCGATCTGGTAGACGGCCAGATACTCCTGCACCTCGCTTATTTTTTCCACGGGCACCTCGCCGTTCCTGATCGCCTCCTCTACTCTCGTTATCAGGTTAAGTCTCCACGTTTTGTCCCTGGCCTGTTTATCGGTGCGGTTTTCAGCTTCCATGTGGTAGACCGCACCGATCTCCCTGCTGAAGGCGATCGGGTATTTCAGGGCGATATTGAACCATGTGATGAGGTCTTCCCCGATCCTGACCCCCGCCGGGAACCCTCCGACCTCTTCGAGCACCTGTTTTGGTATGCCAATCACAGAGGAGCAGATCGGCTGATCTGAAGACCCTGCGGTGATGAAATATCCTGGCAGCAATCCTTCCCAAGGAGCCGGCGGGATCCTGATATAGCGGCAGGGTTTCATCCTGCCGTCAGGTCTGCAGTTTATGCGGTCGGTTGCGTAGATCCCTGCTCCAGGATAGCGCATCCGCAGTCTCAGGATCGTTTCGAGGAAGGTGGGCCTCCACTCGTCGTCTGCATCCAGAAATGCAATAAAGTCTGAAGTTGCCTCGTGCACCCCGCGGTTTCTTGCGGCGGAGACGCCGCGGTTTTCCTGACTGATCAGGCGGATGCGCCGGTCGTCGATCGCTCTGACAATATCGGCGCCGTAATCCTGCGACCCGTCGTCGACGACGACGATCTCGAAGTCCTGAATGGTCTGGGAGAGGACGGAGCGGATTGTCCGTTCGATATAGGGGCGTTTGTTGTAGAGGGGGATGACCACAGAGACTTTTAACGACGTTTCTGAAAGATCCGATAACGCATTCTCGCACCCTGCACTGTGCCCCTCCATACACATGCTATCTTCCCTCTCCGACTGCTGGAGCCCGCCGATTTCTGGCGGCATATCGCGTATCAACGGTCAATTCCCCGGATAGGACAGTGCCACTATATAACCATATCGCAGACTTTCAACCGGCCCGTTTTTGCACGAAGAGGAGAGGGCAGGCCCGACGATCCTGCCGCGAAGGCTTCATCGCTCCCCCGGGAGAGAGATAGGTATGCTGGTCGGTTTTCTCCTCAACCCTGTTGCAGGTCTCGGCGGCACGGTCGCCCTGAAGGGCACCGACGGGATGGTCGCCGAAGCCGCCCGCCGCGGGGCCGTGCCGGTCTCCCGTGAGCGTGCGGTCGAAGCGCTGGCTCCTCTGCGGGGTTCAGGCATCCGCTTTGTCACCTCTGCCGCGCCGATGGGTGCCGACGCCCTTGAGCAGGCCGGGATATACGACTATCAGGTCGTCTATCGGCCTGAAGCCGACGGGACCACTGCCGCCGATACCATGGGCGCTGTCCGTGCCTTTGTGGCGCATGGCGCTGATATCATCCTTTTCTGCGGCGGGGACGGGACGGCACGGGACGTGGCGGCAGCCGCGGGTGAGACCCCGATCCTGGGCATTCCTGCCGGTGTAAAGATGTTCTCCGGGGTCTTTGCGCTCAGGCCCGGGGAGGTCGCCGCCATCCTCACCGGCGCCTTCGATCTGCGGGAGGCTGAGGTGATGGATATCGACGAGGATGCCTACCGCAGGGGAGAGCTGCGGGCCCGCCTCCATGCCGTGGTGCGCACTCCGACCCTGAGAGGGCTGGTGCAGGGTTCAAAGATGGTTATTTCCGGGGACGAGTCTGCGGCCATCGACGGCATCGCCCGGTTTATGGCCGACCTGATCCTGAGCGGCGGCACCACCGTTCTCGGTGCGGGCAGCACCACCGCGGCGATCGCCCGGGCCCTCGGCCTTCCAAAGACGCTCCTCGGCGTGGATGTGATCAGGGACGGCCGGGTTGTGGCCGCAGATGCAGACGAACGCACCCTTCTTGCCCATGTGGGTAGGGCCGGGCGCTGCCGGATCATCGTCAGCCCCATAGGGGCTCAGGGCTCGGTGCTGGGGCGGGGGACCCAGCAGATCAGCCCTGCGGTCGTCCGTGCCGCAGGCCCCAAAAACGTGATCGTGGTGGCGACCCCGCAGAAATGTGCAGCCACTCCTCTTCTCTTTGTGGACACCGGGGATGCGGCGCTCGACGCCGCCTTTGGTGAGAGCATACAGGTGATCTGCGGCTACCATGCCGCCTGCCGCCTGCCCCTCGCCGGCCAGGGAGGACGGCGCGGCCTGAGGTGAACTGTCCATATTCTATGAAAAAATAAAAAACGTTGAATATTGTCAATTTTCTTGTTTTTCGGTCTGGCTCATGCAGGATCTGCATGCCTCAAAAAGCATATATATTGGCGAAAACAGGGAGGGAGGATGATGGGTGATCGCCGCCGATTCTATCGGGGGTTTTTTCTGGCGGGTTTCATCATTGCCGTCGCCGGTATAGCCCCGGGTTTTGCCGGCACCTTCCCGCACCTGGATCTCTGCGGGATCGTTGTTTTGCTGCTGGTTCCCGGGACGATCCTCTTCGCTCTCGGGCTCCTGCTCATCGCTGCCAGGAAAAGATCTCTGGGGCAGGGGCCGGCCGGCCTCAGAAAGGTGGAAGCCGTGATTCTTATCCTTCTGGTGGTATCTCTTGCCGGCATGCTGACCCTCACTTCGTATGCACTGATCCACCAGACGGCCCTGCTCCATACGAAATGGAGCGAGGATCTGGAAACCGGGTATCTGATGATGGCCTCCATGGACCAGGACAACCCCTTTTATGCGAAGAAAGTCATCATACGGGACGACGATATCGGTGCCGATACCTCCCTGTCCTCTCTCCGGTGGATTGCCGATCTTGCAGAGGAGAAAGACATCAGCATCACCCTTTCTATAATCCCGGCGCACCTCTCTGAAAACCCTGATACTGTCGATTTTTTGAATACGCTCGATCGAAACCGTGTGGAATTTGCGACCCACGGGTATGCGCATGAGGCGTTCTTTCCCCTGCCGTATGATGAGCAGTACAGGCTGATCGAATGCAGCACCACCATCATGACGGAGACGCTGGACTACCGCCCGGTATCCTTCGTGCCCCCACAGGGGAGCGGGAATGCTGACACCTCCCGTGCCGCCAGAATGCTTGGCTATACCTCCATCACCGATATGATTGGTTATCCGTGTTATCTGACCAATTTTATCAGCAGTTTCGAGTATGAGACCGGATACACGATGGTGTCCCACCGGAGTTTCGAGGAGTTCACCCGGAGTTTCGAGGAGTTCGAGTCTTCTTCTGAGGAGTATTATCTCCTGTACCTGCATGACTGGACATTTCTTAACGATGACGGGACTCTCAATACCACCAGAACAGAGCAGTTCGAGAGGGTGATAGAATACCTCGGGGACAAAGGGGTAGCGTTTATGACCCTCGGGGAGGCGTCCGCCTGGCATCTCGACGGACCTGCGATCAGGACCGGACAGATCGACGAGACCACCTATTATGTCGACCTGCAGGCGTGCCGGTACAACCATACCCTCACCTTCAGATCTGACCGGGCCGATGACGGAGCGGTGGTGGTGATCGATCTCTCCCCGGGAGAGACTGAGGTCAGGTGCGCCGTGGAGAAGATAGGCCCTCTATATAGATTTTATGGTGAGCGCGGCCATCTCTACGCCGTGGGATACTGAATGAATAAAGAGGGTTCTTTATCATCCCTGCCTCTATTGAACTCTTAGAGGAGTTTAGATTCGGGTATATGTTCTGCAGGATGTTTTATCAGGCATAGTTTTGCCGCATCCGGCCACCACATAATACAAATATTTATATATTAATTTGAGTATCTCCCTGTTGGTCCGGGGGGACGATATGGTTCACGTACCAGATGATATCAGAGACAAAACTGTTTGCGTAGTCGGACTGGGATATGTAGGTTTTCCTCTTGCAGAAGCCTTTTCCCGACACTTAAAGACGATCGGTTACGACGTTGACGGAGCGAAGATCGCTTCACTCAAGAAAAAGAACGACGCCATCACCTTCACGACCGACCCCTCTCTTATCAGGGAGGCCGATTTTGTGTTGATCTGCGTCCCGACGCCGGTGAAAAAGTCCAGAGAACCGGATCTCTATTATGTCGAGTCCGCTGCTTCGATTGTCGGGAAAAACCTGAAACCGGGAGCGATCGTGGTGCTCGAATCGACAGTGTATCCGGGTGTGACCGAGGAATTGGTCTGCGGGATCCTGGAAAAGGAGTCAGGGCTCAGGTGCGGTGTCGACTTTAAGATCGGTTACTCTCCTGAGCGGATAAATCCGGGCGACGAGGCCCACTCGCTCGACCGGATCACCAAGATCGTCTCCGGTATGGATGAAGAAACGACGGCCTCCCTATCAGCGTTATACGGACTGATCACCAATGTTTATCGGGCGAAGGACATCAGGACGGCAGAGGGCGCAAAGGTGATCGAGAACATCCAGCGGGACCTCAACATCGCCCTGATGAACGAACTCACGATCATCTTCCACAAAATGAACATGGACACGCAGGCCGTTCTCGAAGCCGCTTCCACAAAATGGAACTTCATCAGGTTCAATCCCGGTCTTGTCGGCGGGCACTGCATCCCGGTCGACCCCTATTACCTTGTGTATAAAGCGAAAGAACTCGGGTATCACCCGCAGGTGATCCTTGCCGGGCGGGCGATCAACGATCATATGGCCGAATATGTGGCTGATATGGCGATAAGGGGCCTTAATGATGTTGGAAAGTTGATAAAGGGATCTGATGCCCTTATCATGGGCCTGACGTACAAGGAGGATGTTCCAGACACCCGCGAGAGCCCGGTCCGCGAGGTGGTGCAGGAACTGAAGAGTTTCGGCGTCAATGTCTATGGCTACGACCCTCTGCTGAGCAGGAAAGAGGTGGAAGCCTTCGGGGTCAGGGCGCTGGACGAGATGGAGGGGAAATTTGACTGCGTGATCGCTGCGGTCGCCCACGAGCAGTTCAGGAAGATGACTGTCCAGGACCTCAGCATCTATCTGAACGGTCGGTCGGTCCTGATCGATCTCAAGGGCCTCTTCCACGAGAGCGATCCCGATATGCAGAAGGTGTATTACCGGAGGCTGTAGTTCTCTCCTGTAGCGGCTGTTCACGAAGAGAGCAGGCAGAAACTCATCCCCTTTTAGTGGGGGGAATATCGTCCGTGAATACTCTTTTATCTTGCGGGGGTAAGTGACCCGTGGTCATTGCAGTCACGCGGGTGAATGCTATTTTTGCGGCTCTGTTGAAAAGCTCTTGGTAGGGGTCATATCAAGTACTTCCGTCGATAATTGGGCAATATCTACGGGTTGTAGGAAGCATTCAACAGAGCCATTTTTGCATATTGTCCTCCTGCCCGGACCCAGCGATATATTTAAATATTGTTGTATAGAGTTACCCGGTGTAGATGGGGGGGGAGTATGAAGAAAAGGAGAAGATCGCTACCTGAGGGTGGATTTTTTTGCAGATTTTTGCCTGACGATTCCCGTTCTTTTTGAGGAGGGGGCATATGCAGAGAAAAATCCCGAACGAATTGCTTTTCAGGGCCTGCACAGTGGATGCGGGGTGTATGTGTATTGTCGTCGATGAGCGCGTATGAAATAATTTACAGGAAAATCCGTGGATTTTATGGCGGTATATTCGGATATATTCGTATTTTGTCGGGCAGGTGTGCGGATGAGTGTGAATGGGAGATTTTTATCAATAGTGTCTATCCTTTTGTTGGCATTGCTCTCTTCGGGAGTACAGGGATGGGACGCCCGGGTTGTCTCTGACGGTGACAACCTCCAGGATATTGTGGATGCGGCGTCCCCCGGGGACGTCATCGAGGTGAAGAGCGGCACCTATAGGGGCCCGCTGCAGATCGCCGTTCCGCTGACGCTCAGGGGCGTGGACAGCGGGGGTGGTCTTCCTGCCATCGATGGTGGAAGAAAAGGGAGTGTTGTAACCATCCTCTCAGACGGCGTTACCTTCGAGGGTTTTTCCGTTCGAAAACCCGGTTCAGGGACCTCGAATGCAGCAATAAAGGTGCTTTCCAGCAAGAATGTGATCAGGAACAACATCATTGAAGGCGGTGATATCAATCTTGGTGTCAGAAGCGGAGGAACAGAGATCACCGGCAACACGCTGGAGGAGAGCAGTGTCCGGGTATTCCGCGGGACAAAGATCGTCATCTCCGGGAATACGATACTGGATGGCGACATTGTCCTTTCAGAGTCCTATGATAACATCATAGAGAATAACGCCGTTACCGGGGGCGGGATATCTGTTGTAAAAACGGCTGACAATTATATTTACAGCAATACGGTTGATGCAAACAAGGGTGGAGCCGGGATCGATGCCCGGTCTTCCTCCTGCAACCGGATCGTTGGAAATACCGTCCACAACTGCCGCGTCGGGATCGTGGTGGGGGATTCTCAAAACCGCATCTTCATGAACGATTTCACCGACAATACCCTGAACGCCGGCTCCAGAGGTAGAGACTCAGACGACGATGATGATAATAATGATGATTCCCTGGACCGGATCTTCATGAACGATTCCGCCGACGATACGTTGAATGCCAAAGCCAGAGATAAAGGCCCAGAAGACCAGTGGGAATCTCCCGATGAGATCGTGTACAGGTATGCCGGCGCTGATTACACCGGCCATATCGGCAACTACTGGGGAGAGAGCAACCGTGGTCAGGATAAAGACGGCGACGGGATCCGCGACACGCCTGTCCAGGTCGGCGACACGCCCGCCTATGATCGAGTGGCCCTCATGGCTCCCTCGAAGATGTATAAAGTGCCTGGCCGGGTCTGGGAGGACGACATCCCGAAACGTGCCGGTTATGATGCCGGGGTATCCTCCGATGTGTCCGAAACCTCGACGCTCTCCCTGAGTTCCACTCTTGCGACGTCCACGGTCTCATACCGTATCCTGCCGCTCGGCGATTCCATCACCGCAGCCCTTGACGGGAGCGCGAGCTACCGCTACTGGCTCTGCCATGCGCTCTATAATGGGGGATATACGCAGAGCCCGACCGAGGACGTGATGGTCGGCACCTGCTACGGTGTGACGATGGAGTGCCATCCACCTCTGTACTCGGATTTCGACTCTGATCACGAGGGCCATGGGGGATACCGCATCGGTGAGATCCTGTACGGCGATACCGGTCACCCTGCTGTCGGGGATCTTTCCGACTGGGTTCTGGAGTATAAGGCCGATTATGTGCTCCTGCACATCGGCACGAACGATCTCCTCTGGAAGACATGGTCGATCGATCCGGTGAAGGACAAGTGGTACCTTGATCAGCTCATCGACGGAGTCGAAGAGATCATCGACGTTCTCAGGGCCGACAACCCGGATGTGAAGATATTTGTAGCAAAGATCATCCCGGGTAATCAGGATGATCCTGCCGCGAACGAGGCCGGCCACAACAATGTCATCGTCTTCAATAACCGGATACCCACAATGGCGGCGGAAAAATCGACGTCCCGATCCCCGGTGATCGTGGTTGACCAGTGGACCGGCTTTGATCCTTCTGTGCACACCTTCGACGGTTGCCACCCGAACACCGCGGGAGAGAAGTTGATCTCGGGGAAATGGTATCAGGCGCTGAAGACGCTGCTGCCCACGCCGAACCCGACGCCGACACCCACGCCAACCCCGACTCCCACCCCGACGCCCACGCCCACCCCGACGCCTACGCCCACCCCGACGCCTACGCCCACCCCGACGCCGGCCCCCTACCCCTCCATCCCCGGCCGTATCCAGGCCGAGGACTATAACAGCGGTGGTGAGGGCGTCGGGTATCACGACACGACATCCGGCAACCGCGGCGGCGTGTACCGGAGTGACGATGTGGACCTCCAGGTGTGCTCTGCTGACGGCGGTTACAGCGTGGGCTGGACTGCGACCGGCGAGTGGCTGAAGTACACCGTCGATGTCGAGACGTCCGGTACCTACACCGTCTCGTTCCTGGTCGCCTCCCCGTATACCGGGAATTCCATGACCCTCCGGGTTGACGGTGTTGACGCCTGCACGTTTGCGGTCCCGGCCACGAGCTCCTGGAGTTCTTATACGACGGTGAGCAGGACGTGCACGCTCTCCGCCGGCGTCCATGTCCTGACCCTCGTATTCTCCGGCGACCCTGATATCTCCTATATGGATTTTGTAGCTGCCAGCACCCCGACCCCGACCCCGACTCCAACTCCGACCCCGACCCCGACCCCGACACCCACACCCACTCCGACGCCCACTCCGACGCCGGTCCCCTATCCCTCCATCCCCGGCCGTATCCAGGCCGAGGACTATAACAGCGGTGGTGAGGGCGTCGGGTATCACGACACGACATCCGGCAACCGCGGCGGCGTGTACCGGAGTGACGATGTGGACCTCCAGGTGTGCTCTGCTGACGGCGGTTACAGCGTGGGCTGGACTGCGACCGGCGAGTGGCTGAAGTACACCGTCGATGTCGAGACGTCCGGTACCTACACCGTCTCGTTCCTGGTCGCCTCGCCGTACACCGGGAGTTCCATGACCCTCCGGGTTGACGGTGTCGACGCCTGCACGTTTGCGGTCCCGGCCACGAGCTCCTGGAGTTCTTATACGACGGTGAGCAAGACGTGCACGCTCTCCGCCGGCGTCCATGTCCTGACCCTCGTATTCTCCGGCGACCCTGATATCTCCTATATGGATTTTGTGGCTGCCAGCTCCCCGACACCGACGCCGACCCCGACCCCGACGCCGGTCCCCTACTCCTCCATTCCCGGCCGTATCCAGGCCGAGGACTATAACAGCGGTGGTGAGGGCGTCGGGTATCACGACACGACATCCGGCAACCGCGGCGGCGTGTACCGGAGTGACGATGTGGACCTCCAGGTGTGCTCTGCTGACGGCGGTTACAGCGTGGGCTGGACTGCGACCGGCGAGTGGCTGAAGTACACCGTCGATGTCGAGACGTCCGGTACCTACACCGTCTCGTTCCTGGTCGCCTCGCCGTACACCGGGAGTTCCATGACCCTCCGGGTTGACGGTGTCGACGCCTGCACGTTTGCGGTCCCGGCCACGAGCTCCTGGAGTTCTTATACGACGGTGAGCAAGACGTGCACGCTCTCCGCCGGCGTCCATGTCCTGACCCTCGTATTCTCCGGCGACCCTGATATCTCCTATATGGATTTTGTGGCTGCCAGCTCCCCGACACCGACGCCGACCCCGACCCCGACGCCGGTCCCCTACTCCTCCATTCCCGGCCGTATCCAGGCCGAGGACTATAACAGCGGTGGTGAGGGCGTCGGGTATCACGACACGACATCCGGCAACCGCGGCGGCGTGTACCGGAGTGACGATGTGGACCTCCAGGTGTGCTCTGCTGACGGCGGTTACAGCGTGGGCTGGACTGCGACCGGCGAGTGGCTGAAGTACACCGTCGATGTCGAGACGTCCGGTACCTACACCGTCTCGTTCCTGGTCGCCTCGCCGTACACCGGGAGTTCCATGACCCTCCGGGTTGACGGTGTTGACGCCTGCACGTTTGCGGTCCCGGCCACGAGCTCCTGGAGTTCTTATACGACGGTGAGCAAGACGTGCACGCTCTCCGCCGGCGTCCATGTCCTGACCCTCGTATTCTCCGGCGACCCTGATATCTCCTATATGGATTTTGTAGCTGCCAGCACCCCGACACCGACCCCGACTCCAACTCCGACCCCGACGCCGACGCCGACGCCGACCCCGACGCCGACCCCGACGCCGACACCCACACCCACACCCACACCCACTCCGACGCCGGCCCCCTACCCCTCCATCCCCGGCCGTATCCAGGCCGAGGACTATAACAGCGGTGGTGAGGGCGTCGGGTATCACGACACGACATCCGGCAACCGCGGCGGCGTGTACCGGAGTGACGATGTGGACCTCCAGGTGTGCTCTGCTGACGGCGGTTACAGCGTGGGCTGGACTGCGACCGGCGAGTGGCTGAAGTACACCGTCGATGTCGAGACGTCCGGTACCTACACCGTCTCGTTCCTGGTCGCCTCCCCGTATACCGGGAATTCCATGACCCTCCGGGTTGACGGTGTCGACGCCTGCACGTTTGCGGTCCCGGCCACGAGCTCCTGGAGTTCTTATACGACGGTGAGCAAGACGTGCACGCTCTCCGCCGGCGTCCATGTCCTGACCCTCGTATTCTCCGGCGACCCTGATATCTCCTATATGGATTTTGTAGCTGCCAGCACCCCGACACCGACCCCGACTCCAACTCCGACCCCGACGCCGACGCCGACGCCGACCCCGACGCCGACCCCGACCCCGACACCCACACCCACACCCACGCCCACTCCGACGCCGGTCCCCTATCCCTCCATCCCCGGCCGTATCCAGGCCGAGGACTATAACAGCGGTGGTGAGGGCGTCGGGTATCACGACACGACATCCGGCAACCGCGGCGGCGTGTACCGGAGTGACGATGTGGACCTCCAGGTGTGCTCTGCTGACGGCGGTTACAGCGTGGGCTGGACTGCGACCGGCGAGTGGCTGAAGTACACCGTCGATGTCGAGACGTCCGGTACCTACACCGTCTCGTTCCTGGTCGCCTCCCCGTATACCGGGAATTCCATGACCCTCCGGGTTGACGGTGTTGACGCCTGCACGTTTGCGGTCCCGGCCACGAGCTCCTGGAGTTCTTATACGACGGTGAGCAAGACGTGCACGCTCTCCGCCGGCGTCCATGTCCTGACCCTCGTATTCTCCGGCGACCCTGATATCTCCTATATGGATTTTGTAGCTGCCAGCACCCCGACACCGACCCCGACTCCAACTCCGACCCCGACGCCGACGCCGACGCCGACGCCGACCCTGACCCCGACCCCGACGCCGACGCCTGAACCGACGCCGACTCCGACTCCGACCCCGACTCCGGCGCCTGAGCCGACCCCGACTCCGGCGCCTGAGCCGACTCCGACTCCGGCGCCTGAGCCGACTCCGACTCCGGCGCCTGAGCCGACCCCGACTCCGACCCCGAGCCCCTACCCGTCTCTCCCCGGCCGTATCCAGGCCGAGGACTATAACACCGGGGGTTCTGGCGTCGGGTATTACGACACGACGTCCGGGAACTCTGGCGGGGCCTACCGGACTGACGACGTGGACGTCCAGGTGTGCAAATCAGAAGAAGGCTACAATGTGGGATGGACTGCAACCGGGGAATGGCTGCGCTAAACCGTGAATGTCGAGACGCCCGGGACCTATACCGCCTCGTTCCGGGCCGCCTCGCGCTATAGTGGGAGTTCGATCAAACTCCGGGTTGACGGCTTCGACGCCTGCACGATCCCGATCCCGGCCACGGGATCCTGGAACACCTATACGACCGTGAGCGGGACGTGCACGCTCTCCGCCGGCGTCCATGTCCTGACCCTCGTATTCACCGGCGATCCCGACCTCAACTACTTTACGAAGAAAACAGGCAGAATGCCCCCCACTTCAGTGGGGGGATGAATGCCGTCCCCCCGACACCATTATTACGTATTAAGACACATAACCGCCCAATGCTTAAGGCATATCGGTATCGACTCTATCCCACAAAGTCTCAGGCTCCTCTCCTTGAGCAGACGCTTGAGATGTGTCGATGGGTCTATAACGATACGCTCGCATTGCGAAAAAAGGCGTGGGAACAGGAACAGCATTCCATTTCTCTCTATGAAACCAACAAGATCCTGACCCAATGGAAAAAGGAACGACCCGATCTAAGAACGACCCGATCTAAACCAGGTTCACTCTCAGGTTCTTCAGAATGTCCAGATGCGCGTTGATCTTGCGTTCAAAGCGTACTTCCGGCGGGTGAAGGCAGGGGAGAGCCCGGGATACCCGCGGTTCAAGGGGAAAGGCCGATACGACAGTATCACGTATCCGCAGTATGGATTCAAACTCGATGGCGATCGTCTTCATCTCTCAAAGATCGGAGATGTAAGGATCGTCCTCCACCGTCCGGTCGAAGGGACGATCAAGACCCTTACAATCCGACGCTCAGCAACCGGAAAGTGGTATGCCTGCTTCTCGGTCGAGTACGATCCCACGCCTGCACCGCAGAAGGAGACCACAGTCGGGATCGATGTCGGGCTTGAGTCTTTTGCCACACTCTCAAGCGGAGAGAAGATCGAAAACCCGCGGTTCTTCCGCACCGACGAGAAGGCCCTTGCGAAAGCACAGAGGAAACTCTCGAAGGCAGAGAAAGGAACTCCTGAACGGAAGAAAGCCCGGAAGATCGTCGCACACGTCCACGAACGGATCGCCAATAGACGGCTCAATTTTGCTCATCAGACCTCCCGGAAGGTGGTGGATCGTTTTGGCACGATTGTGTTTGAGGATCTAAACGTCAAGAATATGCAGAATAACCACTATCTGGCAAAAAGCATTGCAGATGTTGCCTGGAATCTGTTTATCACGATCGCAGAGAGCAAAGCGGAGGATGCTGGCTCACGCGTGATCCTGGTGAACCCCAGAAACCCGTCTCAAATGTGCTCCAGATGTGGGATGATCGTCGCAAAGACACTTTCTGATCGTGTTCATTCCTGCCCGCATTGTGGGTTGGTGATGGATCGCGACCAGAACGCGGCGATCAACATTATGAGATTGGGGCTGCAATCTCAGGGGTAACCCAGGATGCCCCCGACGAGAGGAGGGGGAGCAGTCACCATCTCGTGAAGATCCTGCATGGCTGGGCTTTCAAACCCCTCACGCCCCTCCCGTCCCTGTTCTTTCTTGGGTTCAATCCGGGAACGTCGCACTCCCTTTCTTCAGGTCCAGATACCGTTCCTCAAGGTGGCGTGCCATCGCCTCGTACGACCTGTTCTTCACCACCCACGCCCTCCCCCTCTCTCCCATCTCTCCTGCACGCACGGGGTCTTCGCACAACCTCAGCATCCCGGCGGCGATCGATTCGGGATCGTATTTCACCAGAACGCCACCGCAACTTGCATCAACCGCCTCTTTTTGTTCGGGTATCTCTTCGTTCGCCACGACAGGCCTGCCCATCGCCATATATTCAAGCATTTTTATCGGGGAGCTGAGTTTATACACGTCCAGCGGGGGAATGATGGAGACTCCTGCATTTGCGGCGTCGATATAGTCAGGGATCTCCTCAGGACGGACTCTCCCGGTGAAGACGATCCCGCCGTCAACACCGAGATCGCACGCGCACTCCTCGAGACGCCCCCTGTCAGTTCCGTCTCCTACCATCAGGAGCCTTGCCGAGGCTATCTGCCTTTGCACACGCGCAAACGACCTGATCAGGATAGTAAGATCCCGCTCCCGGTCCATCGTCCCGACATAGACGAATACTGCCTGCCCGCCGAGGCGGTGCTCTGCCCTGATCCTCTCTCCAGCACCGCAAGAAAACCGTTCGAGATCGACGCCGTTCGGGTATGGCAGCATTTTCTCTCTCGCAATGCCCTTCGCGGAAAAATCATCTGCCATCCATTTTGTCGTCGGCAGCACCAGGTCCGCATTCTTGAGGATATGCATCGTGAGATGCCGGTCAAGGATACCTGTGACCGCCCTGAAATGCGGAAAC
Organism: Methanofollis tationis; assembly: GCF_013377755.1. Lineage (NCBI taxonomy): Archaea > Methanobacteriati > Methanobacteriota > Methanomicrobia > Methanomicrobiales > Methanomicrobiaceae > Methanofollis > Methanofollis tationis. The sequence continues at coordinate 1,346,653 of NZ_JABXWR010000001.1, forward strand.
CTGGAATAGGTCCTGTGGATCAGCGCTCTCTGCTCTATCGGGTTTGACATCTCAAAAACGAGTGGAATATGGTGTCTCCTTTTAAGATAGAGGGCGAGGAGGCCATTGAATGTGCCGTCACGGACGAATATCAGGGAATAATTTTTGGATCTGACATTCTGCAGGACGAACCTGACGATCCTGAGGGCGTACAGCACTTTCGATAGAGGATGCATCACACCCGTTTTGAACCGGCATGGGATCACAAAGAGCCTGATGTTATGGTAGGAACGTTCCTGGAACTCGTCGCTCTCCTCAGAAGGGAGGATCCAGGTGACATGGTGCCCGAAGTGAGTAATATAACTGGCGATTTCGATCTGGGGGACGACCCTCATGATCCTGCTATATCTAAAGCCCAGCAGCATGCACACGTGCAGGTGCATACTCCCGGTATCGTCCCTTAGTGACATATATGTCTTTCTATCTCTGCCTTCTCTCGCACGTCTCTCCCGACGAACTAATCAGCATGTTTCGGCCAATTTTCTCCTTCTCAGCCCTCTAAGTCCTGCAATGGTGAGTCCATCGTATAGATGGCTGATCTGATGATCCCCCTCACCCCGTACATATCCTGGAGTTACGTTCTTGAGGTATTTCAGGAACCGGTTTTTTCTGAATGGTACAGCCTGACCGAACGGGAGTCATAGACCATGTCGAAGCCCTGCTGGCTGAGTCTGGGGCCGGGATCATACGTGATCCGATAGGGATACTTGTAAAGGATGAATGGTTCGTGGACGATGTAGTCCCTGATGAGGATCAGGTGAAGGCCGGTCACGAGGAAATCGCTGCTTTGCAGCGCACGGTCGATCGAGATGGTGCGGGCGTCAAGAAGAAGAGTACAGATACTGTTCCAGTAGAAATCCGTGCCGATCCTCCCCTCAGCCATGCCGGTGATCGTCATCGTCGATTGAAGTTCTGAATCGGTGAACGCAGCTCTTGTGGCACTGTTCGGGGAGAACAGGTTGTTGTCCACGTTTGCTGGCGGGCTCAGTATCATCATAAATGCCAGTCCACAGACCAGTGCGAACATGACGGTTTTCCCGACGATCCCCCCCCCTTTCTTCTCTGTCCCGGCCGCTACCAGCAGCACTGATACGGCGAGGGGTACGGCGAGCAGGATCTGGGAGAGATACCACCACCTGTGCTCTATGACCGAATGGCCCGATACAAGGGAGATAAAACCTATGAAGAGTGGCGTGAGTGCGATAAAAGCAAATATCCAGGCATGATGGCTTTTTCTTGAGATAATATAGAAGATGCCTATGAAAGAAAGGGCGAAAAAGAGGAAGAGCCCGATATTATTGAATATCTGTTCTGAGAGCGGAACCATGGCGACATTCGTTGTCACACTGATCTCACCGACAAAAACGTCCCTGTTAAATCCCCACTCGAGAAGTTTTACGAGAGTGCCGAATGTTTTTGAGGCGTACATCCACCATGAAAACATTCCGATGGTGAATGCACATGCGATACGCAAAAATACGGGGCCGCGGTCCTCCGGTCTGAGAATGTTATAGAGATAGTACAATCCCTCCCCGAGCAGCAGCAGGATCACCAGCCCGAGCGCCCCGATCGTATGCGTGAGTATCAGGGGGACCATTGCCACGATCGAGAGAAGATAGGGAACTTTCGACTGTTCCCTCCGCGTCTTGAAGAGCAGAAAAAGGATGGTCAGGACGTATATCGCGGCGAGACCGTTCGGGATGGACCAGTAACTCATATAAATCTGGTGATTCGCAAGCGTCGCCAGCAGTGCCGCCATCAAACCTACCTTACTGCTGGAGAAAAGGGATTTGCCCAGAAGAAAGAGAAAAAGCGGTATGCAGATGATCTGTCCGAGCCCGACAGAGAGCATCGTCGCGATCTTGTAGTCTGTGGCGGTGAGGATGGCATTTGTCCCGATGATCAGGTGGAAGACCGGCAGGCTTGAGTAACTGAACCCCGCGGGTATGGACGCCGATCCTATCAGATCCAGGGTAAAATAACGGTGGAACCAGGGATCGACGCCCAGAAGGCCGGGAAAGATCAGGAGTTGAGACCATGCGATGCTCAGGCCCAGAAGAACTGTCTGGATCAGTATCGGAGCCGTATATCGTTCCGGGGCGATGAGCGCTTCGAGGGCGATGATGCCGGCGATCGCCGCGGTCACGATGAAATAGAGGAGCGGTCTTTCATAGAGTTCAGGCCTGAAATGCAGGGCCAGGATGCTTGCCGCCAGAAGGATCGAGAAGAGGGAGAACAGGACGATCAAAGGCCGGCGATGCTCCTCCAGGTGCACGGGCAGGGCGGCGCGCTTTCGGATCACCAGCCATATCAGGCAGGATATCAGGGTGAATACGCCGACCAGTCCGTAAATCACCCTGCCGATGTTCTCCATGACGTACACGATGAGGAGGATCGAGCCGACGACACCAAGGATCGCCAGGTTCCGGTCAACATGGTTGATGAATCGAGAGAGATCGAGCGCCGTGATATCACCCGCACATTCGTTCCAGTGCCATGGAGCATTTCTGGACTGCGGCTTCGAAACCGAACTCCTTTTCTATGTGATGCATGCCCTTTGCTGCGATTGTTTCGAGGTCGGGATGGCGAAAGGCCCTGATCACGTTCTTTGCGATGCACGCGGGGGAGTTGTCGTTCATGATAAAACCGGTCCGGCCGTCCTGTACAATCTCGGGTATCACGCCCACTGCATGGGCAACGACCGGCGTTCCGCACGCCATCGCTTCAAGCATCAGGTTGGGGAGCCCCTCGGTATAGGATGGCAGAGTGATTAGCCTGATCCTGTTTAAGTATTCCGGAAGTCTCTCATGCGGGATCCATCCCTCGAGCCGCACCCGGTCCTGGAGGTTCAGGGCCGCGATCTGCTCCTGGAGTTCGCTCTCGAGAGGGCCGCTCCCCCCGATCAGGATCCTGGCCTCAGGGAGTGCTTCCAGAATTGACGGAACGGCCAGGACGAAATTTCTCACCCCTTTCTCCTCGCTGAACCTTCCTATGAATGCGATCAGCGGTTCGCGCCCACCCATACTTTTTTCCAGGTGAAACCTCCCGAAGTCGATATAATGCTCGTGGGCGATATGCACTTTTGCCTCAAAGGGCTCCAGGTGGTATTCCTCGATGAGGCCGCGGGCGTACAGGACGACCCCGGTGGCGAGCGTCGATGTGAGGCAGGTCAGCGCCCTGATCGTATGCCCGAATCTGCCTCCCGAGCTCCGGGACTTTTCGATCGCCGATCCCGCAAACATGAGGAGCACTTTTTTGCGGAGGATTCGTGCGGTCAGCATCGGCAGCAGCAGGAGATCGCCGCCGATAAAGAAGATCCATACGTCCACGTCCCTGATCTGCATAACCTTGCGCGAGATCTTCATCTGGGTCGTGAGAAATCCGATCGTCCTTGCGATCGGTCCTTTCGCTTCTTCGTGGGATATACCGAATGTTCTGAACCGTTCATCGCCGGAAAATGCGGTGTAGCCGTCGTTGCCGGTGATCAGGGAGGGCCGACCCCCTGAGAGGGAGCAGGTGATCTCCATGAGGTGCGAGAGCGGAATGGTGCCGGCCTGTGCAATCGGGAAGGTGAGGACACCGATGGTGCGGCGTTCCACTGCTTCACCCGCCGATGAGTCCTGAATAGACATCCTCTGTCATCTCCGCAACTTTCTCCCAGCGAAACGCCTCTGCTTTCTCCCTTGCATTTTTTCCTATGCGATCACGCACCTCATCGTTTTTCAGGAGAGAGAGGATCCGATCGGCAAGATCTGCCGGGTCACCGCAATGTGCGCACACCCCGTTATACCCTTCTTCAACGATCGCCCTGAAACATTCGAGATCGCTCACGACAAGAGGGAGGGATGCGGCCGACGCTTCGAGCAGAACGATGCCGAACGACTCCGAGGTCAGCACAGACGGAAGAACGAATATCTCGGCTGCATTATAATAGAGGGTCTTCTCCTCTTCGGTGACGAACCCCGCGAACCTGACACGGTCCTCGACGCCGGAACTCCGGCATAGCCTGACGAGTTCTCCTTTCATCTGGCCGTCTCCGACGAAGACCAGGTATGCGTCGGGGAACTCCTCAACGACATACTTCATCGCCTTAATCAGCACGTCAGGTGCTTTCACCGGTGTCAGTCCTCCGACAAAAAGGACGATCCTGCCTGTTTCCGGGAGTCCGAGACGCTGTATGCATTCGGCCTTCGAGTACGGCGTACAGAAATCCTCGATGGCGACACCGTTCGGGATATGCCTGATCTTGCTGTGGAAATCCCTGAGGTAATCGGACTGGCCTGACTGCTCCTTTGAAAGGGCGATGATCGCGTCGGCCCTGGTGAGCAGTTTTTTACAGAGGACTGTGTTCTGCAGGTACACGCCGAGGCGGCGGCCTGGACCGCCAAAACCACCCGAGTAATCCCCGTGATAGGTGACGACAAACGGCGTCTCTCTCCCGGCATAGAGGCATCCGATCAGGGGTGCAGGATGGTTGCCCATATGTGCGTGGACGATGTCCGGCCTCACCCCTGAAAAAAACGGCCTGTAAAGAATTCCCGGGGAGAATGGACTGTGCCCGATTGAAAAACGCCTGCCGTACCTGATGACGGTGATGCCGGGGTAGTCCTCGACGACCGTATCGGACCCGATGGCGGTGGTGAAGATCGAGATTTCGTGCCCCCGTGCCGCCATCTGGCGGGCAAGATGGTAGGCCACCATCTCGACGCCGCCCCCGATATAGGGCTCTGTCAGATCCCCGGTCTCAAGGTTTTTGTACGGGAAGGTCTGGGTGAAATATCCGATTCTCATCTCTGCAACCTCCGGATAGGATGAACTGACAGGAGCGGTTCCATCATTCGTGTTCAGGAACGTGGTACCCGAAGATTCCCGGCAACTTCCTTCTTCTCCTCAGGTTTATCGACTCGAGGGTGTCTTCGTAGAGTTTGCAGGTCAACTCAACGGTTTTTCTCCATGAATAGTTGTTAATGACCTTGTACCTGCCGTTTCTGCCGAAATCTCTTGCCATGTTCTCGTCTTCGAGAACTGTTGCCACCGCCTCGACGAGGGCCCGGACGTCTCCCTTCGGGAACATCAGGCCGGCGTTCTGGACGATATCTTTCAGGTGAGGGAAATCCGAGAGGATCACCGGCAGCCCGCAGGACATCGCTTCGAGCATCGTCTTGGGCACACCTTCGTACAGGCTCGGCAGGACGAATATGGACGATTGCCGGTAGATCTCGGGCATCTCATGGTACCGGGAGAAATCTCTGAGCGAAACGCTCTCCCGCAGCCCGTAGTGTGCGATCAGGTTTTCTATCTCAGGTTTTCCCGGGCCGTCCCCCACCAGCACGAACTTCAGATCCGGGTAGCGCTCTCTCAGGATATGCGCCGCTTCGATGAGAAAATGAGCCCCCTTTCCGGGAACAAGGCGTCCGACAAAGAGGACCGTCCGTCCGTCGCCGGCCGGGTGTGGTGCCGGGGAGAACATCCCGGGATCGATCCCGTTCGGGATCAATTCGATCTTATCCTGGTCTATGCCGAACTCATCGACGAACCTCTGCTTCTCAAGCGGGGTATAGCAGATGATCCGGTCGGCGGCATTGAGGGTTGCCCGCCCGAGCGTTCTCATGTAGCCGTTGTTCACCCACTCCGGTGCGCTGCTGGACATGATGCCGTGATTTGTGATGATCAGCGGGGCGGACCCGAACTTTTTGACGGCCGCACAGAAATTGGTTGATAAATACAGGTGCGAGTGCGCATGGATAATGTCGTAATGTTTTCTCCCCTTCATCAGGTCGACGAAGAGCCGCGGGTTGAATGAGTTGCCCAGCACCCTGAAGGAGACGGGGTACTCGACACGCACGTAGCCTTCGGCCAGCTCCGGTGCCGCTTTCTGGCGCGGCGGCAGGGTGAATACCGTCACCCGGTGTCCCATTTCAGCCTGCATTGCAGACATCTCATGGGCATGAATCGCATTTCCTCCTGTTATGTATGGATAGAGGTCGCTTGCAACCCGTAATATCTCCATGTACTCCCCCCCCCTCTTTTGTTCTGGTCACAAAGCCACTTTCAAAAAGAGATCATGACTCCTTTGCCCTGATCATCTGGACGAGCGTATTGATGGTGAGCCCTGAGGTGATCAGGAGCAGCCCGGTGATGCTCAAAAATACGCTCAGCACCGACTGCAGATAGGGGAATATCAGGGTCGCCGAATACGTCGAGTATGCCCACGCTCCCACGCCGATGCCGGCGCCGGCAAGTATGAGCCCGAAGAGGCAGAACGTGAGCATCGGCTGTTTGTAACAGATGATTCCCATCAGGTTGGTGAGCACGCCGATACCGTGCACGACCGGGTTCTGTGAAGAGGTGTTTTCGAGATCATATCTGACGGTGATCGGGATCTCCACGCTTTTCAGGCCCTTCTCCGCCATCTGTGTCAGGATCTCCGATCCGGCGCTCATATCGCCCCCGGTGATCTTGATCCGTTCGATCGCGCTGCGGCTGTACGCCCGGTAGCCGCTCTGCGAGTCGGTCACCCCGGTGCTCCCGGCCATTGCCGTGGCATGATCGAGGATTTTCATTCCCAGAACGCGGTAGCCCGGTATGTTCTGGCTCTTTTGCATGAAACGGGAGCCGATGACGATGTCTGCATTCTCCCCGGCAAGAGAGGCGAGGAACCCGGGTATCATGGCGGGATCGTGCTGCCCGTCACCGTCCAGGATCACCATCTGGTCGATGTTGTGCTCTTTTGCGTACTGGAAACAGGACCTGAGCGCCGCTCCGTAGCCCTTGTTTTTCTCGTGCGAGACGACAACTGCGCCGGCAGCTCTGGTGATCTCGGCGGTGTCGTCGGAGGAACCGTCATCGACCACCAGGACTTCGTCGACATATTTCCGGGCTTTCAGGATGATCGACCCGATGGTGACTGCCTCGTTGTAACAGGGAATCGCCGCAAGCGTACGTTTTGGGCCCTCCCAGGCAGATGATTTGTAGGTCGCCAGGTCTATGGGTATGCTGTCCCTATGAAACTGTATTGTCGCTTCTGTTTTCATCATTCGTGATCCCCCGACATGATACCAATCAATGATTTGACGATTTTCCGGGGGTACTGGCGGATGATGCGCTATGATAGGGTTTTCCTGCGGTATATCTACGCATGAAACCGTATTCCGACAGCAGAGGTCCTTATTTTCCTCATAAGGCGCGAACTGCTGCCTCTGCTCATCAGCATGATCTGTCCCCCCCGGACGATCTCAGCCGTAAGGTGTAGAGCCTGAACCCTAATCGACCATCTCGTATATAAATATTTGCACGTTATTGAATCTAAAAATCGGTTCTGGAGCCGCATTGGGATTAAATCATTAATAATATAAATAATGCCTCATTATATCTCGATCAATGGCGATAACGGTTGAAATTTCCAGGATCTCGATTCTACCGCTCCTTGTTCGCATCTACCCGCTGCTTTTTTAGACAATCTCTCATTTGTGTGCTGATGCAATGTTTTAACTCTCTTATTTGATTAATCCGACATCTCTGCTCTGATTGCTCTGATCCGTTCGCTGCAAACATTTTGTATTTTTTTTCACCCTGTCCATCGTCCTGTACGGTTCATCTGGGGAGTTTTCCCGGGTTCTGTCACTTCGTGTTCTGGAGAGTGGAACGCTCCAGAGCCCTGCCCCCTCCTCCCTTCAGGCAGAAGGGTAATGGGTGATGAGGGCTCATCTTTGAGGACAGACGGGGTTGTTCTGGATGGACGGGATGCTGATGGAGTTTCTGACCGTGGCCGACCAGATCTTTGTTCTGGTCCTGCTCATCGCCGCCGGCTATATCGCCCTTGCCGCCGGCATCCTGGACCGGCACTCAACCAGGAAGATCTCGGGGTTCCTCATCAACGTCACCATTCCGGCCCTTATCATCGCCTCCATGCAGGTGCCCTTCTCTTCGACCCGCCTCGCTGAAACCGGGGAGTTGCTGATCCTCACCGGCATTCTCTATATTTTTTCTTTCTCCTTTGCCTGGCTTGTTTCGCGGACACTCTCCAGATCACCACGCGAACAGGGGGTATACCTGTTCGCCGTCGTCTTCGGCAATGTCGGGTTTATGGGCTTCCCCCTTATTGGCGCCATCTACGGGCGCGATGCGCTCTTTTTTGTCGCCATCTTCAATCTGGTCTTCAACATCCTCGTCTTCTCGGTGGGCATCGCCATGATGACCAGAGGGCGGAGCGAGGGGTTCGACCCGCGGATGCTGCTCAACCCCGGCATCGTGGCGTCGGTGATCGGGTTTCTTCTCTTTCTTGGATCGGTGGAGATCCCCTCTCCCTTCATCGACTCGATCGAGATCCTGGGGAACGTCACCACGCCCCTTGCGATGATTATCGTCGGGGCGCTGCTCGCCACCTTCCCTGCCAGCGAGATGATCGGGAACTGGCGGACGGCTCTTGCGAGTTTCGTCCGCCTCCTCCTGGTTCCGGTGGTATTCTGGTTCCTTCTCCACCCCTTTGTCGCCGACCCCCTGATCTTCGGCGTGCTGATCACCCTGGCCGCCATGCCGGCCGCCGCAAACACCTCGATCTTCGCGGAGGAATACGGCGCCGACGCGCGGCTGGCGTCGCAGGTCGTCTTTGTCTCGACGATCTGCTCACTCGTGACGATTCCGCTGATCACGACGGTGCTGGTCTGAAAAAAAGGTCAGGGCTTTTCCATCGCCGCCATGAACCGGTCCCTGATCGCCTCAGGGGAGAGGGGGATGTTTGGCACGGCGGCGTTTCCCGGCCTGATGATCACATGGATGAAGTTCGGGCCGCCCCCTGCTGCGGCCGCCATCGCCTCTTCGATGCCCTGCTGGTCTGATACCTTCCATGTCCTCGTAAATCCCGCGGCCCGCGCCATGATTTCAAGGTCGACCCCGGCGGCGGCGCAGGTGGGCTGGTTGCCGGTGGACCCGAAGGCCCCGTTGTCCAGGCAGACGACCGTGAGGTTCTCAGGCGCTTCGGCGGCGATCACCGGGAGAACGGCGCTGCCGAGGAGACTCCCGTCGCCGTCCAGCACCACGACACCCCGTCCTGTCCCGAGGGCGATCCCGAGGCCGACGGCCGATGCCTGGGTGTAGGAGCCGAGCATATAGAAGGCGAGCGGTCTGTCGCCGGCCGCATAGAGTTCCTTGCTCGGGACGCCGATGTTGGCGACGACGGCGTCATCCTCAAGGTGCGGGACGATCGCCTGGATTGCGTCGTACCTCGCTATCGAGGGTTCAGGGATCTCGCGCCGGTAGGTGAGGGCCGAGGTCCTGGCCCGGCCGGGCCCCTCCCTGCAGCCTGCGGTGCACTTCTCCCCCTCCCAGACCCGCGGCGAGATCAGGGCGATATGCGGCCTCCCGTGTGCAAAGGCGTCCTCGATCACCTCTTCTATCCGCCCGAGGTCCGCGGCATCCATAATCTCGGTGTGCCTGATATCGAGGGCGTCGAGCAGGGCGGGCAGGCGGCTGTTGAACGGGACCTGCGCCGGGATCTGCTCCCTGTACACCCCCCGCCAGCTCGCAAGGACCGGCAGGGGAAGACCGAAGGTGACCGAAAGGGACATGACGGCGTTGAGCATGTTCCCGAGGCCTGAACTCTGGATGACGACGACCGGCCTGAGCCCTGCCAGGACGGCCCCGGCGGCGATGCCGACCCCGTCCTCCTCGCGGTTCAGCCCGACGGTGCGGATCCGCCCGGGGAGGAGGAAGCAGAGGTCGCCGGCCCGGTCGCAGGGGAGGGTGAGGGCGAGGTCGATCCCGGACGCCTTCAGCAGGTCGCATACGCGCTCTTCATGCATGGCGCTTCACCCACGAGAGAACGTCGGTGACGATATCGTCTGCCCCTGTTCCTGCGGCGATGTGAAAAGCGGGCCTGACGACGACTTGATCGTGGTCCTCGGCCGCCCGTTCGTAGCCGCCGCCGGTGATGTTGAGCAGGACGGTCGAATGGGGATCGATCTCCCCGGTTTCCACCGCCTGAATAAGGGCGGCGACCGCAACGGCGGCGGCCGGATCGAGATCGATCTCCTCTTCCTCGACAAACCTCTTTTCCGCGTCGCGGGCATCCCGGTTCTCCACCGCATACATCGCCCCACCGGTCGCCGTGAGGGCGTCGAAGACGCCGCCGCCCACCCCGTACGGCGGGTTCCGGTTGGTCAGCACATCAGCGTACACGGCAGCGATCGCCGTTCGCGCATCCCGCATGTCGGTCTCAGGGATGATCTCCCGCCGTCCTGCCCGCCACGCCCTGACCATCGGGATGAAGGGGGCGTTCTGGGCGAGGTGGAGGCGGGGGAGGGCGCTGCCGTATCTCCCGTCGCCGATCAGCCGCATCGCCGCTTCCCATGCGGCAATTCCGCCGGTCCCGCTCCCGACCGCCTGAACATAATGATCGGGGATCTGCCCGATCGTCACGGCGGCGTCGAGCATCACCGTGCCCATCCCGTCCCTGCGGGCGACGTTTTTCGCCCCGCCCTCGGGGACGAGGCCGGGATGCGTGCAGAGATCGTTTGCAGCCGCGATGGCGTCGGAATAGTCGCCGTCCGCCGTGACCAGGCAGACTTTCTCCGTCTCTCTCGTCGTCCAGAGCCTCTCCGCGGCGGCCGACGGCACCACCACCACGACCGGGATCCCGGTGACGGCGGCGGTCTGGCAGAAGGCCCGCCCGGTGTTTCCGGCCGAGGCGATGACGAGCGTCCCCCTCCCGGTCTCCTTCATCCGCACCACCGTCGGCAGGGCCTCGAGCTCCTTGAACGAGCAGGTCGCTATCTGTGCGTTCCGCTCTGGCCAGTAGCCGGAAAACCCGATCCAGAGGTTCTCCATCCCGAGGTCCCGGGCAAGCCCCTCCGAGCGGTAGGTGACCGGTCCGGCCGGCGAGGCGATTGTCCCCTCGACCGGAAGCCAGTCTGCAAAGCGGAATATGCCGGGTTCGTTTCTGAGGTCGAGGGTCCGCCTCCGGTAGACGGTGCGGACCAGGGCATTGCACCCGGCCGGGCAGGACAGGGTGTAGTGGTCTTCCATTCTCTGCCCGCAGTCCGGGCAGAGCAGGGTATAGGGTCGCATATCATCTCTCCATCATGGTATCGGGAATCTCTGGTCCAGGATCCTCTCCCTGAGGTCTGCACAGAGTGCCTCGGCGCGGTTCCGGTCTGACTGGCGGAGGGTGATCGGGACCCTCACACCGTCAACGGTGATCCCGCCGAGGTCGGCCTCTACGGCCCCGCCGGTGCAGGACGAGGCGCAGGCGCCGCAGGAGACGCACAGGCCGGGATCGATCCCCTTCCCGGTCACAAAGGCCCCGGTCGGGCAGACCGCCCCGGCCGCACAGTGCTCGCAGAAGGCGCAGGCGGCGATATCGTAGGCTACGTGACGGTCGGTGCCCTGCCATATCTGGCCGTAATCGACAAGGGCGAAGGGCCGGCGGTCGTTGATGTCGGCCACCGGCAACGGGATCCCCTCGTCGAGCACGGAGAGCGCATCGAGGGCCGCCCGGTCGAGGACCGGGATCGCCGTTGCGATCGCCGTGATGCACTCGGGCCCTGCCGAGGTGACGAACCCGCCGCAGTAACGGGAATCCATCTCCCTGATCTCGGCGAAGGCCATGATGTTCGGGCGTTCCACCGACGAACGCGTGCCCTCTCCCATCACGAAGCCGGGCGCGCCGTTCACGAGCACGCGGCTCCCGGGCCTGATGAACCGCAGGGCGGGATCGTTCTCGATCGGGTTGATCTCCCCGCAACCGCTGACCGAGGCCTCCCTGCAGGGACCAAGGAGCCCCCCGGTCGAGAAGATTGTCCTGACAACGGAGTGCTCCCGGTTCACGTAGGCGGTATAGTTCTTGAAGGCGCTCCTCGTGGTAAACAGCCGTGCGGCATTGCACTCGTCGATGGTGACCGTTCTTGCGTACGCTGCTCCACCGGCGGCGACCTCGACCTCTATCGCCTTTCCCGCAGCAAGATCGGCGAAAAGATGCCCCCCGCCATAGCGGGGCCCGGCCTGCGCCGTCCCGTAGACGATCAGGTCGACAAGGCCGAGCCGTTCGTTCGGGCAGGGGCCGGGAAACGCCGGGACCCCGTTCAGGCGCACTGATTCAGCGCGGGAAAAGACTCCTGGTTCGGTCACCGGGAGGGAGAAGATCGCCGCGGTGCCCGACATCACCCCGCAGGTGCCGCAGGTGACCACGTCCACATCCCCGGGCGTCAACCGCTCCCCCTCCCGGATCCGTCTCTTGAGGTCAGCGGCGGTGAGCACGACGGCGTCTCCGCCCCTGATCCGCTCCCCGATCTCCCTGACTGTCTTCATAGTCTGATATCCTCCACCCGGATCAAGAGCCCTTCTGGGCGCTCGATCACCATATTGGTAACGCCGGTGTGGGTGAGGGCCATCATGCAGAACCCCGGGAGAAAACGCTGGCGCATCCCGAAGGTCGGGGGGCGGCGCACGGTCCGGGCAATCCCTTCAAAACCGATCATATGGTAGGCCTGGACGTCGTGACAGGTGGCGCCCCGCGAGAAGGCCGGGCCGACGACATGGGTCGTCAGGACGCCGGTCACCGGGTTGGCGTCGATCACCCTCAGGACGTGCTGGACCGGGCACCCCGCCCCCATCGGGCGCCCGAGCACGATCTCGCCCTCTGCGATCCCCCATCTCTCGACGAGGTCGGGGCGGAACGGCAGGACGATCTTCCGCGCCGAGGGCTCGCCAGGGACGGGATCGAGGACGAAGTCATAGGCGTTGCCGAGGATATCGCGATGGTCCTGTGCCGCCTGTTCACCGCCCATCTCCTGATAGAACGGGCAGTCAGGATACGACCGCTCTCCTGATGCGACCATCTCCAGAAACGCCCGGCAGGTCTTTGCACCGCAGAGCCCGCAGTTCTTGCCGGGGGGATGCCAGGCCATTCACTCCCCCCTGAAGATCCAGTCGGCGCCGTCGAGTTTCCTGACGACGCCGAAGTGGCGCTGCCACCCGATCTCCTTCTTCCCGACGCAGATCGTGCAGACTCCAAGAGGCGGGACGCCGCGGACCTCGATCGTATCTTCGTCCTCGATATCCCCGGTCTCCTCGATCCGGCGAATGAGATAGCGCATGCCGGTGCCCTGGAGGGCGTTTGTCTCGACGATCTCGATCCCCGGCGCCACTTCAAGGATACGCTCGCGGAAGACCTCCTTTTCGGCCTGCGAGACCAGGTCGATCCTGGTGACCACCGCCACGTCGGCGAGGGCGATCATCGGGCCCATCTTGAGGGGGGCGTGCGTGCCCGAGACCGCACTGATGACGACGATTCCGAGGGACTGCGTGAGGTAGGGCGAGCAGCGGAGGCAGAGCCCGGCCGACTCGACGATCAGGATATCGGCGCCCTCGCCGGCGGCCCAGGCGATCGCGTCCCGCATCACCATGATGCCTGCATGGTCGGGGCAGAGGTCGCCTGAATAGACCTTCCGCGCCGGGATGCCGAACTCCTTCCTGAGTTCCTCGTCCTCGAAGGCGCGCACGACATCGATCTTCAGGTAGGCGATCGCCGCCGTCGCCTGAAGGTTGCGGACGATCTGCCTGACGACCGCCGTCTTGCCCGCCGAGGGGGGACCGGCGATGACGATCAGCTTCATGAGGCGAATGCGGCTTCGGTGATCGACTCGCCGGCGCGGATCCGCTCTCTCAGGGCAGAGAGGATCCCGTCCATTTTTCTGATGGCGGCAAGGGCCTTTTCCTCCTCTCCGTCGCGCTCGATGATCTTTGCCACGGTGCCGTTGCGCATCACGATCCGCCGGTCGCACATCAGGGAGACGAGAGGGTCGTGCGTGACGAAGATGACCGCTTTTCCGTATGCCCTGAGCGTCTCGATCACCCGGTGCTTGAAGATACCGGCGTTCTCGACCTCGTCCAGGATGATGATCGGGGTGTTGCCGATCGTGATGGCGTCGGCAACCATCAGCGAACGCGTCTGGCCGCCCGAGAGCGCGGTCATCCGTGCACCGGCGGTGATCTCTTCGCCGGTGAACTCGTTTGCGAGGGCGATCGTCTCGGCGACGATCCCCTCCCGCTCAATCCGTCTCGACCGCACATGCATCGAGAGGAACTCCTGCACCGAGAGATCCGCGAGGCACTTCGTATTCTGGGTGATCAGGGCGACCGGTTTTTTTGATGGATCTCGCACAAGGTCCTCGGGTGGCATCCCCCCGTTGACCAGCACGGTCCTGCCGGTGGCCGTGTCCTCCCTGGCAAAGATCTCGATGTCGCCGATAAGAGCGCTCTTGCCTGATCCGGTGGGGCCGACGATGGAGAGCGTTTCACCGGGTCTGATCACGATCCGATCGAAGGTCTCCTGCATGCCGTTCTTGTCCCTCCCCGGGAGAACGGTGATCTCGGTGATCTCCGGGTACATGCACGCGGATGCGTGCCCTCTGCAGATAAGTGTATCTTTTTGTCATATTTTTACGATACATTTGTGCTTAGTATTCACTATTATTGGACAAAAAGGGGAATTGAATCTCAAATTATGTATGGTGGTTTCCCTCCCGGTTTTTCGAAGGGCTTATCTTCTCCTCCACTCCATACGGGATTAATGCTGGACCGCTTCAGGGGCTGCATGCTCGGGGCCGCTATCGGCGACGCACTCGGCATGCCGGGAGAGAGTGCGGCGATGAACCTCTCCCACATGTACCAGGGCTATCGCCGGGCCTGGAAATGGCATCCGAACGCCCGCCTGGAGCCCGGACAGTACACCGACGACACCCAGATCATGCTCCTGGTCGCAGAACTCCTCGCCGCCGGAGAATATTCGGAGGAGCGTTATGCCGCCGATCTGGCGAGGCTCTGCATGGAGGACGACCTCCGCTTCCCGGACGGCTCGGTGATGTCGGCCTGCGAACATCTCCTCACCTGCGGGATCGAAAAAAGCGGCGTCAGCTCCGACACCTCGGGGTGCATCCCCCTTGCCGTGCCGTTCGCCCTCCGGTACAGCGACCCGGTGGAGCGCTCCGGCCGCCTGGTGAAGGCCTGCTCGGTCACGCACACGAACCCGGTCGCCCACGCCGGGGCGGTGACAGTGGCCTCCCTCCTCGCCGGCGCCGTCCACGGCGAACGGGAACCTTTCGCCGCGGCGGTGCGCTGTGCGGCGGCCGAGGACCCCGAACTCGGGAGGCGGATCGGTCGTGCTCTCGGGCTCGAACAGGAGGGGATCAGCCTTGAAGGCGCCCTTCCCTCCATCGGGAGCGATGTCTCCATTTACCAGACCGTTCCGATTGCCTTTTTCCTGATGGGGCGGTACAGCGACCCTGCAAACCTCCTGTACGTGGCGGCGAACATCGGCGGGAACACCGACACGATCGCCTTCATCTGCGGGGCCTATATCGGTGCGAAATTCGGCGTGAGCGCGCTCCCTCCCGACCTGCTCGCAGGGCTTGAGAACAGGGAGGGGATCGATCGCCTGGCCGGCCTGCTCTTCGACGCCGCATCGCATCCCGTACCTGCCTGAGGTGGGTCTTCCCCCCCCGACCGGCAAAGCATTAAGTTTTTTCTCCGGTATATCTCCTGTATGGATGTCGCAATCGTTGGGGCGTCGGGCTATGCCGGCGGTGAACTGATCCGCCTCCTCCAGACTCATTCTGAGGCTGAAGTGGTCACGGCGACCTCGCGTGCACTGGAGGGCCGTCCCGTCTCCTCCCAGCACCCGCACCTGCGGGGCTATACCGATCTCGCCTTCTCAAACCCCGCGCCCGGGGATATCGACGCTGACTTCGTCTTTCTGGCGGTTCCGCACACGGCCGCAATGAACTACGCCGGCGCTCTCCTTGAGGGTGGGGCGCGGGTCGTCGACCTCTCGGCTGACTACCGGCTGCCAAAGGCGACCTTCGAGGCCGTCTACGGCGTCCCCCACACCGACTACTTCGAGGCGCCGTACGGCATCCCCGAGCTCCGCCGCGACGCGGTGCGTGGGACCCGTTTTGTCTCGAATCCCGGGTGTTTCCCTACGGGTGCGATCCTTGCGGCCGCGCCGCTCGCCAGGCAGGCGGCCTACGTGATCTACGACTCCAAGACCGGTGTCTCGGGCGCGGGAGACAACCCCTCGGCGACCACCCATTACCCGAACGTGGCCGACGGCGTGAACGCCTACAAATGGACGACGCACCGGCACCTCGCCGAGATGAAGCAGGAGCTCGCAGCCCTGGGATCGACGGCGCACTGCTTCTTCACGCCGCACCTTGTCCCGGTGAACCGCGGGATCCTGACGACGGCGCACATCATCCTGAAAGAGCCGATGGGGCAGGAAGAGGTGGAGGCGCTCTACCGCCGCTTCTATCAGGGCGAGTACTTCGTCCGCCTCCAGAAGCCCACGCTTTCCGCGGTGCGGGGGAGCAACTTCTGCGACATCGGGGTGGAGAGTGAGGGCGAACGGGTCGTCGTCGTCTCGGCGATCGACAACCTGGTCAAGGGCGCTGCAGGACAGGCGATCCAGAATATGAACATCATGTGCGGCTATACCGAAAATGACGGGCTGAAAGTGCCCCCGTGCCTCCCGTAAGGAGATGAATTAGATGAAAGTGCGTGAAATCATGACTGTAGACCCGGTCACCGTCTCGCCCGAGGACACGGTGCGCCGGGCGGCGTCGCTCCTGCGGCGGCACAATGTGAGCGGACTCCCTGTCGTCGATGAGAACGGGGTGGTCGGTATGGTCACCGAGGCCGATATCCTCGCCCTGCTCAAGACCGGCGATCTCTCCAGCGATCTCTGGCTCCCCTCCCCCCTGGAGTTCATCGAGGTGCCGATCCGGGAGGCGATCAACTGGGAGAAGACGAGGGCGGCGCTCTCAGATGTCGGCGAGGTGAAGGTGCGGAGGGTGATGACGATGCCGGCGATCGTCATCTCCCCTGAGGAGGAGATCGACCGTGCGGCGGCCTTGATGCTGAAGGAGGGCGTCGCCCGCCTCCCAGTCGTCGAAAAAGGCCGCCTTGTCGGGATCGTCGCCCGCCGGGACATCGTGCAGGGTCTCGGCGCCTCGTTCTCAGAGGAAGGTGGGGCGGAATGAGGAGTATCTGCGCCATCGAGGGCGTCGAGGCGGCCGGCGTCAAAGAGGGGAAGTACGGCCTCGCCATCATCCGTGCGAGCGGCACGGCTGCGGCGACGTTTACGTCAAACCTCGTTTCTGCCGCCCCGGTGAACCTGATGCGCGAGCGTATTGCGGCCGGGCGGCTTGAGGCGATCGTCGTGAACTCCGGGTGTGCAAACGCCTACACCGGAAAGAAGGGTTACGAGGACGCTGTCGAGATGAGCCGGATCGCCGCCGGCGCCCTCGGGATCGAGGCCGACCGGATCGGGATCGCCAGCACCGGCGTGATCGGCCGGTACCTGGACCTCGACCGGATCGGGCGACAGTGCAAAGAGGTCGTCCCGCTCCTTGAACACTCGGCCGCGGCCGAGACAGCGGCGGCCCGCGCCATCATGACCACCGACCTGGTGGAGAAGCACGCCCTCATCGAGGCCGACGGCTTTTCGGTCGGCGGGATCTGCAAAGGGAGCGGGATGATCGCCCCGAATATGGGCACGATGATCGGCCTCATCTATACCGACGCCGAGGTCGGCGCCGCCGACCTGCAGGCGTCCCTTCGGCTGGCGGTGCGGCGGAGCTTCAACCGGGTGGTGGTGGACGGCGACGAGAGCACGAACGACTGCACCTTCTGCACAGCGACGGGTGCCGCCGGCAGGGTGCCGCAGGCTGAGTTCGCCGCCGCTCTCCAGGCATGCTGCGCCTCGCTTGCGCAGCAGATCGCCGCCGACGGCGAGGGTGCGACGAAGATGCTCGAGGTGCGGGTCTCGGGTGCGTCAGATGAGGAGGCGGCCGAGGCCGTCGCCAGGACGATTGTGGGATCGCCCCTCGTGAAGACGGCGATCTATGGCGAGGACCCGAACTGGGGCCGCGTGATCGCCGCGGCAGGGCGCGCCGGCGTCCGCTTCGACCCCGATACGGTCTCCCTCACCATCGGCGAGGGCGAGGCCGAGACGCCCCTTGTCAGGGACGGCGTCATCGTTTCAGACCTGGTGCGGGCGAAGGCGGCGATGCACGGGCGCAAGGTCGTTTTCACCCTCGCGATCGGGGAGGGCGAGGGTTCGGCCACGGCCTGGGGCTGCGACCTCACCGAGAAATACGTCGAGATCAACGGGAAGTACACCACATGAAGCGCGAAGAAGTGTTGATGGAGGCACTGCCCTATATCCAGCAGTTCCACGGGCAGACGATCGTGATCAAACTCGGCGGCCACGCAATGGTCGACGAGGAGGTGCTGATGAACGCGATCAAGGACGCGATCCTCCTCCACTACGTCGGGATGCGGGTCGTCCTGGTCCACGGCGGCGGCCCTGAGATCACCGAGAAGATGAAGGCCCTGGGCAAGGAGCCGAAGTTCGTCGGCGGGCTGCGGATCACCGACGACGAGACCCTGGAGATCGCCCAGATGGTGCTCGTCGGCAAGATCAACGACGGCATCGTCTCCCTGGTCGCCCGGTGTGGCGCCCTTGGCGTCGGGCTCTCGGGCAACGACGGCAACCTGATCATGGCGAAGAAGATCGGGATGCAGCGGGTGGTGATCGGCGACGAGGAGCACGAGGTCGATCTCGGCTATGTGGGCGAGATCGAGCGGATCAACCCCGAGATCCTGGACACCCTGCTGAAGAACAACTATATCGGCGTGGTCGCCCCGATCGCCATCGACCGGGCCGGCCGCAGCCTCAACATCAACGCCGACACGGCGGCCGGCGAGATCGCCGTCGCCCTCGGCGCCTTCAAACTGATCAACCTCACCGACGTCGACGGCGTGATGGACAAGGAGCGCACGCAGGTCTTCCGCCGTCTCCGCGTCACCGAGACCGAGGACCTGATGGCCGACGGCACGATCTCCGAGGGGATGATCCCGAAGATCGGCTCCTGCGTCAGGGCGGTGCGCGGCGGGGTGCCCCACGCCCATATCGTCAACGGGAACAAGCCCCACACGATCCTCCTCGAACTCTTCACCGACGCCGGCGTCGGGACGATGATCACCGAGTGAGGGATGGGGGGAGATCCCCACCCTTTTTTTGCGTTTGCCTCTTCCTGGGCATCGGGCTGCATCATATTAGGCGGGAGACGTTGCCGGTCAGGTTCGGGAGGATCGCAAATCCTTTCCCCTCAGGGAGCATATCATAACGGTTATCGACGGGCGGCGCCCGCCCCATCCTGGTGATATCATTCGCAGGGAAACCGACAGATCCGATTCGATAAAACAGCGCACCGCCCGGCTTTCGGTGCTCTCGAACACCGTGCTGGTCGTGGCGAAACTCGCCGTCGGCCTTGCGATAGGCTCGGTCGGGATCATCTCCGAGGCGATCCACTCGGGGATCGACCTCCTCGCCGCCGGTATCGCCTTCATCTCGATACGCAAGGCCGAAGAGCCGGCCGACGACTGCCACCGGTTCGGCCACGGGAAGTTCGAGGACTTCTCCGGCTTTGTCGAGGCGATCCTGATCTTCGTCGCCGCCGCCCTGATCGTCAGGGAAGCGCTCGGAAAACTCCTCGGTGGAGAAGGAGGCCTTGCAGTCGAGTCTCTCGGGATCGGCATGGCGGTGATGGGCCTCTCCGCCGCGGTGAACTGGTACGTCTCCGCGAGGCTGATGCGGGTGGCGAAAGAGACCGGGTCCATCGCTCTCGAAAGCGACGCCTGGCACCTGCGGACCGACGTCTACACCTCCCTCGCCGTGCTCGGCGGGCTCCTGCTGATCAGGATCACCGGGCTCGTCTACCTCGACGCCGTCGTCGCCCTCGGCGTCGCCTTCATCATCATGAAGGCGGCGTGGGACCTGACGCGGCGGGCCTTCGCCGACCTCACCGACCACGCCCTCCCGCCCGAGGAGGAGGAGCGGATCAGGCAGATCATCTGCGAGCATTATTCGGAGTGCGTCGATTTCCACGCCCTTCGGACCCGCCGCTCGGGTTCTGACCGCTTCGTGGACCTTCATCTCGTCGTGGCGAAGGGATCGAGCATTGAAGGGGCCTTCGATATCGTAAAACATCTCGAGTCCGATATCAGGACCGAGTTTACCGGAGCGAACGTGACGATCCGGGTCGAACCCTGCACGGCCGAGTGTGCGCACTGCTCCTCGATCTGCCGTCTGAACGGGCCGGAGGACGCCCGGAGAGAAAAAGGATGAACGGGATTTCGACGGTCGATCAGACCATCTTCGATCCCCAGAGGGTGTTCTCGTAGCGTTGCGCTTTCTCCGCCCCTCTCGTGCAGAAGAACGAATATTTAAGGCCCATGTCCTTTGCCACCGGGCACGTCGGACAGATGCACTCCTTCTCGTAGGGAATGCACATGAAACTCTTCCCGGTGGCGCAGAACATCAGTTCGTTCCCATTCTTTGCGCAGGTCGTGTAGGACGGGCAGGTCGGGCAGATGCACATCGCTTTCTTCTCTTCCATGACCGCCTTCTGCTCTTCCGGGGCCATCTTCTTCATTTCCTGGAGCGTCGTCTCAAAGGTGTCCACTTTCTTTCCCCCGGAAGAGAAACATTCATGGTCGAATATAATTGTTTCCCTATGCCTGCCTTTACCTGAGGAGCGCCGAGAGCACCCTCGCCACCGGCCCCTGCCGCAGATCGATCGCCCCGAAGGTGCACATCTCGTGGCAGCAGTAGCAGCGGATGCACTTCGTATGGTCGATCTCCGCCTTTCCCCCCTCGATCCGCACGGCGGCGGCAGGGCAGGTGAGAGTGCACCGCCCGCACCCGGTGCAGCGGGAGGGGTCAGGGACCGGGAGCGGACGGAGGTCTGTGCCCCTCCGCTGCATGAACCTGAGGACCATCCTGTTGATCCACGACGCCCTCATCGGCCCCTTCCCGGTGGACGGGCGCCTGAAGTCCGGGACGGTCACCGCCGCCGGGTCGTCGCCGACGACCAGAACGTCGCCGAAGTCCGGTCTGATCAGTCCCCTCTCCACCGCCGCCGCCACCGTGGGGATGGATGCGGGGTCCATGCCCATCAGCCTGATCGTCGCCACGTCCACGGCGGTCGGATCGGCGCCGGCGAGGATCGCCCCGATCGGCCGCGGCTCTCCTGACATCGGGCCGTCGCCCTCCATCCCGACGACGGCGTCCATGATCTGGAGCGCCGGCGTGACGCAGCCGTTGAGGTCCAGGAGCATCCCGGCGAAGTCCGCGGGGTTCCTGAACCTCGCGTGGAAGACCGGCTTTTCAAGCCCGGGCACGATCCCGAAGAGGTTTTTGGTCGCCCCGGTGTAGCCGGTGAAGAGGTGCGTCTTCGCCCTGGAGACGACGACGACGGCGTCGGCCGCAAGCGCCTCCTCGATGATGGCGAAGCGTTTCATCACCGTTCCCTGTGGGTAGGAGACGGTGCGCGAGGCGGTGTCGGTCGAGAGGGTGACCCCCGGGATCGCCGAGAGCGCCGCAAACCCGGACTTCTCGTAGGCCCGCCGGACGTTTTTCTCCGTATAACGCGTCCCGGCGCCCGGTGAATCGGCGACGACGACAGTGCAGCCGTGGGCCGAGAGGAGGCGGGCGACGGCGCCGAGCACCGCCGGGTGGGTGGTGACCGCCTTTGCAGGTTCGGCCCCCATCAGCATGTTCGGCTTGAGGAGCACCCGCTGGCCTGGCCGGACGAATGCGCCGATCCCGCCGACGAGCCCGATCGCCCGCTCCACCGCACGGTCGACCTCTTCAGGGTCGTAGCGGCGGCAGTGGACGAGACCCACCTGTTTCTCCATCATCATCCCTCCCTGTTTTTGCGCCGCTCTGATATATGCGATGGGGCGCAATCGGGGGCGGGGAGCATTTCAGGATGTTCTCGTGGTTCTCAGGGAAAAATTTCACGCGAAGCCGCGAAAAGAGGCGAAGATGTAATCTTGACTCTCTTTCTTAGCGGCTTAGCGTGGGGAGATCGCCCCGGCCTCCAGAGATTGCCCGCCTCAGAGAGTGAAGAACAAAAAGAGGTTATTTTTCTTCCCTGACCATTGCAATTGCCTTTTTCGGGCAGACGTTCGCGCAGACGCCGCAGCCCTTGCAGAAGTCGAGATCGATATTGAGCTCCTCGTCGATCACGCCGTCCGGGCAGTGGATCTGGCAGATCCCGCACTGGTTGCACTTCTCCCGGTCCACGACCGGGCGGAACTCCCGCCAGGTCCCGGTGAACCCGCAGGCGCCTTTCGTCGGTTTGCTCAGGGCAAGCCTCTCTCTCATATGACCATCTCCTCGTAGGCGGCCTCTGCCACCTTCACGTTCCGCTCGTCCGAGAACATCTCTCTGATCGCCTGCTTCGCCGACTCCACCGAGACAAGCCCGATCTTTGCTGCCGCCCCGAGGAAGGGCGTGTTCACGATCGGCGTCCCGGCGATGGCGAGGTTCTCCGCGAGGGCGATCCCGGTGAGATCGACGTGATAGGAGGCGAACCCCGGAAACTCATGCGGCTTTTCGCTGTTGATGATCACAGTGCCGCCTGGCTTGAGCCCCTGGAGGACGTCCACTGTGTCCATCACCGTGGCGTCCAGGACGACGACCATGTCCGGGCTCCTGATCTGCGAGTAGACCTTGATGGGTACGTCGTCGATCCGCACGAACGAGACGACCGGCGCTCCCCGGCGTTCGGCCCCGTAGAAGGGGCACGCAGTGGCGTATTTGCCGTCCCTGAATGCGGCGAGGGCGAGGAGGCGGGCTGCGGTCACGCCGCCCTGTCCACCGCGGGAATGAATCCTGATCTCGTACATTATTCGCTCACCCCGAACCACTGCTCTTCGCCGATCCGGCGGGTCCGCACGAACTCCGCAATATCGTCGTAGGTGACCTCCTGCCCGCCGAGCCCGGCGATCACGTTGTAGCACTCGACCCCGGTCTTCGCCCGGATCGAGGCCGCCACCACGCCGCCGAAACCGAAGGAGTAGTCGCGGTCGATGACCACGACTTCCCTGCCCTTCAGGTCGAGGTCAGGGAAAGGCCTGAACCAGCGCAGCCGCATGGACCCGGCCTTCACGCCCTCTTTTCTCAGGACGTCGACCGCCACCTCGGCCTCCTTGCCCAGGGTGCCCATCGAGACCACGACGACCTCGGCGTCCTCGCAGCAGTAGTCCTCGGTCGGGCCGTATTTCCGGCCGAACCGCGCTGCGAACTCGGCCTCGGTCTCCTCGATCACCGCTCTCGAATCGCGCATCGAGCGCTCGATGTCCCAGCGGAAGCGGAAGTAGTCCTTCGGCCCGGTCATCGGGCCGTAGCCCATCGGGTTCTCGACGTCGAGGGCGTGCGTGAGGTGGTGCGGCGGGATGAAGTCTCCGATCTCGACGGTCTCGAGGGACTGCATGATATGCGA
This sequence comes from Methanofollis tationis, assembly GCF_013377755.1. Lineage (NCBI taxonomy): Archaea > Methanobacteriati > Methanobacteriota > Methanomicrobia > Methanomicrobiales > Methanomicrobiaceae > Methanofollis > Methanofollis tationis. The sequence goes on from NZ_JABXWR010000001.1 coordinate 1,370,037, forward strand.
GAGCGAGAACCCGTCCAGGTTCACCATCACCGGCAGCACCACCCGCTCGTCCTCGGCGATCCGGAAGGCCATCAGGGTGGCGTCGTAGGCCTCCTGCACCGTCCCGACGAAGACCTGGAGCCAGCCGGTGTCCCGCTGCGAGAAGGCGTCGGTGTGCTCGGCCCAGATGTTCCAGCCGGGCCCGAGGGAGCGGTTCACGTTCGCCATTACGATAGGGAGGCGGGCGCCGGCCGCCCAGTGGACCATCTCGTGCATGTAGAGCAGGCCGTGGGAACTCGTAGCGGTGAAGGTCCGCACCCCCGCAGCCGCCGCCCCGATACAGGCGGCCATCGCCGAGTGCTCGCTCTCCACCGGGATGTACTCGGTATCGAGTTCCTTTGTGGCGACGTAGTTTGCGATCTGCTCGATGATCTCGGTCTGCGGCGTGATCGGGTAGGCGGCGACGACCGCAGGCTTCGCCTCCTTTACCGCCGCGGCGACGGCCTTGTTTCCGGTTGCGATCGTCAGCATATCCCTTCCTCCTCCTTTCTGATCCGTTCGATGTTCTTCTCGACCGCCTGCTGGAGTTCGGCGATCTGTGCCGGGGTTGCGGCCTTGAACCGTCCCTGCGCCCTGATGTACTCGTCGATGGGCTGCGGTTTCTTCATGGCGGTCTTCGACGGGCCGGAGACCGTGAGTTTCCCGTACTCGCGCTCCCAGAGCACCCACATCCCGGTCTTCACGGCGAGTTTCCCGATCTCTATCGTCCGGTCCGAGTCATAGCGCCAGCCCGGCGGGCAGGGCGCCAGGATGTGGATGAACTTCGGGCCCGGTATGGAGAGGGCTTTTTTCACCTTCTTATACAGGTCGAGGGGATAGGCGCTCGACGCCGTCGCCATGTACGGCGGGTTGTGGGCGGCGACGATGGCGTCGATGTCCTTTTTGAACTCGGTCTTCCCGACCGGCGTCGTCGTGGTCAGCGCGCCGAGCGGCGTCGCTCCTGAGCGCTGCATGCCGGTGTTCCCATAGGCCTCGTTGTCGTAGCAGATGTACAGGAAGTCGGTACCCCGCTCTAATGCGCCTGAGAGCGCCTGGATGCCGATATCGATCGTCCCGCCGTCGCCGGCATAGGCGATGACGTTCGTCTTCTTCCCCTGGCTCCGGAACGCCCTGCTCATGCCTGAGGCGCACGCGGCGGCGGCTGCAAAGGCGATATTGTACACCGGCACGTTGAAGGCGGTGTTCGGGTACATCCCCTGGATCACGCTCGTGCAGCAGGCCGGTATGACCAGCACGGTGTCGGGTCCTGCAGCTTTCAGGACGTAGCGGAGGCAGAGAGACGAACTGCACCCCGCACACGCCGCTGTGCACGGTTTGAGGTACTCCTCTTTTGGAATTTCAGAAATGGTGCTCAACTCCTCGGGTGTAAATTAATCATTATCGATCATTACATTTGCCGATGTGCTCTTCTAGATTACTATGTAACCAGAGAGACTTGGCTTTGTTGGTCCGGCGGTCCCCTGATCATTTCTGGAAATCCCGGCTCAGCTCGAGCAAGGCGCCGTTCACGCGCTCTTTCAGCCTGAATTCCTCCCATCGGGCCTCGAGGGCCGACGTCGCCTTCGGCGAGGGGGGGAGCGGAGTGAAGGGGAAGCCGTAATCGACATCCGTGAGGATCAGCCCCTCCGGCCGTGCGGCCGGCACCCGCCGCTCTCCCTGACGCTGGAGGAGGATCCCGATCTCCTCCCCCCTCATCTCACCCCGCCCGACCGCCGCAAGGCTCCAGGCCATGCACCGCACCATGTTCCAGAGAAAACTCTCCGCGGTCACCTCGAAGACGCAGAAACCGTCCTCTTCCCGGACACCGGCGGAGATCACCCGTCTGATCGGGCTGCGCTCGCTCTGCCTGGAGAACCGCGTGAAGTCGTGCTCCCCGACAAACTCCTGTGCGGCCTCGTCCATCGCCGGGACGTCCCCGAACTCTTCGGAAAAATAGTAGCGGTAGGTCCGGGACCGCGCCTCTTTTCGCGGGCTGAACCCGTCGTGGACCGCCGCCCACCCGGTAGTCCAGATATCGCCCGGGAGTTCGAACCCCAGGGCGGTCACCGCCCGTTCGGGCTCTTCGGTCGAGAAGGCGCAGACCTGCCCGACGGCGTTGACCCCTCGGTCGGTCCGCCCGGCAAAAGCAAAGCGGGCAGCTCTTGGATCGTCGAAGAGCCCGACACGGCGGCAGGTGGCGATCACCTCGCCTTCGACGGTCCTCACCTCGGCCTGGACCTGTGAGCCGAAAAAATTCTCCCCGTAGTAGCCGAGCCGAAACGCCAGCCTCATTTCGGCATCCGCGCCTGGATCCTCTTCCAGGAACTCTTCAGGGACTGCCTGGTGTACGAACTGATCGGCGTCATCTGCCCGCCGGCCGAGGTCCGCCGTTCCCTGATCGCCCTGAGGATCGAGGCTGCGTCCGGTTCGGCATCGACCAGGGTGTAGCCGTAGCCGACGAAGCGGGCGTGGTGTGCGTCGCTCCCGCCGACGCCGGGTTTTCCGAGTTTTCGGGCGACCAGCGCCGCTTTCTGGTTCGCTGTTCCCGTGATGTAGCGGCTGTTGAAGACCTCGATCGCATCGACCATGGAGAGCCCGGCCTTCAGCTTCCGCCCGACGCCGTGCCGCCACATGTGGAAGGGATGGGGGAGGATGAGGACGGCCCCCTCTGATCGCGCCCGCCGCACTGCCTCGAAAAAGTCCAGCCCTTTCGGGAAGGCCGTGGTGACTCCGAGGGCGAGGAGGTGCCCCTGTTTTGTCGAGATCTCCGTTCCCGGAATGACGATCACCCGGCTCCTGCAGGCGAGGGCGTGCAGGGCCCCGTCGGTGGTGTCGTGGTCGGTGATCGCGATGGCGTCGAGCCCGACCGCTTCGGCTCTCCTGAGCACGTCCTCGACACTGCTCTCCCCGTCGCGGGAGAACGAGGTGTGGATATGGAGATCGCACCGCAACATTCTGGATAGACATTCAGCCTCAGAAGGTGAAGAGGTTGACGGATCCGGATGCCACCCCGGTCCCCCAAGACTTATGCCCTCTCCGGTGAAGGAAACTGCATGCGTATCCTCCTCCCTACAGGCTCCCTGACCGCCGATATCGTCAGAAAGGCCGCCGCAGGCTATGATGCCGAGGTTGTGGTCGCCGGCGAGATCGCCGCCTTTCTGACCCCGGCCGACCTGAAAAGGATGATCTCGATGGGAGATTACGACATGGTGATCGTCTCCGGGATGTCGACGGCCTCGTTCGCCTCTGTGGAGGAGGAGACCGGGGTGCCCGTCTACCGCGGGCCCAGGCACGCCGCCGACCTCGGGATGATTCTCCCCCTCGCCGGAAAGGTCCCGCTCTCCAGGACGGTCCCGGCCGACGAACTCTTCGCCGCCGAACGGCGCGAGGCCGCGTTCGGGCGCCTTGCCGAAGTCGAGGAGAAGGTGGAGCCAGAGTTCGTGATCAGGGGCACAAAGATCGGCGGCGGGTCCAGGATCAAGGTGCTCGCCGAGATCATGGACGCCCACCGCCACCCGGCCCTGCGGGAGACGGTCGAGGCGTATTTCAGGCGGGGCGCCGACATCGTCGACCTGGGCTTCGGCTTCGACGCCACCCCTGAAGATGTGGAACGGTGTTTTGCGGCGCTCGACGGGATCGACCGGCCCCTTGCGGCCGACACTCAGGACCCGGCCCTGATCGGCGCCGCCCTCTGCCGGGCCGACCTGATTCTCTCCCTCCACGAGGGCAACATCCCCGCCATCGGCCATGACGTGGCGGCGGCCGGCGCCGCGGCGGTGATCGTCCCGGGCGAGGCCGGGCTTGACGCCAACCTGAAGGCGGCCGAGAAGGCCGGGATAGCCGCCCTGATTGCCGATCCGCTCCTCCAACCAGCGGGCTCGGGATTTGTCGCCTCTCTCGGGAACTTCTCAGGCGCTTCCCGCCCCCTCTTCTTCGGGGCCGGAAACGTCGTCGAACTCCTGGACGCCGACTCGGTCGGGGCGAACGCCCTTCTCGCCGCCTGCGCCCATGAGGTCGGGGCGGCGGTGATCTTTACAAGCGAGCACTCTGACAAGACGCGGGGCTCGGTCGCCGAGATGCGGCGGGCAACCGAGATGATGGCCGTGATGGGCGACCACCCGTACCCAAAAGACCTCGGGATCGATCTCTTCGTGCTCAAGGAGAAACGCCGCCGCCGCGAGCCCGGTCCCGAAGGGGAACGCCTGGACGTCCTCCCGGCGCCGGAGGGGTTCATTCCCGACCCGGCAGGAAACCTCAGGATCGCGATCGAAGGCGGCTGGATCCTGGTCGGGCATAAAGGAAGGGTTTTCTGGGGCCGGACGGCGGCCGATCTTGCTGCGGCGCTCATCGAGAACGGATGCGTCTCCCGTCTCGACCACGCCGCCTACCTGGGCCGGGAACTCGCCCGCGCCGAGACCGCTCTCCTCCTCGGGCGAAGTTACGTGCAGGACGGCCGGTTCTGAGCGGGGTGCGATCCAATCATTCATTGCGCATGGCCCACAACATGGATGCACACATGAAGATCAGGGGCATCTCCGCCGACCTCCTCGACCTCCTCCTCAGGCTCGGGGCAGAAAACCACCCGTACGAGTTTGCGGCGATCCTCAGGGAGGTGGACGGCGTCATCAGCGAGATCGACCTGGTCCCGGGCACGACAAGCACCGAAGAGAGCGCGAGCATCTTTGTCGACATGCTCCCGCTCGGCACCCACAAAGCCGGCAGCGCCCACTCGCACCCGAACGGCGTGCTGTGGCCATCGGACGCCGACCTCAATTTTTTCCCCCGCACCGGGCGCTACCACCTGATCATCGGGGCGCCCTACGGCCCGGATGACTGGGCCTGCTTTACGGCGAACGGCGAGCCCTACGAGATCGAGGTGATCGGATGAAGCGGGTCGTCGCCACCGGCACCTTCGACATCCTCCACCCCGGCCACCTCTTCTACCTCGAGGAGTCGAAGAAACTCGGCGACGAACTCCACGTGATCGTGGCGCGGGACGCCAATGTCCGCCATAAACCGCGGCCGGTGATCCCCGAGGAGCAGCGCCTCGCCATGGTGGCGGCCTTAAAACCCGTTGACCACGCCCGTCTCGGCGACAGTGCCGACATCTTTGCGCCGATCCGGGAGATCGACCCGGACGTGATCACCCTGGGCTTCAACCAGTTCTTTGGAGAGGACGACCTGCGGCGTGCCCTGGAGATACGCGGCCTTCGCGCCGGGGTGGTCAGGATTGGCAGTTACGAAGGCCCTCTTTCGAGTTCGTCCAGGATCGTGGCGGAGATCCTCGCCCGGCGCCGTCAGCCCTGATCCAAAATCTTATCCTCTCCTCTGCCGTAAGGGCGGTGTGGTTTGACATGGGGGAGGGGCTGAAGGCTGAGATCGAGAAACTCACGCGGTGTGCAGAAGGGCGAGGTGCGGCGGCGGCGCCGATCCGTGCGTCAGAGGTAGTGGTCGCCGACTGGGTCAGGTTCAAGTGCCGTTACGGCTGCAAGGGGTATGGTAAACATCTCTCCTGTCCGCCCTATGCCCCGACGCCCGACGAGACGCGAAAGATGCTGTCCGGCTACGAGACCGGGCTCCTCCTTCGCTTCGACGGCGACCCTGCGCACCCTGACCTGGGGCCGGGCGATATCCCTGACGATTTCCACGCCTTTTTCCGCGACCTGATCGTCTGGGTGAACGGCACCGTCCACGCCCTTGAGAAGGTCGCCTTCTTCGACGGCTATTACAAGGCCTTCGGGTTCGGCGCCTACCCCTGCATCTTCTGCGAGACCTGCATCCCCGAGGAGACCGAGGGCCCGGTCGACGCCGCCGCGAAACGCTTCTGCAGGCATGCGGACGTGATGCGCCCGAGCATGGAGGCCGCGGGCATGGACGTCTTTGCGACCGCCCGCAGCGTCGGATGGCTGCTCTCCACGATCCCCTGCGAGAACATGGCCTACGGCAAGATCGTCCACGGGAAGATCACCTCGGTGGCTCTGGTCCTCATCGAGTAGAAGCGGCCGCTTTTTCCCAGATCGACGGCATCGGATACGCTGCTTGATATGGGAACGAAGCGAAAAATCATCTGAGATGATCAGACCCCCCGCCCTTCAGGAAACCCTGTTCCATGCCGACCCCACGCTTGACCGGGCGGCCAGGCTCGGTATTCCTGTCGGGCTCGCCGTCCTCTTCTTTCTCGCCCTGTTCCTGACCAGGCCGTACCCCGAGTTCCTCCTGCTCGGCGGCCTGATCCTCGCCTACCTCCTCCCGCCGGCCGGCAAGGAATCGGTGATCCCGGCAGGGCTCCTCCTGGGCGAACCCTGGTGGCTGATCGCATCGAGCACGCTCGTCATGGACCTCTGCTGCTCCCTCTTCGTCGCCCTCAACCTCGACCTTGTCCTCCGCATCCCGCTTCTCGGGCCGTTCGTCGGCCGTTTCATGGAGGGAGGCCAGGCCTTCGTCAAGGCGCGCCCCTGGCTCGAACGCCTCTCCTTCGTCGGCCTCATCATCTTTGTGATCGTCCCCTTCCAGGGATCGGGCGGGGTAAACGCCACCATACTCGGGCGGATCCTGGGCATGGGCATCCCGGGCGCGGTGGGGTGCGTCCTGATCGGCAGCGCCATCAGCAGCTTCGGGATCGCCCTGGGCGCCGGCACCGTCCTCGCCCTCTTCAGGCAGAGCCCGGCCCTGGGCGCCGGTGCGCTGGCGGCGGTGGCGCTGGCAATCGTCGTGATGGTGCAGATCTGGCGGCGGTATCTGCAGTATATGCGTCTTTGAGCCGATCGAATGGAGAACTCCGGGGTTCAGAATATTCATATCTCCCCGGGCTCAGAGAGATGTTCGGTGATGAGATGATGAAGCGGACAGCGGCGCTGATTTTGATCGTCCTCCTCCTGGCGAGCCCTGCATATGCGGCAGCGGCGGGCGACCAGGGCAAGAGCGGACGTATAGTGGACGGTAATGGCAGTGCGGGCGGAAACGGCGGAGCGACTCCTGACGATGCGGCCGGGCCGGTCCAGAACCGGACGGCTGAAAAAGAGCAGAAGCATCTCCACGAGCAGGTGCGAGACCGGATCAACCAGACCTCGGCCGAAGATGAAGCCAGGGCCGAAGGCCTCAGCGGGCCTGCGCAGGCGGCGTGGAAAAACCAGAACGCCGTTCGTACCGCTGTCCACGCCTTCCTCGCCCTCGGCGACCTCGACGGCGGCATCGGCAAGAACGTCTCGGCGATCGCCCGGGAGTACAACAACTCGCTTGCGACCAGGCTCCAGGCCGAGGAGCAGATCCATCAGAATGCCGGGCTGGGGCGCTTTTTCTTCGGCGGTGACACTGAAGCGGCCGGGACGATCCTTGCAGACCTCAACAGGAGCCGGGAACAGGTCAGGGAGATGAAGCGCCTGGTTGAGAACTGCACCTGCGACAACGAGACCGGGGCCCTGCTGATGGAGCAGATCAGGGCGATGGAGCAGGAGCAGGAGCGGCTCAGGGAGCTTGCCGAGGGAGAGATCTCGGAAAAAGGGCTTTTTGGATGGATATGGAAGTGAGGGGAACGTCCCTCACTCCGTTTTCTCTCCCTTCGCCTTTGACACCGCGCGCGCGATCAGAATGGTGGCGAGGACAGCGATGATCGTCACGATGATCGCATAGATCAGTTGTGCAGAGAGATTCTCAGTCGTTCCGAACACCTGCTTGAAGAACTCCTGTATTGCTCCGTTCCATGCCAGTGCGGCAACCAGTCCAAAGGCTGCGGCCATCAGGGCCGCAATTTTTTCAAGCACTTCTTCGTAGAACGTCATATGGCAGGATACAATATCCTCCTATTAATATATTTTCAGTGCGCCCAAGCCCTCTTATTCTTTGACCCCTATATTCGATCGAGGGTGTCTGATGAGGATTGCAGGGGTAGATATAAGGAATTTCAAGAGTTTTGGCAACGCTACGGTCACACTCGGCCGGTTCAACGTGATCATCGGCCCGAACGCCGCGGGAAAATCGAACTTTGTCGATATCTTCTCCTTCCTCACCGACTGTGCACGGGAAGGGTTTGCCAACGCCGTCTCTCTCCAGGGGGGCGGGGAATATGTCAGGAACCTGAGGGCTGCCCCCGCGGAGACGACGGAGATCGCCGTCTCCCTTGACGCCGGCGCAGCACCGATCCGGGTCAGGTTTTTCCGGGACGGGGACCGTGTGGTCGAGGCGGTCGTCGGTTCATGCACCTACTCCCTCTCCCTCCACTGCACGGCCGCCGCCTGCACGATCGCCTCTGAGGAGATCGCCGCCGCCTGCACCTACCACCTGGTGGACGGCAACGGCTTCTCCTCCTCCCTGGGTGCGGGGGAGATCAGGCTGTCCCGGTCGGTGGACGGCGGCGTCGGCTGCACCGTGGCGCCGCAGGGCATGGCCCCTGAGCCCGACTGCACCCCTCTCGCCACCGCTCCCCTCGCCCTGGACGAGTCGATGCTCGAGAACCCGGTGATATATCCGTCATTTTCGCCCCTCGTCTACCAGATCAGGAACTTTTTCCGGGACATCGGCCACTACGACATCGACCCACGCCTTGCAAAGCATGCGGCCGAGATCTCGGGCCGCGCCGACCTCGACCGCGACGGCGGCAACCTGGCCGTGGTGCTCAGGGCGATCCTCTCGGACCCTGAACGGCGGCGCCGGGCCTGGGCGCATGTGCAGGAACTCCTCCCCTTCATCAGGGAGATCGGGGTGGAGCGGGTCACCGATAGATCACTCATCACCACCTTAAAGGAGGAGTACGCCGGCAGGGCGATCCCCTCCTTCCTGGTTTCGGACGGCACGATCAACCTGACGGCGCTTGTCGCCCTGCTCTATTTCGAGGACAAACCGGTCGTCATCATCGAGGAGCCCGAACGCAACATCCACCCGAACCTGATCGCAAAACTCGTATCGATGATGCAGGACGTCGCCGAGCACCGCGGCCGCCAGATCCTCATCACCACCCACCACCCCGAGGTCGTGAAATACGCCGGCATGCAGAACATTCTCCTCCTGAGGCGGGACCCTGACGGATATTCGGCCGTCACCCGCCCGGCAGAGCGGGAGGAGCTCGAGGTCTTCCTGGAGACGATGGGGATCGACGAACTCTATGTTCAGGATCTCCTCTGAGGCTGATCAGGATGACCGCCTCCCCCCTGTACGTCCTCCTCGAGGGCCCTGACGACGAGCGCTTTTTCTCCAGGATCGTGCGCCCCCTCTTTGCCGAAAGGGGTTATGAGATGCGGATATGGAAATATGCCTGCGAAAAACGGCAGCTGACGATAAACCTGATCCATGCGGTCAGAAAAGGTGGCCACGCCTATATCTTCGTGAGGGATCTCGACCGGACGCCCTATGCACGCCTCAGGGTGCAGGAGACCCTGGACCGTTTCGGGCATGCGATGGATGCGGAGATGGTCGTCATCGTCGTCCCGGAGATCGAGGGGTGGTACCTTGCCGGGGTTTCTGAGGGTGCGGCCGCCCGCCTCGGTGTCTGTGTCCCGTCATGGCGGACCGACCGGATCACGAAGGAGGTGTTCAGATCCCTCATCCCGCAGGGGATCTCCAGGATCGAGTTCATGCAGGCGATCCTGGAAGAGTATGACGTCGCCCTGGCGCGGAAAAAGAACCGTTCGTTTCGTTTTTTCATGGACTGGTTCGTTGACGGCGATCGGTTGACGGCCGGAGGAGAGAAATCACCAGATTTTTCCAGTTGCCGGGGCATAGGATGATCTGCTGGATGCCATGACCCCAGGAAAGGACCATCTCAAACCCTCAGAGATCGCCGATCTCGCCGGCCTCAAGGAAGACGAGGTCAGGGAATATATCGCCGAATACCCTGACCTCTTCCCGTACCGCAGCATCGGGCCGGTCAGGCTGTACGCCCCGAAAGCCGTCGAGACCGCCAGAAAATGCGCCGAGGCGGCCCGTGAAGGCAGGCGGCCTGAGGAGACGGTCGAGGAAACGGCGTCAGTGGAGGCCCCGGCGCCGTCGCCGGTGACGCAGGCTTACCTTGATGCCCGCGACCTCAAGGACGTCGTCGCCAGACAGGAACAGCAGATCGAGGCCCTCCGCAGGGAGATGGAGGCGCGGGAACGCGCCCTTCTCGACCGGATCGCCGCCCTCGAGGGGGCGCTCATGCGGGAACAGAAACAGGCAGCCCTCGTCGCCGAGTGGATCGATTATTTCGACGCCGAGATCGAGCGGCTCGGGCGCCCCCTGCTCGGACGTATCTTTGAAAAAAAGAGTTAGTTCTTCCTGCGCAGCACGAGGAGCGCACCGAGGACGCCGAGCGCACCGAGGGCAGAGAGCGGCGAGAGCGGGGCCTTCTGTGTCACCGGGGTGAGGGTGGCGGCGATCGTGACGGTTTCCCCCTTCGCCGGGTACTGGGTGATCGATGCAGAGTAGGTCTGGTAACCGTCGGCCTGGACGCGGATCGTCTGGTACGGGGTGCCTGTCACGTAGACGCTCACCAGGAGTTCGCCGTTCTGGATCATGCCCTTGTAATCGTTGTCGAAGTAGACCTGCGCTCCCTGGACGTTGCACGTCACCAGGTATGCACCCATGTCGCCGCCGATCGGGGACTGCTGGAGGGTGGCGGCGATGGTGACGGTCTGGCCCTTCGCCGGGTACTGCGTGATCGCTGCGGTGTAGGTCTCGTATCCCTCGGCCTGGACGCTGATCGTCTTATACGGCGTGCCGGTGGTGTAGACGCTCACCAGGAGTTCGCCGTTCTGGATCGAACCCTTGTAGTCGTTGTCGAAGTAGACCTGCGCCCCCTGGACGTTGCACGTCACGAGGTACGCCCCCATGTCGCCGCCGATCGGCGCCTGCTGGAGGGTGGCCGTGATGTCGATGGTCTCGCCCTTCGCCGGGTGCTCGACGATCCTGGTGGTGTAGGTCTCGTATCCGTCGGCCTCGACGCTGATCGTGGTGTACGGCGTGCCTGTCACATAGACCTCCACGAGGAGGCGGCCGTCCTTGATCTCGCCTTTCAGGTCGTTGTCGAAGTAGACCTTCGCCCCGTCGACGTTGCAGTGCACGGCGTAATAGCCGATATCGCCGCCGATCTGGGCGCTTGCAAGGGGAATCATGCCCGCAACGAGCATGATACCAAGAATCATGGCGTAATTCATCCGCATGATATCACTCAGTATGCGATCTGATCCTGGAGGTTAGATAGTTTTCTATTCATGTGTGCGGAGACAATTCCAAGAGTATAAATTCTTGTGCGATCAGGCTGGATAGGTGAATTGGTATTCGGGCGAGGATATATAGTCCTGGGAATCTCGCCTTTTATCCGCAGAGGGGCGAGGATAAGCCCCGGTTGTGTACTCCGTCCCGGACGGGGGTGCGGGCTTTCGTCCTCTGCCGGATCACCTACGAGTAGTCTTCTGGAGGGTATGCATATGGATAGGTTCATGGAGGCGGCGCTCTCTGAAGCGAAGATAGGGCTCGCAGAAGGCGGGATCCCGATAGGGTCGGTGCTGGTCAGGGACAGTCGGGTGATCGGGCGGGGGCATAACCGGCGGGTGCAGCAGGACGACCCGGTGCTCCACGCCGAGATCGACTGCCTCAGGAATGCCGGGCGGGTCGGGCGGTACGCCGACACCGTGCTCTACTCCACCCTGATGCCCTGCTATCTCTGTGCCGGGGCGGTGGTGCAGTTCGGAATATCGCGGGTGGTGGCCGGCGAGTCCAGAAACTTCGCCGGCGCCCGCTCGTTTCTGCAGGAGCACGGCGTCGAGGTGGTCGACCTCGACCTGCCCGAATGCTACGAGATGATGGCCGCGTTTATCGCCGGGCACGGCGACCTCTGGAACGAGGATATCGGAGAACTCTGAGGATGGAACTCGACGCCACTGCTGCACTGGTGATGGCATGGGCGTCCCCGCTGTACGACGGCGGCAGGATCAGAGATTTTTTTGATGAACTCGACCTCTCGAAGGGTGAGGATCTGCTCAGACGATGCGACGAGGTCTGCCCGTGGTACGGCGAGGTGATCCTCAACCGTAAACATCAGATCTCCCGTCTTGTTGGCCGGGAACTGGCCAGATCGCCCGAGCCCTGCCGGATCGTGATCCCTGCGGCAGGGATGAGCCCTCTTGCCCTGGAGGTCCTCGAAGAGTATCCCGACGGCGTCACCGACGTGGTGGAGATCGATATCTCGGGTATGGAGGAGAAGCACGCCCTCTACGAGCAGGTCGCCCCTGACCTTGCCGGACGGATCGCCTGCGTCCGGGCTGATATTACGGCGCCTTCCCTGGCCCGCTATGGCGGGAGAGAGCCGGTGATCCTGGTCGTGGAAGGAGTGAGTTATTATCTCGGGCGGGAGGAGCTGGGCGGGATGATCAGCTCGTTCTGTTCGGGCAACGGCAAAAATGTCGTTGTCGTCGAGTATCTCGCCCCCTGCCAGATGGTCGCCCCACGCCGCCGCTCGCTCCCCCGCAGCGTCTTTGGCTCTATCAGGGAGGCCTGTGGGCTTGCGCCCTTCTCGGTCTACACGCCAGGAGCAATGGCCTCGGTGATCAGGGACGCCGGAGGGCGGGTGGACGCTCACTACTCGATGGCGGCGATGGAACGGGCACGCTGCAGCGAGAACCATTTCTTCAGGTCTGACGAAGACGGCTGGATCTGGTGCACGAAGGGGCGGATCTGATATTCTGGCTTTCCAGCCGCTATTGAATCATTCCTCTTCAGACCGGCGGCCCATCTCTATTTCAGGACAGATGACCTATACAGGTGAGGGGGAGTCCTATCCTCCTTGAGGTGGCTGGATGCAGGTCAGTGTCATTGCCGTGGGAAAGGTGAAGGATCGGTATATCAACGAGGGAATTGCCGAATACGAAAAACGCCTCCGTCCCTATGCGGACCTGAGGATCGTCGAGGTGCGGGACGAACGGGTGCCGAACCGCGCCTCGGCGGCCGAAGAAGGGCAGGTGAAGGTGACCGAGGGCGACCATATCCTTGCCGCCGTTCCAGACGGCGCCCTCCTCGTCGCCCTCGACGCCGCCGGCGAGATGTGGTCGAGCGAGGACCTTGCCTCCCGGATGAAGGGGTGGGAGATCGCTGGAAAAGGAGAGATCGTATTCGTCATCGGCGGCCCGCTCGGGCTCTCGCCGGCGGTGCTCTCCCGGGCCGACGTACGTCTTTCCCTCTCCAGAATGACATTCCTGCATACGATGGTGCGGCTGATCCTGCTCGAGCAGGTCTACCGCGCCTTTCGGATCATGCGCGGGGAGCCCTACCATAAATGATCCGATCGGGGAATCCTGGATATCCGGGGTTTCGTAATAAAATTACGTCCATATTATAATTCTAATCCTATCCGGGATGTCTTAAATCTCCGTCCAACCATCGCTGCCCTCCGGCCCGTTCTCTTTTCCCGGCCCGGAGTGCCTCCACCACAATGGTTTTACCGGGATGCCGAAAACCTGTACCTGGGGACGTTGTGAATACACGCACCCTGGACGGGGTAAGCACATGATCGACAAAATTCCAGACGAGGATTTCCGGGCGCTCACCGATTACCTGAAAAGCATGGTGCTTCGGGCGCTGGAAGACACCGAGGACAAACCCGTCGCCATCGGCGTGCGCCTGCTCGTCAGGGACGGACACTGTCATGTCCTCCCGCCGACCTGGGCGCCGGCGCATCCCATCGACGGCGAGGAGTCCGGGGAGATCAGCGAGCCGGTGGTCGAGGTGGTGGAGGTCGGCGGCAGGATCGTGGTGACCGCCGAACTGCCCGGCATGTCCCGGGAGCACGTCCGCACCTGGCAGGAGGGCTCCACCCTGGTCATCAACGCCCTGGACGGGCTGCGGCGCTACCGGCGGGCCGTCGCCCTCCCCGAGGTTCCCCTCGAGGTGGAGGCGACCTCGTTCAGGAACGGTGTCCTTGACATCTCGTTTGGACTCAAGTCGGACATGGAGGCCGGCGACCTGTACGGGTAGGGTCGAGCCCGTCTCTCCCTCCCTCTCCCCCGGAACGGCTCTTTCCGGCCCGGGGCGTTCTGATTCCCTCGGTCCGCACCGGCTGTTCTCTCTTATTGCTCGTGTCGGTCCCGCCTCCTGCGGGACCTCTTCTCCTTGCTCTCCGGACGCCGCCGGTAAAAAAAGATCTCCCGGGTCCAGGACTCATTCAGACCCGTTCTTTATCGCGTAGAACCCGAACGGCCGGTCGTGCCACCAGGTCGTGCCGGCGATCGCTTCTTTTGTCTGTGTGAAGAGGAGGCCCTCGAACCGCTGGTCGTCACTCTCGTCGAAGGTGTCGGCGAAGTCGATGGAGAACTCTATTTTGTAGTCTGGCCCCCACTCGGCTGACAGGGGATAGGTGTCGGTCCGCACGTAGCCGTAGACCTCGTGCTCCGCGCCGTCCTGGCCCATGTATGTCCCCTTGATATTCGGCATCCCCTCGATGTAGTCCCCGCCTGGTCCGGTCAGCACCAGCGTGCCTTTCCAGCCGTCATGGTTCATCGCATAGGTGCCGGCGAAGTCCTCGGGCTGGAAGGAGGAGACCCCGCCGACCCTGAGGGAGGGGTCACCGAAGAGCATCACCTTGTGCATGTGGATATAGGCGTAGTACGACCTGAGGTCGACTGTGTCCATCCACTGCCTCTGGGCATAGTACCACATATACCCGAGTTTCGGCGGCTTCCACCCGACCGAATAGGCCTCGAAGAAGTATTTGTCCAGGTCTTGCCCGCCGTACTCCATGGGATCGACGCAGCCGACGTACGCCACCGCCCCCTGCCGGTGTTTCACCAGGAATTCTTCGGCCAGAGACTCTCTGTCGTACCCGGAGGGCTGGATCGCCATCGGCTCGGGCCGGTTGGCCACCTTCGCTGTGCTGCTCCACTCGGTGTCGGCTGCCGTGCGGTAGTAGTCTGCGGGAATGCAGGAACTGATCCCGTTGTCGAAATAGAACCTGCCCGTATAGCATGAGACGGCGAACACTACCGGGAGCCGGTCGGTGTTCGTCAGGTTCGTGACGTCGGTCCACCCCTGCTGCTGGTCGAAGACCCAGCTCCATGCGAGCGGGCTGCCGTGGCCGAAGTAGTTGACGAAGCCGACCCCCTCGTTCACCGTGGCGTTGATCACGCCGGCCCGGTAGTCCCTGATATCGGCATGCGAGAACCACTGTGGGTCTTCGTAGGGCTTGACGATCGTAAAGTCGGCGAGATAGCCGTCGAGCCGGTCCTTCTTGTCAGCGTCACCGAAGTCGCCGTCGACGAGCCAGAGGGCCCGCTCGAACCAGTCAGAACCGTAGGCCGCAAACTCGTAGTCGATCACCTTCTCCACGTAGGTCGCCACCTCGTCGGCCGTCGAGGCCGGCACCCGCCCGACCATGACGTCGGGGTACATGTTGATCCCATCGAGGTTCAGTTTCGTGAGGTTCTGCTCCGAGAAGCCGTCGAAGTCCATTTCTCCATAGATGCCGTTGCCGTTGTTGTCCCAGTCGTCGAAGTCATACGTTTCATCATAGAGGTCGGCGTAGTAGAGGTCAGAGGGGTACCATTTCGTTCCCCATTCGGTGTTGTAGGCCTTGACGTACCTGACCGGGAAGCGGTCGCAGTCCCCGACGAGCATGACGTAGACGATCCCCGCTCCCTTCCAGTAGTCGTCGATGCAGCGTTTCACCCGCTCGGGCTGGTCCCCGTCTGTGTATTGCCGCTCGATCTCTTCGAGGGTGACGATCGCCGTCGCAATGCCGGTCCGGTCTTTATGCTCCTTCAACGGCTCCAGCGCATCGACAAACTCACCGGGCGTCAGGATCAGGAGGTCGAACGCCTCAGTCGGGATGCCGCTGTCGACGGTGAGCGAGGCGTTAAAGGCGTTGTTCGTCTCGTCGGCCTCCTCGAAGGTTTCGGCGTAATCGATGGTTGCCGTGACGGAGTGCACCCCGGCCGTGGCGTTCCAGTACTCGGCCGCCCCGATGGTGAACTCTTCGCCCGGGTCGACCGGGTCACGCCGGTATATGGCGTAGCCCCCGCCGTAGACTGCATCGCCGCCGTCGATGGAGAACTCGATCCCCGGGAGCATGAAGAACCAGATGTCACCGAGGCGGGCCGGAACCAGGGATCCCGGTCCGTTGTTTCTGACGACCGCGGCGAAGGCGATGCTGTCGCCGGCCCGCGGGTTCTCCGGCAGCCAGGAGATGTTTGTTACCATAAGGTCGGGCAGAGACTCATTGTCGTTGAACATTGCGGACTCGCTCCTTTCCTGGACAATGGGCTGGCTCCCGGTGACGGCGCTGGACACCGGGGAGAAGGCGAAAAGGAGGATGCCCGCGATGATCATTATCCATAAACTGCCTGATTTCAGAATTGTTATCTTCATGATTTCAGAGAATTTCGAACAACCCCACCTCACCCAAAGTACTTTATAGTCCCGGATCGACCTTTTTCCCATGAGCACGTTTACCAATTTCGCGATCCACCACGAATATGCCAGCCTTGCAGCTCTGGGTGATCGGCTGGGTGAGGTCAGCGGTCTGATCGACTGGGATGCCTTCCGCCCTCTCCTTGCTGACCTCTACACCAACGCCGAGGGGCGAGGCGGCCGTCCGAACTATGACGTCGTTCTGATGATCCGGCTGCTGGTGCTTCAGCAGTGGTATGGCCTGTCTGACCCCGAACTGGAGCGTCAGGCGACCGACCGGATCTCGTTCCGTCACTTCCTGGGATATCCGGAAACCATTCCGGATCGGTCGACGGTCTGGCTGTTCCGGGAACGCTTGGCGCAAACCGGGAAGGATACCGCGATCTGGGATGAGTTCCAGCGGCAACTCGAAGTACAAGGGCTCGCCATCAAACGCGGTGTCATGCAGGACGCGACGTTCATCACCGCCGATCCCGGGCATGCTCCTGCCGGCACGCCCCGGGGAGATCAGGCAGAGACGCGGCGCAGCCGCGACGGCACCTGGGCCAAGAAGGGCTCGAAGTCACAGTTCGGGTACAAACTTCACATCCTGCTCGACAAGGACAGTCAGCTGATCCGCCGGATTGAGACCACCACGGCGTCACTCCATGACAGCAGGATCGATCTCTCCCGGGAAGGTGAGACGGTCTATCGCGATAAAGGCTATTTTGGGGTGAAACCGCAGGCATCTATGGACAAGACCATGCACCGGGCCGTTCGCAACCATCCCCTCTCCATCAAGGAGAACCGGCGGAACAAGGCCATCAGCAGAACACGATCGCTGGTGGAACGACCGTTTGCCGTGATCAAGCGGGTGTTCCATGCAGGCCACCTCATGGTCACGACGGTTGCCAGAGTGCACGTCAAGAACATCTTCTCCTGCATGAATTTCAACTTCAGGCAACTTCTTACCCTCAAAGCGCAAGCTGCCGAGCGATAGCTCTCGAGAAAATCCAAAAAACCCTCTAAATGCAGGGGTTCAGGAAGGAAACGGCTGAACAGCGAGGGGAAGAGGGCAGTCGGGAGCGAGTATCTGATGGCAGGGAGGAGTTAATCGCAATTCTCTGGTGTTTATCATCCATGCTTCTCTGGCGCATGCCCCTGTTCCCTGGCCGTGTGAACTTTTTCTCCGGCATACGATGCAGCAGTTCGTCTTACCTCTCGATATGTCTGACCCCGGCCGGGAGGCCGGAGCATCCGGCCATGATATGGCCCTCTCTCTCTCGATCATGTGGATTTCGCTCTCCTGGTCCTTGATGTGGGCGGGCAGATCGAGCATTCACGCGGGAGCACTACGCCCACACCGGCTTTGGGCTGTTTCTCTCCAGGGAGATCCTGGCGATCACGGGTATCGATATCAGGGAGACCGGTACACCGGGAGAAGGCGCCCGGTTTAAATTCCGAGTTCCTGAAGGCGCCTTCAGGTGCCGGTGAGGGTGCCGGCCATTCCTTTTGGTCGGCAGATAGAGATTTTGGCCAGGTTTCATGGCGTTCGGTCTGATATTTTCTTTTCATTTCTGAAACTGGGCCCAGTACTTCGCTAATTTTTGCTGTGTTGCATAAGTGCCACTACCGCACCCAAAGATAGAATATGCCGGAGGCCCCGTCATTCCCTCATGCCAAAGAACAAACGATGGGGCCGTCCGTACACCGACACTCGTGATTGGAGTATATATAACCCAAACTCCTCAAGCATTAGGGAATATATCGAGTTCCAGTTTCTCCGCGATCTTCCGCACCCCCTTCGGCACCTCGGTGATCCGTCTCTCCTCCCCCGCTCCCACCGCGTACACCTTTGAGAGTTTCAGCAGCAGCCCCTGCGGTGACAGGTGCGCTGTCATCCCCGCCCTCTTGATCCGGTTCAGGATCCGGCAGTAGAGATAGAGACAGAGAAACCCGACAAAGACATGGCCGAACACCGCCGTTGCGTCCCGGAGGTAGAGCTTGTCTGCCTGGATCAAACTCTTGAACGCAGCAAAATGGTCCTCGACCAGGTTTCTCGACTTATACATCTGGTAGATCTCCTGGGGCTCCGCCTTCACCGAGGAGAGGATCAGGATCCGGCCCGCACGCTTCAGCCTCACGTTCAGCGCTTCCCGATCGATCTCTCCCTCCTCCAGCAGGCGGTAGAGGGTCTTCTCCTCTTCGACCTTCAGGTCGGCATCCTCGTAGAGATAGAGTGTCAGTCCGTCGATCTCCCTTTTACCGGCATGGATCAGCCGTTTGTGGTAGAAGAAGTGGTCGGTGAGATGGATCCTGATCTCGTACCTGGTGCTATTGCGGCGTTGCGGGAGGACGAACGGGATCTTCGCCTCGATCAGGGCTGTTTCGTTCTTCTCCGAGACGAATCCACGATCGAGGACAAGAATGCCTCCTGGTGCTGCGATCTCGGCGAGGGATCCAACGAGAGTCGAGACATCCCTGACCGAACCCGGCAGGGCGCGGATCATCACCGGAAGGCCGGTATCCATGGCGCTGAAGAGTGCAATGTTCACCTGGGGCAGCCAGACCCCTTCAGCGTTGTAGCCGAACTCTGCCAGGTTTACGGTGTCGGAGGAAGAGAAGATGAACGAGAGGTCGTAGATGAGCCGGTTCGATTGTGAGGAGAGGTACTGGAACACCTGCTGCTGGGCATGACGATCGCCGCCGATCGCGGTGAGCGTACGCGAGAGAGCGCGGGGATCGCAGGACGGCGCGATCTCAAGGCCGTTATTGAGTTTCTCCCAGGCATCATTGACCCGGGAGAGCGGCGTGTACCCGGAGATCCGGGTGAAGGTGAGGGCGACGATCTCCTGCCAGTGGCCCGGGAAGGCGTCTTTCAGGATGGGGAGAAGGTCACTGGACTCTTCTTCCAGCAGGGCAGCGTTGCCATATTCGTGGATGGTGCAGGGCTGGATGGTTGGCGTTCGCGCACCTTTGGGTACCAGGCCATGATCTTTCGTGAGCCGGCCGAGGTACGTGCTCACCTTCCGGGGGGATTTGCTCGCTTTGTCGTAGACGCTTGTCGAACGGTAGACGTAGGGTTTGTCCTGGATGTACTTGATCTCAAGGCACTTCTCGCCCTTCCGGCGTTGGTCTTCCAGCCACCCGCGAGCCCACTCGTCCATATGATACAATATTAGGGAATATAATATATAGATCTTTCCATCCTGCTGGGGGCGTTCTGGAAAAGAAGCGGATAGGGGAGAGTATGTGCCCTAAATCATGCGGTGTTTGGGTTCAAAAAGAATTGTAACGCAATCGTCTTGAAGGGGTGGAGAGGCGGCCCCCGGGCGGAATCGGACAGGGAGCCCGGCATATCGCCTCGCCAGATCCCGGATCGTGTTGCGTTGACCGGGGGAGATCATGCATGGCGTGAGATACGAGGGGCGGATTGCGATGTACGGGCTACATCGCCGTCGTTCCCGGGAACGGTTATTGCACTCATATACATTTGTTCTGCCTTCCACTCACCCGACGTTCGGGGCCGATCTCCTGTATATCTGGTAGAATACGACCGCGGTCAGCATCTGGAACGCGAACCCGACCGCGACCGGGAGCATCGCGAGTCCCCCGAAACTGACCGACGCTATCCCGATGGCGATGGGGAGATTTTTCATACCGGCCGAATAGGTGAGGGCAATGTTCTGGGAATGCGGGAAGAGCCGCACGCTCAGAAGATAAGCCGAGACAAACAGGATGGGGAAGATGAGGATGGTCGATGCGGCGAGCGGGACGATGGCGGCGACGTTCCTGACCATGAGCGGGACGCTGGTGTTGATCGCCATGAACATGAGCAGGACGGCCATGGTCGCGGAGACGGCAGACATGACAGGGAGGATGTGCTGCACGTTTATTGCTCTCTCCCGGTCGTGCTGCGGCCCCCGCGATTTATCATGGCCTTTCAGAGCACAGGATCTCCATTCAAGGATCTCCCGCAGGGATATGCCGATAAGGAGGGGCAGGAGGACGGTGAGGAATACCTGGACGAACATGGCAGTCGTATCAATAACCACGAACCTGCCGGCAAAGAGGAGCATGATCACCGGGATGAGGAAGGGTGCGAGAACCATCGTCACCGCATTGATGACCGTCGCGAGCGGGAGATCCCCTTTTAGCAGCCCGGTCCACACCATGGCCATACCGGCACAGGGGACCGCACCGATAAGGACGAGGCCAACGGCAAAATCGGGATATTCCTGGAGAAACAGGAGTGCAAGGAGCCAGCACAGGAACGGTGCAAAGAGGAAATTCAACACCAGCCCGAGCGAGAGGCAGCGTGCACACCATTCCTTGAGCGAGGCGCTGAGGCTCTTGAAAGTGATGGAAAAGCCCATTGCCCCGATCATGATCACGATGAACAGCACGCTGTACTGCTGGAGAAACCGGCCCGGTGCGGAAGAGACCAGGCCGACCGCGATCGCAATGAGAAGGGTGGAGATGATGATAATCGCGTAGTGTTCTCTCACGAACTCCGCATATCTCATGACTGCTCTTTTTAAGGTCATAGTGCCGCCACCATACGGTCGTTGACGATTGTTACCGCACCACGAGCACATGCGCCCGTGCGCCGTGGACCACCGCCCCGGTCACCCCGCCGAGGAGGGACCGAATTGCGCTGTGTCGCCCTTTCGCCCCCATGACAATGAGCGTCGGCTCAAACGTCTCCTCGACCCCCAGGATCTCGTCGATGGCGTTGCCGGTCACAAGCATCGTGACGACCTGCGGGATACCCAGGGGTTCGAAGTGCCGCTTCAGGTCGGCGAGGCGTGCGGCGTCCTTCCGGTTGAACTCCGAGATCTGTTCCTGCGAGGCTGTCCAGAGGCGGCGGGTGTCCTGGACGTGCATGATCACCAGGCGCTCGGGCCGCGCCCGGGCCATCCACTCGATGAACGGGATGCACCGCTCTGCATCCCCGGAGAAGTCGGTCAGGTAGAGGACCCGGCGGAAGATCCGATCGGTCGTGAGGGTGCAGGCGGTCGGGTCCCCCTCCTTCATCACGGCCAGGCGGAGGATCAGGAGCGGCACCGCTGCATGGGCGAGGACGTTCTCAGTCTGGCTCCCAAGGAGCATGCGAGGGATCAGAGAACGGCCGTGCGAGCCCATCACGATGAGAGACGGCGGGTTCGCCTCTGCCCGCTCCAGGATCTCGATCCAGGGGATGCCGGCGACGACCTCGGCCCCGACATCGGGAACGCCGCAGGTCTCCAGGCGTTTTTTCCACCCATCCATCACCTCGCGGTCGTGCGCATGAATGCCGGGATCGCCCGCCGTCTCGCGGATGTTGATCACGTACAGCAGTTCCACCCGCTCCACACCGAGACGGGCGATCTCCTCCACAGCCGGCGCCATCGCGGCGGCCGCACCGTGGATCTCCAGCGGGACAAGCATTGAGTCCATCTTCATGTTGGTTCACTCCTGAACATTCCCTGCGTACGCAGGCAGATTTTTACGAGCATCAGCATCACCGGCACCTCGATCAGGACGCCGACGACCGTCGCAAGCGCCGCCCCCGACCCCAGCCCGAAGAGGATCGTCGCCGTTGCGATCGCCACCTCGAAATGGTTCGAGGCGCCGATCATCCCGGCCGGGGCGGCCTCCCGGTAGGGGAGGCCTATCCTCGGGGCCAGGACGAAATACCCCAGGGTGAAGATGAGCACCGTCTGGATGAAGAGCGGGACTGCTATCCAGAGGATCGTCAGGGGGTTCTCGACGATGACCTCGCCCTTGAAGGTGAAGAGGAGGACCAGGGTGCCGAGCAGGGCGACGATCGAGACCGGGGTGAGCAGGTTCAAAAACCGTGTCTCAAACCAGGCCATCCCCTTCTTTGCGATGATCCACTTCCTGGTGAAGTAGCCTGCGACAAGCGGGAGGGCGACGTACACCGAGACCGAGAGGAGGATCGTCTCCCAGGGGATCGGCATGGCGTTCACGCCGAGGAGAAAACCGCCGAGCGGGGCGTAGAGCACCAGCATCGTGAGGGAGTTGATCGCCACCATGATCAGGGTGAGGCCGTCGTTGCCCTTCGCCAGGTAGCTCCACATCAGGACCATCGCCGTGCACGGGGCGATCCCGAGGAGGATGCACCCGGCAACGTAGCTCCGCCAGAGTTCGACGGTGCTCCCGTCGGCGAGCACCTCGGTCCCCGGGATGAACCCGACGAAGACGTATCCCAGGAAGAAGGTGGCGAGGAGGTACATCGTGAAGGGCTTGACCGCCCAGTTTATGAAGAGGGTGAGGGCGACGGGTTTTGGGGTCCGGGCCGCCCTGAGCACCTCGGCAAAGTCGATCTTCACCATGATCGGGTACATCATGAAGAAGAGGGCGATCGCGATCGGGATCGAGACCTGGTAGACCGAAAACGAGTCGAGGGCGACGGCGACGCCCGGGGCGGCGCGGCCGAGGGCGATCCCGGCCACGATGCAGAGCGCCACCCAGACCGTGAGATACTTCTCG
Source organism: Methanofollis tationis (assembly GCF_013377755.1). Taxonomy (NCBI): domain Archaea; kingdom Methanobacteriati; phylum Methanobacteriota; class Methanomicrobia; order Methanomicrobiales; family Methanomicrobiaceae; genus Methanofollis; species Methanofollis tationis. The sequence continues at coordinate 1,392,894 of NZ_JABXWR010000001.1, forward strand.
AAGGTGGAGAGGCGGCGCTCGGTCATGGCTCCACCACCCGCAGTGCGGCTTTCAGGATCAGGTCGGCGGGGAGGGCCTCGTGGGTCTCGTCCCCGCAGACGATCGCCCGACAATCTGCCTCGGTCCCGGTGATGCAGGAGCAGGAGGCGCAGGGGGTCATCTCCACCCGCACCTCGTCGAGGAGGTCCTCGATGGGGATGCCGTTGAAGAGGACCGTGTTGGACTCGGCGATCCGTTCAGGCGGGAGGACCGTCTCGGTCACCCGCACCCTGATCCGCCGGGCCGAGAGCACCGGGCGGATGGCGGCGACGACCTCATTGAGCGTGCGCCCGGTCGCCGCACACCGTTCGCAGGTCGCATCCACGCTCTCGCCGATGTGCCGCCATTCCACGAGAAGGGTGCCGGCCATTCTCCCCTCCTCTAGCAGCCCCCGCCGCAGCCGCAGCCACCGCTTCCCGGCTTTTTCTCTTCAGGGGCGGGCTTCTTCTCTCCTTTCCCCTCCCAGGCCGCCGAAACGACCTTCTCAAGGTCGTCCTCATGGACCGTCATATCGCCGATCTTCTTGATCCCCAGTTCGGTGACCACAATGTGCTGGTCGGGCTCGATGCCCGCCCCTGCGGCGATCTTCCCGGCGCATTCGACCGGACAGCCGTCGATGACGACGATCTCGTCGGCGTCCTCGACCTTCTTCATCACCGAGGGCGTCCTGATGGCGAGTGAGGCGGTGCAGGCCTTGTTCCCAAAGCCCTCATTCGTGAGGGCGACCGCCGCGGCGTTCGAGAGTTCGCCGACATTCGAGGCGCCCGAGCAGGCGAAGATGATCCGCTTTTGCCCGGCCGCCTCGCCGCCGCCGCAGGTGCAGGTGGGTTGATCTGCCATGCCCGTCACCCCTGCAGGATCTCCTTGAGCTCTTTCACGTCGGCCACCCGGCCCGAGACCCGCAGTTCGCCGTCGACGATCAGTGCCGGGGTCAGCATCACGCCGCGGTCCATGATGGCGGTGATATCCTCCACCTTCTCGATCTCGGCGGAGATCCCGAGCTCCGCGACCGCAGATTCGACGTTCTTTGCCAGGCGTTTGCATTTCATGCATCCGGTTCCGAGGATTTCAATCTTCATGGTTTCACCTTTTTCTCGTACTCCCCGAGCAGGGCCGTCCGGTAGGCCGCTTCGGCCGCACGGGGGACGTAGTTGTAGACCTTGATCTGTTTCATGAGTTCTTCGGCGATTGCGTCGGCGCCGGCGAGGTGCATCCCCCGCACCTCGTCGATGGCGTCGTCGAGCATGGCGAGGCCGACGACGATTCCGCCGACCTCGATCTGCCTGATGCGCCGCATCGCCTCGGCGGCGCAGCATGGTTTTGTGCGTTCTGCCATATCTCCTTCACCCCAGGATCAGGCCGTACGCGAACCCCGCGAGGGCCGAGAAGACGATCACGAGCACTGCATAGACGGCGGTCTTCTTCGGCCCCATGATCCGGGAGATCACCAGGAGCGAGGGCAGACTCACGCTCGGCCCGGAGAGGAGGAGGGCGAGCGCAGGGCCGCCGGCCATCACGCCCGAGGTGTAGCCGAAGGTGGTGCCGATCACCGGCACCTCCAGCAGGGTGGGCATGTACAGGATCGTCCCGACGACCGAGGCGAGCAGGGTCGACTGGAGGGAGTTCGTCCCGAAGAAGGGGCCGAAGGTCTCGGGCGGGAGGAAATAGGCGAGCATGCCGAGGGCGAAGGTGCCGACGATCAGGATCGGGAAGATCTTCTTCGTGAGGTCCCAGGTCTCCCAGCCCCACTCAGTCACCTCGTCCCGCTCGAAGAAGTAGATGAGCAGGTAGGCCGTGCCCAGGGTGAGGGCGTAGATGACCGGGAACTTGATCAGCCAGTCGGCCTGGGCGGTGCCGGCGATCAGGATCCCGACGAGCATGACCAAGAACGCCGGGACGACCCAGCGGGGGCGCTCCTCCCCGCCGCCTGCGGGCACCTGCGGCATCGCCGCCATCTTCTTCCGCGTCTCGACGTCGTGCGAGCGGAAGAGCGCCGCCATGACAAGACCGATGACGATCGCCAGGATGACTGCAAAGACCGCCCGCGCCAGCCCCAGGTCGAAGCCGAGCACCTTCGCCGTATAGACGATGGCCAGGATGTTGATCGCCGGCCCGGCGTACAGGAAGGTCGTCGCCGGCCCGATCCCGCTGCCCCGCTTGAAGAGCCCGGCGAACATCGGCAGGATCGTGCAGGAGCAGACGGCGAGTAACGTCCCCGAGACCGAGGCGAGGCCGTAGGCGACGCTCTTCTTCGCGTCCGGGCTGAAGTATTTGAGGATCGCGTCCTTCTTGATGAACGTCGCAATGGCGCCGGCGATGAAGAACGCCGGGACCAGGCAGGTGAGGACGTGCTCGGCGAGGTAGCCGAGCAGGGTCTCCCACCCCATGAGGAGCGAATCAATGAGGATGTCTATCATGATCTTCTCTCTTGTGCTGTTGGTAGGTGAGGTGTGTTCCTTCTCTTTTTATGCCGGGAGAATGACGCCGAAGGCGAACCCGGCAAGGACGGCGATACCGAGCACGGTGACGACGAAGGCCGCCACCAGGCGCCGCTCGAAGATCGCCGAGAGCAGCGTGATCTCCGGGATGCTCGCCCCGGCGCCGCCGATGATCAGGGCCATCACCGCCCCGGCACCCATCCCCTTCTGGAGGAGGACGGCGCTGATCGGAATTATCGTCTCGGCCCTGATATACATTGGTATGCCGATCAGGGCGGCGGCGGGGATGGCGAGGGGATTGTCAGGCCCGGCGACCGAAACGATGAGGTCGGCCGGGACGAAACCGTAGATGAAGGCCCCGATGGCGGCGCCGAGGACGAGGTACGCGAAGACCTGGCGGAAGAGCGAGACGGCGAAGTTCAGGGCGGCGGAGAGCCGCGGGCCGTGACGCTCCGCAAAGGTGCCCCCCTCGCACCCGCACGCCGGCGCCGCCGCCATCCCCTCGACGGTTACCTCCTTCACAGAGCGGGCAAAGCCGAGCCTCGCGAGGAGGGTGGCGAGCACGAGGGCCGCGAAGAAGGTGATGACGGCATATACGGCCGTCGGCACCGGGCCGATGAGGGCGGCAAGGAGGGAGAGGATCACCGGGTTTAAGAGGGGCGAGGCGAGCAGGAAGGCCATGCAGGCGGCGAACGGGATCCGGGCGTTCAACAGCCCCACCAGGATCGGGATCGTGGAGCAGGAGCAGAAGGGCGTGAGCGCCCCGAAGACGCCGCCGAGGACGGTGGATGTGCCCTCGCCCCGTCCGGCGAGGGTCTGCCTGATCCGCTCCTCAGGGATGTAGGCATGGAGCAGACCGACCAGGAAACTGATCCCGACAAAGAGGATGATGAGTTCCCCGGCGATCACGACGAAGAACCTGCCCGCTTCAAGAAGCGTCTCAGTCAGCGCCATCGCTCTCCCTCCGTTCCACGCCACAGCAGCAGCATCCGCCCTTTGCCATCTGTCGCCGCATCAGGATCATCATGCCGATCATCAGCAGAAAACAGACGATCATGACGGCGGCAACGATCCAGAGGAGATCGGTGCCGACCGCGATCGTAATGACCTCACCGGTCATGACGACACCCCCTGATCGTTCCTGAAGAAAAGACGGCAGTGGCAGTGCCCGTCCTCCCGAATCTCATCCCGGTGATAGATGCAGGGGCAGATGATTTTTCTGTCCTCCGCCGCGTCGCCGCTCCTGATCCGGCACGGACAGTACTGCTTCCCGAACCTGATGGCGTTTCTGGCAAGTCCGTGGATGACGGTTTCGCGTTCAGCCGGATCGGGGTTGAGTCGCCAGCCGTTGCGCGCCGCGTATCTTTCGGCCCAGGCGCGGATACGTGCCGCCGTGTCTTCCTCTTTGGTTCTGGCAATATCGGAGATCATTTCTCTTCAGAAAGACTTTTTTCGTCCGCTTTCGTCTCTTTCGGTACGATCTTCACGCCGCCGCAGCAGCCGCATCCGCAGTCCTGTCCACCCATCGAGCGGAGGCGGGAGAGGAACCCGCCTTCTTTCTTCACCGTATCTTTTTCGGCCAATTTCATCACCATGGAGCAGTGTTTCAAATTTGTTTGAATCTTTGATTGGCAGCGCCGGCGTATATACGTTGCGATTTCACTGCTGTGTTGCATAAGTGCCACTACCGCACCCAAAGATAGAATATGCCGGAGGCCCCGTCATTCCCTCATGCCAAAGAACAAACGATGGGGCCGTCCGTACACCGACACTCGTGATTGGAGTATATATAATGAACGTCTGGTTCGCCGCGGCGAATTCTACCTCTCCCTTGATTTCATCGACCACTGGACTGATCTCGTTTCCCGGATGAACACCGGCAAGCCCGGTCGTCCTTTTCACTATCCCGAACCCTTCATCACCTGGATGGCTTTCATTCACGTCTTCCTGCAGATGCCCTATCGCCAGATGGAGGGTTTTACCCGGAAACTCTCTATCTTTATTCCTTCCCTTGTTTCAGCAGATTATACAACCCTTTTCCGCCGGATCAAGCGTCTTGATATCTCCCTTCGGGTTGATCCAACGATCCTCTCACGCAATGTCATCATTGCTGTCGATAGCACCGGGATCAAAGTCACCAACCGCGGGGAATGGATGCGGGAGAAGTGGAGGGTCCGGCGCGGATGGATCAAGGTCCATGCGATGATCGACATCGAAACCAATCAGATCCTTGGTCTAGAGGTCACCGACGAATCGGTTCAGGATGATGCACGGTGTATTCCCCTCCTGGATCAGGTCCAGCAGCACTGTGGCAGGGAGCATACCATACGCCGTCTTCTTGCAGATGGGGCCTATGACCGGAACGAGATCTTCAATACGCTCGAAAAACGCGGGATCCTATCGGGAATCAAGACGCGAACAGATGCAGCGACCAGATCCACCGGATCGCCCTATCGCGCCGAATGCGTACGGGAGCGAGTACGATTGGGGGGATATAGAGAGTGGGCACAGGATATCGACTATGGGATGAGATGGAAGGCTGAAGGAGTGTTTTCCAGTGGAAAACGAATATTCGGCGAAACGGTGAGGGCGACTTCGAAGGAGGGAATGATCCGGGAGGTGAAGATGAAAATGAACTGCTACAATATGCTGCTTACAATGGTGAAGTGAGCGAGACGGCGGAGAAAAGAGGGAGGAAGAGTACAGGAGAGAGTTATGCAACACAGCAGATTTCACCAATTTTTGAAATAGTACCTGAAGAGAGGGGATGGAAAAAGAGTGGGGATCATGCCATGCCGTTCAGGACGGAACAGCATCACGCAGGCGTTGAGAAGAGGGGCTCCCGGCAGATATCTGCCGGGATGACGCCGTAACTTCCCTTAAAAGATTGCGATCCCGAAATAGGCCATAATAAATTTCAGGGAGACGTACAGGAAGTACACGCCGAAGATCAGTTTCAGGGTCGCAGGGTGGAATTTCTTGATCGCGGCGGCACCGACCTGTGCGCTCACGATCGTTCCCGCGGCCAGGATCAGTCCGGCCCCGATTGCAACATACCCCTCGGCGAGCTTGATGCCCCCGCCGACGATCGCAAGGGGGATCATCGTTGCCAGCGACGTCCCCATCGTGACGTACACCGGCGCCTCAAAGAGGTAGATCAGACCGGGAACAAGGGCATACCCCCCGCCCAGACCGACAAGCCCGGTCAGGATGCCGACCACGAACCCAAACGATCCCTTTTTCCCCCAGATCCCGGGATGACATTTCCCTCCGGGTGCGTGATCGCCCGGTGCGCAACGCCTTCACGAATCATGCGGACCGCTGGCACCACGAATGCCAGACCGAGGATCAGCCCTAAAAGAGCCGTTTGATCCGAGAGGAGGTCGAAGACATATGAACCGGCGATCACACCGAGAATGCCAAACCCGCCAAGCCATGCGGTGGTCTTTACATCCAGGTTTTTCCGGATCAGGTGGCCATATCCCCCGGAGATCGCGGTAAAGATCACCGCGAAAAGGGTGGTGCCTATCGCGATGGGCACCGGATATCCCAGGTAAAAGTGGAGGATCGGCAGCATGACGCTGCAGCCCCCGGTCCCGATAATACCGCCGAGCATCCCCGCGGCCAGTCCAACAACGAGGAGCAGAACGACCGCCATGAACGTGATAGCCGGGGCCCCTTCATGTGTGGCCATGCCCGTTGAAAACGACCAGACCGTCAGGCCGACGATGAGGGCCAGCAGAACAATTGTCGGCGCATAGTTTTTCAAGATGCTGATCTTCTCAACACTTTCAGTCTTTTTTTCTACCGTATAACCACATCCAGACCATTTTTCAAATTTCTTTGAATCTTTGATTGGCGATCTCCCGACATATAGGTTGGGGTTTCGGCAATTTTTGAAATAGGTCTGGCAGAAGCGGGAAAAAAGAGGGATCAGCCTGCCAGTTTCTGATACAGGTCGCGCAGGTTCTCCCTGTACAGGCGCCTGATCTCCTCCTCCCCGCCGGCGATCGGGTGCACCGGCACAAGATCCATCACCTGAGCGGGGGAGAGACCCGCGTCGGTCATCGTTCGCAGGGCTCCGGCGACCATTGCAAAGAGGCCGGTGCGCGCCTCTTCAGGCGAGAGACCGAAGGAATCGGCGAGGTCGAGGAGTTCGTACCACTGGAACCAGAAATAGGTCGGACCCATGGCGGTGAGGAGGGCATAGGCCTCCAGTTTCTCCTCGTCGGTCTCGACCGTCTCGCCGAGGGGGGCAAAGAGCCTGACAAACCGCTCGCACTCTTCGGGGCGAAGACCAGGGGAGCAGGCGAAGGGGTTGTAGCCCATCCCGACGACCGAGGGGGCGTTCGGGATCATCCTGACGACCGGGCGGGCGGCGCCGAGAACAGCGGCGATCGCGCCGATCCGCCACTTCGGCGCCAGGGAGACGAGCATCGCACCCCCCCTGAGCGCCGGGGTGATCGCCTGCAGCACCGCCCCGATCGCCGGCGGGTGGAGGGCGAGGACGACGATATCGGCCGATGCCGGTACGGTCGGATCGTCGCCGGCGGCCTCGATCTCAGGGAACCGCTCTTTCAGCACAGCGAGCGCGGCCGGATCGGTCTCGCTGACCACAACCCGCCCGGGCATCTGACCGCCCCTCTTCCACCCGGCAAGGATGATCCCGGTCACCCTGCCGCCGCCAATGAAACCGACGCTGATATCTTCCATGGTATCCAACATCTGGATCGATCCCTATATAGGGGTTACCATTTCATCATTTGTTGAAACACTGGAGGTACGTCCCCGATGGAAGAGAACGAGAGGTGCAGAGAAGAGTGCATGGCGCTCCCCGAGCAGATCGAAGCGTCGCTCTGCCGGTGCGGCGGCATCGATGGACTGGTCGAGCGTCTGCCAACCGAGGCCGCGATCGCGGCGGCGTGCGCCGTCCACCGGGCGCTCGCCGACCCCTTCCGCCAGAAGATCCTCGCCATGCTCGCCGTCCAGCCCCTCTGCGTCTGCGTGATCAAGGCGGTGCTCGAAATTGCCGACTCAAAACTCTCCTACCACCTCTCGGTGCTGAAAAAGGCCGGACTGATCCAGGGCGAGCAGCAGGGCAACTGGATCATCTACCGCCTCACCGATGAGGGCGAGCGGTGGGCGCCGCCCCGCACCTGAATCAGATCCGCCCCCCGACCGTGCGCTCGTGCAGGGCCATGGCGACCGCACCAAAGAGGAGGGCGAACCCGGCCAGGGCGACAAGGTCCACGAAGACCGGGAAGGTGTGGGTGCCCATGAGGGCGTAGCGGGCGATATCGGTGAAATAGGTGAGCGGCGAGCATACGGCCAGAGCCTGTCCCCAGAGCGGGAGTTCCTCCACCGGGACGAAGACGCCGCTGATGAAGATGAGCGGGAACTTCACCAGGGACGAGAGCATCATGACGTTCGAGGGGGTGTTCGTCGGCGGCGTCGAGAGGAGGAGGCCGAACGCTGAGAAGCAGACGGCCCCGAGGACGATCCCGGCGAGGAGGGGGAGCGGGTGGAGCGGCGAGGCCCCGGCGGCGCACCCGATCCCGACAGGAACGACGGCGATAATGAGGGTGAAGACGAGCGACGCCAGCATATCCCCGGCGACGAGCGTCCGCATCGTGATAGGGACGGCGAGCAGGCGCTCCAGGGTCCTTGCCTGCGCCTCCCAGGGCTGGATCACCGGCGATACGGCGGTGGCGGTGAAGAAGAGGGTCATCGCCAGGAGGCCCGAGACGAGAAACGGAACCGAGAGCCCCCGGTTGCCGACGGCGAAGGCGAGGAAGAGGAAGAACGGCATGAAAAGCCCGAAGATCACCACCGGCCCCTTCGCGTAGTAGATCCTGATGTCCTTTTGTGTGATCGCAAGGGCGCGGCGCATCTGCTCGAACGGGTGCTCCGGGTTCATCGCGTCCCCTCCGTCAGTCTCAGGAATGCCTCGTCCAGGGTCGGCGCCGGGGTGTTCAGGCGCACGATCCGCAGACCCTCCCCCCCGGCAAACCCGACGAGGGCGCGGACGACGGCGTCCACGTCACCGGTTGCGATTACCCACCGGTCCCCTTCCCGGTCGGCAGAGACGATCCCGGAGAGGGCGGCAAGGGCGCCCGCCTCCACCTGACCGTCGAAACTCACCTCGACGGTGTGGAGACGCTCGATCGCCATCTTCAGGCGTTCCGGGGCGTCGAGGGCGACGATACGGCCTTTGCGCATGATCGCCACCCGGTCGCAGAGGCTGTTCGCCTCCTCCATGTTATGGGTGGTGAGGAAGATCGTCGTCCCGGCGGCGTTGAGGTCGCGGAGCATCTCCAGGATCAGGTGCGTGCTCTGGACGTCGAGCCCACTCGTCGGTTCGTCGAGAAAGAGGAGTTCAGGCTCGTGCAGGAGAGCCATCGCAAGGATGAGCCGCTGTTTCATCCCCTTCGAGAACCCCTGCACCCGGTCGTCCTGCCGGCCGGAGAGGCCAAGGGCCGCAAGAAGCGCCGCCGCCCGCTCTCCGGCCCTGGAGCGATCGAGGCCGTAGAGCCCGGCGACGAGCATCAGATTCTGCCAGGCGGTGAGGTCTGCATAGGCGTTTGTGGTCTCCGGGACGACGCCGAAGCGCTGTTTCGCCTGCACCGGCGCCCTGACGATATCGTGGCCCAGGATCCGGGCCGACCCGCCGTCGGGCCTGATCACCCCGGTAAGCATTCTGACCGTCGTCGTCTTGCCGGCGCCGTTCGGGCCGAGGAACCCGAAGACCTCGCCTTCACGCACCGAGAACGAGACGCCGTCGACCGCAGCAAAGCCGTTGAAGGTCTTTCTCAGGTCGGCGGCCTCGATGGCACTTTCCGCGCCGTCCCTCTCCCGCACCCCGTTCATCTCCTGATCTCTCTGTGCAGGGGATCTATATAAAGGTGCGGGGGCTATCCCTCAGAGGAGAATCCCCGGTCGAGCGTCGCCTGACTCTCCTCGTTCAGCCCGGTGACATAGACCGATTTCCCGTGCTGCTGGTAGCGGTGGACCACCCGCGTGATCGCCTCGACCCCTGACTGGTCCCAGATATGCGAGTTCGAGAAGTCGATCCGCACCCGCGCCGGGTCGCCGGCGTAGTCGAAGAGGTCCATGAAGGCCGACATCGTCCCGAAGAAGAGCTGGCCCTTCATCGTATAGACCATCGCGCCGTCCTCCCGCAGCCTTTTCGTCGCCGAGATGACCGAGATCTTCCAGCCGAAGATGAGGGCGGCGAGGACGACCCCGGCGATGACGCCTTTTGCCAGGTCGTGCGTGGCGACGACGATGGCGACGGTGAGGAGCATCACGGCGGCGTCGCCCCGCGGGATCCTGGGCAGGTCGCGGACCGACTGCCACTCAAAGGTGCCGACGGCGACCATGATCATCACACCGACCAGGGCGGCCATCGGGATCATGGCGACGATATCACCCAGGACGATGATCAGGAAGATCAGGAAGAGACCGGCGACGAGGGAAGAGAGGCGCCCTGACCCGCCCGACCTGACGTTGATCACCGACTGGCCGATCATGGCGCACCCGGCCATGCCGCCGAAGAGACCGGCGACACAGTTTGCGATCCCCTGCCCCCGCACCTCGCGGTCGTTGTCGCTCTGCGTATCGGTCATCTCGTCGATGATCGAGGCAGTGAGGAGGGACTCGATGAGCCCGACGATGACCAGGGTTGCCGAGTACGGGAGGATGATGAGGAGGGTGTCGAGGGTCAGCGGGACGACCGGCAGGTGAAAGACCGGGAGGGCGCGCGTGATCTCGCCCATGCCCCCGACGGTGAGGACGTCGAGGTGGAGGGCGGCGGCGGCGGCGGTCACCGCCACGATGGCGACGAGCGCGGGCGGGACGGCCTTCGTCAGGCGGGGGAGGAGAACGACGATGGCGAGGGTCGCCGCCACCAGGGCATAGACGGCCGGCGGCGCCCCGATGAGGAAGGGGAGCTGGGCGATGAAGATCAGGATGGCCAGGGCGTTGACAAAGCCGAGCACGACCGAGTACGGGATGAACTTTATGAACCGTCCGACGTTTAAGAGGCCGAGAACGAGCTGGATGAACCCGGTCAGGACGGTCGCCGCCAGCAGGTATTCGAGACCGTAGTCGCGGACCAGGACGACCATGATCAGGGCCATCGAGCCGGTGGCCCCCGAGATCATGCCCGGGCGTCCGCCGGCGAAGGCGATGACCACGGCGATGCAGAAGGAGGCGTAGAGCCCGACCATCGGGTCGACGCCGGCGATGATCGAGAAGGCGATCGCCTCCGGGATCAGGGCGAGGGCCACGGTCATCCCGGCCAGGGTGTCCCCGCGGATATTGGAGAGCCACGTCTTTTTCAGCGCGCCAAAATCAGGAGATATCGTAAAATTCACAGCAGTTCCTCATTATTTCTGGTTCAGGAGAGGGGGGGCCGGGCCGGGAGCGCCCGGTCACCATAGGTTGCAGTACTCTTCGGCGCCCATCTTTTTGAATCTATCCCGCACCGCCGGCCGGGCGCTCCGGCACGGATTTAAGGTGCGATATCCCTCTATAGAACTGATAGGCCGCGCCGACGCCGACCGGCCCTCTGGAGGTTCTCATGTTTCATACAGTTCTTCTTGCAATAGACGGTTCGGAAAACTCCCGCCGTGCGGCCGCGACCGCCGCCGGCCTCGTCCACGACCTCGCAGGATCGTCCCTCGCCGTGGTCTACGTCGCCGCCGCGACCCCGGCCCAGTCCAGGATCATGAAGGCGAACTTCGACGTCCACGCCGTCCTCGAGGATGACGCCCGCTCGATCGCCGCCCCGATCCTCGACCTCATCGAGAAAACAGGTGTCCGGTACACCCTGGAGGTCGGGATGGGCGATCCCGCAGCGGAGATCCTCGCGACCGCCGGGCGGATCGGCGCCGACCTGATCGTGATCGGGAGCCGCGGGCTTGGCGCCCTCAAAGGGGTGGTCCAGGGGAGCGTCAGCCAGAAGGTCGCCCAGCTCGCCGCCTGCCCGGTGCTGATCGTCAAGTAGAGGATCCGATCAGCTCTCTATGCGTATCGCCCCCCGGCAAAGAGTTAATGTAGCCGGCGGGCATATGTTCCTGCAGTCAGGTGATGGAGTTCACCTTAAAACCGCCTTTTGTGCTGATAACTCCTGCTTTTCCCGCGCATCGGAGAAGTATCATGCAGCCGCCGTCACACCGCCCCGACCAGCTTGACGCCGCCATCAGCCGCGTCAGGGATCTCGGGCCCGCCTATGCCCCATACGAGAAGCGCCTCCTCACCCTCGCCAGCCGCATGGCCGCAGGACGGTTTCACCTGGCCGTCCTCGGGCAGTTCAAGCGGGGCAAGAGCACCCTCTTAAACGCCCTCATCGGCGAGGACGTCCTGCCCAGTTCGGTGATCCCGCTGACCGCCGTCCCGACCTTCATCGTCCACGGGGACGGACGTTCGGTGCGGGTTTGTTTCCTGGACAAGACAGCGGACCGGGTCGTCCGGGCCGGGAGCGCCGGCGAGATGAAGCAGGCCCTCCTCGATTACGTCGCCGAAGACCGCAACCCCAGGAACGAGAAGAGAGTCTCGTATGTCGAGATCACGCACCCGGCCCCTCTGCTCAGGGACGTCGTGCTCATCGACACCCCGGGTATCGGCTCCACTCACCGCCACAACACCGAGATGACGCTCAATTTCCTCTCCAGGTGCGACGCCGCCCTCTTCATGGTCTCGGCCGACCCGCCGATCACCGAGGCCGAGGTCGCCTTCCTCCGCGAGGTGCAGGGCACGATCTCCCGCCTCTTCTTCCTCCTCAACAAGGTCGACTACCTCACCCCCGAGGAGCAGGAGACCGCCGTCTCCTTCCTCCGGGGCGTACTCGCCGCGGAGATCGGCGGTGACGTGACGATTTTTCCGGTCTCGGCCAGAACCGCCCTGCGGGCGCGGCAGTCCGGTGACGAGGAGGCATGGCGGCAGAGCGGGCTTGGCGCCGTCCTCGACCACCTCGTCGCCTTTCTCGTGCACGAAAAGCAGGACGTCCTCCGTGAAGCGATGGGGCGGCGGGCCCGCGAGGTCCTGGCTGAACTGCAGTTCCAGATCGAACTGGCCCTGCGGGCGCGGGAGATCCCCCTCGAAGACCTCGAAGAGAAACGCCGTCTCTTTGAGGCGACGATCCGGGAGGCCGAAGAGAGGCGGCAGGAGATCACCGATGGGGTCGAGGGCGACCGCCGCCGGGTGACCGCATTCCTGGAGGCCGAGGCCGAACGCCTCCGCACCACCGCCACGGCGCACCTGGTGGCGGTCGCCGCCGAAGCCTCGCCTGATCTCGACGAAAAAGCCGCCGCAGACGCTCTTGCGGCGTTCATCCCGGACTACTTCGCCGGCCTCCTCGGGGAGACCACCGCCGCGGTCGACCGGGAACTCGCTGCCAGACTGCAACGCCACCGCGACCGGATCGACGATCTCGTCGAGACGGTGCGCAGGGAGGCCGCCGCCCTCTTCGCCCTCCCGTACCCCGACCGCCCGAAGGGCGAGGTCTACGTCATCGAACGCGAGCCCTTCTGGGTTTCGCGGAAACACTGGAGCAGCGTCCTCTCCCCGGTCGCCGCCGACCTCATCGAGCGCGCCCTCCCCCGCGGCATGCGGGAGCGGCGGATCAGGGAGCGCCTCTCCAGGCAGATCGAAAGCCTTGTCCTGCACAACGTCGAGAACCTCCGCTGGGCCACGCTCCAGAACATCGACGCCGCCTTCAGGCGGTTCCGCGAAGACAGGGAAACCGACCTGGACGAGGCGATCCAGGTCACCGGAGGGGCGATACGCGCCGCCTCCGAACGGCGGCGGGAAGAGATCGAGGAGACGGCAGAGGAGATCGGCCGCTTAAAACAGGCCCTGGCGATCGTCACGGAGAGCGATCAGACCACAACGAGGTGAACACAGATGTCCAGCACAGAGATTGCAGCCCTTCACGGGAGAGAGATCCTGGATTCGCGGGGAAATCCGACGATCGAGGTAGAGATGCGCCTTGCATGCGGGGTATGCGCCCGCGCCGCCGCTCCATCAGGAGCATCGACCGGCATCCACGAGGCATGGGAACTCAGGGACGGAGAACCGACGAGGTACCGCGGGAAAGGCGTCCTCAACGCCGTCAGCCTGGTGAACAACGAGATCGCCGCCGGTCTGGCCGGGGCGGACGCCGCGGTGCAGGAAGAACTCGACCGCCGCCTCATCGCCCTCGACGGCACCGAGACGAAATCCCGCCTCGGCGCCAACACGATCCTCGCCGTCTCGATCGCGGCGGCGCGGGCGGCGGCGGCGGCAAAGGGCCTCCCCCTCTGGCGCTCCCTTGAAGCGCCCGCGGGCAGGGCCTCGATGCCGGTGCCGATGATGAACATCCTCAACGGCGGCGTGCACGCCCACTGGCAGGGCGCCGATTTTCAGGAGTACATGATCGTCCCGTACGGGGCGCCCACCTTCAGGGAAGCCCTCCGCTACGGTTCCGAGACCTATCATGCCCTCAGGTCGATCCTTGCCGCAAAGGGGCACCACACCGGCGTCGGGGACGAGGGCGGGTTTGCCCCGGCGGTCGGGTCCAACCGCGAACCCCTCGACCTGATCGTCGAGGCGATCGAGGCCGCAGGCTACCGCCCCGGCGCCGAGATCGGCCTCGCCCTCGACCCGGCATCGAGCGGCTTTTTTGAGGATGGCGCCTACCGCCTGAAGACCGAGGGACGGTCGCTCTCCGCCGGCGAGATGGTGGACTATTACGCCGACCTTGCCGCCGCATACCCGATCATCGTCATCGAGGACGGACTTGCCGAGGACGACTGGGACGGGTGGCAGATGCTGACCGCACGTCTCGGCGACCACCTCGAACTGGTCGGCGACGACCTCTTCGTCACAAATGTCGCCAGGATCCAGGAAGGGATCAGGCAGGGGGCGGCAAACGCCGTGCTCATTAAGCCCAACCAGATCGGGACGGTGACCGAGACGGTTGCGGCCGTCGACCTTGCACAGGGCAACGGGTGGGGGGCGATGGTCTCGCACCGGAGCGGAGAAACGGTGGACACCTTCATCGCCGACCTCTGCGTCGCCCTCGGCACCGGACACCTCAAGACCGGGGCCCCGGCCCGCGGCGAGCGCGTGGAGAAATACAACCAGTTGCTCAGGATAGAGGAAGAAGCGGGGAGCAGCCTCACCTTTGCCGGAAGAAACGCCTTCGTGCGGTGAAGAGAAGGCCCCTTCCGTATCACCACCGCGGCCGCGCCGCCCCGAAGGCCTCGGCATACCGGCTCCCCGGCACGAGGAGGCTCCGGTAGCGGTTCAGCCCCAGGGCGATCTCGTCGTAGGCGTGCACCCGGCACTGCGAGGCGTGGCAGCGGATCGCCTCCCCTTTTTTCCCGGCAAAGCCGGTGATGTCGGTCGCCGTCGCCGGTTCCGACAGCGGCGTCCAGACCTCGTAGAGACGGATCTCTCCCACCAGGTGCGGAGTCTCGCCGAGGTCGGGGAAATGGGGCGTCCCGGCCCGCCTGACGGCGTCGATCGCCGCCGCGGCAAGGGCGGCATGGTCAGGGTGGGCATCGCCCGGGTGGTGGACATAGACGATCGCCGGGCGCACCTCCCTGACGGCGCGGCCGAGGGCGGCGACCAGGGTATAGCCCGCATAGGCGAGGCGCCCGTCGGGAAAGTCCAGGAAGACCGGCGCCTCCGCCCCCAGGACGGCGCACGCCCCCGCGGCCTCGGCCCGGCGCCGTGCGGCCGTTTCGTCTTCAGGGACGCCCAGCGCCCCGGCCTCCCCGGCGGTAGCGTAGAGCACCGTCACCCGGTCGCCGGCGGCCGCATGGAGGGCCAGGCTCCCGCCGCACCCGATCTCGGGGTCGTCAGGGTGCGCCCCGATGGCAAGCACATGCATGGAGGGGGATCGTCCCGGTCAGGCAAATATCTGCCGGGCAGGCGTCAGACAGGCAGATGAATATTCACATAATCGCAAACATACACGCAAAAATCCAGATTTCAAGGTAAAAGAATTTATATCCCTGAAATTTTATGGATGATCGCCACAAAAAAATTTATTTTCCCCCGCGTGCACCACTCCAGGGGGACGTCATGGTATCACCTGTTGAACAGCATATTTTTCATAAAACCTGGATTGATCTCTGGTTTTCCGTGCCGCACCGCTACCCGTCGCGGCCAACGCAATATGATCTTTCCTGCACACTCCACACCCTTGCCGGCGCCGTCAAGACCACCTTCGCCACCTCCCGCGCCCGGGACCTCACGGCCCGGGGAGAGCCCCCGGTGGTGCTCGACTATGCCGGGCGCACCTGTTTTCATCCCGATGCCGGTTCCCTCCCCTCGTTTCGGATCCTCACCAGAAAAACCGCCGACCCGACCTCGGTGGAATTCCTGATCGTCCCGCGGGACCGCTACTCGCTCCGCACCCTCGCAACCGACCGCGCCGCCCTCCTGGAGGTGAACCGGATGCTCGCCGCCAGGTACGGTTTTTCGGGCATGCCCTCGGCCCGGACCTGCGCCGGCTTCGACGAGGACGGCGAACCGGTCGGGCGGGTCTGGTACGGCCCGCTCTCGATGCGCTACCTGATGCGGGACCGGATCAGGACGGCGGTGAGCGACCTCTTCTCTGACAAATTCTGCTTTTTCGAAACGGTCTTCGACGAGATCCAGACCTTTCAGAACGGCGGCATGAGCGAGTATGCCGCCTCATGGCTCGACCGGGTGAACACCATCGTCGACGAGGAACTCGACCGGTTGAAGAGCGACCGCCGCACCCTCGAAAAACAGAAGCGGGCCATTCAAACCTTTCTCCACAACCTCCACCACCGGGAAGCGATGTCACGGATGCACTGAATCCCCGGCGACCGCCCGGACCTCGACCGGCATCCCGATCACCTTCAGGTAGACCAGGCGCATCCGCCGCGCCGGGTGCCAGCCGTACAGGAAAAACTGCACCGGTTCCCAGAGGGCGACCCACCCGATGATGATGAAGCTCTCCCTGATCACGGCGGCAAACCCGTTCGCCGTCCAGGGAGTGAGAAAATGGTGCGCAGAGAGGCAGACAAAGAGGAAGAGGAGACCGATCGCCATATTGATCCGCCCCTCCCGGAACCGCAGCCGCATCTGCCGATTGCCGTTTCTGACGAGATAGGTAAAATGCGCCCTGACCGCCCGCTCCATCATGCGGGCGTTCTCCTCTGTTGCAGAGGCGGGCGGGAGATAGATGACGATCTTCATCGGCGTCTCCGGGGGCAGGTCAGAGACGGCGGCGAGGATGTAGTCCACGGCGTCCCTATCGAGTTCTTTCTCGTAGAAAGGGGCCGGATCGAAGGAGTTGAAGAACTGGGCGACCGATGAGAGCGTCATTTCGACGAGGGTCGTCCCGCCCTCGACGCGGTAATGGGAGACGAGTTCGGTCATGCAGGAGTGAGATTCTTTCTCTCCCTCCCAATAGGGTTATCTTTCATCGAGTTCAGCCGCCGCAAAGACGCACTGCCCCAAAGAGATGCACCCGTCCCCGAGGGGGTAGCGGCGGTTGACCAGGAGGGAGAAGCCCGCATCCTCGACGCACCGGCGGATCGTCTCCCTTATCGCCGCGTTGTAGGCGACGCCGCCGGAGAGGGCGACCGTTTTTATCCCGCGCTCGGCGGCGGCGTCGATCGCAAGGGCCGCCACGCCGCGGGCGAGGTTGTGCTGCACCGAGGCGGCGATCCCGCGCACGTCCCTCCCCGCCGCCCGCTCGGCCGCGGCCCGTTTCAAGAGTGCGGCGGTCTGCAGGGTCCGGCAGTTCCCCTCCCGCCCATATTCGAGGTCCCAGTCCTCCGCCCGCACCCCGTGCGCCGCCGATTCCAGCTTCATCGCCGGTTCGCCGTCGTAGGTCCGCTCCCGGCAGATCCCGAGCAGGGCGGCGGCGGCGTCGAGCACCCGTCCGGTGCTGCTGGTCCGCGCCACGTTCACCCCCCGCTCCACCTGCCTGGCGAGCACGCCCGCCTCGACCTCGCCCATGCCGCGGGCGACGAGCAGGCGCAGCGTCTCCTCCTCCGGCAGGATGCCGTAGAGCATCCGTTCGGGGTACCGGGTCGCCAGGTCGCCGCCCGGCATCGCCACCGTCTGGAGGTGGGCGACCCGTTCGAGGTGCGGCGCCGCCCCGGCAAAGACCTCGCCGCCCCAGATCGTCCCGTCGTCGCCGTAACCCACGCCGTCGATGGCGATCCCCACGCACTCCTCCCGTGTGGCGGCGGCGATATGGGCGCGGTGGTGCTGGACCGCCACGAGTTCGGCGCCGCATTCAGCCGCCAGTTCGCGGGCGTAGCGGGTCGAGAGGAACTGCGGGTGGAGGTCGTGGGCGATCACCTCGAACGAGGCCCCGAGGAGGCGCCCGATCTTCTCCACCGTCTCCTGCAGGTAGGCGAGGGTCTGCGGGTTCCTGACATTGCCCACGTGCGGCGAGGTGACCGCAAACCCGTTCCGGTAGATCGTCGTCGTGGCATTCAATTCAGGCCCGACGCCCAGGATGCAGCGCCCCCCGAGATCGATCGCCGCCCGCATCGGCGCCATCCCCCGCGAGAGCCTGATGATATGCCCGTCCCGCACCACCGAGTCGTCGCAGCGGTTGACGATCTCCCGGTCATGCACCAGAAACGCATCCGCCGTCCCGTGGAGGCGGGCGACGGCGTCGGCGGTGGCGGTGATCATCGGCGTCCCCGGCATGTTCGCCGAGGTCATCACCAGGAGGTCGTGGCGAAGGCGGGCGAAGAGGAGGTGGTGGAGCCCGGTGTACGGGAGCATCACCCCGATCGTGTGGAGGGAGGAGATCCCCCTGTTCCCGGCGGGGTCACGCTTCTCCATCACCACGATCGGGTGCACGCGGTCCCGCAGCGCCCCCCAATCCTCCCCGGTCGGGGAAGCGTACCGCTCGACGGCGTCCTCCCGCACCATCACCGCCAGGGGCTGTTCGGGCCGACCCAGGCGTTCCTTCAGCACCCCCGCCGCCTCTTCGGTGCAGGCGAGGTGGAAGCCCCCGAGCCCGCGGACGGCGAGGATCTGCCCGGCGTCGAGCATCGCCGCCGCAGCGGCGACCGGGTCGGCGCACGCCGTCTCAGTCCCGTCCGGCCCCAGGAGGGCGAGCGACGGCCCGCACGACGCACAGGCGATCGTCTGGGCGTGGTGGCGGCGGCAGGCGGGATCAGTGTACTCGGCCCCGCAGGCCGTGCAGGTCGGGAATGCGTCCATCGCCGTCCGCTCCCGGTCGTACGGGAGGGTTTTTATGATGCTGTAGCGGGGGCCGCAGTTCACGCACGAGGTCGCCCAGTAACCCTCGTAGCGCCCGCCCGGCGTGAAAATGTCCCTGATGCAATCGTCGCAGACGGCGACGTCAGGCGGGATCATCCCGTCGAGCGACCCCTCGCCGCTCGACCGGATCACAAACCCCGGTCCCACCTCCCCGTCCAGCGGGAAAACCTCCACGGCGTCGATCGTCGAGAGGACCGTCCCCTTCGAGACCTCCCTGCAAAAATCAGAAAAGCGCGCACCGGCAGCGGCGATCTCGACCCGGCTCCCGAGGTTCTTCACCCAGCCCGAAATTGCGTATTTCTCGGCGAGAGCATAGACGAACGGCCTGAATCCAACCCCCTGCACAATACCGCGGATGACGATTTTCCCTCTGTTTTGCATTCAAGACCTGCAAAAACTTATTGTGTGATAGAGCGATATATAAATAGGGTTTTTGCGTGACTGGCCATATTCGGATAGTGAACGATCCCGTCGAACTCGTACCTCTGCTCCTCACCTTCAACAATCCAAAATTCAAGCAGCTCTACGAACTGCTCGATAAGAACTGGATGACTGAACAGGAGCTTGCAGAGCGGTGCGAGAGCGCCTGCGTCGCCTCATGCCTTTCCATCCTCAGGAAGGGCAACCTCATCGAGGAGCAGTGGCGGATGCCGAAACCCGGCGAAAAGCCGAGCAAAGAGTTCAGATCAACTTACAAGACCTTCAGGGCGAATTTTCAGTGCTCGATGATCGATCTCGCCGACCTGATCTATATCTCCCTCTCGACCGATGAGAACCTGCAGAAGCTGGCGTCCCATGTGGAGGACGAACTGAATTCAGGGAACACGTCCATCGCCGATATCGCACGGAAGTTTGAGGTATCACCCCTCGTCATCAAGGCGCTCTCCAAGCGGATTCCAAACCTCGATGTGAAGGGGCAGGGACTGGTCCATGTCGGCAATGCCAGGTGAAGACCCCCTTTCCGTGCTGCTGCGGAGCAAACGCGAGATAACCCGGTTCCAGATCCTGGTCGAGGTCGCCGAGCACCAGCCCGCGATCAGGCAGCAGGAGATCGCTGCGAAGATGGGGGTGACCCCGCAGGCGGTCTCCGAGTACATCCGCGAACTCGCCGACGACGGCTACGTATCGGCCTACGGCCGCGGCCGCTACGAGGTGACGAAGGAGGGGATCGAGTGGGTGCTCACCAACGCCGAGGTGCTGGAGAACTACGCCCGCCACGTCACCCGCGACGTCATCCAGAAAGTGCGGGTCTGGCCGGCGATCGCCGCCGGGCCGCTGAAGGCCGGGGACCAGGTCGGCGTCTATATGCAGGGGGGCTGGCTGTATGCATCGAAAGAGGAGCGAAGTGCAATGGGAGAGGTGATCGCCGACGCCGATACGGGGCAGGACGTCGGGATCGCCCGCCTTGCCGGGCTCATCGACCACACGGAAGGAACGGTGCACGTCCTCAAGGTGCCGCGGATCGAACGGGGCGGTTCGCGTAAAGTTGACCTTGACGGGCTGCGCAGCGTCCTTGCCGGGGTCGGCCTGGTCGGGATCGCCGGGCTCGAGGCCTCGGTGGCGCTCGCCGCCGTCGGCCGGCGGCCCGACATCTCCTTCGGCTCGCGGGAAGGCGTCATCGAGGCGGCCTTCCACGGGGTCGAGTGCGCCATCCTCATCGTCGACGAAGAGTTTACCGATTTTCTCAAACGGCTTGAGAGTGCGGGGCTGAACTACACGATCCATGACCTGATCCTCCCATGACGGTCATCATCGCCCCGCAGAGAGGAGCCTATAAGCTCCTCATGTTTGACGGCAGGAGCGTGCGGGAGACCGGGGTCTTCGAGCTGGTGAAATCGGCCCGGGGCTACCGCCCGACCGACCTGAAGACGAAACAGCCGAACCGGCGCAACTACCAGAACGTCCCGACGAAAAAGTTGATCGAGCGCCTCCGCAAGGCCGACGTCAGGATCACGAAGCCCGATCCGGCCCTGCTGGCGTTTCTCGGCGACTTCCAGATCACGCCCTCCACCGTGGACCTCTGCCGCATCTGTCTCCTGGAGGACCGGGTCACCGCCCTCTCCAAGAAAAACGCCGCAACCTTCGGGCGCGAGCGGATCTGCCTGGAGTGCGCCGAGCGCGAGATCAGGCGGGAGATGGGCTACCTCGGCCGGTTCGGCGACCGGTCGGTCCAGCACGTCCGCTCCCTGCTGGAGTCGTACCGGGACGTGGACCGGGTGCTCGCCCTCCTCCAGCCAGAGCAGCGGGATAAGGGGCAGACCCTCTTCGACCGGCTCGAAGCAGTGAAGCCGATCGAGACCAGCCACATCACCCAGGTGGACGTCCCGCCGGCGTTCGCGAAGGTTTCCGGGGTGGAGTACCTCACGCCGGTGCAGCAGCTCGCCGTCAACGCCGGCCTCCTCGAAGGGGAAGACCTCCTGGTGGTTTCAGCCACGGCAAGCGGCAAGACGTTCATCGGCGAGATGGCCGGGATGAAAAACCTCCTCGAAGGCCGGGGGCGCCTCCTCTTCCTGGTCCCTCTCGTTGCCCTTGCAAACCAGAAATATCTCAGGTTCAAGGAGCGGTATAAGGACCTCGCCACGGTTTCCCTCCAGGTCGGCGCAAGCCGCCTCAACCTCCCGGAAACCAGGCCGGTCGGGGAGCGGAGCACCAGGGCGCAGATCGTCGTCGGCACCTACGAGGGCCTGGACACGGTCTTCAGGAACGGCCGGGACCTGAAGGATATCGGGACGGTGGTGATCGACGAGGTCCAGAACCTGGAGGAGCCCGAGCGCGGCCACCGCCTCGATGGGCTGATCGCCCGGATCAAGTACACCTCCCCGAACGCCCAGTTCCTCTACCTCTCGGCGACGATCGGCGCCCCGAGCACCCTGGCGCACAAACTGGGAGCGCGGCTGGTCAGGTACGACAGCCGCCCGGTCCCGCTGGAGCGCCACCTCATCTTCACCGAGAAGAAAAAGAAGATCCAGTTCATCACCACCATGGTGCGCGAGGAGTTCGCCCGCCGGTCCTCGAAAGGATACCGGGGGCAGACGATCGTCTTCACCAACGCCCGCGCCCGCTGCCACACCCTCGCTGACGCTATCGGGGCGAACCTTGCCCGCCCGTATCATTCAGGGCTCACCTCGCAGGAGCGCCGGCAGGTCGAGGACCTCTTCTCCTCGCAGAAGATCGCCTGCGTGGTCACGACGGCGGCGCTTGCGGCGGGCGTGGACTTTCCCGCTTCGCAGGTGATCTTCGACGCCCTCGCGATGGGGATCAAGTGGCTCACGGTGCAGGAGTTCAACCAGATGCTCGGCCGCGCCGGGCGCCCGGACTTCCACGACGAAGGCAAGGTCGTCATCCTGGCCGAACCCGGTGCGACCTACTCCCGGACCTCGAAGGCGACCGAGGAGGAGATGGCGATCGCCCTCCTGAAGGGCGAGATGGAGGAGGTCGCCCCGGTCTACGGCGTCGAGGAGAGTTCAGAGGAGTTCGCCGCAAACGCCATCGTCTGCAAGGGCGACGGCGCCGAGATCCGCCGGATGGAGGCGGTGATGGTCGGAACGACCGAGCCGGTGCTCGACCTCCTGGTCAGCCAGAGGCTGGTGCGGTGGCAGAAGGGCCATGTCGACCTCACCGACCTGGCGATGGTGATGGCCAGGCACTTCATCGGGGTCGAGCGCCTGCTCCTGATCAAGGATCTCGTCGGGGAGAAGGACGACCCCCTGGATATCCTGGCCGAGATCGACTGCACGGTGCGGGAAACCGAACACTGACCCACCGCCGCCAGGGGGGAAAAACCAGATTTCTCCCGGTGCCGACACCCCGGAAAAAGGCGCCGTATGCCGGCCGCCCCGCACCGTTCTGCAGGACGGCCCGCCAATGGCGGCGGTGCGGACAGGTGGCCGGTATGTATTCTGGATTTTTGTGCTGCGCCCACGCACCCCCACCCATCGACCGAATATTTTAAAAGTGAACATCGCATCCCGGGCACCACTATTTAAAAAGATCCCGGTTGCGCCCGGAGGTCCCGTGATTTTGCGCAGCCCCATTCTTTAAATACCCACCATACGCCCGGATCTCCCGATCGTCCGCGCCGGCGAATGGCCAACAACAACCCTGTGAAATCACATTATTTTCATAAATGGAAGAAAAAGAACGATAGGAATATGTATATACTATAATGAGAGTATAATTGAATAACGTCGGAGGATACTGGCATGGCATGTGAATGCGAAGAACAGGAAATGCAGTGGTCGTTCCTGCAGAAGATCCGGGGCGACGGCCTCGACCGCGGCAAAATGCTCAGGGGAGAAGAGGACGTGAGGGGTTTTCTTGGCAGAAATGCCGCCGACCTCCCGCCTGCAGAGGCGATGCTCCTCCGCCTCAGAAAGTTCGATCCCGGACTCTGATTTTTTACGTCAGGCAGACCCAGCGGTCATAAACGGCGTCGCGCTCGTTCTCCCAGACCTCAGGGCTGCGCCCCTCCTCCTCGCACCACTCCCTGACCAGATCCACCTCTTCTTTCGTGGCGACGGTGAGCAGGGCACGCTCTGAGAGACCCAGGAAGTCCCTGACAATCCCCTCCCAGATCTCGCGGTCGAACGAGTGGATCGTCCCGAGCATCAGGGCCGCCCCATACGGTGCCGGGTCGAAATAGGCCGAGGCCATCGTGGCGTCGATGCAGGCCGTCTCGCAGGGGTCCAGGCGCCCCTGCGCAAACCCCAGAGAGAGCAGGGCCTGATCGTGGTCGAAGGCGAGCGGGTTCAGCCCGATCGAACGGAGGCCCGCCGAACCGATCCCCGACCCGCAGCAGCAGTCCAGGCACCGTTCCCCGCTCTGCTGCCCGAAGACCTCTTTTAAGAGATCGGCGCACTTCTCCGGGCGGTCCGGCGGGATATCCTCGATCGCCGGCCGTACGCCCGTGCGGATCGCCTCGCTGTAATACTCCCGCACGGCGCGGGCCCAGACCTCCCGCTCCTCCATGAAGAGGTCGCCCCCGGTCTCCTCGAAGAAATCGATCGCCTCCTCGTGCACCGGGTGGCAGAGATAGTTCGCGACGATCCACTTCTCGTCCCACCGGAAGGCGACGGCGAGCAGGTCCTCATCCTCGTCGACCAGGAGTTTTCCGTCATCGGGCCGGCGGAAAAATGCCGGTAGGGCCGAGTCCGGGTCCGCGAGGTCGGCAAACGATCGTTCTACAAAGGTCAGGCTCTCAAGTTCGAGTATTTCTGCTGCTTTCATGCTGTATCTTCTCCTCTCTCGATGCGCACGCCGTTCGGTGCGCGGATCATCCCCTCCACCAGGGCGTCCTCGTGGAGAGAAAGAGAGAGCCCGGCGACGTCCCCGAGAATATGGGCCGCAGGGGCCACGCGCACCTCCCCACCGCCTTCGACGTTGCCGTGGACCTGGGCCTTCCGCCCGATCGTGATGGGGCCGCCGGCCCGCAGACTCCCAAAAATTGTGGTGTATTCTCCGACGCTCACGGCATTCGCCCGGATATTCCCGTGGAGACGGCACCGCTCCCCGATCCGCATCGCCGCCGGCACCGAGAAGACCTTCATGTCAAGGCTCGAGCCCGGCGGGATGACAAGCGGCGTCTCGTCCTCGGGGTCCTCCTCGCCGAAAAGTTCGTCCAGGGCACTATCGATCTCGTCGGGGTTGTCGATCTTCAGGAGGGTCATCACGTACAGGAGGAGATAGATGAACACCGGCATCGGGTTCCTGATCGAGATCCAGCCCTTCGCCTCAAACCCCCGGTCGATCTGCACCTTGTCCCCGATATCCAGGTCACCGCGGACGACCAGACGCCCGTGGATCTTTACGCCCTCCCCGAGGTAGGCGTCCTCCCCGGCAATGACATCCCCGTTGATCTCGCACCAGTTATCGATCCTGACGTCGCCGTCTGCGACGACGCTGCCGTTCAGCGTACAGAACTCACAGACGATGACGTCTTTACCCTTCAGCCCGTAATCGATTGAGCAGCGGTCCCCGATGATGATATTCATCTCTGTCTTCAGGGTGTGCTCCTGCAGATCGGTGCCGTTGGGGAGAGAACACTGGTGGAGCCAGTCCTGAACCCCGCTCTCCATGAACAGTAAAACTCTCGCACCAAAGCCATATGAGTCTTATCTATCTGCCGTCGGCAGACCGGAAAGACGGAGACCGAAAAAAGGTTCTTCGAGGGCGCATATGAGGAGACCCCCCGGCACCGAAAGTTAGTTCCTCACGAGAAAATAGGGCGAAACACGCACGCGAAGAAGCGAAAAAAAGAGGGTTAGAAGGCCATGACGACGGGCGTCTCGACCTTGCTCTTGATGATCTCGACCCGGCGGACCGGGAAGATCGCCTTGACGACCTTGAAGGCCTCCTTGGCGAGGTCGCCGGCGACGACCATCTTGGAGAACTCCTCGAAGGACATCTGGGCCGCCTGCTCGGCGACGGTCTTCATGATCGCTCCCCGGATCGCGTGCACCTGGGAGTCGTTCGCCCGGTTGATCGTGAAGCAGGTGACGGTGAGGCGCACCTTCTTGTTGTCCTTTGTCGGGACAAGGATGATGGCGTCGATCCTGGAGGTCTTCCTCTTCACGAGGCCGCGCATGTAGTCGCGGGTGATCTCGTGCCCGACGAACTCGGTATATGCGGCGTCGCCGGCCACGCTGTTCACTTTAAAGCGCATCTTGATGTGCTGCTTTGCATAGTCCTGTGAGATCTCGCCGAGCGTGGTCTGCATCACGCGCCCCATCACCTTGGACGGGTCGGCGGAGATCGTGTCGCCAATATAGATCTTGCCGAAGGATTCAGGGCCATAGACCTTGAACCAGGACTTGGCCTTCCAGCCTTCGACCCTCTTTCCAACCTGTTTTCTCTTTGCCATGAAATCACCAGTTTTATGTATTAGAATCTCTGCTCAGGTCATCCTGCCAGATGCGTCATATCGTTCAGGCCGCCCGCTCGGCAAAGCGAGCACATCTCTTCTGCCATTGCGAGGTTCATCAGGTAATCGTCCACCGTTGCGGTTACCGTCCGCAGGGCGGCCCCCTCGATCGCAAAGACGACCGTACCGCCCTCGGCGGCGGTCGCCATGCCAGGGAGGTTGTCCGGGGCGAGTGAGCCGGCGACACACGTCGCAGAGGCGCTCTCCGTGCGGATCAGCCCTATAATCCCGATCATGCGGCGATCCCCCTGAGAAAACCTTCCTCGAACTCGTCGATCCGGTCCAGGGGGATCCGGGCGCCGGCGCGGCTCCGGTGGCCGCCGCCTGACCCCCCAACCTCTGCCGCCAGGCGGCGGAGCAGGGCCTCGAGATCGAGATCGACCCCGGGAGGACAGCGCACCGAGACCTGCCAGCAGGTGCCGTTCTCCGCGACCACGGCCACCGGCGCCGCCTGCCTGACGTCGTTTGCCAGGCAATCGGCAACGCCGCTCGCCGCCCCGGCGTCCGCGACCCGGTAGATCCGCCCGGTCTCCTCGACCCGCTCCGCCGCCATGACGGCGGCGAGCACCCGCGCCCGGTAGGCCCCGGCAACCTCCTCAGCCTCGGTGACGAGGTCTGGAGAGCGCAGGCAGACCGCAGCGGCAAGGCCGCCGCGGCCCTGCTGGCCGCAGCCGTCGATGACGGCCGCAAGGGTGCGGGCGTCGTCGATCACCTCGCGCTCGAGCCGGTAGCGCCCGCCGTACAGGCGCGAAAAGACGGACGGCGCCGCCTCTTCTCCTGCCTCAAGCACCAGGAGGGAGAGGAGGAGATCGGTTGCGATCGCCTCCTCCCCGGCCGCCTGCTCAAGGATGCGGGTGATCTTATCCGCGTCCCCGCTGATACCGGGGATATACGGGGTGACGGCCGTCATGAGGGCTTCGCGGACCGAACCGCCCGGGAGGGCGAACCCTCTCTCCGGGACGACAAAGCCGTTTGCGATCCCTTCGTTGAGGATCTCCAGGTTCATCCCGGAAAATTTCTGGCCGTCCCCGAAGACCCCGAGCAGGGCGAGCCCTGCAAGGTCGCGGTTGTCCCCCATCTCCTGCGCCACCAGGTAGGCAGTTCCTGACGCCGTGAGTTCCTGCTCGCCGTCGATCCCGGCCAGGCGGGGGTTCACGTGGAAGGGCCCCTCGAAGTGCGGGACGTGGTGGTCGACGACCATCACGGTCCCGGGCAGATCGGCAAGGCCGGCGCCGAAATCGCAGAGCAGGGTCGAATCCGGGTGGACGATATCCTCTGTCCCGATGCCCGGCCTCACCCGCAGTCTGAACCTGCGGCCGGCGCGGAGCATCGCCTGACAGAGGATCGCCGCCGCGGCGATCCCGTCGGCGTCGTGGTGGGCGTAGACCTCGACAAAATCGGTGGCGAGGATCTGCGCGGCAACCCGTTCGGCAGCGGCCTGAATGGACATGACTTATCTGGAGAGGAGAATCTCGGCAGTCTCCGGCTTGTAGGTCCAGTCCTTCGCGAGCTTGCCGCTCGACCGGTAATACTTCACCAGGCGGCGCACCTTCGACTCGGTGAGCTGGAGCTGGCGCTTGTTGTGGAGATCCTTTTTGTTTTCAGCAAGGTGCTTGCGCATGCCGAGCGCCTTTGCGATGAGGTTCCTGAGGTCCTCGGGGATCTCCTGCTCGAGTCCGTTCTGGCTGAGGATCTCGCCGATCTTCTTCCCGGCCACGAGTTTCACGTCGGGAATGCCGTACTTGTCTCTCAGGACGAACCCGATCTCGCTGCTGGATTTGCCTTTTTTACGGAGATCGACAACAACCTTCTCTGCCTCGTCCGCCGAGATGCCGGTCCATTCCGGTGCCTCGGTGCGGTACGGTGCGACTGAGCCGGACTTGCCTCTCCGCCGTGCATGCATTCGTGCCATATTCTACCTCATATGACAGAGTAAGTCCAGAAAAGAGCAGTACTGCTACTGACTTCCCTGTAATCCCGAGCCACTTCGGGCCGTGCCGGAACGGCACGTCGGACTTACATCGGCCAGCACATAAAAGTGCTATATATAAATCTCGCTCCTCGTTCTTAAGGTTGACGGCAGAACAAAAGCGAAACCTTTAATTTCCCTCCCGAAAGTATGCCCCATAAGCATACCCCCATGATACCCCCCTTTCCCTCGCTCCGCCTCCCGGAGCGCTGGCAGATTCCCGTCCTGGCCGTCGCCGGAGTGGGAACGCTGGCGGCGACCACAATGGCGGCCGCAGCCGGAGTTACTGCCGTTGTCGCCCAGATCCTCTATATCCCGATCATCCTGGCGGTCGTCTGGTACCGCTGGCGCGGGCTTGCGGTGGTGGTCGCCATTACCGCGGCGTATATCCCGATCCTTGGATGGTTAACCGGGTTCGCCTTCCCGGTATTCCCCGAAGCGGTCGCCCGCGCCGGTGTGATGGTCGCCGTCGCCATGGTGCTCGCGGCGCTCTCGTCCCACGTGAGCGCCCTTGCCCGCGACTATCCCGGCATCTTCCAGCACGCCGGCGGCGGATACATCATCGTCGATCAGCGGTCGCTCGCCGTTCTGGACCTGAACCTGACGGCGGCAGAGATGATCGGGTTTGCGCCGTCCGAGGTCGTGGGGCGCTCTTTCGTCTCCCTGTTTGCCGATCCCGCAACGGCCGAAGGGACGGCAGAGGCGCTGAAGGCCGGGCAGGACCTCGACGTCCTCGAAGCGGCGCTCACGACGCGGGGCGGCGGCGTCCGCTGGGTCAGGATCGTCTCGGGTTCGCTCCCCGAAGAGCGGGCGGTCTGCACCCTCCTGGACATCTCCCGGCAGAAAGAGGACGAACGGACGATGAACGCCCTTGCCAGGCTCGCCGGGGAGAGCCCTGACCCGGTCCTCAGGATCGGACGGGGAGGGCAGATCCTCTATGCAAACGAGGCGGCGATGGCGGTCATCGGGGCCGAAGCGCCCGGGGAGAAGAGTGAAACACGGGCGGCACTCTCCCGCGCCGCCGCGGAGGCGACGGCCACCGGCGACCAGGTCGAACTCGAAGTCCAGGTCGGCGACGGGATCTTCCTGATCACGGTCTTCCCGATCGAGGGCGAGGACTACGTCAATCTCTACGGGAAGGATATCACCGGGAGAAAGGCGGCTGAGACGGCGATCCGGCTGAACGAACAGCGTCTCGAAGCCCTGCTGAGGCTGGACCGGATGTACGACGCCCCCTTAAAGGCGATCACCGACTACGCCCTTTCCTGCGCCGTATCGATGACCGGGAGCGAGCACGGGTATTTCGCCTTCCTGGACCCGGAGGAGCGGACGCTCACGATCCAGTCC
The DNA here is from genome assembly GCF_013377755.1 of Methanofollis tationis. Classification (NCBI taxonomy): domain Archaea; kingdom Methanobacteriati; phylum Methanobacteriota; class Methanomicrobia; order Methanomicrobiales; family Methanomicrobiaceae; genus Methanofollis; species Methanofollis tationis. Next base: position 1,421,878 of record NZ_JABXWR010000001.1, read on the forward strand.
TGGTCGGACCGGGCGGTTGCGGCCTGCCGGGTGGACCACCCGAAGACCGCGTATCCTCTCGCCGAGACCGGGCTCTGGGGTGAACCGGTGCGGCAGCGCCGCACGGTGATCCTCAACGACTACGCCGCCCCCTTGCCGTTGAAGAAGGGCACCCCGCCGGGCCACCCGGCGATCAGGCGGTTTTTAAGCGTCCCGGTCTTCGAGGGAGAACGGATCGTGGCGGTGGCCGGGGTGATCAACAAGGCCGCCCCCTATGACGAGGACGACGCCCGCCAGTTCTCCCTGCTGATGACCGGGATGTGGGGGCTGGTCAGGAGGAAACAATATTCCGACGACCTGAAGCGCTCGGAGGCCCTCTACCGCACGGTCTTCGAGGCGACCGGGACGGCGACGATGATCCTGGACGGCGACGGCACGGTCACCCACGCCAACGCGCGGTTCAGGCATTTCGGCTACGACCCCGCTGATATCGTCGGCCGGAGCGCCTGGGCGACCATCTTCTCCGGGCCGGTACACGATCTCAGCGGGCAGTACCACCAGATGCGCCGCAACGGTGCAGACAACCTGCCGCCGATATACGAGGGAACAGTCAGGGACGCCGATGGGAAGGAGCGCGACGCCCTGGTGACCGCCGCCATGATCCCGGAGACCGACCTGAGCGTGGTCTCGGTGATGGACATCACCCCCCTGAAGGAGGCTGAGCGGGAGATTGCCGCCAGAAACCGCGAACTCGCCGCCTTTGCGGAGGTCTCGGCGATCACTTCGTCGCTTCTGCCGCTCCCCGAGCGTCTGGACGCCGCCCTGGCAAAAGTGCTGGACCTCATGGACTTTGAGGCCGGGGCGATCTACCTCTTCGAGGGGGAGGGAGATGTCGGCGTCCGCGTCAGCCAGCGCTGGCCGGCCGATATGGAGGCGCCATACGAGATCAGGCGGCTGGCAGTCCCCTCAGAACCGCAGTATTCGTCAGACCGGCCTGAAGGGGTCCCGCCGCATATCAGGGAAAATTTTGCGTCCTGCGCCTCGATCCCGCTGAAGGTCGGGGACGAGATCCCCGGCACCCTGAACATGGCGACGCGAAGGGAGCACGTCTTCACGACCGGGGAGCGGGAGTTCCTGGAGACCTCGGGGCGGGCGATCGGGGGGGCGGTGCTGCGGGCGCGGTTCAGCGAAGGGCTGGAGCGGGCGAACGCCGACGCCAACCTCTACCTGGATATCATGATGCACGACATCAACAACGCCAACACGGTGGCGGCGGGCTACTGCAGCCTGCTCCTGCCCAGGCTCGCCGGGAAGGAGCACCTGATGGCGAAGAAGGTGCTCTCCGGGGTCAGGCAGAGCATCGAGATCATCATGAACGTCTCGACCTACCGCTCCCTGAGCCAGCGGGCGACGAGGGTCGAGCCGGTGCCGCTGGACGCCGTCATCAGAGGCGAGATCTCCCGGTTCTCCGAACTCGATATCAGGTACGCGGGGACGGATGCCGTTGTGATGGCCGACGACCTCCTCTCCGAGGTGTTCACGAACCTGATCGGGAATGCCGGGAAGTTCGGGGGGCCTGAGGTGACCGTCTGGATTGCGGTGGCGAAGGAGGACGACACCGTTGCGGTGACCGTGGCCGACAACGGCCCCGGCATCCCGGACGACCAGAAGGAGAACGTCTTCGGGCGGTTTGTGCGGAACGCCCCGCGGGTCTCGGGCAAGGGGCTCGGGCTCTGGATCTGCCGGACCCTCGCCGAGCGCTACGGCGGGAGCATCACGGCCGGGGACCGCGTGCCGGGCAGACCCGGGGATGGTGCGGCGATCACCCTGGTGCTGCGGCGGGCTGAGGATTAACCTTTAATAGCGAGGAAGGGGAATATGATCTGGTACCTGCGATAGTAGTCTAGTGGTAGGACAGTGGCTTCCCAAGCCTCTAACTCGGGTTCGAATCCCGGCTATCGCACTTCTACGGGGTAATAGATATCCCAAAAAATACCACTGTTCTCGGTGCGCGTTCACGGTTCTGCTATACTGCCCGCATCTCGGGGCACCCGCTTGAAAAAACGGCTTTATCGAAATCCCCGTACGCCGTCAGGGTGATAGGTCTCAGGTCAAGGCGGGAGCGGATCAACTGCCTTCCCCACCAGGCTCGCGGGGGGGACGTGCGCACCCGGACCACCGCTCAGGATTGCCGGGAAAGAAAGAGCGGGAAGATCTGAAGAGAGGGATCACTCCCTGCCAGCCGGCATCACAGAAAAGGAGTTCGACAACGCCAAAATAGTGGGAAATTCCTGGCGGCTCACTTGAGCTTTTTCTCAAGCTTCTTGAGCTTCTTCTTGGCGGCATCGCTCCCTGCAGCCGCCTGCTGCGAGAGCTCTTCTGCCTTGGCCTTCTGCACTTTTTTCAGCTTCTCCAATTGTTTCTTACTCGTTGGCATACCATTACCTCGCTTACGCGTTTGGCCCGTTCTATTTATCTTTTTTTCTTCTTATAAATACCCCGGTATCGCTGTACCAACCCAGAATATCTTCGAATACACGAAAAACGAAACGATTCAACCGACATTTCGCACCACTTTTTTCATGAGTAGTCATTTTCATGCGCCCTCACCAGCAGCCTCAAAATCTTCCTCAACTCCTCATTCAGGTTCGTCACCCGCTTGACCCTCCTCCCATCCTCGACCATCACAAACTCCCTCACTCTCCGAAACAGAAAAACGTCCATTTCATCGTGGGCCGTTGCGTCTGCTTCTTGGTCTGGCTGATGACCGTCTCGCCGGACCGTTTCAGATCTCTCCTCAGCCGGAACTCAGTTAGTCAACTACCCCGGCCTGAAGGCCGGGGCTTGAGACTCTATCGTGTCGATAGTTCTCGTATGGGTGGCTGACTGCACCCCTGCACCTCCAGGGTATACCTGTAGGTGCGTGCTCTGGATTCGATGTTTTGAGCACCGATCAGATCGGCATGGAGCGAATGCCCACAACATTCGCAGACAAACGACCGTCCATTCCGATTGTTCTTGCTGATATGGTTGCACCGGGGACAGGTCTGCGAGGTATAGGCCGGATCGAGATAGATCGTCGATATACCCTTCTCTCGTGCCTTGTACTCGATGAACGTCTGGAGTTCAAAGAACGCCCAGGAATGATGGGTGTATCGCCGCCTCTTTGAGATCTTTGTCCGATCCCCGATCCCGGAGAGATCCTCCAGCCCGATCACATCCACGTTGTTCTGAACGGCAAAAGAAACGATCTCCTTTGAGACGCGGTGGTTCATATCAGTCATCAGCCGTCTCTCCCGGCCAGAAAGATGCTTCAGCATCCTCTTTGCCGACCGGGTGCCCTTAGACGGTAACCGTTTCCGCATGGTAGAATAGACATTTCGGAGGTCCTTGGCTTTCCCGCCACAGAAGAACCGACATTTCCTGTCGGTCGTCGATGTAACCGCAAGGAAGTTCTGGCCGAGATCCACCCCCATGAAGGTAGAAGACTTCGTGACCTCACGGGTCTCGGTCTCTCGTTCACAACAAAGATGGAAGTAGTATGTGCCATCCAGGTGCTTCACCAGTTTTGACGCTCCGAATTTCCATGTTCCATCGAGATACTGCTCCATGTGAGGGTATCGGAAGAACCGATACTTTCTCCGGCCGTTGAGGGTTGTAAGACCGATATCGTCTCCGTCGAGGGAGAAGTCCCGCCCGAAGGAGAAGGTCATGGAGGTGGGAGCGTACATGATCTGTTGCCACACCGTCTTTTTCGCCCTGACCTGCTCCTGAAGTGTCCGGTAGGTTCCCGTGACCTGCCTGACGACATTGAAGGACATCTGGGACTTGAGACCGATCTTTTCCCGGAGAGCGGAATAGACGATCTTCTGGAGGGCGGCAGAACCCTTTGGTTTCCCGAGGTTGTGCACGACCGCAGAGACATAGTTCATCCCCTCGGTGTACGTCCATACCGTCCGGTCGAGACGATCGGGGTCAGGACAGTCCATCTTGAGGATGATGGTCTTTGCGGCGAGCATAAGGGCCTATTTCAATCAACAGTATTTACCGTTGTGCTTGTGAACCGCAATTCCTCCCCGGCCTGAAGTCAGGGGACTCCTTGCGGAGTTCGTTGAATCGATAAACAGGCAGAGCACCATGATCATCGCCAGCGCCTGGATCCGTGAAACCTTCTTCAAAAAGATCCAGGATTTCTGTTTCGGTAGATTTTTTCCCCCAAACATCTCCAGAAATAGCATGGAACGTGCACAAAGGCCACTCCCGTGGCTGATCCTCCTCCTCGCCCTCTCCCTGCTGTGCGTATCGGCCCTCGCCGATACCACGACGAACGTCACCATGGCCGAACCGACCATGACAACCGCAGCCCCGACGACGACGGCAACCACCGCCGTTCCAACCACGACCGCCACCCCGACAAAGGCCCCGACGACCGCGGTCACGCAGGCGGTGACGACCTCGGCCACCCAGGCCATCATAGGCGGCGGCACGGGCTGGTTCGACATCCACACCAATATCGACGGCGCCGCCGTCTCCTTCGACGGGAAATACCAGGGCACCACCGCCCAGGGCATCCTTACCGTCGCCTGGGCAAGCACCGGCACCCCGCCCGGCACCGTGACCGCCACGAAGGCCGGATACACGACGGCGCAGGAACCACTCCCGGCCGTCCCGGCCGCGGGCCACCATGCCGCCGTCTACCTCACCCTCAACCCGAACACGCCGCAGACCGGGAGCATGGGCCTCTCCTCCACGCCGGGCGGTGCGAACATCAGGATCAACGGCGTCTATTACGGCACCACCCCGCACACCGTCACCGGGCTTGCCGCCGGCACCTACCAGGTCTCGATCGACTATCCGGGCTACGGGACCTGGACCGCTCAGGAGGAGATCGTCTCCGGCAGGATCACCTACGTCGACGCCGTCTTAAAACAGGTCCAGCAATACGGCACGCTCTCCATCTCCAGCGTCCCGAAAGGCGCCTACATCACCCTCGACGGCGTCTATAAGGGCCCGGCCCCCGCCACGATCGGCGGCCTCGACCCCGGCTCCCATGTCGTCGAACTCAACGCCCCCGGCTACGAGGAGTGGAGCGGCCGGGCCACCGTCTATGTCGGGAAGGTCACCTCCATCTCAGAGACGCTGACCCCGAGCGCACAGCCCCCCACCGGCGCCATCTCCATCGCCTCCACCCCGGCGAGCGCCTCGGTCTCGGTCGACGGCGTCTACTATGGCCAGACGCCGGCGGGCAACCGCCTGCTCGTCAACGGCATCGCCGCCGGCCAGCACACCATCCACCTCGCCCTCGGCGGCTACGGGGACTATGACACGACCGTGACGGTCGCCGCCGGAGGGACGGCGACCCTCGACGCCGTGCTCAACGCCGGCGGCACGGGGTCGGTCTCCTTCACCTCGACACCCACCGGAGCGACGGTGTACTTCAACAACCAGCCCTATGGACTGACACCGCTGACGGTGCCCGACCTCGCGCCGGGATCGTACCCCGTCAGGATCACCTATGCCGGCTACGGGGACTGGACCGGCACCGCCCAGGTGAACGCCGGGGCGACGACGCCGGTGCAGGCCGACCTCGTCCAGGCAACACCGGCGCCCGAGGCGGCAGCCTCCCCCCTGCTCCCGGCCCTCGCCCTCCTCCTTGGCGGCGTCCTCGTCGCCCTCAGGGTGCGGCGGGCGTAATTCTCCCCCCGACTTTTTTTTCGTATCCGGTTGCAAAGAGAGATAAGACCGGGGAGTTAACAATTGTTAACTTCACCGGGGAGAGGGAGAGCATGATCGTACAGGTCAGGGCATTTGCCTGGATGCGGGAGATATTCGGCGCCGAGCGCACGCTTGAGGTCCCGGAAGGGGCCGCCCTCTCCACCCTCCTCCAGGTGCTCGGCGAAGAGTCCGGGGCGGCGCACCGGGCGCTCTTCGACGGCGGCGGCGCCCTGAACGGGCACGTGGTCCTGATGCTGAACAGGAAGCGGGTGAACCACGCCGACGTCCCGGCGCTGACCCTCGCGGCCGGAGACGAGGTCGCCCTCTTCCCCCCGGTCGCCGGGGGCTGAGGAGGGAGGACGGACAGGCAACGCCCTGCCTCGTGCCCGGACCGGAAGCCCTCAATTCCAGGAAGTCGTAGAACTACGGGAGGAGGTGCGCCCCACCCGGCGACACCCGGAGATTTCATGGAGCATATCATGGACGGAAGAATCTGTGCGGAGATCCTTGAGCAGGTGCGGTCGAGGCGCCCGCTCGTGCACCACATCACCAACACCGTGACGATCAACGACTGCGCCAACATCACGCTCTGCGCCGGGGCGGCGCCGGTGATGGCCGAAGCCCCCGAGGAGTCGGCCGAGATGGCGGCGGTGGCGGGAGCGCTCGTCCTGAACATCGGGACGCTCTCGACGGCCCAGGTGGCGTCGATGATCCTTGCCGGGCGGCGGGCGAACGAGTGCGGCGTCCCGGTGGTCCTGGACCCGGTCGGCGCCGGGGCGACCCGGATGCGCACCGACGCCGTGCTAAGGATCCTCCAGGAGGTACAGGTCGCCGTCCTGAAGGGGAACGCCGGGGAGATCGGCGTTCTCGCCGGCACCGGCGGGACGGTGCGGGGCGTGGACTCCTGCGGGATCGTCGGCGACGCCGTGGACGCGGCGGTCGCCTGCGCCCTCGCCACCGGGACGGTGGTCTCGATGACCGGGGCGACCGACGTCGTCACCGACGGGAGGCGCGTCCTCCTGGTCGAGAACGGGAACCCGATGATGGACCGCCTCTCGGGCACCGGGTGCATGGCCGCCTCGGTCACCGGGGCGTTTGCGGCGGTGGAGGGCGATCGCCTCCTCTCCTCGGCCTCGGCCCTCGCCGCCTTCGGGCTTGCCGGCGAACGGGCGGCGGCGCAGGCCCGCGGGCCGTACTCCTTCAGGACGGCCCTCTTCGACGAACTCTCTGCCATGAAGCTGGCAGACCTGGCGGCCGGGGCGCGGGTGAGGGCACGCCATGGGGTATGACCTCTACGTGATCACCGACGCCGGGATCGGCCGCGGCCGTTCTCATCCAGAACAGGCCAGCCTGGCCGTCGAGGGCGGGGCTGATGTGGTCCAGCTGCGGGACAAGGCGCTCGCCCCCCGCGACCTCCTCGCCACGGCCCGCGAGGTGCGGAGGGTCGTCCATGCGGCCGGCGCCCTCTTCATCGTCAACGACCACCTGGAGGTCGCCCTCGCCGCCGGGGCCGACGGTGTCCACCTCGGGCAGGGCGACCTCCCGGTGGGGGCGGCGCGCTCGATCGTCCCCTCCGACTTCATCCTGGGTGTTTCAGTCGGAAACGCCGCCGAAGCCGCCCTTGCCGTCGAGGGCGGGGCCGACTACGTCGCCCTCAGCCCCACCTTCGCCACCGGGTCGAAGGCCGACGCCGGGCCCGGCCGCGGCCTCGATACCCTGCGGGCGGTCAGAGCGGCAGTCCCGGCCCCGTTGATCGCGATCGGCGGGATCGGCCCGGCGAACGTCGGCGAGGTGGTCAGGGCCGGGGCCGACGGGATCGCCGTCATCTCGGCGGTCGTCGGGCAGGAGGACCCAGTCGGGGCGGCACGGCGGATGAAGGCGCTCGTCGTTGCCGCGAAAGGAGGCGATCGGCGGTGCTGAACGAGAGCGAAGGCGAGCGCTACCGCCGGCAGACGATGATCTTCGGCGAGGAGGGGCAGGAGCGGTTGAAGAGGGCGACGGTCTTTATCGCCGGGACCGGCGGCCTCGGGTGCCCGATCGCCCTCTACCTCGCCGCCGCCGGCGTCGGCCGGATCCGCCTGGCCGACAGGGACACCGTCGACCTCTCCAACCTGAACAGGCAGGTGCTCCACGGGACGCCCGACCTCGGGCGCCCGAAGGTCGTCTCGGCGGCCGAGAAACTCGCCGCCCTCAACCCGGAGATCGCCGTGGAGGCAATCCGGACCGTCATCGACGCCGCCACCGTCGCCGGCCTCGCCGCCGGCGCCGATGTGATCGTGGATGCCATGGACAACTTCGAGACCCGCTACCTCCTCAACGGTGCGGCGGTCGAGCGCGGGATACCCCTGGTCCACGGCGGGATCTCCGGGTTCTTCGGGCAGGCGACGACGGTCATCCCGGGGAGGACGCCGTGCCTCCGCTGCCTCTTCCCCGTCCCCCCGCCGGACGAGACCTTCCCGGCCCTCGGGACCACCGCCGGCGTGATCGGGCTCGTGCAGGCGAACGAGACGATCAAGTACCTCACCGGCAGCGGCGACCTCCTCGCCGGGCGTCTCCTGCTCTGGGACGGGGCGAGGTCCACGATGGAGACGATCCCGGTGGAGCGGCAGGCGGGGTGCCCTGCATGCGGGCACCTGCACGAAGAGGTGAGACCATGATAGATGTCAGGCATGACGATTTCAACATAAACGAGATGATCGAGCGGGCGAAAGACCCGTCGATGGGCGCCCTGGTCACCTTCCTCGGCGTGGTGCGGGACGACGAGATCGAGCGGATCGAGCTGGAGGCCTACCGGGAGGCGGCGGTGCAGGAACTCGAAGCGATCCGCAACGAGGCGTTTGCCGCCCACGAGATCGCTTCGGTGGCGATCGTCCACCGGATCGGGCCCCTGCAGGTGGGGGAGAACATCCTCCTGATCATCGTCGGCGCCGGTCACCGGCGGGAGGCGTTTGCTGCCTGCGAATATATCCTGGAAGAGATCAAGCGACGCCTCCCCATCTGGAAGAAGGAGTTTGAAAAGGGCGGGGGGACCAGGTGGGTGCCGGGGAACGCCGGGTGATTCAGAGGAAGCGTTCGCAGACCAGGTGCTTTTCCGGGTCGATCACAAAGGCGCCCGGGTCGGCAAGCAGGTCGAGGGGGTTGACGCCCATGGCGACCAGTTCGTCCAGGGCGAAGTCCCTGAGCCTTAACTCGCCGTCTTTCCGGTAGGTCACCTCGATCCCGTTCACCCTTTTCTCGGCGCCGACGATATCGAACATACCCCCATCTCCTCATGCTCCGGGATAAGGGTTGTCCCGGGGCAGACACACCTGCAGGGAGCAGAGGCAGCCGGTGGGCGGCCCTCGCCCCCCGGGGCCTGCCGGGCAACTACGTGCGCCGTGCGCAATTCTGCCCGGAAATGGACGGTCTCCCACCACACACCTTAAGTTGTTCCGCGGTCAATATTCACCGTACAGATAGGAGGGGGCGGGGGTCGGACGCCCCGCCTCTGCACGCGCATGGAAGAGCCAGAACACCTGCAGAGCCTCAATATCCTCGAACTGTATGCGCTCAGCATCATCGCAGAGAACCAGCCCGGCGTGCTGCGGGATATCGCCGCGGTGATGGCGGCGAACGCCGTGAACGTGGTGACCGTGCAGCAGTCGATCATGCCCTCGGGCGCCCATGCCGGGGACGCCCTCTTCTACTTCGAGGTGGAGTGCGCCGGCGGGATCGGGCGGGCGCTCGCCGACCTCCTCAGCATCCCGACCGTCCGCCACGTCTCGACGAACGACACCTTCTCCCGGATCTTCGGGTCGCGGGTGATCATCATCGGCGGCGGCGCCCAGGTCGCCCAGGTGGCCCTCGGTGCGGTGAACGAGGCCGACCGCCACAATATCAGGGGCGAACGGATCTCGGTGGACACGATCCCGCTCGTCGGCGAGAAAGATCTCTCCGAGGCGGTGGACGCCGTCGCCCGCCTGCCGAGGGCGTCGATCCTGGTGCTGGCGGGATCGATCATGGGCGGGGCGATCACCGAGGCGGTCGAGCGGGTCCGTGCGGCCGGGATCCCGGTCATCGCCCTGAAGATGGCCGGCAGTGTCCCGAAGCACGCCGACCTCGTGGTCACCGACCCGATCCAGGCAGGCGTTTTTGCCGTGATGCACGTCTCGAAACGTGCGGTCTTCGATATCAACCGCGTCCGCGGTCAGGAGTTCTAATGGACACAGCGATCATCCATAAAGCGGTGCAGGTGCTCAGGCGCGACGGGCTTGTGGTCTACCCCACCGACACGATCTACGGCCTCGGGGCCGACGCCCTCTCGGAATACGCCATCGAACGGGTGTACGAGGCGAAGATGCGGCCGCGCGCGATGCCGGTCTCGGTGGCGGTCTCGGATTGCGAGATGCTCTCGGCGATCGCCGTCGTGGACCGGGCGGCCGACGCCTTCATCGACCGGTTCCTGCCGGGCCCGGTGACGGTCGTGCTGCGGGCGAAGTCATGCCTGCCCGAGATCCTCACCGGGGGGACGGGCCTTGTCGGGATCCGTTTCCCTGACCACCCGGTCGCCCTTGCGATCATCAGGGAACTCGACGCCCCGATCACGGCGACCTCGGCGAACGTCCACGGCGGGCCCGACCCGGTGACCGTCAACGATGTCCATGTCCCGCACGACCTGCTCATCGACGGCGGGCACCTCCCGGGGACGCCGAGCACGGTGGTGGACCTGGTGCACCGGCAGGTGCTCAGGGTGGGGGCAGAGATCGAGGAGGTCGCCGGGTTTCTTGCGGAGATGCCATGATGCCGATCAGGTTGCGCGATTTTATCGAGGACGACGGGGGGTTGATCTTCGCCGTCTCTGCCTATGACAACACCGAGCGGGCCGGGTGCGTGCTCCGCTACGTCCCGGACCCTGCAGGAGAACGGGTGGATCCCGAGGGGCGGCGGTATACGAAACTCGATTTCGAGCCGGCATATGAGTACATCAGGGAGCACCGGCCCGAGTACCTCGATCACCTCCACCGGGTGCCGGCGGACCGGATCGCCCGGGTCTACAAGCCCGAGGAGAGGATGGACTGGATCGCCTCCCGTGACCCGAGAGTGCGCCGTCTCCTCTCCCTCTTCGACCTGCCGGCAGGGAAGGTGGGATGCACGGGGTCGCGGCTGATCGGCGTGGAGAACGCCGCTTCAGATATCGACCTGGTCGTCTACGGAGGGGCGTGGTTCTCGGCGCAGGCGCAGCTTGCACGCCTTGTTCAGACCGGGACCCTGCCCGCGATGTCCGAGGAGATGTGGCGGAAGGTCTACGAGAAGCGGGTCCCGGAGATCTCGTTTGATACGTTCGTGCTCCACGAGGCGCGGAAGTGGAACCGGGGCGAGTTCGGCGACACCTATTTCGACCTGCTCTATACGCGGGACTACGACGCCCTGGCCTCGGCGCCAGCAGGGCGGGGGCGGGAGATCGGGCGGGGCCGGATTGAGGCCCTGGTGACCGACGCCTCCCAGTCGTTCGATTCCCCGGCGGTCTACGAGGTGGAGCACGAGACGGTCTCGCGGGTGATCTCGTTCACCCACACCTATTCAGGGCAGGCGCTGGCCGGCGAGACGATCGAGGCGGTCGGGGTGCTCGAGGAGCACGGCGATACGCAATGGCTCATCGTGGGCACGACCCGCGAGGCGCGGGGCGAGTATATCGTCTCGAAGACGCTGTTAGAGCAGGTCTGAAAGACGCCGCGGCCCGGGAGAGCAGCGCTCCCCGTGCGGGCAGCGGGCGCACGGCGGGTTGAGGGGTTTTCCCGGGATCGTTCCCGCCTCCACTTCTTTTGCAGCGGCGATCGCCCTGAGCATCGCACGCCGGTCGCGGGGGCCGGGCGTGCAGAAGCGGATGACGCCTGACGGGACGTATTCCACCCACCCGCCGGGGACGTCGATGCCGAGCGTCTCCCGGACGCAGGCGGCGTAGCAGGCAATGCGCAGACGGTCTGCCCCGTGGACCCCGGCGACCGGCGCTTCGCTCGACCGGGTGATCGCAAAACCGGGAAGGGCCGGGTCGGCCTTGTCGACGGTGCCCCTGATCCCGAGGGTGGGAGAGGAGACCGGGACGTCGGTGTCCGAGAAGGGGATCCATTCCACATCTGTGCAGGCCTCGATGCACTGGGCGAAGAGGGCGTGTTCGGCCTCGCCGGCGTACGGGAGGACGGCGGCGATCTCGGCCCAGACGGCCGGCGGGTCGAGGGGGCCCATACCGAGGTGGTAGGAGACCTGTTTGCAGACGGCGTAGCGCGGCGGCTCTTCGTGCTCTTCCTGCCTATCGAGGTAGAGGCGGAGGGGGCAGAAATGGGCGGCGGTCACGGCCGAGATGCCGGTGAGGCCATCGTCTTTTCCCATTGCAAAAACCCTTAATTCCTATCCCCTTATATGTTATGCTATGTCTCAGCACGAGATCTCGGTCAATATCCCCCAGGCGCTCGACCCGGTCTATGCGAACCGGATCCAGGTCGCATACAAGGAGGACGAGTTCACCTTCATGTTCCTGCACGAGATCCCGGGCACGAACCAGGCCCGGGCGAAGTCGATCGTCTCCATTACGCCGAAGCACGCGAAGAACCTCCTCGCCGTGCTCTCAAGGAGCATGAAGGACTACGAGGAGAAGTACGGCGCCATCCAGGCGCCGACCGAGAAGGTCGGGGACACGAACGTGACGATGCGGGGCTATTCTTAACACCCTTTTTTTCCGCCGGTTTTATATAGGAGAATTGTCTCCCCTCTCGTCAGAGGGCAGGGGAGCATGATCCGCCAGATGGGCAGGTACCGCCAGATCACCGGGATACTGGTGAAGTATGGGCTTGGCGCCCTGATCACAGGCATCCGCCTCCCCCTGCCAGGTCGACGGGCGGCAGAACGCCCGGACGGCGCCGACCCGCTGTACCGCCGGATCCGCCTGGCGCTCGAAGAACTCGGTCCCACCTTCATCAAGTTCGGGCAGATCCTGAGCACCAGGCGCGAGGTGCTGCCGGGCCCGCTCATCGAAGAACTGAGCCTCCTGACCGACACCGTCGCCCCCCTGCCCTTTGAGACGATCCGCCCGACCATAGAGGACCTGTGCGGCCCGATCGCAACCGCTTTTGCATCGTTCGACGAGACCCCGGTGGCCGCGGCGTCGCTTGCGCAGGTGCACCGGGCGGTGCTGAAGGACGGGACCGTCGTGGCCGTCAAGGTGCAGCGTCCGGGAATCAGGCGGGTGATCGAGGACGACATCGATATCCTGGAGTATTTCGCCAGACAGATCGAGCGGCGCCGCCCCGACCTTGCGGTCTATAACCCCGCCGGCCTTGTACAGGAGTTCGCCGCCCAGATCAGGAGAGAACTCGACTTCGTGCAGGAGGGCAAGAACGCCGGCGCCCTTGCCCGAAACCTCAGGGGGTCGCCGGGCGTCGTCATCCCGCGTATCTACCCTGACTATTCAGGGCCGCTGGTCCTGACAATGGACTACATCGACGGCGTGCGGGTGGACGACGCCGACGGGATCCGGGCGATCGGGGTCTCGCCTGAGGAGGTGACCGACACCCTGCTCTCGGCCTATCTCAAGCAGGTCTTCGAGGACGGGTTCTTCCATGCCGATCCCCATCCCGGAAACCTCCTGGTGACAGAAACCGGGGCGCTCGCCTTTGTCGACTTCGGGACCGTCGGGATCCTCCGCCCTGAACGGCGCGACGCCTTTCTCCGCCTGGTCGCCGGGATCGTGGACGAGGACAGCGATGCGATCGTCGACGCCTACCGGGACCTGGGGATCGTCATCCCGGATCGGGCGGTCGACCTCTTCAAGGACGAGATCTATGCCACCCTCATGGGACCGGGGTCGTACGGGATCGGGGAGGTGGATATTGCCGGGGTGATGGAGGAGATCCCGGCAACCCTGAGACGCTATCACCTCAAGGTGCCGCTCCCGATGATGCAGGTGATCAAGGTCCTCCTCTTTCTGATGGCGATCTGCCGGGACCTCGACGAGTCGTTCAATTTTACGGCCCGGGCCGGCCCGGGCATCAGGGCAATCCGCAGGCGGCAGGTCTTCTCCATGGATGGCGCAGACGCCCTCGCAAAGGCGATCGGGCAGCAGGTCAGGGACACCACCGAAATCCCGGGCGCGGTCAACGCCGCCCTCAGGAAACTCTCCGCCGGTCAGATCTCTCTCGCGGTCGGGAGTCCTGAGCTGGACGCCCTGGGCGCTTCGATCAGGTATGCCGCAAACGTCACCCTGATCGGGATGGTCGCGGCCGCCTTCGTCCTGGGGTCGGCGCTGGTGATCTTCTCCTCCGAACCCCCGGCAGGTCCGGGGCTCTGCTCGATGATCTCCTCGATGACGCTCTCGGGTTTCCTGGTGGCGGTCCTCATCGCCGTCGCCGCCGCCTATGCCGCCCTGAAGCGGCGCTGAGAGAGAATGGTATTTATACTGGGATTTGCATGCTCTGTTCGGAGGGGGACGATGAAGGCAGCAATTGTAGGTGCAGGTTTCGGCGGACTTTCAGCCGCGGCACTGCTGGCAAAAGAGGGTTTTGACGTCGAGGTGATCGAGAAGAACGAGCAGCCCGGCGGGAGGGCGAGCGTTTACAGCGAGAAGGGGTTCACCTTTGATATGGGGCCGTCGTGGTACCTGATGCCCGACGTCTACGAGACGTTCTTTGCGGCGTTCGGAAAGAAGCCAGAGGATTTTTATACGCTGAAACGCCTGGACCCCGCGTACCGCATCTTCTTCGGCGACGGCGACCCGGTCGATATCAGGGCAGATCTCGAGGAGGACTATGCCCTCTTCGACTCCTTCGAGGAGGATGGAGGGGAGAAGCTGCGGGCGTACCTCGCCTCGGCAAAAGAGATGTACGACCTTTCCATCAACGAACTGCTCTACCGGGACTACCGCTCGATCTTCGACTTTCTTAACGGGCGGTTGATCATGCAGGGGAGCAGGCTGCATATCTTCGAGAACCTGGGCACCTTTGTCAGGCGTCATTTCGAGAGCGACCGTGCGCAGAAGATCGTCCAGTACTCGATCGGTTTTCTCGGCGGGGCCCCGCAGAACACCCCATCCTTCTACCACATCATGTCCCACATCGATATGACGATGGGGGTCTGGTACCCGGACGGCGGGATCAGGGCGGTGGCCGGAGGTATCGCCGAACTCGCCCGATCCTACGGCGCGGAGATCTCTCTGGACGAACCGGTGCGGCGGATCGAAGTGGAGGGAAAGAGGGCGACCGGGGTTGTTACGGAGAAGGGGCGGCATGACGCCGATCTCGTCCTGGTGAATGCCGATTATGCCCATGCAGAACTGGACCTGCTGGATGCGGCGCACCGGACGTACCCGGAGAAATACTGGCGGTCCCGTGTGCTCGCCCCTTCGGCCTTCGTGATCTATCTCGGGCTTGACCGGGAGGTGCCGGCCCTTGCCCACCACACGCTCTTCCTTGACCGGGACTGGGAGGCAGGGTTCGAGCGGATCTTCGATCCGAACCGGGCGGCGTGGCCGGAGAACCCATCGTACTACGTCAACGTCCCGTCCCGGACCGACCCGACTGCCGCACCGCCGGGCTCTGAGACTCTCTTCATCCTGGTGCCCCTTGCGCCCGGCCTTGAGGACACGCCCGCACTCAGGGAACGTCTGTACACCCGTATCCTCGACGACCTGGAGGCGAAGATCGGGGAGGAACTCAGGGACGCCGTGGTGGTGAAGCGGATCTTTGCCCTGAACGATTTTGCCGAGCGCTACAACGCCTACCGCGGGACGGCGCTCGGCCTCTCGCACACGCTCCTCCAGACGGCGCTCTGGCGGCCGGCGCACCTGAGCCGGAAGGTCGGGAACCTCTACTACACCGGGCAGTACACCCACCCGGGGATCGGGGTGCCGATGACCCTGATCTCCTCGACGATCGTGGCCAGGGAGATCGCAGAACGTCACCCCCGCGGGTGAGGAGGCAGAGGAGGATGGTATCGCCTGTTCATTTCAGGATCTTCAGGCGGGGGAGCACGACGTACTTCTACAGCACGCTCTTTTTTCCCCGGAGGGTGAGAGAGGACGTCTTTGTCCTGTACTCGTTCGTCAGGACGGCCGACAACTTTGTCGATGCCGTCCCCCAGGAGGCTGCGGCGTTCTACGCCTTCAGGGACGGCTACCGCCGGGCGCTTGAGGGGGAGGCGACGGGCGATCCGGTCATCGATCCCTTCGCCGCTCTGGTCGGGAGCAGAGAGATCGATCCGGCGTGGGTGGAGGCTTTTCTCGCCTCCATGGAGAGCGATCTCTGGAAAGGGCGGTACGAGACGATCGAGGAACTCGAAGGGTATCTGTACGGATCATCTGAGGTGGTCGGGATGATGATGGCGCGGGTGATGGACCTCCCTGACGCCGCCCTGCCGGCGGCCCGCGCCCTGGGGAAGGCGATGCAGTATATCAACTTCATCAGGGATATCCCGGAAGACCTCTCCCTCGGGCGGACCTATCTGCCGGCGGCGGAGATGGCGGCGTTCGGGCTCGGTTCGCTCGAGGAGCGGGAGACGGCGGCCGCACCCCGCGCCTTTGAGGCGTTTATCGCCGCCCAGATCGACCGGTATCTCGCCTGGCAGGAGGAGGGGGAGGCGGGGTTTGAGTATATCCCGCGCCGGTCCCTCATACCGGTGAAGACGGCCTCTGATCTCTACCGCTGGACGGCCCTGCAGATCCTGGCCGACCCGACGGTCGTCTACCGGCGGAAGGTAAAACCGTCGCCGCCGCGAGCGGTCCTCAGGGCGGTCGCCAACGCCGTTGCACCGGGCGATCTGCGATGAACCCGCTCCTCACCCTTGCGCTCTCGGTCTCGCGGTTCAGGTTCTGGATCTATACGGGCGGGACCTATGTGGTCGGCTATGCCCTGGGGATGGGGTCGTGGGAGGCGTTTCTGCTCCCTTCGTATGCAGTATATCTGTTTTATTTCTTTTTTCCGGCGAATGTATTCATATACGGCGTCAACGATCTCTGGGACCGTGAGACAGACCTGAAAAATCCGAAGAAGGGTGAGAGGGAGCACCTGCTCGAGGAGCGGGAGTGGCGGTCGCTGGTGGTCCTGCTCCTCGGGGTCTCGGCCCTCAGCGCCGCCCTCCTGGTCTCCCAGACGATGGCGGAGCGGGCGGTCTTCTGCGCCTTTCTCTTTCTCTCGTATTTTTACAGCGCCCCGCCCCTCAGGTTCAAGGAGGTGCCGGTCCTCGATTTCTCCTCGAACATGCTCTACATCATGCCGGGGGTCTTCGGGTATCTCCTGGCGTCGGGATCGTTCCCGCCTCTCCTCCTGATCGCGGCCGGGTATTTTCATATTGCGGCGATGCACCTCTTCTCGGCGATCCCTGACATCGGGTGCGATCGCGAGGCCGGGATCACGACGACGGCGGTCGTGCTCGGGGAGCGGCGGTCCCTGGCCCTCTGCCTGGTGTTCTGGTCGGCGTGTGCGGCGCTGGTCCTCTTCCTTGCCGGGCTCCACCCGCTGGCCCTGCCGGTGCTGCTCTTTCCCGCCGTCCCGCTCGCCCTCCTGCTGGTCCGCACCGTAAACACCGCCGCGGCGTACTGGTATCTCCCGTACCTCAATACCGGGCTCGGGGGACTGGCCTTTGCGGCGATCACCATCACGAAGGGGATCTGAAGGGGGAGGGAGTGGAATGAGGTGGGGGTGGCGGGTGCCGGCAGGGGTCGGGGCGGTGGCCGCTGGATCTGTCGGGTTTGCCCTCGTCGATTTCGGGGATGCGCCCCAGGTTGCCGCACCGCTGTTTCTGGTGCTGATGGCCCTGCCCGCCTATGCCGCGCTGGTCAGGTGGATCGGGGCCCGGAGGGGGGTCCTGGTCCTGCTCGTCCTCTCCGTCCTCCCCCTCCTTGTCGAGGCGCTGGCAGTCCTGACCGGGGTGCCCTACGGGGGGTTCTCGTACTCGGAAGCCCTCGGCCCGAAGGCCCTGGGGCTTGTCCCGTGGACGGTCGCCCTCGCCTACCCGCCGGTCTTTCTCGGGTGCGCCGCGGCTGCGTCCGCCCTCTTCGGCACCTCTGCCGGGAGGTTTATCCTGGCCACATCCCTCTGTGCCGTCCTCGCCGATCTGGTCCTGGACCCGGCGGCGGTGCGGGCGGGGTTCTGGATCTGGGACTCGTCCGGGGTGTACTACGGGATTCCGGCGGTGAACTTTGCAGGATGGGCGCTCACCGGCCTCGTTTATGCGGCGGTCCTCAGATGGTGCGTGCACGACCGTTTCGAAGAGGGTGAGGGCGTGCCCGGCACCGTCGCCGTGAGTGCGGTGGTGATCTTCGGCTTCTGGGCCGGGTATCTCCTGCGGGAGGGGCTTTTCGTCCCCGCGGCCCTCGGGATCGCTCTTGCCGCGCTCTTCCTCGCCCTGCCGGAGAGGGGCGGGGGTTTGGGCCAGAACAGATGATTACCTTTATAATTCTTCTCTACCTATATGATAGAGTACCTGCCGCCGTGGCTTAGCGGTATAGCGGCTGATTCGTAATCAGCAGGTCGAGGGTTCAAATCCCTCCGGCGGCTTGTCCAATTTTGTTCAGGTTTTTACAACAGCCCATTTATTACGTCTAATTTTCCCGGAAGGTGCACGCAGGTTTAAACCACCGGATCAGAACCACCCGTAGTTTTTATGCGCCTGTTCGGTCGATATCACCGCGAGGATCAGCACTTCTTTGGGCTCTTCGCTGTTTCATGTGGGTAATTCCGACATGGTCCCCTCCCTGCGGTCAGTCCCCGGCATGCCATGTTCAGGTCCGCTCCGCATCCGGGCGTACCGGTCCACGCCTTCCCCACGCTGCCTGCCGGGGGCGCTGCCCCCGGACCCCCGCATGCGATTGGACCGGGAAGGCACCCACGCGATCCCGAAGTGCGTGACCCTTCTCTTTCCCCGTCGCAGGTTGGCGGGGCAGCGGCCTCCCCGGCACCGGCACGCCGATCACCTGCTTTTCTTCCCAAAACAGTCCCCGCCTCTAAAAATAGCGGTCTTTCAGGTATGATTCCCCGGGTCGCCTGAGGGGAGCCAGATGGCGGTTTCATGGCTACCCACACAAAGGAGCGAAGAGCCCTTCTTTTTTCCGGTTCGGGGATACGACAAAATGCGGTGCAGGTGTGGTTGATCTGGAGCAGATAGGCGTCATCCTCCTCACTGCCCCCTCGAAAATGTCCGCACTTTACCCCGCTCTACTCCGATTCGCCATAGAAAATAAAATATATGAGAATTGCGATTAACTCCTCCCTGCCATCAGATACTCGCTCCCGACTGCCCTCTTCCCCTCGCTGTTCAGCCGTTTCCTTCCTGAACCCCTGCATTTAGAGGGTTTTTTGGATTTTCTCGAGAGCTATCGCTCGGCAGCTTGCGCTTTGAGGGTAAGAAGTTGCCTGAAGTTGAAATTCATGCAGGAGAAGATGTTCTTGACGTGCACTCTGGCAACCGTCGTGACCATGAGGTGGCCTGCATGGAACACCCGCTTGATCACGGCAAACGGTCGTTCCACCAGCGATCGTGTTCTGCTGATGGCCTTGTTCCGCCGGTTCTCCTTGATGGAGAGGGGATGGTTGCGAACGGCCCGGTGCATGGTCTTGTCCATAGATGCCTGCGGTTTCACCCCAAAATAGCCTTTATCGCGATAGACCGTCTCACCTTCCCGGGAGAGATCGATCCTGCTGTCATGGAGTGACGCCGTGGTGGTCTCAATCCGGCGGATCAGCTGACTGTCCTTGTCGAGCAGGATGTGAAGTTTGTACCCGAACTGTGACTTCGAGCCCTTCTTGGCCCAGGTGCCGTCGCGGCTGCGCCGCGTCTCTGCCTGATCTCCCCGGGGCGTGCCGGCAGGAGCATGCCCGGGATCGGCGGTGATGAACGTCGCGTCCTGCATGACACCGCGTTTGATGGCGAGCCCTTGTACTTCGAGTTGCCGCTGGAACTCATCCCAGATCGCGGTATCCTTCCCGGTTTGCGCCAAGCGTTCCCGGAACAGCCAGACCGTCGACCGATCCGGAATGGTTTCCGGATATCCCAGGAAGTGACGGAACGAGATCCGGTCGGTCGCCTGACGCTCCAGTTCGGGGTCAGACAGGCCATACCACTGCTGAAGCACCAGCAGCCGGATCATCAGAACGACGTCATAGTTCGGACGGCCGCCTCGCCCCTCGGCGTTGGTGTAGAGGTCAGCAAGGAGAGGGCGGAAGGCATCCCAGTCGATCAGACCGCTGACCTCACCCAGCCGATCACCCAGAGCTGCAAGGCTGGCATATTCGTGGTGGATCGCGAAATTGGTAAACGTGCTCATGGGAAAAAGGTCGATCCGGGACTATAAAGTACTTTGGGTGAGGTGGGGTTGTTCGAAATTCTCTGAAGGATGATATCATTATGAAGTTACTTCGCCTCATTCTGGATAGTGTAACGAATTTTCTGTAAAAATAATTTGGCCCTGAATCCAACCTAGATTTGGACAAAGGAGAAACAGGGCCATGGATCCCTTAGCGTTAATCGAAGATTATCTTTCCGATAATGAGAATGGCATGAAGACCCTCATCACCTGGTTCCTCAACCAGGTGATGCTGCTCGAAGCCCTCCACCAGGCGGGAGCCGAGCAGTATGAACGAACCGATGCGCGGAAGGCTCACCGAAACGGCTACAAGAAGCGCTCTCTAAAAACCCGATATGGAGAAACGATCCTCCAGAAACCACAATTCCGAGAGTTCCCCTTCGAAACACAGGTATTTGGACGCTATTCCCGGGTTGAGAAGGCTCTTGAGAATGCTATCTTTGAATCCTACCTTCAGGGAGTCTCAACCCGCCGGATCCAGGAGATTGTTGCTCATTTTGGCATCGAACGGCTTTGTTGAATCCCTCGACCACTACAAGAACCACGATCGCCTGAATCGCCTTGGTGAGGTTATGGAGTATCAGTTTGATCTTGATCTCCTTGATCTGGTACCAAAATATTCGTGCTTTCAGCCCCTCTCCAAACTTTCTTTTCATGACCGAAAACGCTGTTTCGACCTTGTTTCTCTCAGCATACCGTTCAGCGTCAAAGGAGGCATACATCTCCTGCCTATATTTGCCCGAATAGATCTTTCCCTTCCATGTTCTGACTGGTATCACTGAATCAGCTCCAATCTCTTCCCGGATCTGGCGATGAAGTTCCTCTGAATCGTATCCTTTATCCATCACATAGCACCCGGTCTTTCTCGTCCTCCGGCACTGCCTGAGAAGTGGTGTTGCATGTTTTACGTCATGCACGGGTTTGAGCGAGATCTTGAAGGAGATGATCACTTGCTTGAGCGTATCTATCGCTATCGTGGTTTTCACGAAGTTTTTCCGCATCTTTCCAGTCCGCCAGGAATAATAATGACTGGCGTACGAACTGGTGAAACCTGAAGAATCGATGGCAGTTATTGGAATGATTTCACCCCAGGAATAGAAAGATTTCAGGGTTTTATTCAGGAGTATCGAGAAGATAGCAGAAGGAATCCGGGCCATGAACTTATGAATGGTCGAGTAGTGGGGAACCTGATCGAGCTGAAGGATCTCTTTGATCCCATCCATCAGATCGATGAGCTCAACGGTCGAGCGATAGTCAGTGCGAAGAGCTTCTCGAAAGAGAAGAATGGCCATGAGTTGATGCTGAGTATACGTTTTCCGGGAGTATTTGCAGGAATAAAGAGGCAGATGGGAAGATCGGAGTACTGAACAGATGCTTTCGATAAGGTTGATATACCGGTTCGTTGACACTATCTCTGCTCCTTGGGTTTTGTTTGGTCACATACACAAGGAGCAACGATTCTTATAGATCTTTGCTTGAGCGCGGAACCGGACTACTGGAGGGTTTCAACGAAGCCCATCGAACAACTCTCTCCTGCTTCAGTATCCAGGATAGCAAAGGACCTCGATGAACAGGTCCATGCATTCCTTCAGAGGCCGATTGAACAGGAGATTCCCTATCTCTTTGTGGATGCTTCGTACTACAAAGTCAGAGAGGGACCACGCTACATCACCAAAGCTCTTCTGGTGATCGCCGGTGTTCGAATGGATGGCTACCGGGAAATCCTGGGAGCTAGAATCACTGATTGTGAAAATGAGATGTTCTGGTCGGGATTGTTCGAAGACCTCAAAGAACGAGGATTGGTGGGTGTCAAGATGGTTGTCTCAGATGGTCATGCCGGGATCCAGAAGGCGGCGGAAGCCACCTTCCTCGGCGCATCGTGGCAGATGTGCTCGGTCCATTGCACCCGGGCGGTTTTAAAGAATATTCCACGGAAACATCAGAAAGAAGTTGCTGAGTCCTTGAAGGAGGCATATGGGGACGAGGAGAGACTGCAGGAGCTTGCAGACGATCTGAACGAACGAGGATATCGGAAAGCGGCCAATACGATCGAGAGATTCATCCCGGGACTTATGAGTTACACGGCGTTCCCGAAAGAGCACGCAAAGCGGATCCGAACGACGAACATGATGGAAAGAGTCAACAAGGAACTGAAACGGAGAACCAAAGTTGTAGGGGCCTTTCCCAATGAAGAGTCACTCCTCAGGCTGGCAGGATCCATCCTGATGGACATCAATGAGGAGTGGGTGACCGGCAGAAGATATTTGACGATGGAGGGGGAATGATCAAACAAGGAGACAGGGCTCAGACGAATTACAGAAGATCTGAAACACTACCTCATTCTGCCAGCCCTCCTGATTTTTGCCCTGTGCATCGGGGCAGCCAGTGCCGCGGGGAGCGGTACGCTTTCTGTCACCGATGCGCTGGGCATCCAGCAGGGGGAGAATGGAACTGTAGAGATATACCTGAACAATACATTCACGCCACCCGCAGGCTCACTGACCCTGGATCTGACCTATGACCAGACCGTGGGCGTTGCGCGGGCGGTGACGTTTAACAGTGCCATCGGAGGCCTGAGCTCGTACAACCAGTTGAACAGCCCGATCACGATGGGTTTGATCACCTTCACCGGCATCCCGACCGCGACCTGGATCGCCCAAATCCCGATGGAGGCCCTCAAGAACGACGGCAGCTCCACTGCGCTGACGATCTCTCTGACGACCCTGGACGACACCAACGGCGACGATCTGATCCTGTCGACGACCGTCGTTAACGGCACCTTCTCCACCCGCGACGAGGTCGCCCCGGCCATCGCCATCACCACGCCGGCCACCGTTTCCCCGACCTTCGCCGTCACCGGCACGGTCACCGACATCGGCGGCATGGGCACGGCGTCAGCCACGCTCACCGGCCTCACCTCGGGTGCCACCCAGACCTTTGCCCTTCCGCTGACCCAGACCTCGGCCAGCACCTGGACGTTCACAAAGGACGTAACCTGGGCGAGCTACGAGATCGTGAACATCAGTGTCACGGCAACGGACGCTGCCAGCAACACCGGTTCGAATAACGCTCTTGTTACCGTTTCCCCGGTCGGCTTCTCCAACCCTGAGCCCACCGGATACATCAACGCGCAGCCCTCCCTGATCAGGGTCTTCACCCAGCAGATCGACCCGGCCACGGTCACGATGACCCTCTCAGGCCCGGCTACGATCCCGCTCGGCGTTACCTTCAACGGTGACTATGCGCAGAACGCAACCGTGCCGGCGCTCGTCGACGGCGCCTGGACGGTGAACGCCACCGGCAACGACACGATCGGCGGCGACACCCGGTATCTTGCATGGACCTTCACCCTCGACACGGTCCCGCCGGTGATCAACGCCTTCACCATCACCGACACCGACGGTGACGGCTATGTAGAGTCTGACGAGACCCTGAACTTCAACTGGAACGTCGCCGGTGCGGACGTCGTCCACCTCATGGACAACGACACTCAGGCCGTCTTCTTCACCTCGACCGATGCCGCCGGTTCCGACAACGTCATCATACCGCTCGGCAACCGGAACATGGTCTTTGCCGCATTCGATAATGCCGGCAACGCTGCCTACGTCCCCTTCCATCTCTACTACAACTACATGGCCTGGGTGAACTCCACTCGCATGGGCACGGTCTCAGGCATCGACATGAACTTCACGGCGCTGCGCCAGATCGACCTCACCGCCCAGGGCTCGGTCACCTTCTACAACGCCCGTGAGGCTCCGCTTCCGCCCTTCGGCACCATCGTCCGGTCGGTGACACACGTCGGCCAGGTCACCGCCGACACCTTTGTGGCGGTGGACACCACGGCAAACCGGACCTACACCGGCGCCCAGACCTACGACAACCTCTGGACCTACAACCCGGCCAGCG
Source organism: Methanofollis tationis (assembly GCF_013377755.1). Lineage (NCBI taxonomy): Archaea > Methanobacteriati > Methanobacteriota > Methanomicrobia > Methanomicrobiales > Methanomicrobiaceae > Methanofollis > Methanofollis tationis. The sequence goes on from NZ_JABXWR010000001.1 coordinate 1,445,804, forward strand.
TCCTTGACTTCAGTGTGCAGGCGCCCAACATCGACGGCGCCAACCTCCTGGTCCTCGAGGCGAACGAGTCCTATCTCGCCAGGATGATCGACGAGGGCAGGGCAGCCAGCAATGTCAACTACAATGACCTCTTCAAGAAGAGCGCCTGGTTCTTCATCAACGGCGGCTACACGAAGCTTGTGGTCAACCCTGACGGCACGTTCTCGCAGCCTGTCGCCGAGGGCACGCCCCTGACCGTCCCGGCCTCCGGGAAGATCATGGACACCCTGGCCCTGGCCGCCAATCAGGTGGACCTGAACGCCGGCTACCGGCTCAGCACGCAGGGGCTTCCGGCACTCACCTTCCCGGCCGGCGACTACGTCCTCGCTGCCATCAGCGTGGATGATGACCGCATCGGCATCATTGAAATGCTGCCCTTCACCGTCATGGACACGAACGAGGTCGGCACCGTCCCGACGTCCGTGAACCGCGGCACCTCGTTCGACGCCTCCTTCCCGACGCAGGCCCGCCGCGTGACGGCGATCGTCGTCAGGCACGACACCTGGGATAACCAGCTCGGGATCGACGCCAGCACCCTCGGCCTCGGGATGATCAGCGCCAACCTGACCTACGGCGGCGTCCCGGCGACGAAGAAGATCGCCGGCAACATCTACGCGAGCCCGAACGCGGCTGCGTACGTCGCGGCTCCAAACACCACCACCGTCACGGTCGGGACCGCCGGCCTGCTCGCCGGCCTCTATGACGTCCACCTGCTCGCCGAGAATGTGAACGGCACGATCCAGGCCTACGGCCACCACCAGATCACCATCCGGACGCCCGGCGCTCCGGTGGCCGCCTTCACCATGACGCCGTCGACGGGCTACACCCCGCTGGCGGTCGCCTTCACCGACGCCTCCACCGGGAGCATCAACACCTGGGCGTGGGAGTTCGGCGACGGCACCACGGCCTCGACCAGGAATGCGACCCACATCTACACGGTGCCGGGCACCTACCTCGTGAACCTGACGGTCACGGGCTTTGGCGGCACTGACACCACCACCCAGACGCTCGTCGTCACCTCGCCGGTGCCTGCGGCGATCTTCACCGCAACCCCGACCACAGGCACCGTCCCGCTGGCGGTCACCTTCACCGACCTCTCCACCGGCAACATCACCGGATGGCACTGGAACTTCGGTGACGGCACGAACGCCACCACGCGGAACGCCACGCACACCTACACCACGGTCGGTACCTTCACCGCGAACCTGACGGTCACCGGCCCGCTCGGCAACGACTCGGCCCTTGCCACCATCACCGTGACCGCGGCCCCCTCGCCCTCAGGCGGCGGTGGCGGCGGCAGCTCGGTATCGACGAGCACCTCGACCGGTTCGGCAACGCTCCTGACTGCCTCATGGGGCGGCGTGCTCAAGCCCTACCAGATCAACTCTGACCAGGGCACTGCAGACCTGTTCCTCGCCACCGGTGTGACCGCCCTTCTCGAAGACGGCAAGACACCGGTCGGCCAGATCACCATCAATGACCTGGAGAGCGACGAGGTCCCGGCCGTCCCGACCGGTGCGACCTTCTCCTTCCTGGGCTATGCGGTCGAGTGCTCGCCTGCGGGCGCCACCTTCTCGCCAGCGATCGACCTGACCTTCACCCTGACCGACGAGGAATGGGCGGACATCCTCGAGCAGGTCGGCGGGAACGTCGAGAACCTGGTCGTGAAGTGGTACAACCCGCTGACCGGCGTCTGGGAGCACGTCCCGACGACCGTCGACGCCGTGCACCACACCGTGACTGCCTCGATCACCCACTTCAGCACCTACGGCCTCTTTTCCGACGTGGCCGTGGTGACCCCGGTCACGCAGGAGCCCACGACCCCGACAACGACCGTTCCGGTCACGACGACCACGACCGCGCCGACCCCCTCTGATGAGGGCGGTTTCCCGTGGCTCTGGGTCATCGTGATCATCGTGATCATCGCTGTCGCTGCCGGTGCATACGTCTACATGCAGCGGCAATAACCCCAAAAATTTCTTTTTTCTTCTGCACGCTTCTTAAAACATGATATCCACGAACACTCCCTGCGCTCTCGCTCCTGGAGCATGGAGGCCGATCGTTCTCAGGAAAAACTGGCTCTTCGCTACTGTGTGTTGGTAGCCCTGATATCTTCATTTGACTCCTCTCAGGCGACACGGGATAATGGGCTGACCTCACAAAGCAGGTCGCGATTGAGAAAGCGAGGAGTGTTTCCAGATTAAAAGGCGTTGATCCCTGTGCTGGTGCCTGGATGCTGGCTTGCCCCGCTGATCTGCGATAGGAGGGATGGGCGTAATCCCTCAGGATCCCGTGTGTGCCTTCCCGGTCCAATCGTGCGCGGGGGTCCGGGGGTGCAACCCCCGGCGTGCAGTGCGGGGAAGGCGGTTGATCGATAGGCACGTCTGGAAAATCCCTGAATATACTCCTGCCCTCTCTCCCTATCGCACTTCGGTGGGGTGGCAGGCCCCGTGCGCAACCGTTTTTTCGAGACGGAAAAGAGGACCCAGTAATTCGCTCATTTTGACATCCGACATCGAGCGATGCGGTCTCGCGCGGCGACGTCGAACGGCGTTAGCAGCACCCGGACACCGGGCTTCGCGTTCTTCGCGCCTTCGCGAGAGGCTCTCTGCGGGTGTTGAAACCTCACGCGAAGGACGCGAAAAGAGGCGAAGGGAAGTTGATGGTTTGATCTTCTGATGGCTGTCTCAACCATTTTAGCGAAGTAATGGGGCCCGTTACTCTGGTTTCCTGCAGGAGAGCGCCGCAATGCCGGCGAGCATGATCACAAAGCCACAGATGAGATGATCCTCAGGGCTCCGCAGCCCGGTGAGGGGGCAGGAAAGATGCAGGAAGGCGCACCCGGCAACCCAGAGCCCCGCGGCCAGCAGCAGTATCCCCAGGACGAGCAGGGCTTTCTCCAGCAGGGGGGCAAACCGCACCCTGACCGTCTCGTGCCTCTCCTGGTACAGCAACGCCAGGCCGAGGAGGAGAACGGCGGCGAAGAGGATCCATTCGGTAGGCTCTGCCAGCTCAGACATGACGAGGTCAAAAAAGGACCGGCCCCCGCTCCCGCCGGTGAACGGGCCGAACATGGGATAGAGCCAGTTCACAGGCTCCCGCCACATCGCGTCCAGAACCTGGTGGGAGGCGATCCCGGCCGCCGCCGCCAGGGCGAGGATGCTGCGGTAGCGCCAGAAGATCACGATCCCGATCAGGGTGACAATGGTGAGGAAGAGAAGAGTGTGCGAGTAGATCCTCCCGTAACCCAGGGAACTGGCGAGAAAGATATGGCCCAGGGGCTTGTCGATGATGTCGGGGAGCAGGGCCCCAAAGGCGCAGGCGGGAATAGCCCGGCGGTCATGGAAGGCCTGTGCGAGGATGATCCCGATGACGATGCCGGCGACCAGGTGGGCGAGGAGAAACATCGATCAGATCACTCTTCTGTTGGGCATATCTATCTATCCCGGCCGCTCCGAACATCAGGTATATTGGCGCCGGGGTGAAGAACTGTTAGGCATAATCTTCGTGCAGCGTGCCGGGGATGTTGGGAGATAACAGAATCGCATGGGCACACCGGTCATCAGACTCGAAGAGGTAAGGAAGGTCTATCCCCGCCCTGCAGGGGACGTTGTGGCGCTGAACGGCGTCTCCCTCTCCATCGAGGAGGGCGAGTTCGTGGCGATCATGGGCGCCTCGGGCTCGGGCAAGTCCACCCTCCTCAACCAGCTCGGCTGCCTGGACGTCCCGACCTCGGGCCGCCTCCTCATCGACGGCACCGACGTTCGGGACCTCAGCGACATCGAGCTCACCAACCTCAGGCGGGACGCGATCGGGTTCATCTTCCAGAAGTTCAACCTCATCCCCCTGCTCACCGCCTACGAAAACGTCGAACTCCCCCTGATCATGAAGCACCGGCACCGCGATGTCTCGGGCCGCCCGGCCGAGCTCCTGCGGAAGGTGGGGCTTGAAGGCGAGATGATCACCCACACGCCCCCTGAACTCTCAGGCGGGCAGCAGCAGCGGGTGGCGATCGCGCGGGCGCTCGCAAACGACCCCCGTATCCTGCTCGCCGACGAACCCACCGGGAACCTGGACTCAAGGACCGGGACGCAGATCATGGACCTGCTGGCCGACCTCCACCAGGAGGGGCGGACGATCGTGATGGTCACCCACGACGCCAGAACAGCCGCATATGCCGACCGGGTCGTCACCATCTCTGACGGGAGGATCGCCCGATGATCTTCTCCAGGATCCTCTTCGACCTTGCGACGCGGAACGTCCGGCTCCACTTTCTCCGCTCTCTCCTGGCGGCCGTCGGGATCGTCATCGGCGTGCTCGCCATCACGGCGATGGGGATGATGGGCTCGACCCTCCAGCTCTCTGTCTCGTCCCAGCTCTCGGAGGGCGCGAACGCCCTTGTCGTCTACCCGCATATGACCTCAGGGAGCGACGAGGGGATCACCGGGCGGCAGCTCCGGGACATCAAACTCTCGGCCGGGACAAACCCGGTGATCCCGATCATGTCGGGCTCCGACCGGATCACCGTCGGCTCGAAGAACGGGTATGCAAGCGTATACGGCCTCGACCCCGGCGACATCGGGGAGATCGCCGAGGTCGATCAGGGAGTGTCTGTCCGCGGCGGCGAAGGCGCCCTCGTCGGCCCTGCCCTGGCAAGGGAGTACGACATGCGCGTCGGGAGCCGGATCATTCTCGGTTTTGAGGGTGGCCGGAGCCTCAGGGTCGTCGGTATCCTGAAAGAGTCCGGGTTTTCCGGGGCGATGATGACCGACAACGCCATCGTCGTGGCGGAAAACACCTTCACCTCGATCTACGGGGACAAAGGCTACAGCATGGTCCAGATCCTCGTCAAGGACCTCTCGGCAATCGACCGGGTGAAGGAGAGCATCGAGTCCAAGATGAACCGGCGCGAGGATACGGTGACGGTCTGGGACTCCCGCGCCTTCCTGGACATGGTCAACCAGGCCCTCGGGAGCATCTCCCTCTTCGTGATGGCGATCGGCGGGATCTCCCTCATCGTGGCGGCGGTGAGCATCTTCAACGTGATGCTGATGTCGGTCTCGGAGCGGATCAAGGAGATCGGGATCCTGCGGAGCATCGGGGTGCAGAAGCACGAGATCAGTTTAATATTCCTGTACGAGGCGGTGATCCTGGGCGTTGCGGGCTCGTTCTTCGGTGCCCTGGTGAGCCTGATCGGCGGATACCTGCTGGTCTCCTTCATGTTCGGGGACACGACCTTCTTCTTCGCCCCGCAGACACTGGTGTACGTCCCGACTGGCATGGGGATCGGGATTGGCGTCTGCCTGCTCTCAGGCGTCTACCCGGCGCTGCGGGCGGCACGCCTCAACCCGATCGAGGCGCTCGGCGCAGAATAAAACAGGTGCGGAGCGGCCCCTCAGGACCCCTCCGCGAGCAGGCCGATATACCCCCTGGCCTCCTCGCTCTCTTTTTCAAGGGTCTTTTCAAGGGCTTTGAGTCCCTCTTCGTCAGCGAACCTGATCAGGCACGCGGCCGCCATCCAGCGGCATGAGTCGCGGGAGTCCTCGAGGGCTTTGATCAGCGGCTTTACGGCCTTTCGGTCCCCGATCTCCTGCAGGGCCCAGGCCGCGGCGCTCCTGGTCTCGGGCCGCTCGCTGGCGAGGGCGCCGATCAGGGGATCGACGGCTTTGTTTCCTGCCCGGGTCAGTCCCATGGCCGCCCGCCACCGCTCTTCGAGATCGCCCTCGAGGAGGAGCGGCATCAGGCGCCTGACCCCTTCGTCGCCGTGGGCCCCGAGTTTCCATGCGGCGGCGACCCGCTCGCTCGCCGCCCCGCTTCGCACTTTATCGGCGATCCCGTCAAGATCGCCTGCGGACTCCATCTCTTCAATCCTTCCCATTCTTCCCCCCTCCGCCGCACCCGTGCGGCATTCCCTCATTATCCTGAGAAAATATTATGATTTGCGAGGAGATGTTGGAATGCACATCTGCCATGCACCAGAGCATGGCATCATTTCGAAGAGTATATATTGGCTCTGGATTCATGGTGAATGGGGAACTCGAGAGATCCCCGCCCCCACGCTGCCGGGAAGAGATCCCCGGGGTGAGCAAGCTATGAGCGACATTACCATTCGTATTCCGTTTCCTTTTGATGACGACGGGTTTATTGCCAGGACCTGCCCGTCCTGCGCACGGACCTTCAAGATGCAGCTGAACGAACAGGAGATTGAGCGCATCTCCAAGGCGCGCCTGAACTCGTTCAACGTACTGAACTCGAACCGCCTCTATGCCTTTGAGGAGGACTCGGGCACTGATTACTCCTGCCCGTACTGCGGGTTCACCGCCCCGGTGCACCGCTGGTGGACGCACGACCAGCGCAGCTATATCCAGGTGCATGCGAGCATGGTGATCAGGGACATCCTCCTGCGCGACCTTGCGCGCGGCGACGTATCCGGTGCGGGCCATTCCGCCGGGACGTATTCGACCAGGCTCAAGATCCTGGCGAAACGCGAGATGTCCCTCTCCTTCCCCTGAGGGGAGGGCCCGGATCCATTTTTTTCCTGACCCCGCCGGGGTCACGCCGCCTTTCTGAACAGGACGATCCTGTTCGTGTTCGTCCCGGCGTTGTTGTTGTTTACGCCCCAGATATTGGAGGTCTTCGTGAACTCCTGGACGTTGGCCAGGACGCCCGGACATTCGAAGCCTGCACCGAGACCGAGCGGGATCACGTGCTCGTCCAGGCGTATCTTCCCTTTGTTCACCTCGCCGACCTCGAAGGCGACATACCCGCCGCCGGTCGTGATCCTGTAGAGTTCCCTGAAGACGTCGCTCATGACAGCGGACCAGGCTTCGACGGTCCTCGCCATCGTGATCTGTCCTGCGATCTGCTCCGTGTCCAGGGCGTTGAACCAGCACCGCAGCCAGTTGTCCTTTGAATACTGGACGATGTTCAAGAACGGGGGCGAGGTGACCGTCACCCTGACCGAATTGGCTCTGATCTCCCGGGTCGATCTCGCGTCCCCATGCAAGAACAGGGCCGTTTTCCCTGCGGCATTCAGGGCGTCGATCTGATCAGGGGTGAGGTTTCGCACCAGGCTCCTGGACTTTTTCAGGATGAGCCCTTTTGTATTCCTGTATTCGGGCGCCTGACTCCGCTTCTCGTTGATCTTTCTCTGGCTCTCCTGCGATACCGCCTGGTTCGGGGGCAGCGTATAGACCGAGAAAAAACCCCTGGAGTGTCCGGTCAGCCGGTTTGTGGCGACCATCCTGATCCAGCGGTCGACGGCGTCCTCGGTGCCGTCGGTGCGCCGCGCCGAGAGGTAGTCTCTCAGGGAGACGATCTCCGCCTCGGTCTTCGGGTGGTAGAACATCGAGAGGTCGATATCGGCGCACTCATCCCCGCCGGTCTCGATCTCCTCCAGTCTCCGGGCGACCTCGTCTATCGCCGGGATATGCAGCCGCGGTTCTGTGAGGATCCTGCTCAGGGGGTTGGTGTCGTTTGAGATGACCTTTCGTTTCAGCAGCGCCGCCTCGATCGCCGTCGTCCCCCGGCCGCCGAAGGGGTCGTAGACGGTCTCCCCCTCGGCCGAGAGCCATTTTATAAAAAAGGCCGGGAGCTGGGGTTTGAAGCAGGCGCGATACGATATCTCATGGATCGATGAGGTCTGTCGCTGTCCGGCCGTCCAGTACTCGTTGACGTACCGGGGATAGCGCCCTTCGCCGATGGCGATCTCCTCGACCTCGGTCGCCTGCGAAGCGGAGAGGGTGTAATCCATCAGGTATCGGCGAATCTCATCGTTTTCCATACGTTCTCTCTCTATCTTTCGGCCGGGCCGTTATGATGGTATTGCCCGGTTCACGGGATGATCTCGCAGCCGTTGTAGTGCTCGAAGGAGAAGTCCTCGGTCGAGATCACGCCATCGTCGATGAGGCGGCGCACGGCAGGGACTGCCCCGACGAGGGCGTCGCGGAGGTTCCTGACCGTCCCGCAGACGACGCTTCGCCCTTCGACGGGCCAGGGGCGGAGGATGTTGGAGTACAGGCATCGCCCCCCGCAGAACCCGGCGATATCGCAGGTGGTGCAGGGCTCTCCCACCGGGGCGACCCTGAGATCGGCCGGGGCGGTCGTCGAGATATGCCCGAGGTACCAATCCGTCATTCCGGCCATACATGGGCAGGGGACGATCGTGCCGTCGGTCATCACCGTGTAGTTCATATATCCGCAGCCGCAGCGCAGGCGGCTCTCCTGCCCTGAAAGGAGGTCGGCCATGCATCCGAGGAAGGGGTACCACCGCGGCACCCTCCCGGCCTCCATCTCGCCGACCCATCGCCTGACCAGGCGGCGGATGCCGGGGTTGTAGGACTCCTCCGCCCAGCGGGCGAAGTCCCGGCGGGCCCAGTCGCCCCAGAAGTTGGCGTCGATCTGCCAGTGGATCGCCGAGAAGGGGTTCTCCTCGATCCTATCGAGGTGGAGGACCGCCTCCTCGATATCGGTCTCCTCGTCGGCGGTCATCCGGGCGATGAGTTCGCCCGCGTAGCCGCCGGCGCGGAGCGCCCGCACGTTCTTCATCACCGTCGCATAGACGCCGGCGCCGCGGTGTACGTCGGTGAGGGCTTGCGGGCCGTCGATTGAGACGAGTACCGTCGAGAAGCGGTTGACGATTTCGCGCTCAAGCCGGTGGAGGAGGAGGCCGTTGGTCTGGATCATGAACTGGCAGGGCGGGGCGTGCTCCATGATCTCTCTGATCAGGTCTGATCTCAGGAGGGGCTCGCCGCCGTAGAAGGTGAGGACTGGAGAGGTGTCCTGTCCCAGGAAACGGTAGAGGCAGGCGAGATCGAAGTCGAGGTCGGGCGGGATGTTCTCGTCCACCGCCGCCTCCCTCTCCGGGGGGTCGCTCTCCTCGAAGTCCTTTGCCCGGCAGTACGAGCAGCAGAGGTTGCAGGCGTCGGTGAGGATGAGGTGGTAGTACATCCTCCTACAGGTTTGGGCGGGCGGCCGATAAATCCTCGCGGCAGATTGGATGAGAGGGTCTCCTCTCTCCGGGCTGTGCGACGCATTGCCGGCGATCCCCACGGAATAGGGGTTTTTAACGATCAGGTGTTTCATCGGGGCGCGACGATCTTCATACGCGATCGGGTCGAGGTATTCCACGTAGTTTGAGTGGCCGTCGGTGTCGACGAGGTTCGGGTCGGTGGTGTGCCATCTGCCGAAGCCGTCGCGCTTAGTCGTGCTCCTCGTCGTCGTTGGTCAGGGTTGCGAAGGGGGTGTTCGTCTGGCCGCTGGAGACCTGCACCGTCAGGGAAACAGGGCGGCACCCTGATCAACAACACCCAGATCTGCGGGGGGTGCGAAAGCATGCACGTCTGGCACCGTTCTCTGCACGGATTTCAAAACCCATAAATACCATTGTGCCCTCCTTCGCACCATGGACATGTACAAGTGCACAAAGTGCGGCTATATCTATAATCCTGTCTCCGGCGACGCCTCCCAGAACATCCCGCCAAAAACGCCCTTTGAAAAACTCCCCGAGACCTGGCTCTGCCCGAGATGCGGTGCCACAAAGAAGGTCTTCGTTGTCGTATCCTAGAATGGAACCTGAAGAGGGGCCGGTCGCCTTCATCGACATGGAGTTTGGCCATGTCTACGGGACGCACCGAAAAATCGTCATGCCCATCGAGGTCGGCGTGGTCACCTACGATCCCGTAGCCGACTGCGCTGCGTTTGTGGGACGAACCTTCGCCCATGACCTCGAGGTCGAGATCTGGCGGAGCAGCACCGACAACCTCGGCCGCCGGACCGGCGTTATGACCACGGTGGCAAACCCGGGACAGGGAACCGGCGGCCTCCCGTACGACCCGCGCTTCAGGCTCAATCGGGCCGGTTGGCGGGAGGCGCGGGCGGCTGCGGCCTCCTCCTTCGCCGATCTCGCCCTCTTCATGGACGCCCTCTGTGCCAGGCACGATCCGGCTGCGTTCACCTTCTTTGCCCGGAGCATGGAGTGCCGGGCCCTCGACCGGGCCGGGTTCGACCTCGGGCCGTACGCCTGCACCGACCTCCAGCGCGAGGTCGGGGCGGCGCTCGGGATGAAAAATTTCCTCTCGCTCGATCGCGCCGGATGCATCATCGGGTTTGGAAAGGGCGCCGGCGCCATCAGGTCGAAGCATTACCGCTACCCGGTTCCCGATCGATACTCTCCGTTCCTGAGTCCGCACCGGGCGGTCGGCGACGCCGCCCGGATCTTTCTCCTCGCCCGGGAGTTCTATGCCAGCCGGGAGTCGTTCCTGGAGGAGGCCGAGGCCTACTTCTCGGTCTGCGACGGGACCAGCGCCTGCCCCAGGGCATAGGCCCGCGCCATCAGCGCCTCGTCCTTCGCGGCGTCGCCCGCGTCCAGCATCCCGGCGGCGATCAGCGGGGCCGCCACACGGAAGCCGAAGAACTCCAGGGTCACCGAGAAATGGGTGGCCATCGGCGCATAGACGTCAGGGTTTACGTCGCCCTGCGGCAGGACGAGGGCGGCCGTCTTTCCGGGCGAGAGGCGGGTGGTGAAATCGTCGTTGAGGAAAGCGTACCAGCGGTCGATGAAACTCTTCGCCGTCCCGGTGATCATCCCGAAATAGACCGGCGACCCCAGGATGATCCCGTCCGACTCCCTGATCGCCGCGTAGAGTTCTTCCATGCCGTCGTTGAGCCGGCACGCCCCGGCACGTTTGCAGAACCCGCACCCCTGGCAGTCGCGGAAAGCGACGTCGTTGAGATAGATAAGCCTGGTCGCCGCCCCTGCCTCCTCCGCTCCCGCGAGGGCCTGCCTGACAAGCACATCGGTGTTCCCCCCTTTTCTCGGGCTTCCGACAAATCCGGTGATCTTCATCTCGATCCTCACCCCCCATATCATCTCCTCCTATATCAATGGTCCCGGAAAAAAAGAGAGGGTGAAGTTGCCGCCTCAGGCGACGGTGAAGGAGAGGGAGAAGGTCTCGTCCTGGGCGGTGGCGTTCTCCCAGGGGCGTTTGTACACCGCGGAGAAGGTCTGGTCCCCGGTGCCGTCGGCCCTCAGGATCCAGGTCCGCGTCCCGCCGACACCGACCATGCCCGCAGGGTGCTCATCCACGACATAGGTGTCGTTTAAGAGGGTGAGCCCGGCGGAGAGGGTGGCGTTCCACCCGTAACCGGTCGTCGGGTTCTCCGCAAGGGCGATCGCGACGATGTCGCCCTTCGTGACGTCGACCACTGTCCCGTTCGCCGTCTCGTTGTAGGCTCCCATTGCCGCACGGTAGACCGCCCATTCGTCGGCCTCCATGCCGTTGCCGAAGATGCAGACACCGTACTCTCCTCCTGAGGCGTCTTTTCGGATCTCATAGCCGTATCCCATCTGCTCGCACCATACGGCGGCAGGGTTCGCCATCCCGACGGACCCGTTCTCCGTCGGCGTCGGCGTTGTTGCGTCCGCCGGTTCCCCTCCGGTGCAGCCTGCGCCGAGGATGCAGGCGCAGAGCAGGAGTGCGGCGGCGGTTCCAAGCACCATTCGCTTCATGCAACAACCTCTTCCCTGAGAGGGATAAAGGATTCCATGACTGCGAGGAATTTCGCAGCGATACCGGGGAGATGAGGGGTGAATACGGCCCCAATACGGTGCCATATATATTACTCCGAGTTATTACCTGAAATTTTCGGGAATCCGGATTTAAAAATAAACTGATGGATAATTCATTGAATTTTAATGTCGGAATATATCGAAAATCATATATATTACGGTTGTACACTACCTCTCATGAGCCCCCACACCGGAGAGGCCATCAGGGTCCTCACCGTGGACGACGATCCAGCGTTGCTTGACACGATCAGTCTTTATCTTGAGAACATCGGAGGATTTGAGGTTTCCAGTACAGGGTCGCCGGGAGACGCCCTGAACAGGCTGGAGGCCGAGTACTTCGATATCTGCATCTCAGACTACGATATGCCGGAGATGAACGGCGTCCAGCTCCTCGGGCGGATCAGGAGGGAGGGGAACCCCGTCCCGTATATCCTGATCACCGGAAGCTTCTCAGATGGTCTTGAGCGGCGCGCCCGCGGCGCCGGGGCGTCGGACGTCCTCCAGAAAAGCGGCGTCAGCATGAAATTCTACACCGACCTCATCGCCGCCGTCAGGGGGGCGGTCGAGAGATTCCGGGGCGGTGGGGTCTCCGGAATGGCCGAGTGCTGTTCTGGTGTGAGGGTCTGAACCCGGCCGGGGCTCAGGGAAACGACTCTCCACTCTTTTTTATGCGGCACTTCTGCCCGTTCCGATAAAGACTGCGGCGATACCGGCGGCAAGAACGGCCGGCAGGAGAAAACCCGCGGCGTAGCCTGCGATGGCGATGACTGCCCCGGCGACGAGCGGCCCTGATGCGTGCCCGATGTCCATGATCGCGCTGAGGGCGCCGACCGAGGCGCCGAGGCGCTCGCGGTCAGAGAGGTCGGCGATGTAGGCCCCGGTCGATACCGTGACCAGGGAGAGGGCAAGCCCGAAACAGATGCCGACCGCCATCACCACCGGGACGGCGACGGTGAAGGCGAGAGCAGCGATGCAGCCCCCTTCTGCAAGAAGCCCGGCGACGATCTGGATCCGCCTGCCCTTCTGATCCGGGAGGGCGCCGAAAAACGGTTTGGAGACGGCGACGGCGACAACCTGGAGGGCAAAGAGGAGACCTATCAGGTACTCCTGGACACCGGCGGCGATGAGATACAGCGGGAGCCAGATCTCGAAGATCCCGAAGGTGAAGTACGCTGCCATCTCCACGAGGGCTGTGGAGAGGAGGGGCGGGCTCTGCAAAAATCCTCGCAGGCTTGCTGTGAAGGAGACCGTCTGCCCCTTTGCCCCGGCCGGACCCCCCGGTGCGTCTTTCAGGGTGAGCACCAGGAAGAGCACCGGGATCGCTGCGAGGAATGCGGCGCCATAGACCAGATGATAGGCGGTGAATCCGGCCGCCGCAGCCGAGGCCGAGAGGATGATCCCGCCGACGAGCGGCGCCGCCGTCCGCCCCACAAGGGTTGCCGACGAGTAGATTCCGCTCATCTCCCCCTTTGCCTCAGGGTAGGCGGTGTAGATCGTGATCAATGCCACCGGCCCCAGGATCGCCGTCGCCAGGCCGTGGAAAAATCTGACCGGGATGAGCCAGAGGGGATCGGCGACGAAGAGGTAGAGGAGCGGGGCGGTGAGAAAGACGAGGGCCGATGCGGTGAGTAACCGTTTTGCGCCGATGCGGTCGGCGAGCACGCCCACCGGAAAGGATAAGAGGATCCCTGCGGCCGGTGAGACTGCCGCGATCAGCCCGATCGTCACCTCGCCGGCGCCGAGGGCCTGGGAGAAGAGGGGCAGGACCGGGTTTTTCGAGATCGTGGTGGAGAAGATCGCAAAGAACCCGATTACTGAGAGTGCGGTGATCAGGCTGGAGCGGCGCATGGAGATCAGAGTCTCTGCCGCTGGCGGTGGTATAGATTGCGATCTGGCGGCGTCACCCTTTTTCTTCCAGGAACTGTCGCAGGAGGTCTCTCTGCCGCGCCGTCCTGGCACGGGGGATCGAGACGGTGACCCTGACCAGCAGGTCGCCCCGTCCTTACCGGCCGCCATTCCGTCTGTTGGGGGAAATAACGGTTGTTGTCGCCCTCACTCGCGGGGCGCGAGCAGGTAGCGCGGGCCGTCCTGCACCGCCCGGCCCGCGGCGACCAGGTCGGCGAGGGCTTCGAGGATCTCCTCCTCGCCGGCGAGGAGGCCGTACCTCCCGGCCAGGATCGCCCTGATCTCCGCCATTTCGGCGGGTTCGTCGGCAAGCACCTTGCCGGTGAAGCCGAAGACGTCCTCGTGGCGGGCCCAGGGGAAGATCACCCAGTGCCACGACGGGGCGAACTCGGCGTGGTAGTCAGGGGCGACCCCGCAGACCTGTTTGTGGACGAGCACCCCGGTCCTGATCTCGCCTGCCCCGCGGCCCTCCAGGTGGTCGAGCGCTGCCGTGAGGGTATCGCCGGTGTCGGTGACGTCGTCGACGACCAGGATGGCGAGACCGGTAATGTCGTCTGCAAGGGGGCGGCGGACCACGGCCCGCTCGTTTTTGTGCTCGGCCGTCCCCCAGTGCTCGACCCTGATGCCGGCCAGGTCCATGATCAGGAGTTCGTCGCAGACGATTCTTGCCGGGACATAGCCGCCGCGGCCGACGGCGACGACGAGGTCGGGGCGAAAGCCCGAGGCGCGGACCTTCGCCGCCAGGGTGCGGGAGAGAGAGACGGCCCGCTCCCAGGTGACGGCGTCGCAGGTGAAGGTTTCCGGGATCATTGAGGAGGGATGGGAGAGACGGGATATAAAGGTGGGGGAGGGGACCGTGATCTTTTAAAATCCCGTTCCTGCCGGATTTCACGCAGATTTTATCATAGCCCGATTATGAAGCCGATCTGGATCAATCAAATCTTTATTCCATTCAGAACCAACATTGCACACTATGATCGACACCATCGTCGCCAGGGTGAAAGGATTTTTCCTGGAACCCGTTGAAACATTCCGGCAGTCAAAAAATGATGAACCTCGTGCCGTATTCACGTATTTCGGCGCGCTCCTCCTCTTCTACGCCGTCATCTCCTCGCTGGTCCGCGCCGTCTTCGGGACCGGTGGAGCGGTCGGGATCGTCGCCGACCTGATCATGACGGTCATCGGCGGCTTTGTCGGCATGCTCGTCTTCGCTGCATGGGTGCACCTCTGGGTCTACGTCGTCGGCGGGCGCGAGGGGATCATGCAGACCGTGAACGCACTCTTCTACGGGAGCACGCCCGGCCTCCTCCTCGGCTGGATCCCGTTCGTCGGCATCATCTTCTCGCTCTGGTCGCTGGTGCTGTACGTCCTCGGCATCCGCGACCTCCAGGGGATCAGCACCGCACGGGCGGTCATCGGCGTGGCGATCGCCGTCGTCATCCCGCTCGTCCTCATCGCCCTCCTCGCCGCCTATTTCATGGTCTCGGTCGTGAGCGTGACGACGCCGGTCCCGATGTAAGACGAACGGGCCCATAACCAGAATACTCTTTTTTTGAACGGCGATCCGGCGCCTTCACGCCGTTTTCGCGATCCGGGTCAGTTCGCGCACCTCCACCGGGGCGGGGAGCGTTCTCATGTACGAGACCAGGGCGTCGACGTCGACCGGGCCGTAGACGATATCGGTGCCGTTTGTAAAGACGGTGTAGCTGTCGCCGCCGCCGGCCAGGAAGTCGACCATCGCCGCCGTGTAGTTCGCGGCCGGGTCGATGGGCGTGCCGTTCACCAGGACGGCGGTGACCCGTTCGCCGGCTGGCTTTTCATCGTCGTAGGTGTACGAGAGCCCGGAGACCGCCAGGTTGTGGGGCGGCAGCGGCGCCTCCCACTGCCGCTCCAGGGCGTCTTCGACCTCCGCCCCGGTCAGCGTCATCGAGAGCACGCTCGAGGAGAAGGGCTGCACGGCGTAGAGATCGCCCCAGGTGACATTACCCTTCGCGATATCTGCCCTCAGGGACCCGGTGGTGACAAAGGCGATCTCGGTGCCCATCGCCGCCCGCTGGCCGTCAGCGACGAGGTTGCCGAGTGCGCATTCGCCGGCGCCTGTCTGCTCCCGGGTGATGTCGGCCTGGGCCGTCGTGACGATCCGCTCGGTCATCGGCCCGACCGTCTCTTCGACGGCGGCGAGGAAGGCGGATGCTTCGGGATCGGGAGTGGTGCCGGGCGGGCGGTCCGCATATGCCCGGACGATCTCGGCCGATTTCTCGACGATATCGCCTGAGACGGGATCGATGAAGAGATCGACGTCGGCGAACGCCCTGCTGTAACTGTACGCCTGCGTCACGAGCACCGGGTTTTTCCCGGCGTTCTCCAGGTAGGCGTTGGTGAACGCATGGGTATGGGCCGAGAGGACGACATCGACGTCAGGGTCGAGGGCGGCGACGATCTCGGTGACCCTGCCGGTGACGGTGCCCCCGTCCCCTGTCGGGCCGTCGTAGGCCTCCTGCTCACCGCCCTCGTGGAGGAGGACGACGATGGCGTGCACGCCCGCCTGCTGGATCTCGGGGACGTAGCGGTTGATCGATGTAGCCTCGTCCTCGAAGACGACGCCCTCGAGGTTCGCCTGCTTCTGGATCGTGGGGGTCTCGACGGTGTCGGCGCCGATGAAGGCGATCCGCACGCCGCCGGCGTCCAGGATCACGCAGGGATCTACGAGGGGCGTGCCGTTCGCCTCCCAGAGGACGTTCGACGAGACGAAGGTCATGTTCGAGCCCGGATAGGGGTCGACCAGGTGGGTGATGTTCGTCGCACCGTTCCCGCCCTCGATCTTCCGCATCAACTCTTCCGTGCCCTTATCGAACTCGTGGTTGCCGAAGGTGGCGATCATGGTGTACGGCCCGCCGGGCGAGTCCTCGGCGAGGGCGTTGAAGAAGAGCATCGTGGGCTCGTCCAGGAGGAGGCCGGACTCCGGGGGCGATGCGCCGACCACGTCGCCGGGGAGGGCGATGAGCGTCGCCGCCGCTCCGTCGTCGACGAGAGCGGCTTCGAGGTACGATGCGAGCACCGGGGCGCTGCCGGCCGCCTCGCAGTCGAGTTTCTGCCCTGCGGACACCTGCCCGTGGAAATCGTTGACCGCCAGGACCTGGACGTGCACCGGCGCGGGTTGTACCTGATAGGGGAGTGCGACGAGGAAGAGGAGGATGCAGACGAGGACGGCGGCGCCGATGACGGCCTGCTGCCGGGCGGGTCTGCCGCTGAGGGGGAAGATGGGGGGCATTTAAAAATCCCCATACTTCTTATGCGCCTGTTCGTTCGACATCACGGTGAGGACCAGCACCTCCTGCTCAGGTTCGCGGATCCGGTAGAACGCGGTGTAGGTGCGGCCGATATGAAGGCGATAGGTGTCGTCGCGCCCCTGCACATGGAGGCGTTCCCTGTCGCCGCCGCTGCCGGGGCACGGGTCTACGGCAAGAGCGGCCAGTTTCTCCATGATGACACGCCGGCTCTTCGGGCTGAGGCGTTGAAGAGCGATGTTGACCGTGCGATCAATCAGCACCCGGTACGTCAACGTCCAGCTCCACGAAATCCCCCTCTTCTTCGATGCGGTCCATATCCTCGATGAAACGCCGCTTCTTTTCCTGCTCGATCATCGCGGCGAGGAGATCGTCATAGGTCTGCCCGGCCCCCTTCAGGGCGGAGAGATCGGCCCACACCCCCTCTGATACCGGCACGCGTTTCGTGGCAGCCATTGCAGGATTGTAAGGATTGATCCTATTTACCATGATCGACCGAACCCGCACGGTCCAGCATGAAGCCCGTCGATCGTGTACGGGCACACGAGACGCCCTGCCTACGCCGCCAGACCCTTCCCCGATAGGCGTGTGGCCGCCGACCTCCCGTTCACCTCCGAGCGGGGCCGCACGACCATCACGCCCTCCGGGCATACGAGGGAGCACAACCCGCAGCCGTCGCACCGGCCCTCATCGACCGCCACCCGCCGGTCGGCGATCGAGATCGCACCAGACCCCCCGTCCCGGCAGGCGGTGACGCAACGGCCGCAGACGGTGCAGTTCTGCACCGACTCCGCACGGGCCGAGCAGGCGGCATCCCGCGAGAGGGCCTCATGCGTCCCGAGGCGAGGAAGGGCCAGACCCCGCAGGGCACCCGGCCCGGAGAGGCCCCGCTCTGCCAGGTAGCCGGAAAGTCCCTCGGCGAGGCCGCGGACGATCCCGGCCCCGCTCCACATCACCGCGGTGCAGACCTGGACCGCCGACGCCCCCACCGCGAGGTACTCGGCCGCATCCTGCCAGCGCGAGATCCCGCCGATACCCATGATCGGGACCGGGAGTTCCCGTGCAATCTGCGAGACGATGCGGAGCCCGATCGGTTTTGTCGCCGGGCCGGAATATCCCCCGTAGGTCCCGGCCCCGGCCACCGACGGGAGGGGTTCGAGGGTGTCGAGGTCGACGCCCATCAGGCACTGCACCGTGTTGATCGCCGCAAGGATGTCGGCCCCGCCTGCCACCGCCGCCTTTGCGACAGGCAGGATGTCCGTCACGTTGGGCGTGAGTTTGACGATCAGAGGGACCTCGACGGCATTCCGCACGGCGTGCGTCACCTCCCTGACAAGATGAGGGTGCTGCCCGAGTGCGGCGCCGACGCCCAGTTCGGGCATGCCGTGGGGGCAGGAGACGTTCAGTTCGACCGCATCCGCCCCGGCATCGACAACGGCGCCGGCAAGGTCCCGCCACTCCGCCGGATCGGGCGAGGCCATGATGCTTGCGATCAGAACCTGCTCAGGGAACTCTTTTTTGATGGTGGCAATCTCCCCGGTCCAGCAGGCAAGGTCCCGCTTGCTGAGCAGTTCGATGTTCTCGAAGCCCAGGAGCCCGGCCCCCTCTCCTTTCCAGGCGGCAAAACGGGGCGAGACATCGGCGATCTCCATCGAATCCGGGACAATGGTCTTTGTCACCGCCCCTCCCCAGCCGAGCCGGAAGGCGTGCCTGATCTGGTCGCCCGACGCGGTCGGGGGGCCAGAGGCGAGCAGGAAGGGGTTGTCGAGCGAGAGGGTGCCGACAGTGGTTTTGAGCGTGGAGGGGGATGTGGGCATGTAATTTTTCCTTAACGGAGTGTCGCCGGGCGTCCTTATGTTTTTTGGGATCCTATCGAGAGTTTGAGTGACACATGGAAAATACGAAAACCTGCCGGTCCTGAACTCGATCCTGCTCAGGAGCGGGGTGTACGCGCAACTGCTCCTCTCGGACGCCGTGATCATCCTGATCATCTGGGCGCTGGAGAAGGGCCTCGGGTTCCGGCCAGAACTCAGGCGAAAGCAGGTCGTCTACGAGAAGATCGACCTCGTGCGGGCAGACCGCCGGGATGAGCTGATCGCCGATCTCAGGGAGCGGACCGGACTGAACGTCATCAGGTGCGAGGTCGAGCGGATCGATTTCCTCAGGGACACGGCGGAGATCAGCGTGTACTATGCCGGGGCCCGGTGGAGAAGAAGTGAGGAGGGGCTCTGCCCTCCCCTGCGGACTGTTTACCTGGCCCCTCCTTACCAGACCGGTTCGACCCCGTAGAAATGGTACACCCGTTCGAACCATGCGAGGTCGTCGGACCTCGGTGGGTTGCCCCTGTCGAAACTTGGAGCATTTTTAAACGTCTCCTCCCGGACTTTCAGGGTATATTCATCCTGTCCTGGCTCACGCGAGAGTGCCTGCCAGGGTACAGGGAAGTACTTCTCCCCGAGGCCCAGGATCCCGCCCGAGGAGATGACAGCGAAGGTGACCAGCCCGGAGGACGTATCGATCATCAGGGAATCGATCACGCCGAGGTGCTCTTCTGCCGCACTTTTCACCGAACTCCCGAGGATCCTGTCGATCATCTCCATCCTCGGGTAGACAACCGTTACCTGACTTGCAAAACTCATGTTCTATCCCCCCCCTCTCCTGCGGGCGGCCTGAACCGTCCGTAGAATGATGTCCCTGTTGTCAGGGGTGAATAAGTACGTTCCGGTGAGAGCGATGATTCAGAATAGAATGATCTGTCCGTGTTCCCTGATTGGTCGGCCGGGGTTCATGCCGATCTTCGGGATAGACTGAATGCGCCCGGGAAGAAGAGGGGGTTTATTGCGGGCCATACCGCGTATGGCACTGGCATCCTCCCGGTCGTTTTCACCGAAGAGGTGCTGAATACCATCAGCACTGGCCCCGACCGTTCCCCTGATATCGCCCGGCGTCCAACAGGTGAGCATGGTACAGTGCAACGCCTCCCACATCCTGGTGGGAACCATGGCAGAGGCGCAGGAGCTCATGCAGCGGATCAAGTCCGGCGAGAACTTCGAGGCCCTCGCCAGAAAACACTCGAAGTGCCCCTCGGGCAAGGACGGGGGAAAACTCGGCTGGTTTTCGAGGGGCCAGATGGTCGCACCCTTCGAGAAGGCCTGCCTCGCCGGGAAAGAGGGTGAGGTCGTCGGCCCGGTGAAGACCCAGTTCGGCTGGCACGTGATCAGGATCGACGGTAAGAAGTGAAGGGCCCGCCAGGGTGCGCTCTTTTTTCTGGTGGAACAGGGGCAGATCACCATCCGCCGCCTCTCCCGTTCTGTCGTTAAAGCCCCGGCAGGTCTCCCCGGGCCAGGGGAGAACCGGATCCGGTGGTTTTATATCTCTGCGCGCCGGAGTCATGGTGTCGGTCCTCCCTGAACTTGTGTTGGCGCACGATTCAATCCGGGGGCTGCCGTTCTTTCTTTTCTCAATCCGTCCTATTATATGTCATCGCCCGGAGGTGGGGCGGATCCTGTGGATCGGGAAAATAACCGTTTTGAGGACTATGTAGAAATGCCTGTCAAAACCTCATGATATTTATTACCTGTTCGTCGATAGAAGTCAGCAGTATATCCTCTGAAGGGTGTTTTTCGACAGAGCCAGTTTTTCGCGAGGATCTCACGCTATAGACGCGAAGGTTTGGGGGAAAATTGCAGGGATTCATTCTTCGCGGCCTTCGCGGCTTCGCGTGAGGGAACGGGAGGCCGGGTATGCCGATGCCATGGAACCAGGCTACCGGAGGGCTTCAACGAAGTCATTTTGAGGGTTTTTGGGTACGGCTCAGGCAGACGGGCCGATCACAAACCGCACGCACCCCTCATCCCCGGCGCCGTCCGGCACAAACCCGATCTTCTCCAGCACCCGCACCGAGGCCCGGTTCTGCGGGTCCGCCTGCGCCGCCACTTTCCTGACCTCCGGGTGCGCAAACGCCCACCCTATAAGGGCGGCCGCCGCTTCGGTCGCATATCCCCGCCCCCGGAAGGCCGGCAGCACGCCGTAGCCGATTTCGACCTCGCCTTCGGCCGAAGGGCGCCCGAGAAACCCGCACGACCCGACCAGGGTTCCGCCGGCGACGACATACCAGAGGTTCCAGCCGGCGCTCCCCGGATCCTCCTGGAGCCAGGAGAGGAAGAGGGGCAGGGCGTCAGCCAGGCTCTCTGGCGGCCACTCATCAGGGACGGTGGCGCCGAGAGCACGCGAGAGCGCCGATCGGTTCGTGAGTATCTCCGTCGCCGGCACCAGGCGGAGCCGTTGCGTCCTCACCTCCTCAGCCATCCCACCCGTCGGCCCGCAGCCGCTCCTTCGCCCGCGCCGCATATCCCTCGTCTGCATCGATGCAGACAAAACGCCTCCCGGCCCGCACCGCCGCCACCCCGGTCGTCCCGGCCCCCGCGAACGGGTCGAGCACCACGTCGCCCTTGAACGTATAGAGCTGGATGCAGCGGTACGGCAGCTCCACCGGGAACGGCGCCGGGTGCCCGACCTTCCGCGCCGACTCGGTCGGAAACGTCCAGATGCTCTTCGTCCACTCCAGGAACTGCTCCCTGGTGATCGTGTCCTCCCGGTCGCCCCTCTTCCGCCCGTACGTCCCCTTTGAAAAGACCAGGATATACTCGTGGACGTCCCGCAGCGTCGGGTTCGAGGCCGAGCACCAGCTCCCCCAGGCCGTCGAGACCCCGGCGCCAGAGGCCTTGTTCCAGATGATCTCGCCCCGCATCAGGAACCCGATCTCGTTCATCAGCCCGATGATATGGCTGTGATACGGGATGTAGGGCTTCCGGCCCACGTTCGCCACGTTGATGCAGGCCCGTCCGCCCGGCACAAGCACGCGGTAGGTCTCGGTGAAGACCTCCCGCAGGAGGCCGAGGTACTCCTCCAGGTCCAGGTCGTCGTCGTAGGTCTTGCCCACGTTGTACGGCGGCGAGGTCACCATCAGGTGGACGCTGTTGTCAGGGAGCGGGTCCATGCGCCGGCTGTCCATGCAGAGCACGGTGTCCAGGAGTTCGGGCGGCACGACCCCCCCGGCGTCCGGGGCGGGGGTCTCCGCGACCGGGCCGGCATAGATCCGCCGGCTATAAAAGGGGCGGGCGTCGTGGCACTCGCGCTTCGACACCCCGAACTCGCTCGTCTCCGTCTTTTTTTTAACGGGGCCGAGCCGTTTTTTGCATGAAGGGCAGACGGGGCGGGCGGCGCTCCCGGCATACTCCCATTCCCGGCCACAGGCTGGACAGGTGAGGTGCATCGATCGATCTTTGCTCCCGCCGGTAATAGGGGTGCCGGAAGGGGACCGCGGCGCCGGAACCGCCATGCCGGATACAAAAGGGCTGTAGAAACTCCCGGATAAAATAATAAAATTTATATATTGTGGCTTCCTCCTTACCTTCGGTGGAACAATGCCGAAAGGAAAATTTGAGGTGTACAACGACAAGGTCGGAGGATACAGGTTCAGACTGAAGGCATCCAACGGCCAGATCATCGCCGTCAGCCAGGCCTACAAGTCCAGGGAGTCCTGCCTGAAGGGTATCGAGAGTGTGAAGAACAACGCCCCCAACGCCGAAGTCTTTGAAGTGGAGGAATAACCCCCCTTTTCTCAGGGCCTGGCGCCCGCCGCTGTTGGCCATTTTCACCCATTCACGGTAAATCCGCATTTTATGTTCCTATGTGTGGATTATGTGAAAAATTGTGGTTTTTTCCGAGACATTATCCATGACATTTTCAAAAAATCCTGGCGGGGTGGCAGCGTGAGCATATGGCAAAACATCTCGGGATCAGTGTTCATGGCACACCTCGTCCTGTGATCTCACCTGTGTCTCTACCGGTGGAAATCTTCTTTATCTCTCATCGACAACAGGCAGCCGCTACGGGGGGAAAAGCCATGGCACAGATGGAACTGTTGAAGAAACGACCGGATCTCGAAGAACTCCGGATGCAGCACGATATCGACGGCCTCGTCGAGATCCTGGAGACGCATGAAGAAGAGGGGAACCGCGCCGCACTGACCCTGGCCCGGATGGGCGACGAGGCGGTCGAGCCGCTGATCAAGGCCCTCAAACACAAGAACGAGGCCATCCAGTGGAAGGCGGCGATGGGCCTCGGGGAGATCGGGGGCCCGGCGGTCGAGTCCCTGATCCAGACAATCAGGACAGGCGAGCGGCGGGTGCAGCTCCCGGCCCTCTGGGCCCTGGAGCAGACCGGCGACGAGCGGGCGGTCGACTTCTTCATCCGCGTCCTGGACCACAAGAGCGAGTACTGCCGGCAGCTGGCAGCGTCGTCGCTTCTGCGGATCGGGACTGAGCGGGGAGTGCAGGCCGCGAACCAGCGCCTGAACAAGGAGAGCGAGAGCTTCCGCGGGATCGTCGCCGAGATGATCGAGGGGAGCTGACCCCTCTCCTTTTTCCCGGGATCATCCCATCCCGATCTGGATCGCCGTCGGGTAGGCCTCCATCATCGCATACACGATCGCGCGCGAGACCCAGGCCCGCCCCTTCTGCATCGTCCGCATTTCGCTCAACTCGCCCAGGGCCTGGAGGGCCTCCAGCGCCGTTCGATCGGCGAGATAGAGGCTTTCCTTCACGTCGGGCGTGAACCGGAAGATGACCGGGAGGCGGAGGCGGTCGTGGAGGCCGACCGGGAGGCGCTCCCCGAGCCTCCGGATCACCGCGCGGTCGAAGGCATACTCGCCGCCCGCCTTCGTCACCGTCGCGGGGTTCTCCTCCGCGAGCAGGCGGGCCAGGCTCTTCTGTTCGGCCGCCAGCCCCTCGTTGATCCGCCCGATCTCCAGGGCCATCCACCGCCGCAGCACGCTATCGTCGGTGATCCTCGGCCGGTACGACATGCTCCCCTCTGCGGGTGCGGGGGATATGAACCTTTCCCGACCCGGCACCGGGGAGCACCTATTTATCCCTCCAGATGAAATCTGGGCAATTGGGCCTCTTGCCCTGGCCTTCTGGAGACACGATACGCGTATGCTCGACGTTGCGGCGATCACAATCCTTCTTGCATTCGCCTTCACCTTTACCAACGGGTTTCAGGACGCCAGCTCCGTGGCCGCCACCCTCGTCGCCTCCAGGTCGGCGACGCCGAAAAAGGGGATCGTCCTGGTGGCCGGGATGTCGTTTCTCGGCGCCGTCCTCGGGGGAAGCGCCGTTGCCTTCACCCTCTCCGGCCTCCTCACCCTCGACCCCGGCGTCCAGACGCTGTGGGTGCTGCTGGCCGCCATCCTGAGCGCAACCCTCTGGAACCTTGCGACCTGGAGCTACGGCCTCCCCTCGTCGTCGACGCACGCCCTGATCGGCGGCCTGATCGGGGCCGGCATGGCGGCGGCCGGGATGGGAAGCGTGTACTGGGGCATAGAAGAACTCCTGGCGCCGCAGCCCGAAGTGGTCGGGCTGGTGAAGATCCTCGTCTTCTTCGTCGCCTCGGTCTTCGTCGGGTTTTCGGTGAGTTACCTGATGCGCCGGACGACCCGTCTCCTCCTCCGCAATGCAAAGAAAACGGTCACCTGGAGGATCGTCAGCCTGAACAGGATCACGGCCGCACTGATGGCGTTCTTCAACGGGGCGAACGACTCCCAGAAACAGCTCGGCATCATCGCCCTGGTGCTCTTCGCCGCCGGCGAGTCGGCGGTCGTCGAGGTCCCCCTCTGGGCGCGGCTCACGTGCGCCGTCCTCCTCGCCCTCGGGACCCTCGGCGGCGGGTGGCGGATCATGCGGACCCTGGGGCGGCGGATCTTCAAGATCGAGCCGATCCATTCTTTCGACTCCCAGGTCTCCTCCGCGGCGACGATCGCCCTCTCCACCCTCGCGGGCGCCCCGATATCATCGACGCACGTGATCACCACCTCGGTGATCGGGGTGGGGGCTGCGGAGAACCCGCAGCGGGTGCACTGGCGGGTCGGAAAAGATATCGTCGCCGCCATGGTGGTGACGATCCCAGGAACGGCGCTCTCAGGGGCGCTGGTCTATTTCGTAATCTCACTCTTCACCGGAGCGTGATCGTGTCATGGGAGATCCATCAAAAGATCAGGGAAAAAAAAGGCGGCTGGACCTCTTCGGCTCCATCTTCCCGAGGGAATACGATTTCGAGGGCATGCTTGCCGATCAGGCGGGCCATATCCAGGTGGGCGTGCAGACGTTCGTGAACTGGCTGCAGACCCGTCCACTTCAGAACCCGGCGAAACTGGGGGATCTGGAGGAGGAGGCAGACCGGATGCGCCACGACCTGGAGGAGAAACTGATCACCTCCTTCTCCACGCCGTTCGACCGGCAGGACATCTACAGCATCTCGCGGCAGATCGACTATATCCTGAACTACGCCGGCGAGACGGCGCGGGAGATGTACGCATTCGGTGTTGAGCCCGACGGCCCGATCGCCGGGATGGCCGACGCCCTGCTCGCCGGGACTGCCTGTGTCGCCGCCGGCGTTAAGGTGATGAACCGGAACAACGCCGAACTGGAGGAGCAGATCAGGCTGGCCCGCGCGGCGATACACCGGATCGAGGACATCTACATCATGGGCATGGCCGACCTGCTGCACACGAACGACGCGATGGCGGCCCTGCGGAAACGGGAGATCTACCACCACCTCAGGGACGCCGGGCGGGCGCTGCGAAACGCGGCCGATATCATGCACCGGACGGCGGTCGGGCTGGCGTGAGAATCAGCGGTTTGCCTTCGGCACCTCAACACCTTGCGGGGTACCGGGGGCGGGTGCCTGAGGGATACGTGCGGCGCCTGCGTTCCTTCTGCCGGAATGAGCGGATATTGGTGAAGAGAAGATCCCGGCAACCTGCTCTTCTCTGCGACGCTCAGACGCGATCGTTCTCGATCCCTTCCCCGAACCTCTCTCTGGCCAGGACAATTGCCCGGTGCAGTTTTTTCTGCAAAAGTTCCCTCGGTGGCAGTTCCATCAGATACCCGGCAACATGGATGCCGGCGTTGCCCAGCGCCAGCAGTTCGATCTGCTCTTGCTTTTTGCCGGCGCAGAGAATCATCCCGATGGGACAATCTTCGCCGGGCTGGCGCTCGTACCGATCCAGCCAGCGGAGGTAGAACTCCATCTGCCCCTTGTGCTCTGGGCGAAACGTATCCAGTTTGAGTTCAACGGCGACAAGGCGGCGGAGACGGCGATGGAAGAAGAGAAGGTCGATGTAAAAGTCATCGCCGTCGACGGTGATCCGCTTCTGCCGGGCAACGAAGGTGAACCCGATGCCGAGTTCCAGGATGAACGTTTCAATCTCCCGCAGTATGGCGGCTTCCAGGTCTTTCTCCTGAAAGGCCCCGGTGAGCCCGAGAAAATCAAGGAAGTAAGGATCGCGGAAGACGAGATCGGGCGTGAGTCTGTCTTTGTCCCTCAGAGCGTCAAGTTCCGTGCGGGCAAGTTCCTCAGGTTTTCTGGAGAGTGCGGTGCGCTCGTAGAGCATGGAGGCGATCTTCTGCCGGAGAACGCGAGTGCTCCATCCTTCAATCCGGCACATCTCGGCATAAAAATCGCGCTGAAGAGGATCAGGCAAATAGATGATCGAGAGGAAATGAGTCCAGCTCAATTGTCTCATCAGTGCCGAGACAATCTGTTCATCGGGAAATGCCTCGGCAAAACGAAGCATGTGACGCAGACTTTTTTCCGAAAAACCCTTCCCGTACTCTTCCATCAACTTTCCTGACAGAGTGGAGATAATCTGCTCGCCGTATTCGGCGCGTTCGCCCTTGAGGATCTCGTCGTTGATCCGCCTGCCGACACGCCAGTAGAGGAGGGTCAGGGCGGCGTTGACCGTCGCGGCTACGCCCTGTCGCGTCTCTTCGATGATCTTGCGGAGATCTTCCAGGAGGACGGGCGACGCTGACGGCGTGGTTGATGGTGCTCTCGCGGTAAGGTCTCTTTTGCCCGTCATGTCGGCCCCTCCCGATTTTTCGAGCGGAGAGGGGTGAAGTGTTCCTGGAAAAACCTTATCGAGTAACCGATCTCCCTGTTCGATAGATAAACAATTTGGTTTTTCTGCGGGGAGGATCGAAGGCATCGCGTATGCCCGCATGCCTTCTCGAAGAACCGGTTTTATAGGAAAAACCCGCATCTTCCTCCATGTCTCCGCGGACGATCATCCACACCACGGTCAGCCTGGACAACGCCTTTACCGGATTCGAGATCGATATCGGGCTGCACTACGAACTCCTCCTCTCCCTGCACCCCGACGCCCTCCTGGTGGGCTCGACGACGGCGGGATCGAGACGTTCATGGACATCACCCGGCCCGAGACCCCGGACGAGCGCAAACGCCCGCCGGTGCGTGCCGACGACCCCCGCCCGGTCGGGGTCTTCGTGGACAGTCGGGGAGCCCTGAACGGGCTGCTCCACTTCTACCGGGGGATGGAGCATCTCAAGGACGTCGTGGTGCTCGTCTCGGAGACGACGCCTGAGGGCTACCTCGCCTACCTGCGGGAGCGGGAGTACCCGTTCGTCGTCTGCGGGGCCGATCGGGTGGACCTGGCGGCGGCGGTCCGGGAACTCGAGGAGCGTTTCGGTTTCGCCCGGATCGTCTCGGACAGCGGGGCCACCCTGACCGACGCCCTGATCCGGTGCGGGGCCGCGGACGAGATCAGCCTGGTGGTCACCCCGGTGGTGGCTGGGGCCGGGCAGCAGAGGATCTTCGCGTCGGTGGACCGCCCGGTCGGGCTGGCGCTGATCGGGGCGACGGCGGTGAGGGGCGGGCGGGTGCACCTGCGGTATACGGTGGAGAAAACGGCGTGAGTGAAGGGGATCCGGAGGCGACGCCTACTTCTACGTCCCCTCCTGAACAATGCGCAGATAATCGCTGAAGATGTACCTCTTATATCGCTGATTTCCCGTGATCTCGACCAGGATCCCGGCATCTTCAAACTTATTCACCAGGGCGTTTGCACTCTGACGGCTGATATTCGAGCCGCGCAAGGGCGGTTTCGGCCTTCGAGAGCAGGAGGAGCAGCCCCTCGTCGAGGTCCAGGTCTTCCGGCGGCAGCGGTTTCGGGACGAATGCTGCGTACCCCCCTTTTTGCGGGACAAGGGTCCCTGCCCGTTCGCTCATCATTTCTCCTCACCTGATCATATGCGCTCAGGGTATATAGCCCCGTGAATATGTCAGGTACGCTTTACGAAGAAAACAGGCAGAATGCCCCCACTTCAGTGGGGGGATGAATGCCGTCCCCCGACACCATTATTACGTATTAAGACACATAACCGCCCAATGCTTAAGGCATATCGGTATCGACTCTATCCCACAAAGTCTCAGGCTCTTCTCCTTGAGCAGACGCTTGAGATGTGTCGATGGGTCTATAACGATACGCTCGCATTGCGAAAAAAGGCGTTGGAACAGGAACAGCATTCCATTTCTCTCTATGAAACCAACAAGATCCTGACCCAATGGAAAAAGGAACGACCCGATCTAAACCAGGTTCACTCTCAGGTTCTTCAGAATGTCCAGATGCGCGTTGATCTTGCGTTCAAAGCGTACTTCCGGCGGGTGAAGGCAGGGGAGAACCCGGGATACCCGCGGTTCAAGGGGAAAGGCCGATACGACAGTATCACGTATCCGCAGTATGGATTCAAACTCGATGGCGATCGTCTTCATCTCTCAAAGATCGGAGATGTAAGGATCGTTCTCCACCGTCCGGTCGAAGGGACGATCAAGACCCTTACAATCCGGCGGTCTTCAACCGGAAAGTGGTATGCCTGCTTCTCGGTCGAGTACGATCCCACGCCTGCACCGCAGAAGGAGACCACAGTCGGGATCGATGTCGGGCTTGAGTCTTTTGCCACACTCTCAAGCGGAGAGAAGATCGAAAACCCGCGGTTCTTCCGCACCGACGAGAAGGCCCTTGCGAAGGCACAGAGGAAACTCTCGAAGGCAGAGAAGGGCACTCTAGAACGGAAGAAAGCCCGGAAGATCGTCGCACACGTCCACGAACGGATCGCCAACAGGCGGCTCAATTTTGCTCACCAGATCTCCCGTCAATTAGTGGATCGTTTTGGCACGATTGTGTTTGAGGATCTAAACGTCAAAAATATGCAGAAAAACCACTATCTGGCAAAAAGCATTGCAGATGTCGCCTGGAATATGTTCATCACGATCACAGAGAGCAAAGCGGAGGATGCTGGCTCACGCGTGATCCTGGTGAACCCCAGAAACACGTCTCAAATGTGCTCCAGATGTGGGATGATCGTCGCAAAAACGCTCTCTGATCGTGTACATTCCTGCCCGCATTGTGGGTTGGTGATGGATCGCGACCAGAACGCTGCGATCAACATTATGAGATTGGGGCTGCAATCTCAGGGGTAACCCGGGATGCCCCCGACGAGAGGAGGGGGAGCAGTCACTTAGAATGTGTCCCCTTCCCCGTATGTCAGGTACGCTTTACTGAGAACGCGATCGTCCCCCGTATGTCAGGTACACCTGACATAGAACACGACCGCCCCTGTATCTCAGGCACACCAGACAGAGAAGAGCTCTCCCTCTCGATCACGGCTACGACCCCGGCGGCCTCTTCCCCCACCCGAAAAACGAAAAAAAAGTTCACCCGGTCCCTTCCACCTCTTCGAGGACGAACGCCCCGGGGACCGTCTCCTCCAGGCCGAGCGCGCTCTTCACCGCCGCAACCCCGCCGGGATACCCGAGTCGCAGGAGCGCCGCCGCCGCCATCCCCCGGCAGGACTCGGTGCCGCCGTTCTTCATGACCGCGACCAGGGGCTTCACCGCCCGGGCGTCGCCGACCCTGCCCAGGGCCCAGATGGCGGGGTTCAGGGCTCAGTACTTCGCTAGAGAATTTCGAACAACCCCACCTCACCCAAAGTACTTTATAGTCCCGGATCGACCTTTTTCCCATGAGCACGTTTACCAATTTCGCGATCCACCACGAATATGCCAGCCTTGCAGCTCTGGGTGATCGGCTGGGTGAGGTCAGCGGTCTGATCGACTGGGATGCCTTCCGCCCTCTCCTTGCTGACCTCTACACCAACGCCGAGGGGCGAGGCGGCCGTCCGAACTATGACGTCGTTCTGATGATCCGGCTGCTGGTGCTTCAGCAGTGGTATGGCCTGTCTGACCCCGAACTGGAGCGTCAGGCGACCGACCGGATCTCGTTCCGTCACTTCCTGGGATATCCGGAAACCATTCCGGATCGGTCGACGGTCTGGCTGTTCCGGGAACGCTTGGCGCAAACCGGGAAGGATACCGCGATCTGGGATGAGTTCCAGCGGCAACTCGAAGTACAAGGGCTCGCCATCAAACGCGGTGTCATGCAGGACGCGACGTTCATCACCGCCGATCCCGGGCATGCTCCTGCCGGCACGCCCCGGGGAGATCAGGCAGAGACGCGGCGCAGCCGCGACGGCACCTGGGCCAAGAAGGGCTCGAAGTCACAGTTCGGGTACAAACTTCACATCCTGCTCGACAAGGACAGTCAGCTGATCCGCCGGATTGAGACCACCACGGCGTCACTCCATGACAGCAGGATCGATCTCTCCCGGGAAGGTGAGACGGTCTATCGCGATAAAGGCTATTTTGGGGTGAAACCGCAGGCATCTATGGACAAGACCATGCACCGGGCCGTTCGCAACCATCCCCTCTCCATCAAGGAGAACCGGCGGAACAAGGCCATCAGCAGAACACGATCGCTGGTGGAACGACCGTTTGCCGTGATCAAGCGGGTGTTCCATGCAGGCCACCTCATGGTCACGACGGTTGCCAGAGTGCACGTCAAGAACATCTTCTCCTGCATGAATTTCAACTTCAGGCAACTTCTTACCCTCAAAGCGCAAGCTGCCGAGCGATAGCTCTCGAGAAAATCCAAAAAACCCTCTAAATGCAGGGGTTCAGGAAGGAAACGGCTGAACAGCGAGGGGAAGAGGGCAGTCGGGAGCGAGTATCTGATGGCAGGGAGGAGTTAATCGCAATTCTCAATGAAATGATTTGAACCCGGATATTCGGGAAAAACGAGAGAGATCCACCAGCAGAGTCCACAAAAGAGATATAGTATCCACCAAGAGTAGTGTGCATGAAAGAGCCCAGAATCGGGCGGTTGCTTGCAGTGATCCTGGGGCTGATCGCAGTCGTCGCCCCGATCGCCGCCGCCACCGTCACCATCGCGCCGGACACGATCCAGGAAAACACGCCGATCACCGTCTCGGTCAAAGACCTCCCTGACGGGAGTGCCTTTATGATCAGGGTCGAGGCCTCGATCCCCCTCGACAGCAGCGGAAAATACTCTCTGAGCACCAATAACCTCCAGATACCCTTCGCCCTCACCGGTGGCCAGATCGATATCCGGGCCGAGAACGTGAAGACGGCGAACTTCAGCGCGCGGATGGGCGGTCGGGCCGTGACAATCTATGGGGACGCAGAGAACGGGATAGTGACCATAAACCAGCCAGGGGACATCCCACAGGGGCTCATCACCTATATCACCCTCGAAGGATCGGGCGCCGAGGGAGCGGGAGCCATTACGTCCTCCATGGACCTCAGTGGCAAGAAGGTCGGAGCCACCGATGCGGACGTCACCTTCACCGTGAACGGCTTCGGCAGCGGCAGTGTCAACGTGAAGGTCTACGTGGACGGAAGCCTGGTCGCCACCGTCCCGGCCGCGACGCCCACGACGACGACCGTGCCGGGCGGTTCCTCCTCTGGCGGCGAAACGACCACAACCCCGGCCGCGGACGAAACCCTGACCGTCTCCTCCCTCGACGGCCTGGCCGTCCTGACCTTTGAGCGCGGTGCACTCTCGGGCGCCGGCGCCGACGACCTCACCGTGATGGTGAGCAACCGGGCGGTGCCCCAGGCATGGACGGCCCTCGCCGGACCGTTCGCGATCCTGCCGTCAGACGCAACCTTTAACCCCTCCGCGGACTTCAGCATCACGATGACCGCGGACGAGATAGACAGCACGGTGCCGTACACCATACTCGGCTACACCGGCGGGACCTGGAAGCCCCTGCAGAGCCGGATCGACGGCGACACCATCACAACATCGATCTCTGCCGCAGGAGAGTACGCCCTGGTCATGCCCCGCGAAGAGACGACGACGGCAGTGACGACAGGAGCAACCACCGCCCCGGCCGGGACGACGACCGCCACAGAGACGACCGCCGCCGCAACGGCGACGACCCCCGTGGCAACGCCCCTCTCCCTCCTGTGCGCCCTCGGCGGTGTTGCAGCCGCCGGTCTGCTGTATAGAAAAATGCCCTGAATTTTTTTGTGATGCCATGAGCGAAGACAAGCCCGTGATCGTTGAGGCCCTCGAACCCGGGGCCGTGCCAAAGGACCTCGTCGCCATCGCCCTCTGGACGGTGGCGACAGTGCTCTGCGTCTATCTCCCGGTGTTGAACACCAGCGTCCTGCGGGTGGTCTTCGGCCTGCCCATGGTCCTTTTCATTCCAGGCTACGCCCTGATCGCCGCCCTTTTCCCGGCAAAAGACGACCTCGACGGTATCGAGCGGGTCGCCCTCTCCTTCGGACTATCGATCGCCGTCGTCCCCCTGATCGGGCTTGCCCTCAACTACACGCCCTGGGGGATCAGGCTCGATCCGATCCTCACCGCTCTTGTGATCTTCACCTTTGCAATGCTCGCCGCCGCACACTGGCGGCGGGTCATACTCCCGCCGGAAAAGCGTTTTTTCGTTCCGTTCGCCAGCATGGCGGCAGAGGCGCGATCAGAACTCTTCCCGGCGGAGAGTTCAAGGCTCGACCGGGCGCTCTCGGTCGTCCTGGTCCTCGCCGTCGCGGCCGCGATCGTGACGACCGTCTACGTGATCGTCGTCCCGAAAGAGGGCGAGCACTTCACCGAGTTCTACATCCTGGGATCAGGCGGGAAGGCCGCCGACTACCCGACCGACTTTTTTGCCGGGACCGAGCAGTCCCTGATCATCGGCGTCGGCAACCACGAGTACAGGAACGTCACCTACACCGTCGAGGTGCTGCTCACCGACCAGACCTTCGATACGGCGACAAACACCTCCACGGT